>JBGCDK010000032.1:0-55148 GCA_045105295.1 Mariniblastus sp.
AGGTTTGCAGCCGGCGGTGCATCTGTCGTCGACACCTCCGGCGTTCTGATTATTGATTCATTTAGCAACAGTTTTAGTTCCGCATTGGAATGGCCACTCTCGAGCCTCACGACGGCCAGCAATTTGGGTGGCCTGACACTTGGCAAAGTCGGCAACACATCTGACATTACGTTGAACTCGGCGCAAACCGTCAATGGTGACATCAACGTCTATGGTGGGGACGTCGCGATCAACGCGGGGCTAACAGCGACCGGGGCAAGTAAGATCTACATCGATGCCAGCGGCACGATCGTTGACGGGGCATCAGGTTTCGTTAGCGCCAGCGAAGTTGCCATCGACGCCACGGGTGCGACGACTCTTGATAGTACCAGCAACGCAATCGGTACGTTTGCATTCGATGGCAAAGCACTGACGCTTGTCGAAAGCGACGGATTGACTCTAGGCACCGTCGGTTCGTTGGACGGCGTCGTCTCAGATAACACCATCGACATCGCTACGTTGACTGGCGACCTGACGATCGGTAAGGACATCGAAACCACCAATGCGACCGCAGCCGCCATCACTTTGAATGCGGGAAAGAACACAGCGGCCGGAACAGCGACCGGCGGCAGTGTCATCGTGACAAACGATGCTGAAGTGACTGTTGGCAGCGGAGGAACCGCAACGATTTACAGCGGCGATATATCAGACAGCACTGGTCTCACGGACTTGATCGGTAGTGGCTCTGGTCGATTCCGTTACAACAGCGACGAAGCGGCCAGCAACTTCACTCAAGCGGTTGGTTCCGGTTTAAACGCGATTTACCGAGAACAACCGACGATAACGGTAGCCGTTGATAGTGAAACTGTGACATACGGGACCGCACCAAGTTTGACAGCAACGGTTGGCAATCAAAACGGCGACTCGCTCGCCCAGATCTTCGACGGTGGAGGCATCACTGTCGGTGGAACGACTTCAACCAGTGGCAATTATACCGCAAGCAGTCATACGTTAAGTGTCTCGGGAACAGGATCCGAACAACTGGGCTATTCGGTTGGCACGATTACCGGCGGAACTTTGACTGTGAATACGAAAGCAGTCACGACACCGTTGGTTGTCGACAGCAAGGTCTACGACGGCACGACAGCAGCGATTTTTAGTGCGTCAAGCAATGGGGCTGTCGCCGGTGATATTTTTGCGATTGACGGCACAGCAACGTTTGTTGACAAGAACGCAGGGACATCAAAGACAGTCAATGTAACAGGGCTGAGTCTTTCTGGTACTGACGCGGCGAACTATTCGCTAGTAAGTACGACAGACACGACTACAGCTGACATCAGCAAACGAGTCATCACGTACTCCGGACTTGCCGGGCAAAACAAGGTTTACGATGGAGCCGTGGAAGCACAGATTGATCTTTCAGGTGCAACAACCACGGGTGTCGTCAGCGGCGACCAACTGGCGGTCACGTTTACGGGCTCTTTCGCAGATAAGAATGTGGGCACCGGGAAAACGATCAATATCACAAGTGCATTGTCGGAAGCTGATGCGGGAAACTATTCCCTGAGTCATGCTGACACCACCATGGCAGACATAACTGCCAAGGCTGTCATCGTCGAAGGAATTTCGGTGAACAATCGAGTCTACGATGGCACGAGTGCGGCGACTATTGATCTGAGTGGCGTAATTTTTAACGGACTTGTTAGTGGCGACGATCTTACCGCAGCTGGCACCTCTGGCACTTTCGACAACAAGAACGTGGGCACAAATAAAGTTGTAACGCTATCGGGTACAACTTACGGTGGAACGGACGTCAGCAACTACAGCTTTACCGATCAAGCGACATCGACGGGTGACATCACGCAGCGACAATTCACCTTGGGCGGACTGGCCGGGCGAGACAAAGTTTACGACGGCAGTACATCTGCGGAATTGGATATCTCTGGACTGACTTTGGACGGGACGGTATCGGGCGATGACGTTGTCGTGCAATTCTCGGGTAGCTTCAATGAAAAAAACGTTGGAACTGACCAGACGATTGTGCTTGAAGGCAGTCTTTTAGGCGGCGACAGTGGCAACTATTGGTTGTCGCATCAGGGAACAGTCACGGCAGACATTACACCAGCGTCAGTGGTAGTACACAGCATTGTTGCGAACAACAAGATTTACGACGGCGATACAATTGCCAACGTAGATCATTCCGGTGTCGTTTTCGACGGTAAGATTGCGGGCGACAGTTTGACGGCAATGTCCACCACCGGAACGTTTAACAATAAGAATGTCGGAAATTCAAAGTCGGTGACTTTAGCCGGCACAGTCTTTGGCGGCACAGATGTCGGCAACTACAGTTTCACCAACCAAGTTTCAACGACGGCTGAGATTACGCCGAAATCAATTTTCGTTGAGGGAATTGTTGCTGTTGATCGAGTCTACGATGGCACGACCGCCGCAACGGTTGATCTTTCGGGGGTGAATTTCAACGGAATGGTAAGTGGTGACGAGTTGTTGGCCAGTGGAACGATTGGTGTCTTCGAAAGTAAGAACGTTGGCACTGAGCAGACTGTCAATCTTAGCGGAACGACTTATGGTGGAATCGACTTGGGCAACTACAGCATTGACGATCAGGCTTCGACCACGGCAAGTATTTCGCGGCTGGATTCAGTCGCTTGGATTGGCGGAACGACCGGTGACTGGAGCGATGCGTCAAATTGGGCAGGTGGAGCCATTCCTGATTTTGCCAACGTTGCTGATGTCTTTATCCCCGATGGAGTAACGCCCACATTTGATTCGGCGGTTGGTGGTCCAGTGACGTTGGACAATCTTACCGGCGGAAGCCTTGTGCAAGATTCGGGGACGCTAAACGTCGATCAGACTTTCACTGGTGAGATCTTCACGCAAAACGGTGGAGTTTTGAACGCGGACGAAATGATCTTTTCTGAGTTTCAACAAACGGGTGGAGAAACCAGTGTTGTCAACGACTTGACGGTCAACAATAGCTTCACCCAAGGCACCGAGGGCAGCGTTAACGTTGGAGGAACTGCAAACATTGAGCAGGCAACGGGTGAGTTGGCGATTAATAACTTGAATGGCAACGACGTCAATTTGATCAGCTCGTCTGGCGGTATCAAGCTCAACAACTTAAACGTCGCCGGCGACTTGGACGTAAAAGCTAACGGAGCGATTACTCAGGAATCTGGCAATTCTAACTGGCAAATTTTTGTTGGTGGCAAGACCACCCTGAAGACGCCAACGCATGTCACGTTAACAAACGAAAGCAATCAATTTGGCGGATTGGTAAGCGTGGACGCTGATCAGTTCAACGTTCTTTCCAGTGTTCCATTTGACTTGACAGCCACGGGGGATTTTCTCGAAAAGAGAAGTCGTCAAGCTGCCACTCAATCGGTATACGACTCGTTTGTCCGTCCCTTTGACAGTGCATCAAGTGCTCAAGCGGGCAGCACAACTTCTGCAGCAGTCCGGTGGTATGAGCAGCTTCAAGCTTTCTTTGCCCGAGTGGTGGGGCGCAACATGATTCGCGGAGTCGCTGCCCAAAGTCCAAAGGTATTGCTCAAGGAAGACGGAGAAGTTTTCATTCGAAATGGTAAAGACCAGTAAGAATGGTTGTCTTGACCAATGAGACAGTTTCAATCAGCGCATAAAAAATACACTTGAGAGGATTCGAACCTCTAACCTTCGGTTCCGTAGACCGATGCTCTATCCAATTGAGCTACAAGTGCGTTTTTCTCAGATATTAGAATGGCATGGAAACCGTTCTCAGAAGCGAGAGTATATCTGCAAGACTAGTTATCGTAAAGAGCGGGTGAAAGCTTGAATGTTCGGTCAATTTTTGGTCGCTTGACTTGAAAAATTTGCGACTTGACGTGGCTGCGAGGCGAAACTTGCAAAACTAAAGCGAATTTCTGTGGAAATTTAGAGATTGCTCAGCATTTTCGACGCCGTTGAAGCCAGTTTCCTGTTCCGCCAAGTTGTTGAAAAAGTCAAACATCGCAAGCTTTGATTGGCCCGTGTACTGCACGTTTCGCTATTCGGTCGTGAAATCGAAAACGAGAACTTTGTCGATCTTTCCGTCGAGCAACTTGACGAATTCCTTATGAGCCGGATGTGGCAGGTAGTCGTCCCGATCCTTTAAGGTTTTGAACTTAACTACAAATGCGTGGGTGAAACCTTGGTCGAGGTTCTCCGGACTGACATTTGTACCGGCTTCGTATCCGCTGATTTGACTGATTTTGCTAGGCAGTTCGCCGAATGCCGTCACGATTTCTTCGATAGCTGCCGGTTTCACGTCGTCATTGAATTTGAATAACACGATATGTTTGACGCTTGAAACGGTCGGAGTCGACACTCCAACTGCTTCCAACATTTGTGAAGCTACAAATTTGTTACCCGCTGGATTTAAGTGCACTCCATCGCCAGTGAAGATTCCCTTGCCACGATTCTCGGGGTTCTCGGTTTTGAGCCGAGCGATAAATTTCTTGCGCAAGTCGAGCATTTGTGAGTCGGTCTCTTCGGCGACTTGGCGGCTGATTGCGGAGTATTCTTCAAGCATCGAGTCCAACGGGTTGCTTCCGTCCGTTTTTTCACCAATGACACTTGGCGTGCAAAGAATCACCTTAGAGCCGACGTCTTTGATTTGCTTGATTATGTCTCGCAAGCCTGATTCGAAATCTTCTTTCGACGTTCCTCGACCGCTTTGAGAATGCCAAACATCGTTGATTCCAATGTAGATGAAAACGAGCGTTGGTTTTTTGCTGAGCACGTCTCGGTCTAGCCGCTTTTGAAGATCGGGAACTTTGTGACCACTGATTCCTGCTCCGATGATCTCGATCTTCTTATCGGCGAATTTTTCTTTGATTTGTTTTTCGAACAAGGTAACGTAGCCGTTCGGTTTCACGCCGGCTTGGGTGATCGAGTCGCCAAGGAAAACGATCCTGCTGTTGTCCGAAATCATATCCTGCCCAAAAGTAGTAGCTTCGGTTGAGTGAAAGACGATTGTACAGGTCGCGATTGCAACTAAAGCTGCAAAGCGCTCCCAGATGAAGCTTGAAAATTGAGTCGTCATAGCGTGCCTTAAATTGCGTTTTTACGTTTCATGTTCTCGGAGAAAGTATATCAGGACCTCTCGGAATTCCCAGTTGAGATTTGGGGGCATTTAGTAGTCAGTAGTCAGCAACGAGTTGCCAAGCGTCTTTTACCTTGGTGACTCTCGGCTTGAAAGGCGATCATCTACCTCGAGCGAACTCGATGAGCAACAGCCAATCGCTCGGCAGGTCAGAATTACGCCGATCGAAATTAAGAATCCGATGAGAGGGCTGTAGCGATACTGCAGAACTAGGACGTCGATTTTTGCGTTTAGAATATAAAAGATTGCTGGCCCGATAATGACGCCACCCAAGAAACCGCTGGTCGCGACCAAGCGTGTGTTCACGCCACAGAATGCAGGATACATTTTCCAATTTTTAGAGGCTAACGCTTGATAGAGCCCCATCCAAAATCCAATCAACGCTCCGCCAATGATCCACGGAAATGCCGGGAAGCTATTCTGTATGCTTGGGCCGATGCCAAATAAGGTCGCCATCAGTAAAATTCCGCCAACGATCCGATAGATCAGATACTGGTGGGATTTTGAGTTGTTGCTTACTGAGCGTGAAATGACGGATTCCAGTCCGAACAAAATGCTCAACACATTGGAACAGAACATCGTACCTGTCGAAATTGACCAAAGCATTCCGTGCGCGAACTGTCCAAAACTATCGCGCAAGAGAGTCAATATAACTATCATCAAAACCAGAGGCACAACGTGTATGGCAATCGCACCGTGGCTGCGTTCGTAAATGTGCCAGATCAAAAAAATGATCCAGGTGAGTCCAATGGTGACGATGTGTTCTAGCCGTGGGTTTTCGGCAACGCGACCGAAAAACTCAGCGTAAGCATTCGCCGATGCAAAAGCGAATCCGGCGAGCGTTACCCAAACGAACATCGTCGCAATCGAAATCTGCGAGTTGCTTTTGGGCGAGGGCAGTGTTTGTGAGTCACCGGTTGAGAGCGGCGAGCTGTTACTGCTAAATTCGGAATCGGACACGGGTTTCCATTCCAAACGTTGGATGAGTCGATTGACAATTCGTAGCTGGAGCGGCGCTGAACCTTGTGTCTGAAAGGGACATTTAGTGGGGGATTATTCTTTCAAGGATTGGCTGACGACGCAGCCGTCAACGGACAGATCCATGTTAGGTGCGATGGCGACCATCCCCCAGCGCGTCTTGCGAACAAGACGAACAGGATTTAGAGCTGCTCTGTATTCGTCTACTTTTTGTACTTCTTGCGAAGACTGTCAACAATTTTTTGCATCTCCGAACGTTCCTTTGTCGACTCGGCGACTTCGATCGCTCTGTTTTCGGCCAGCATAGCTTGTCGCGTTCGCTTCATGTCTCGCATGATCATCGCTTTATGCAGTAACGCTTCGCCTCTCAGGTCGGCAGGCATCTGAGTGTCCTCAGAAAAATTGTCCAGTGTTTGCATCGCACCGATCGCATTGTCCATCGAGTACTCGGCATCAGCTTTGGCACTGACTAGGTCGATCATCACGTCTGGATTGCTGCGAGCGGTTTTCAAAGCCAGGTCATAGGCCGTGATCGCTTTGTCGTATTCTTTCTTCGCGTTGTGCAATTCGCCTTTGGCGAGGAAAAGATACATTGACGAGTCGCCCGACTTAATAGATTTATCCAGCAGCTTCATCGCTTCATCGTGTCGTCCGGATCCAACCATCAAGTAGATTTTCTTGACGATCAATCTTTCTTTCGTTTCACCTTCGACGCCCTCGAGGCCAATCATTTCGTCAAGCAGTGCATCCGTTCTGGCGTTGTCTTTCGATTTTTTTACCAAGTTAAGTTTCATCTGGTAAATCTGAAGTTTTTCCGCTGGAGAGAAATCAATCTCTTCCATCACCTCATCCATGAACTTGATCGCAAGTTCCGGTTTCTGAATCCGAGAGCTCATCACGAGATCGGTCATGATGACCTTTCGCATTTCGGCATCCGCTCCTGCATTCCATTTTTCCCGCAACCCGAGTTCGTTGTCTTTGTCGAGCGCGACAATCTCTTCAACGATATCGGTGTAGTATACGTTGATGATCTCGGTTCGCATTTCACCGATGGCTTTATCTAATGACTTTGCCCGCTCGGCTCCGCTCTTGCCTTCGGCTTCTTTAAGAAATTTGTCTCGATTGATTCGTAGCTGCCGAGCGTTCTCTAGTAACGCCAGATAATTCTGGAAACCGCCAGCTTCGTATCCTGCAAACGCGAACGGTTTAAGTTTGTTGTCGGTGAGAACCAAAGTTGGGAAACTTTCGACGCCGTATTTTTTTGAATACTCATCGTTTTGTTTTTGAAGCTCTGGTGGAACGGGAGATTTTCTCAAGAAGTCAAATTTGACCAACACGTAATGCTTGGTGACCTCGAAGAGAAATTCTTTCTCGGCCAAGACTTCCTCTTCCAGTTTTTTGCAGGGCGGGCACCAGTCGGAACCGGTAAACAAAAAAATGATCTCTTTTTCTTCTTTTAAAGCCCGTGCGATTGCGGCTTTTGCGTCGTCGGTGAACCCTTCGTCATCAGCATGGCAATTCGAAATGAGTGGTGCAGAACAGCAGGCAATCATGATCGCGATCAAGCCGATCGTTCCTTGCCACAACAAACTTGACAACGATCCAGTGACCAAATTTTTGGACTGGTGAGGAATGTCAGTTCTCAATTTCATATCAGCCTTTCATGGGCTTGTTGAAGCAGCAAACGAATTGAATTCACTTTTTGAGTTTACGGATGAAACTAAAAAACGTTTGTATCAAGTTTGCCAAAATTCTACTTGGGCGCGGTTAGGTAGTACCAATCGCACACCTCTATAGTATCTGTGATTCACGGCGGTGACAATTAAGCCGCAAATCATTGGAAAAAAGAAAATTGAAAATTGAATCATCCAACTTCGGTGGTTCAGGTTTCGCTCGAATTGGTATTTTTTTTGTTTGGAAAGCGTGGATCGGCGATTCCGTAGGCTTGGACCTCGAAAGGGTTGCCTCGGTAACAATCTTTTTTTCGCAGCCACAGATATGCAGAGCATCCAAGATATGCCGGAAGAAAAAGCGGTCCCCAACGTTCGTATTGTCGCACGTGTACTTGCTCGTGGTCGCGTGCGGCTGCCAAGCCACTTTCGTCTTGGCCAATAATCGTGTGGCCCAGTGTCATCGCCAACACTCCATGACTGCCAAGCCGTCGAAGCAACCATGTGACCAATCCGCCAGAAAATTCAAAACAGCCTCGTTGGATTTGACACTTTCCTCCCGAGGCCAGCCCAAGAACTCCAACAATCAACCCGATGACGGAGTTGGGCGAAACCCAGATGTACAGCAGCGTACGCAGGATCGGATTACCGACAACCGTGCTGCGATAAGGAGATATCATCTTTTCTTCGCTAAATGGGTTCGGCGATCTATAATAGAGCGGTTGTTGCCAGGGGCGAAAATCAACCACAATTGGAAACTCAGTTGGGTGAATCGAAAATGTTTAAGGGGAGTCATCCATTAAATTGTCTTGCTAGCAATGCTGCAGTTCAACCTCAACAGCCCTGCGTTTGGGAAGATCGCCGGATTAAATCGGAGGGGGAATCTAACCAGCCTTCACGTCATTGAAAGCGTATTGATTTTACCACAGCGGGCCCTGCTCAAGAACCGATACACTATTAAGTCAATCTTTAACATTTCCTAAACTTCTGGGCGAGACTTCCTCAAAATCGATTTGGATGAAAAGATAGAACCTCACGGACGAACGCATTCCACAGAATGGAATTAACATGACGCGATCTTCAAGCAGTTCACGCACACGCCCGGCCCAGATTCTATTCGGGCGTTCTTCGTTCACTTTCTCTTTGTGCACTTTTTTGTTTCTCGCACTTAGCGTTTCAGTTTCTCATGCTGTCGACAATCGGGCGATTGAAAAGCTCAAAGAGATCCAAGGACAAGTCAGCTCTGTCGTTTCAAAAAACATGAGCGCCTGCGTCTCGATTACAGACGGAGTCGGTTTTGGAAGCGGCGTCATCATCAGTGAGGATGGGCTTGTTCTCACGGCGGGGCATGTCATGGCCAGCAATGATCGTGGTGGCTACGAAATTATTCTGCCCAGCGGTCGAACGGTAAAAGCAAAACCGCTCGGTAAGAATCTGAACGCCGATGCGGGTATGGTTCAGATTCTTGAACCAGGACCTTGGCCGTTTGTCAAAATCAAAAAAGACGCTCCACTCAAAAAAGGGCAGTGGGTTGTTTCTATTGGTCATTCCGGTGGATTTGAACTTGGGCGAACACCGCCCGTTCGAACTGGAAGAATTCTCGACGTCAAAGCCGCACAGATTCTTACCGATGCCGTTTTGATTGGCGGCGATTCAGGCGGACCGTTGTTTGATCTCGATGGAAAGCTGATCGGGATCCACAGCTCAATTGGCGATTCGGTCGCTGAGAACCGGCATGTGACGATGCAGATTTTTTCTCGAGACTGGAACAGACTAAAAAGTGGTGAAAGCTGGGGGGCACTGCCCGAACTCAACGAGCCGAGCGAGCGAAAAAAGCGCGGCATCATTGGAGTGCGCGTCGACAAGAGTGCCGCCAACTGCCTGATCAAGTCGGTCGATCCTTCTGGTCCAGCGGGGCAGGTCGGTATCGAAGCCGGCGATGTGGTTACGGAATTCGAAAAAGTCATTGTTCAGAACGGGCAGCACTTGATTGATATCATCAAGCGACACCATGCCGGTGAGGTATGTGAATTGAAAGTTTTACGAGACGGAAAGACGATCGCTTTTGAAGTAATGCTTCGTTAACGTGAAAATACGTCCCAGCACCATGCGTAGACAACAGCGATAGATCGAAAGCACAAAATCGGAAGTGAAAATTTGAGTACTGATCTGAATAATCGAAAATCGAACTTACAACGACTCAAGGGAATGACGATGTTGAAAGCCAAAAATTTATTGCTTGTCGTGGCAATCTCGCTCACGGTCAATGCGTTCCCCGCTCCTGTTGAGGCTCAGCTTTCCCAAGACGTTCGCGACGTTTTCGAAGGCATGGTTCCTGATCTCGATTCCGATTTGCAAGAAAAATTCCGCAAGGCAATTAGGAAAGACACCGCGACGGTTGAGTTTACTCCCGACCAATTCAAACGATTCCGTTCCAACCCTGCTAATCCTTTCGAAGGACTTGATCGCATCAAGGTAGATGACTCGGGCAGCAATATTGCATTGAAGTTCGAGCTCCCAAGCATGCGGAATCGGCAAATCAATCGTCATGAACGGCAAAGCGATATCGTGCTTGCTCAAATCAATCAGCCCGTCCGGTCAACCGTCGTTAGCACCGTTCGGATCCTCGCTAAAGACCGGCACGTAGCGATGGGAACAATCGTGAAAACGGACGGCTATATTTTGACCAAGGCGAGCGAAGTAGAAAATCGCACTGAGATTAAAGTTGAGCTAAATGATGGGCGTCGGTTTGATGCAAAAGTTTTGCGAACGGAAAACAATAACGATTTGGCGATTTTGAAAATCGAAGCTGACGGGCTTTCTGTCGTAAATTGGTCTGATAAAAAAGTTCTCGTCGGCAGTTTCTTGCTGACTCCGGATGTTGACGGTTCGGTCGTTGCGTTGGGGACGTATAGCGTGCAACCAAGATCGACCAAAGCCGGCGAGCAAGCCTTTCTTGGCGTCAAACCTGAAACAACAACCAAGGGCGTTCGAGTCTCGGATATCAATTCAGGAAGTGCGTCCTATAACGCCGGATTACGTGATGGCGATGTACTTACCAAGCTCGGCGACGTCGTGATCACGGATGTGGCTTCGTTGGTAAAAACGATTCGCGATCGACGACCGGGCGATAAGGTTGCGATTGAATTTTTGCGAAACGGCAAACCGGCAATCGCAAACGCAACTTTGGCTGGCCGTGATGTTTCAGGTGAACAGGCCGCTCGGTTCAAAATGATGAATCGACTTGGCGCTGTACCAAGCCGCCGTGACGACAACTTTCCGACCGTTTTCCAGCACGATGCACCACTTTTCCCTGAGCAATGTGGCGGCCCCATTACGGATTTGGATGGTAATGTATTGGGCATAAATATTGCGAGGAAGGGACGGGCTGCGACTTATGCGATTCCTTCCAGCCATGTGAAAACTGTGTTGGCGGGACTTCTCCGAGATAATGTGGCATCCCGCTAGAAACGTGTGCTAGTCGCAATCGCGGGGACAGCTGGCGACGTAGCGTCCAACTTACAACTATTCATATACCCGGATGTTTGCGTTCTGCTGGCCAAGCAATAAAATTTGAAGATCGAACGTCTCATTCGTGAGGCGTTTTTTTATGCAAATTATTCAAATGGAAAAACCATGGCTTGGCTCAAAAACCTCCAACACACGTTGGTGTTATCAGCGTTCGTTGGCATCGTTTGCTTGACCAGTTTCAACTCGTCGGCACTCTCAGCCGCAATGTTGACTGATTTGGCGAACGTTCACACGGAGCAAAAAGACAAACCCAACCTCGTGTTTATCATCGCCGATGATTGCACCTTTCGAGATATCGGGTGTTACGGCGGGCAAGCTCTAACGCCGAACATTGACGCGTTTGCGGCTCAGGGCATGAAGTTCGAACGTTGCTTTCAAGCCGCTCCGATGTGCTCGCCGACGCGCCAGAATATTTACACCGGACTCTACCCAGTCAAAAGCGGTGCCTATCCCAACCACACGTTTACTTACGATCACGTCAAAAGCATCGTGCACTATCTGGAGCCGCATGGCTATACGGTTGCGCTTTCCGGGAAAACGCATTTTAATCCGCGTTCGGTATTCCCATTCAAAATGCTGCAGGGGAAAGACGCAAAAAATCCTGATATGGCGCAGATCAATTCGTTGTTCGCCGACTCGGCAAAGTCGCTGGTGGATGGAGAAAACAAAAATCCGTTTTGCTTGTTCGCTTGTTCTAACGAGCCGCACAGCCCGTGGGATAAAGGCGATGCTTCCAAATATCCAGTCGATTCGATCAAGCTTCCACCCAACATTGTTGATACGCCGGTCGTTCGTGAAGCCTTCGGTCGTTACCTCGCAGAGATCACTTATTTCGACAGTCAAGTCGGCCAGATCCTCGCGATGCTTGACAAACATGGTTTAAGAGAAAACACGATGGTGATGGTTGTGTCCGAGCAGGGAAGCGGTTTCCCATTTGCGAAATGGACATGCTATGACAACGGCCTGCAGTCCGCCATGTTGGTGCGTTGGCCGGGAAAAATTAAACCTGGTTCCGTCACCGATGCGATGGTGGAGTACGTCGATGTGACTCCGACATTTGTTGATGTGGCCGGCGCTGAGCCGATCGATGGGCTGGATGGAAAAAGTTTCAAGCAAGTATTGCTTGGCGAAACCGACGTTCATAAGTCAGAGGTTTTCGGGCTGATGACAACTCGTGGAATTATTGCTGGAACCGAAGCCTACGCGATCCGATCGATTCGAAACTCAGATTACAAACTTATTTTGAATTTGAATCATGAATCAAAATTTACAAACGCTTGTTCGATCAGTCGTGAATTCAAATCGATGGTGCAGCTCGCTGATTCGGGTGACGCCAACGCGAGGAAGCTTGTGGATGCTTATCATCATCGGCCCGCTGTTGAGCTGTACAAAGTTGGAGAAGATCCGCTTGAGATGAAAAACCTTGCGGACGATCCGGAGCTAAAACCCGTCGTGGACAAACTGACTGCGCAGCTACAAGGTTGGATGAAAGAGCAGGGCGATCAGGGAGTTGAGACGGAAATGAAAGCTCACGAGCGGCAGCAACGCGGGAAGAAAAAGAATCGGTCGAAAAAGAAAAAATCTAACTCGAAACAATAGGTTCGCTCCGATGCAAAACCGAATGAGAAGAAACGTTGAGAGCCTGTTTTTTACGCTTGCGTTCCTGGCTTTGACCCAAAGTGTTGCAATGGCCGACACAGATGGTGAACACCTGCTTAGATCTCCCAATATCATCATCATGATGGCGGATGACATGGGAATGGGGGATACAAATGCCTACCAAGACTGGACTGGTAACGCTGATGCCGATCAAGTCAAAACTCCCAACATGCAACGGTTGGCCAAGATGGGGATCCGATTCACCGACGCTCACAGTCCGTCATCTCGTTGCACTGCGACACGGCAAGCATTGTTGACGGGACGATACACTTGGCGAACGCGTTTGAAATACAGCGTCATTTGGGGGCCGCAAGGTGCGCCTTTGATCGAGCCAGCCCGACCGACGATTGCGTCCTGGTTGCGAGCAAAAGGTTATCACACAGGAATGACCGGCAAGTGGCATTGTGGTTTGACCTATCGAAATTCTGCGGGCGACCCAGAACCCGACTATGAAAAAGTCGATCTGACAAAGGGGATCGCCGATGGACCTGTGAATCACGGTTTTGATTTTTTTCATGGCACCTCGCGAAGTCACAAGACATCGGCGCCTCAGGGTTGGCTAGAGGGCGATCGAGTGTTGGCCGCAGTTGGTGGGACAAAGGTAGATCGTTCTAAATTTGTTTTGACTGAAATTGGTCCAATCAATTATGCAAAGGCCAAACAGTTTCTGACCGAGCACGTCGAAAGTAAAGAGCATCAGTCGAAACCATTTTTTCTGTATTACGCCTGCAATTCAAATCACACACCTCATACAGTATGCAAACACATCGAAGGCGTGCCTGTAAAAGGTGTCAGCCATCCTGGTGGAAAGCGAAGCGACTACATTTATCAAAATGATGTTGCACTTGGTTTGTTGATGAAACAATTGGAGCAAACTGCAGATCCGCGCCGCGATGGTAAGCCACTGATTGAAAATACGATTTTGATTTTCACTAGCGACAACGGTGCGGAGAATCGGTCGAAAACGGCTACGGGTCCACTTCGTAGCAACAAGGGCTCGATGTACGAAGGGGGCCATCGCGTCCCTTTTATCGCAACCTGGAAACTTGGCGGAATCGGAGACGGCAATGATTTTACCAATGGGAAAACGAGCGATTCACCAGTTTCGTTGGTGGACATATTTGGAATGCTTGCTGCGGTAACAGAGTCGGAATTGCCGGCTGAGGGAGCCGAGGACACGTTCGATATCCTTCCAGCGTTCAAAGGTGAAACGCTGGCTGGCCGTCCTCCGTTGATTCACAACGACCACAATGAAGGAGCCAAACGGGCTGGCAAAAAAGCGAACGACCCTTCAGCGGCTTGGATGGCCATTCGTTTGGACAACCCAATCGTCGATGGAAAGTTGTACGAAGGAAAGTGGAAACTTTTGGTTGACGAAAAACTTCTGTTGGTCGGCAAGTCAAATCCTCGAGAGCTCTATAACTTGGCCGTTGATTTGAAAGAGCAAGTCAATCTGATCGAGAAAGAAGAAATGCAACCGTTGATAAACTTTCTCATAAAAGAAATTCAAAACATTCATGACCGCGGTAGGATTCGCAAATAGATTCGACACATCAATTTGTTTCGGAGTCTTTCGCCACTCCAACGACGGCCAATAGTTTGCCATTGGGGCTGACAGCCACTCGCGATGCCGACTTCATTCCTAACGTCGCGAGATCTACCACCGTTGACCACTTGCCATCGGAGTCAGGCGACCAACGAGACATCTTGGTCCCATCACACATGATGATTGAACCATCCGGAGTCCAGCCATAATTTGGATTGCTGCCGAACGTTTTCGTGAGAGGGCGAATGGCAAGCGTTTCCGGGTCAAGCTCTTTGATCCACGCTTCATCGTTGGCTTGCCGGTGAAGAAAACTAAACTTGTTCGTGCCAGGGATGATGTAGGGTGAACTTGGCGGCGCCATGCCAGTGACAAAATGAACCACTTTCTTTTTGGCGTGAAACAATCGAATCGAATATCCGTATCGCGACCAAAACAAAATGTAGTCCGTTTCGTGATTCCAACTGTAATAGCCAACCGGCTCGCGTTCGCCTTGCTCTTGGAGCAGCCATCTTTCAGTCCCCTGAACGGCAGCCCAATCGTCACCTCGTTTGACTGACCAGATGCTTTGGTTGGCTCCCTCTCCATCGGTGACAAAAGACAGCACCTTGTTTTCAGGAGAAATCTGAGGCGAATACTCCTGAGTCGGCGAGTCTGTGATTTGTCTCGTCTCTTTCGACTCAATTACGTATTCAAAAATGTCTGTTCGGTCAGCGGCGCGGTTCGCAGTGAAAAGGATCGTTTTGCTCTCCGGTGTGAACCAAGGTTGATTGTCGTAACCAATGCGGTCAGTGATGTTTCGTGGGTTGGAAACTTTCATCGGCGATTCGCTATCGCCAGTTTCAATGTCGAACAAAAAAATGTCGCATTGTGGAAGCTCAAGCGGTTTGCTTTTTTCTTGTGCTTGGCAAGCTGCTGCTAAGCAGATTGAAAAAGAGAAAGCTGCAGCGAAGCTTAAGGTGAACACGTTTTTTTTCATTTCAACATCCAGGAACGAGACAAATTCAATTGCCAAACCGAGAACGAATTCTCGATTCGCAATGATTCGTTTTACACGATGTCGAAGTCAACTCAAAACGTGTGAAGTTCTTGGCTGGCGATGCGTATTCCGTCAGCTCTTCTGCGATCTATTGCGCTATACCTCGGGCAAGTTCTCAGCCGAGCCTTTAACTAAGCCCTAAACTAAGCTTTAAATGAATGAGGTCCTCAACTAAGCCCCACTAAGCCATCCAGTTCAACTGTTGGTGGTAATTGCGTTCCGAGACTTGATCGTTCAGCGTCAGAATGTCGTAGACGTATCCGATACCAAACAAACCGAAAGTGAATAGGTAAATCAGTCCGGTCACGATCTTGGCTTGGTAAAAACGATGAAAACCAAACACACCAAAGAATAACAACAGAATCCAGCTTAGGTTGTAATCAACTTGGCCCGCGTTGAACCGTTTATCGGTCTGGCTGTCCATGGATGGGATCAAAAATAGATCAACCAACCAACCGACTCCCAATAGTCCAAATGTAAAGAACCAAAGAATGCCCGTCAGCGGACGTCCATAGTAAAAACGGTGGGCTCCAGTGAATCCAAACAACCAAAGCAAATAGCCAACGGCTTTCGAGTGCGTATCCACATATCCGACTGGCACGTATTTCACATACTGCACATTAGGAGCAGCGCCGTAGAAACCATTTGGTTTCGTTGGATGAGGCCCCTTTACCGGGGGATAGCAAGCACCGAATTCCATCGTAATTCTCAATTGGCTAAATGTATTTGCGTTGTGATTTGTGGCTTGTTTGCCGAAATCCCAGTGTTGATATTCGCGATTGGTTCTCTGTTATTGGGTAAATTCGATGGCTTATTTTGAAAAACTGGTTTGGGGAATTCCTTCTCGCTTGTCCCACGGGTTCCAGGTAGTCGTCGCAGTTTTTCTCTTCGTCACTGGCGATTGCCGGAACTGAAAGCTCAATGAGGAATTGATGTCGAAAACTTTGATTGGGGGAACCATTCACCAGGGATTAATTGTGTCCGAATATTTGCAGCGTTAACTTCCAACGCGCGGTCGTCCAGACAACTGTTGATCGGTCACGCATTAAAACTTATCCAATTTCGAAAGGTCAAAGTAACACTTGAAATAACGGGACTCGTTTTTTTTGAAAAAAATACAGAACAAGGTAATGGGAGCGATTTCCCTCGTCTTGAAGTTCCGTAGCAAAAGAAAGTTGCGAATTATTCTGTGCTTTGACCGCATGTGTCAACGAATCTGCGAAATGAATAGTAGGAAAGGATGGTCTTTCCACTAATTTAATTCACGGATGAATCAAAATGCTAATTCAAATCATGATCACGGCAGGCTTTTTTGCAGCGATGATTTTTGCAGTTCAGGTAAACGTGCCTGTTCGTGACAGGAACGCAATTTGATTTTGACCGATAGCAAATTTTACCCCTCGAACAATTCAGCGCGGGATTGTTACAATCGTGAGATGCGGTCAACAAACTGACCGTAGAGAACCACTTCCAGTCTTAATCCATCCTCGAGTCGAACTACAATTGATCAGTCCAGTTTCCCCTAACACTGGATTTCAATTGCGTCGTTTCTTTTCCGATTTGACCTCTCTCATCAGTACGTGAGAGTGCTCGGTTGATCATGTCATCACTCATGGCCTTGCCTTAGTTTCATGTCGCACTTACTTCTCTATATTTGTTTCATCACTGGGCTTGTTACCTGTCATCAAGGTCAATCCTATGACTCATTGCCAACCAAAGAGCTGGAAAAGAGATTGGTTAGCACGGAAACTCCGCGTGATCGATTGGAGATATTGAAGGCTCTTTGCGTTCGGCATTACGATCCTGATGCGAGTTTCAAACAACGTATGAAGTGGTGTGAGGAAGCTCTTTCTCTCGCTGAGGCTCAAGAGTCCGAAGGTGTCCCAAGTGGTGCAACTCTCCACAACGCGATGGGTGTTGCCAAAATGCAGGCCGGAGATCCCGACGAAGCGGTGAAGTTTTTTGCGCAAGCAATTGAGTCGGCGCGAGAAACGGGCGATCAGAAAACGGAATATAAAACGCGAAATAATTTCGTTGCAGCGATGGTTGAGAACGGTGCCAGCTTTCAAGAGGTCAATAAAGAATTCCAATGGTTGATGGAAAACTCAAACTTGGCATTGGGCGGGACCGCATCAGCGGTGAAATCGAACTACGGAAATTTTTTGATCAGGAACAACCGCGAACTTGAGGCAATCAAACCTTTGGAAAAAAGCCAAGCCGAATGTATCAAGTCAAAAAATTACGACTATGCGATGATATCGACGATGGCACTCGCAGAGCTTGGCATTCAAATCGAATCCTATTACCAGGCTCGACACTGGATGGAAAACCTGCAGCCGTTAAAGGATGAGCTGCCCGACAATGAGCGAAAGTGGATTCTCGATTGTTACTATTGGATCATTGAATCGAATCTTGGACGCGAACAGGATGCTCTTAAAGCGCTGGACAAGTTCGATGTTTTCATTGGAAGCGAAAAAGTCACTCCCTTCTACGAGCACATTTATTGGTTTGCCAAATCTACGGTGATGTTGAAATTGCATCGCCCTGATGAAGCGCTTGCGTCTGCAAAAAAATCTCTCAACGCGGTGAAGGATCTCGATGCTCGAACCCGATTTAATCCAGCCGTGCTGATCGCGAAGTCTTACGTGGAGTTTGGTGATTTCGATGCAGCTGACAATGTGGTTAAGGAATATGAGCCGCTTTTTGAAAGCAATCCTAGAGTCAAGCAACAACTCGAACACAGTGTGCAGCGTAAGAAAATGGAGATTTACCAAGTCGAAGCCAGCACGTCTCGGCAGAAAATTGAAAGTGCGCTACTGATCGGTGTGGGGCTTTGCTTGCTGGTGCTCACTACTGGATTTGTTTGGTACAAATCCAGTCGAAATCATCAACGCTCGTTGTTGGAAAAAGAGCAGCAACAGAACGCGAAACTGAAAACGCTTGTTGAAGCAAAAACAGAATCGCTGGTCAAGGAATTTGAACGGCAAGCCGAATTGGAAAAGGAGCTTGCGGAGCGAAAGAGGATCGAAAATCTTGGCGGACTCGTCAGCAACTTCGCTCATGATTTCAACAACTTACTCCAAGTCATCAAGACTTCGAATGAAATTATTGGTACTAGCGTTTCGGGCAAACTGGCTACTTTGCTTCAATCGTCTGACCGTTGTGTTGAAACGGCAGAAAAGACGATCCAACAACTTTTGGCCAGTTCGAAAAATCAATACTTGCAGCCCGAGTACATGTTTTTTTCAGACTATCTTACGAATCATGTCGAAATATTTCGCGCCGCATTGTCCGAGAAAAACAAGTTGACTATCAACGATCAATCTGAAAAGGCAGTGCTCCCGATCGATCAAGCCAAAATGACGAACGCTTTATTGAATCTGCTCTCCAACGCTTCTCATGCGATGCCGCATGGGGGTGAAGTTCACCTTTCAACTGCGCTGAAGACTGCTGAGCAACTCGATAGGCAGGGTGGTTTCGGCAAACCAATTGATTCCAACCAAAAGTTTCTGCAAATTGTCGTCAAAGACAATGGCGAGGGGATGACCGAGGAAAACCGCCAGCGTGTTTTCAAGCCCTTTTTTTCCACGAAACGAAAAGGCGTTGGTACGGGGTTGGGCCTCAGTTCAGTTTGTGGTTTCGTGAATCAAAGTGGGGGTGAGATTCAACTGAGTAGTGAGTTGAACCGAGGAACCGAAGTCACCATGTACTTTCCAATTCGGGGAGCAATCTCAAATGTGAACTCAAACGATTCGTCACTGGAAGGCACAGACTTTACGACGTTTAAAATTTTGCTGGTCGAGGACAACCTTGCGGTTGCCAATTCGATCATTCTAATGCTGGAATCGGTGGGAGCATCCGGACAGCATGTCAAAAGTGGCGATGAAGCAATTGAGATTCTTACTCATGCTCATGAAATCAATCATGTTGTAACGGATATTTCTATGCCCGGAAAATTTGACGGCGTTTCCCTTGCTACGTGGATTCAGGAGAACCAAGCCGAGTTGTCTTTCACTCTTGTCAGTGGAAACAACGGGCGGGAAGAAACGAACGGTATGCCGGTTTTGCCAAAACCATTTTCCCGTAGTGACCTGCTGATACATATTTCACAATCCAAGGTTGGATCGGCCTAAGTAGGGTTCTCAAGACCCGCAAGAATTGCAAAATCAGCAAAATTCGGCAATAACGGGAGAAGGAAGAATACTCGCCAAGTTCGACTCCTTAAGATTTCACTACAAAGGATCTCACTGACAACGATTGACGCGAGGGTGAGCACTCGCAACGCGTGCAAATGCTCACCGAATTTGTCTCTCAGCCGATGATTGTGGCCATGTTGCTTCAGCCTTCATTCAATCCGCTTGATGTAGGCATAATAGGCACCGACTGATCTTCCGTCGTCTGACAGAAACTTAGCCGTAAGTTTCGTTTTTCCTTTTGGTAGCTCGGCGGTGATTACCGCCTCGACAGCGTCCTCTGCAAACTCAGTCGATAGGCTCAAGCCGGCGATCTCAACGGTTGCTTTGTTGAGGCCTTCAAACTTTCGACCCACCTTTTCGCGGAACGCTTTTGCGCCGGGAACGGCTGATCCAGCAACCATGCCAACATTGATTCCAGTGTTGGCTTCTTCAGGCCAGCGTCGCAAACGGATTTCGTATTTCGCAGTTTGAGTAACTTTGACATTCCAAAAACCGGTGACTGCGGGTTTGTCCAATCCTTGACGAATGTGTCCTTGGTTCCAAGGCGTTGAACCCGTCGTGATCCAATCGTGGCTGGTCAATCTCGCTGGATTCTCATTGGGGTGGCCAAGGAAAATTGCGGTGTCCTTTTTGAATGTTGGTTCCAGTTCCTCCCACCAGCCAAAGTAGAAATCTTTCAGCCGCCGAACTTCCGCCGGGAACGCAGCCGCGACATCTGTCTTCTGACCGGGGTCTGCTTTGATGTCGTATAGCTCTTTTCCGTTGATTAAACGCCAGCGCGAAGTCATCACGCTGCTTTTTCGCCAGACAATTGGATCTTTCACACGTTGCGAATCGGTTACAAGTATTCGATTGTCCCAATCTACCGATTCGTCTGGCGTACCGCGAAGCAAACTCGCAATGCTACGCCCATCAAAATCAACGTCTTTGGGTTCTGCAACATCGCATAGCTCGCATAGGGTTGGGAGGATATCGACGGCATGAGTGATCGGAGTCACGTCGGTCGCGGTTGTCATTTTTCCTGCCGGCCAATGAACAAAAAATGGAACTCGATGTCCGCCGTCGTACTCGCTGCCTTTTTTGCCTCGCATTCCAGAATTATGAACTGTCCCTCCCGATGCCGTTCCATTATCGGTCGTGAAAATGAAGATCGTATTTTCGGTGAGCCCTTCGTCATCCAGAAATTTTCGCATCTGTCCAACGTTGTCGTCGATGTTCGCGATCATCCCAAAAAAGTTCGCAACGTTGTCTTTTTGGGTTTTCTTGTAAGGGGCAGAATACTTCTCAGGGCAATGCAATGGGCCATGCGGCGCGTTGGTGGAAACGTAAGCCAAGAAAGGTTTGCCAGCTTCCTTTTGAGTTTTAATAAATGTTTTTGCGTAATTGAAAAATACGTCGGAGCAGAATCCTTTGGCTGGCACTGGTTTTCCGTTATGCCAATAACTTCCGTCAAAGTACGCGTTGTCCCAGTAGTCAGGTGTCTGCCCAACACCACCGCCGCCGTGACGAAGAACTTCTGTGTATCCGCGATCTTCAGGTCGATATGGATAGTTGTCGCCAAGATGCCATTTGCCAAACATCCCAGTGGCGTAACCGGCGTCTTTGAAAACTTGCCCAATCGTTGGCTCGTCCTCACGAAGCATGCTGCGCCCCATGATCGTGTGCCACACACCAGTACGATTCGTCCAATGTCCGGACTGAAGGGCTGCCCGTGTTGGTGAGCAAGTCGGCGCGACGTGGTAATCCGTGAGTCGAATCGATTCCTTGTACAGATCGTCGATGTTGGGCGTTTTCAAAACCGGGTTGCCGTGGCAACTCAGATCGCCGTAGCCTTGGTCGTCGGTGATCACGATTACGACATTGGGTTTTGCCTTTGTCGATGCGGAGTTCGCCGCATCGTTCTCGATCGCAATTGTGGATTGTCCAGAAAAAACAAATCCCAAAATGAAAACGAGAAACATTAACTGGGTTGAGCGGCTGATCATGAAGTCCTCAAATGTGAATTAGGCACGGAACGATGTTGCGAAAGCGGTTTTACTTTTTTTGAAAGACACGAACGAAGTCGACTTCCATGGTGGATGGGAAAATTTTGTCTTCAACGCCTTCCTCACCACCCCAGTCACCACCGACGGCAACATTGAGCAGGAAGAAGTGCGGTTTGTCGAAAGGCCAGTTGTCTGCGTCAAATTTCTTCGGACGCTCGTAAGCTAGTTTAACGTTCTCGGGCTTGTCAGTGTAAAACACGACTTTGTCTTCCGTCCATTCAAGTCCGTAAACGTGAAACTCGGATTCAATTGTATCCAAATCCATTGGCCCCGTTTCGACTTGGGTTTTGTCTCCGTGATTGTGAGATTTGCAATGGATTGCAGAATGCATTTTCCCTTTTCGGTAGCTTACGTACTCAAGGATGTCGAGTTCGCCGCACTGAGGCCATCCCGCATCTTTGATGTTTGCGCCAAGCATCCAGATTGCAGGCCAAATGCCTTTGCCTTTGTAGGCCGGCATTTTCGCCCGAATCTCCATGCGGCCATAAGTGAATTTTTCCAAGCTATTGAGTCGTGCCGACGTGTAGTCGCCCACCTTTTGGCCTGCACCTGTTTTCTTTGCCGTGATCTTCAACACGCCCTCGCCAACGGTAACATTATCACCGGTGGCGTCCTTATAGTCTTGCCATTCGTTGTTACCCCAACCCCATGCACCCGTTTCGTGTTTCCATTTCTTAGTGTCGAGTTCAGTGCCTTCAAATTCATCTGACCAGACTAGGTTCCAACCCTCTGGTACTTCGATGGAAGTTTGCGTTTCTATTTCTTTGTCTGAGTCAGCTTTGACAGCAGGCTCGGTTGTTGACTGAACGCAACCGGCGGAACAAATCAGCAGGCTTAAAAAAAGTGAGAATCGAATTTTGGTTTGGTGCATTTGAGATGTTGATTGAATAATGAATGGAAAGCAATTTGAAATGCGTGCAACGTTTGGTTTCATAAAAATGGAATCTAGATTCGCATGTATTTAGGGCCGCTAACGAAAGGATTTCCTTTGATGCAGAAACGAAGGAGTCGGTTTTGGGCACTGGTCACACCAATTCGTTTGGTGGTCATTATTGTGTGACCATGACAGGGATCTGTAGCATTAGCTGCTGGTTCAACGATTGTAGTCTTCGTCGGTTTACAACCAATAGAGGGTTCGATCCAAATGGAATTACCAACGACTAAATCGTGCCTATTGATTTCACGATTGATCGACAAGGCTTGGCAGAGACATCCCGGTCCAGTCGTCAATCGGTTGTGGTCATCCAACCCTCGACGATTTTGCATCGCTTCAAAACCTTCTGTGGGTTCAAGTGCACGAATCAAAACGGCACACCCGACTTCGCGAGCCTCAGTTACGACGTTAAAGCAAACTTTCGCGTGGATTGGATAGACGTATGCCAGCCCCGGTTCGCCAAACATGACTTCCGTCCGAGCCGTTCTGGATTTAGCAGCGTGGCAAGCCGAATCGCCTCGGGGTAAATAGGCTTCCGTCTCAACGATCTTGCCCGAAGTTCGAACGCCCCCCATTTCGGAAACCAGAGTCATGCCTAATAACTCTTTGGCAACCAATTTTGTTTCCCGAGCGTAAAAAGTTTTACACAGCGGATTGGGCGGTTTCAAGGAATTCTTTTGCGGCATGTTACTTCGCAGGTTCTTTCGACGCATCGGGCGTGGCCGAAGATCCGTTTGGCAGTTTTGCCTCGGATGCTTCTTTTCCTGGCTGTTCATTTCCTGGCTGTTCATTTCCCGTCGGTTGTTCTTCAGATGCAGGCCCCATAGGTGAGTCCATCGAATCCCATTCGATGGGAGCGACCACTTCTTCCATCTCCGATTCGACAACCATGGCAGAGTGTGTCTCGTCGTCCGCGAAATCTAAAATTTGAGCCTCCATCGCGTCCTCATCAACACCCCAATAGACGGGCCAATCCCCGTTATAGCCACTGCCCTCGCTTCCTCCTTCATCAGTTTTGTTCATGAAAACGGAGTAGAGAAGAATTCCCTGTTTGAAGGTTTTGTATTTGAAGGGTGCGTTAACAAAAGGGTCATTCGGAATTGCGGCAATGTACTTGGGTACCAGCACGTCGAGCGATTTAGGATACTCGCCAAGGTCGGCTTCGTAGGCTGCGATGGCCGTCGCAATTTTTGTCATTCTAAGCCCGGCCTTTGATCTCAACTCTGACGTCGCAATTTGTTGAAGTGCCGGTGAGAACAAACTGATTAACGCCTCGCCCAAAGCGCGGCCTTTGGCTCTTCTTCCGCCCGCGACGGTCAACACGACATTCAAGGGGGCGGCGAGATCTTGCTCGAGCGCTTGGATTTCTGTTTCGTATTCGCTGAGCTTTTCCAATCGTTCGATATCATTTTCGAGCAGCGCGATTTCTTCGAGTTTTTCATACCAACGATTAACCACCAAAAATGTTTCTTCGAATTGGACCGATTGAAGTGCGATGCCTGCGAGTGGATTTGAATTGGGAGCTCCTTCGTTTCCGCTAACAGAGCCTAAAAGTTCCGTCTCGCCGCGGCCAAGTCCTGTGATGGCGTCGAGCATGTAGTATCGTTCGCCTTTGCCAACGCATCTGGCGAAATTTCGAACGGGTGGGATCTGCTCGAGTTCTTTTGCGAAATCCAGCAATACTTGCGACGAAGCACTACGGGACGCGAAAATCTCTTTCGCTGTGTCGTTCGCAATTCCACTGATCGCAATCCCATGCAACTCCTCAAGCACAGTTGCGCTTTGGCCAAAAAGCGAAGCAAGGCGAAACTGAGCAAGCACGTCATCGAGTGCCTTGGCCGGTTCGCCAAGGGCTAAATTCCGCATCGCAGCGATTTGCAAATGCCGGCTGAGTTTGCGAGCGTCTTGAATCAAGTAAAGTTGTGCTTTGATGATGCGGTTCGATTTGTCTGGAACCCAAGGCAAGTAGTAACGCGAGCGTTTGACAGCTTCGCGGATCGCGTCCAGGTGTTTTTTGTTTGCTTGGTGCCATTTTTCAAGAGTTGGAAACTGTTTGGGATCCCAAGGTCCACTGTTCGCTCCCTCCCAGTTCGCGAGATGAATTCGATAATTCGTTTGCGTGGGTTGACTGTTGAGAATGTTTTGCGATTCAAGCCACTGTGGAAAGTAAGTGTAGTAGTCGCCGCCGCTAGGAAGCGGTTCCATCAATAACTTTTTGAAAAACGCATCTGGCATCCGCTCGCCATTTGAGATCGGACCGATAACCTCGACCAATTTGACCAGCACGTTGTTCTCGCGCGTGACACCATCGGACAGTTCGTTATTAAAAGCCTGCATGTAGTCCACGTCGCCGTTGGCATTCAGGGGGCCTGTCAATACTGTCGTCTCAACAGATGGTTTAACCACCGCTGTGCCTGGGGCGGGCGTGGATCTGAAATTCATCAAGCCCCACAAAACAATCATCGCGGCAAATGCGAGGAAGATCAGTGCCAGAATTTTCAGGCAGCCGTTTTTCTTTTGTGAGTTTGTCAACGAGTTATCCTTGGTCCAAACGATGAGCGAAACACGGCAATTTCAGAAAATGTGTGTTGCTTTTCAAAGTCGTGAATTGTGATGCTGGTTTGCGGACTGTCAAATATGCCTCTTTCGGCAGCCAAAAACAATGCTTGCAGAGTCGTCCAAAAGCTGAAAAAGCGGGCTTTTGAATGAAAGTCCAATTCGGGGTAAGGACCTGTTTTGTCTTGGTCGATCAAATGAAAGGGTAACTATGCCCGAATTTTCCAAATATTTTACCTGTCTTAAACAATAGACTGTAACGATGAAGGCGAGTTTCGCCCATTCAATTTAATGAACGATCGAATTTGTCAATTTGGAAACAAGTTGGTTCATGCCCGTTCATTATGACAGTCAGTGTTAATCAACGAGGATATCTATGGACGTAAACGATCTGTTCGATCAATTACGAGGACGAGATGACGGCGGCAATCGGCGACGGCCGCCCAATCGTGAGCAAGACATAAAAAATGGCGTTTACGGCGGGGGCCTACTTTTGCTGATCGCACTGGTTGGATTCTTGTGCTACTCAAGCTTCTATCGTGTCGATGCGAGTGAGCAAGGAATCGTTTTGCGATTCGGAAAGCATCATCGCACGGTCGAACCGGGATTGCAGATGAAATTTCCTTGGCCGATCGAAAATGTTTTCACTGTTCCCGTTCGCCGTGTTCAATCGCTTGAGTTTGGATTCACAACGAACTCGCCTGGTCGAGTGACGGCTTACGAACCGCGAAACGCATCCAACGATGAAGTCGCCGAAATGCTGACTGGTGATCTCAATCTTGCCCACGTTGAGTGGATCGTTCAATTCAAAATCATGAATGCGACTGACTCGCTGTTCAACATCAGCGACGAAAGCAGCCTGGTGGGCGACTTTATGCTCAACATCCGCAAGTCCGATATCAATCCCGCCATTCCTGATGTGATCCAAGACATCTCCGAAACCGTCATGCGAAAACTTGTCGGTGACCGCAGCGTGGATTCCGTCTTGACGATGGGCCGCGAAGAAATCGCCGGAACGGCAAAACGAGAAATTCAAAAGATGCTGGACGAGTTCGAGGCCGGCGTTGAAATCATCACCGTAAAACTTCAAACGACTTCTCCACCAGAACTAGTCAAGGACGCGTTTCAAAACGTGAACCGTGCTCGTCAAAACAAAGAGCGTGTCGTCAACGAAGCAGAGGGCGAGCGAAACCGTCAGATTCCTGCGGCGCGTGGTAAACGCGATCAGTTGATTTCCGAAGCAGAAGGTTATCGTGAGCGAACTGTGATGGAAGCCACCGGTAGCGTCAATGCTTTCAAAGCGAAACTTGCCGAGTACGAGAAATCACCCGAAGTGACAAAGCAACGTTTGTACCTCGAAGCGATGGAAGAAGTACTTGGCCAAGTCGGTGCCAAAACGATTATTGACCAGTCTGTCAATCAGATGCTTCCGATTTTGAATTTGAATCAAGGGCAGCCAACACCCAATCCATTGCGAGGCCAAAAATAATGAATGCCAAACTAACTTTTGTAGCCTTCCTAGTTGGTCTCGCTGCAATGGCGATCTATACGTCTACCTACGTTGTCAACGAAGGCAAGCAGGTGGTGATTACGCAATTTGGAAAGCCAGTCAATTTCGTAACTGAGCCCGGTTTGAATTTTCGAATCCCACTGATCCAGTCGGTGCATCGTCTTGAAAAGCGATTGCTGCCTTGGGATGGCGCTCCGGAAAATATGCAGACACGTGACAAGAAAAGAATCTTCGTCGATTGCTGGGCTCGATGGCGTATCGTTGATCTCGACACGTTTTTCACCAACGTACGGTCGGAGCAAAAAGGGCAAAAGATCCTCGATGACTACGTCGATTCTGCCGTCCGTGACGTGATCGCTCGGAACAATTTGATCGATCTTGTTCGAACGACCAACGACAAATTGGCTTATGAAACAGAAGAACTCGCCCGAACTGCGACCTCGCGCGATGTCGTGAAAACGGGACGTGAAAAACTTGAAAAAGAAATTCTTCGTGTTGCCAGTAGCGAATTACAAGACCGCTATGGGATGGAGCTGGTCGCCGTTCACATCAAACGTGTGAAGTATAACGACCGGGTTCGTGACACTGTTTACGAACGGATGCGAAGTGAGCGGCAGCGAGTGGCACAGCTGTTTGAGTCAGAAGCCGACGAACAAGGCAATCGTATCAAAGGTTTGACACGGAAAGAGCTGGATTCGATTGAAGGTGAGACGAAGCAGAAATCGGATGAGATCCGAGGTTTTGCCGACGCAGAAGTCATCAAGCTGACGGCGGAAGCGTACGGTCAGAATGCAGAGTTTTTCGAGTTCTTGCAGCGATTGGAAATGTACAAATCGGCTTTGAAGTCTGATACGAACTTAATCCTCTCAACCGACAGCGAGATGTTTCGTTTGTTCAAAACGACGAAGGCAGTTCAGCCGTTGCCGGCCCCCAACGTTGCGTTGCCTGGTGTTGACCAAACGACTGTTCCCCAAACAGCCGTTGCCCAACCGGGCGTTTCTCTGGCGGACGATCTTGTAGTAGACGATGTGCAAGCCGTAGCGGAATCGTCCGATGGTTCTGGCGAGCAGGAATAGTTTCCACCTTGTCGTTTCAGCATTAGCAAGACAGCGTCAGGGCTGGCCATTCAAGGCCAGCCCTTTCGTGTGCTGGACGCACCGCGGCCAGCGCTTTTACCCAGCACAACCATCATGCAAGAAGTAAAATGTATCGCAAAAGTCCTGGCTTAGATCATCAAATCAACCTTCAGGTCGCAAAATGCTAAAACAACTGCCGGGCTAATGCGCATTTGCCGTGACACTTTCAGCGTCAATTCCTGATCCGCTCAATTTCCGGCGGTGTCGCTTCGCTCAACCGCCGGCTATAGGCTGTACCCCCTGTCGGGGTATTTCTATTGCCCATCCGAAGTTGTCAAAACGAGTTCATGACAAGCGATTCTGTTTCGATCGAGGAACTTTTTGAGGTCATCAAAACGAGTTGATTGCATCGCTTGCATTTTCAATTGGGGCGCTGGCTGAGGCCACAAATCGCGACGATAACAACTGCTTGTATTCTCAAATCATCCAAGAGCATCGAATCGCAGCGATAAAAATTGCTTGTGTTCTCGAACCATCCAAGGGTATCAAAAAAAACGCAGCGATGACTACTGCTTGTACTTCTGCTCGTACTTTTTATACAGCCGCAAATGGCGATTTGACAAATCAACTTTACGGCCTTGAATGAACGCACCGACGGTGTGAGTCGTTGTTTCCAATGGGCTTCCATCAGTGATAATCAGCGATGCGTCTTTGCCTACCTCAAGTGACCCGATTCGATCATCCACGCCAAGGATTTGGGCGGCGTAAAGCGTGATGGTTTTCATGGCTTCCTCTTGTGAGATGCCAAACGGGACGGCGGTCGCAGCATGGTATGGCAAAATTCTTGCATTCCACGTCTCACTGCGGTCAGTCCCGGAAATGCAATACTTCACTCCCGCTTTTTGCAAACGATAAGGAAGCGAGTAAGCGACGTCGTACCCTTCTGCCCGACGTTGAGGCAATCGGTAAACGGCAGAGATAATTACAGGCACGTCGTTGGCCTTTAATAGATCGGCACATGATTCAGCATCGTATCCGCCAAGGATAATCACTTTCAGTTTTTGCTCGGCACCGAAAGCGACGGCTGACTGGATGTCGGCGGCTTTGTCGGCACGGATCATCATCGGAATCTTGCCATCAACAACGTCGATCATTGCTTCCAATCGCGCGTCATACTTCTGGCTGGAATCGTTCGCGTTTTTTATGTCGCGATAGGCTCGTGATTGGTCAAACAAATCTCGAATCTGGTGAAGCTGTTTTTCACGGTTTTTTTCTGCTTCTTTAATTTGCTTCTCAGTCATCCGTGCACGCTGACGTCGTGACAACGTTTGAGATGGCCAGTTAATATGCATCGCCGTGTCTGACTTGACAGCGAGGTCTTCGTAAGTCCATCCATCGAGTTGGATGACTGATGATTTGCCAGAAATCAATCCGCCTGACGGAGCCGTCAACGCGAACAAGACACCGTTGGCTCGCGTCACAGGGATAATCACATTGTCAGGATAGACAGAAACCAACGCTTTGACGTTGGGGTTGATTTCGCCAGTTTCGCGAAAATCATTCGTCGCTCGCACCGCCGCGATTTCTGTGAGGCCCATGTGAGAATGAGATTCAATCATGCCCGGGTAAACGTGTTTGCCCTTCAGGTCGATGGTCTTCGTGCCCTCGGGTTTCTTAACCGTTTTGCCGATGGCTGTGATCTTTCCGTTCTCAAACAGCAGTTCACCTCCCTCGATCGCAGTACCAGAGATGGGATGGATCGTTCCACCGGTTAGCAGGATCGGATTCTTTTGCGGCGCTCCCGGAACTTCGTCGTTTGACACAATGGCCGCAAGCGATGTTGCCGAGAAAGCAAAAGTTGAAATTGCGATTCCGACAGCGATGGATCGAAAGATGTTTTGTTGTAGATTGTTCATGGCTTTGTTCATGTTGTTCTGGCTTTGAATTTCGATAATGGTTTGAGACGTAAAGAACGTAAAACAGTCAGTCGCGTTCGACTCTCAATTCGCTAATCGTGGCCGTCTTCATGGTGGTGATGGTGTCCGCAGAATTCATCGTGACGCGGCCAAAGTCTCGCCGGGTCGATTGTGTTGATGTTGGGTTTAACCATTTCTTCGCCTGACTCGAGCACTTTTTGAATCAAAGCCAGTCGTTGATTTCGGACGGTTTCCTGAGTTTTGGCATCCTCTTCGCGGTCAAAATACTTCCGCCCGTCGATCCATGTTTGTTTTACTTTTGAAAAGTTCGAAAGTGGGTGGCCGGTCCAAAGAACAATGTCAGCGTCTTTACCGACAGCGATGGAGCCGACTCGGTCGTCGATTCGCAGCTGCCTCGCCGGATTGAGCGTGACAAATTTCAAGGCTTCGATCTCTGAAACTCCACCGTAACGAACCGCTTTCGCGGCTTCGTGATTCAAATGCCGGCCAAGTTCGCCATCGTCGGAGTTGAATGAAACCACGACACCGGCTTGATGCATCAATGCACCGGCGTAGGGAATCGCGTCTTTGACCTCATACTTATAAGCCCACCAATCCGCAAACGCGCTGGCCATCGCTCCATGCTGAGCCATTCGATCGGCGACTTTGTATCCTTCGAGAATGTGCTGGAACGTTCCAATCGTGACGTCGTGAGATTCAAGGGTCCGCATCAAAGCGAGGATTTCGTCCTGGCGGTAACTGTGGCAGTGGATCCACCGGTTGCCGTCAATAATTTCCGCGATTGCGTCAAGTTCTAGATTGCGTCGCGGCGGAAGCCCTTTACGGTCCTTTTCCCAACTTGCGCGAGATTTTTTATAGTCTATCGCTGCACGAAACGCGTCGTCCATGATCTGCTCGACGCCCATACGCGTTTGAGGGTAGCGTCCTGATGGGTTGTCCCAATTGCTTTGCTTGACGTTTTCGCCAAGTGCAAACTTGATGCCTTCGGGAGCGCCCTCGAACTTCATTTCTGATTCGTTCGCACCCCAGCGAAGTTTGATGACTTGGTTTTGACCGCCGATTGGGTTAGCTGATCCATGCAGTACGTTTGCGGTCGTGACGCCCCCGGCAAGCTGTCGATAGATCGTCATGTCATCGCAATCAATCATGTCGCCGATTCGAACTTCGGCGGTAATCGCTTGTCCGCTTTCGTTGACACCGCTGTCGGTCGCCATGTGTGAATGACAGTCGATGACTCCGGGAGTCAGGTGAGCTCCTTTGCCATCGATGACAATGTCCGCGGTCGGTAATACTTCACCAGAGGGATGAATTGATTTGATGACACCATCGCCAAACAGCACTGCCGCGTTTTCAAGGTTGCCTTGCTCAGTCAGCGTCCAGACGAAAACATTTTTTACGAGGACCGTTTTGGGCTGGGCTGGAAGTTCCGTTCGTCCGTAGGCGCCCAAGGGATAGTTGACAGGAAAAGACGCTGCGAGGCTCTCTTTTTTTGTTGTTGGTTTATTCGTTTCTTTTGAGTCAGCCGCATCGGCGTCAGTCGATTCCGATTTGGTTGTTACCTTGGCATCTCCAGTTTTACTCTCAGCTTTTTCGGATTCTTCTAGTGAGGCAGAAAACGGAATTGATTTGCCGTTTGGCAATGTCAGTTGACCGGTCGCTGAGTTTTCGTCGGACACGATAAGCGAGAACAGGCTGATGCCTTTGTGACCAAACTCATCCGTTCGAAATGCTCCAGTTAAACGTGTTCCCGTGATGCTGATAGGTTTTACTTTGACGGTTTGGTCTTTTTTCTCTTTCGAATCAGGCGTCTCGGATTTCGATTCAGATTTTTCCGTATCGTCTTTTGAGGCCGCTTTCTTTTTTGACTTTCGTTCAGCCAAAACGGTTTGAGAGACGATTTCGCCCGACAAAACGTGTTTGTTTTCTTTTACGACCAGGCTGTAGTTACTGAATCCTTTTGCTTTGAGATTCCATTGGCCTTCGACTTCCCGCAGATGCTCGTGCTCGGCTTGAAAGCGAACTCCGTCGACCCATGTCTCAACGATTTTGGTTTTCTCGGCGAAAATATCACCGTCCGTGATAATCACATTCGCAATTTTTCCTTTCGCCACAGTCCCGACTTGATCCTCAACGCCAAACAATTTCGCCGCGTTGGTGGTCATGGCAGCAAGAGCCGTTTTCGGAGGCAGCCCACGCTTTACAGCCGTTCGAACGTGCTTGAGAAAGTCGTTTTTGTCCTTGAGCCCCTTCGTTGTGAACGCGAAGGTTACGCCTTTTTCGGCTAAACGTTTTGGGTTCTCGGGCGCGTGGTCCCAGTGCATCAAACTTTCAAGCGACACGTCGTTTGCTGTTTCTGCAGACGAAACGTCGGGAGCTTTGGGGAAATTGACTGGCAAGACGATGGGCCGACCAAGTGCAGCGATCTCATCGATGCGGCGGTATTCGTTTCCGCTTCCAAGGATCGTTAGTTTGAGCCCAAACTCTTTTGAGAAGCGATTGGTTCGAATTGCGAAGAGTTCGTTGGAGGCTTCGATCATTGCCATTTGGTCGCCATTGATCGTGTTTTCTAAATTGGCAAGAGCCGTGTTGGTTTCTGGTCGCGGAAGTGTCGGGTCGGCTTTGGCGGCTTGCCAAGCTTGTTGGTACCACTGAGCGTCGTAAAGAGATTGGCGAGCCAGAGCGTACGCGCCCATCGGCGAATTGGGATAGCCTTGCCCGCGACCGCGGCTGACGGTCAAGCGAAAATGTTGCGAGATATTGGATTTGAGAATCGAATTCTCGGCTGCATAGTCACCGAGGAGTACAAAACAACTTTGTCCTTGGACCACGCCACTGTCTGGAGCAACTAAAGCCGACGTGAAACCGGCTTTGCGATATTTGTCGACGTCCAATTTATCCAGCGACAAAAGCTCCGCAGTTTTAAGTTGTGGCGTAACTTTGTTGTTCCAGTAACCCGTTCCGTTTTTGTCAGGATCAAAATCAAAACTGTGTCCGCTATACGCATCGATCAATCCGGCGTACAGATGTTTGCCGCTGGCGTCGATCTCCTGCGTTCCCGCAGGAATTTTTGAATCGCCAATCGCAACGATTTTGGTACCTTGAACGAGAACCGTTTCGATTTTGGGATCAGCCGACGGGCTTCGGTGAACGGTCGCGCCAACAATCGCAAACATATCAGGAGCGTTTGAGTTGAGGCCTTCTTCCTGAATCGAAGAACGATTTTTGTCGACGGAGCGGTCGACTTTAGTCGTTTCTTCATCGTGATTGTGTTGAGCCAGCGAAGTCTGAGCGACTTGTGCAAGGCATAGAAAGCAAGTGGCAAAAAGCAACGCGGCCAATAGACGGCTCGCGTTACAAGAAAGGCGGCAAGAAAGCATGAGTGTACGGCCTCAAAGTTGATTGAACAAAGTCTTTCAACTATACCACGCCGTTAAGCGGTTTGCCGCGGTTTGCTGTAACGTTTTAGTTGCTCATATACGCCTTAGGTTGGCAACCAGGACGTCAGTGCGATGGGTTACGTTTCATCTGAATTGTAGCTGACTGTTGATCAGCACGATTTCGATGAGAGAGCACCTATCCCATGGCTTTACCTGCCTCGGTCGGTTTGACGAAAGACGCTCATCGGGTTGAGTAAAATTGGTTCAGACCGCATTTGACAACAATCTCGAAATTCAATAACTACTGAAGAGAACAAACAAAAGACAGCAACAGGATTGGTTGGCAGCTGAATACTTATACTGCCGTTAAGTGTGAGGTCCGTTGTGTGAGGTCCGTTCAGGAAGTTCGAATTAGAGTGCTGGAAATCGAAGGCAATCAAATTGGCCTACCCATGGTGGCTGCCTAAGCTTGTTCAAGCCCCTGGCTTGCCACTGCAAGCGTGTTCTGCCAGCATCAATGTCAAACTTTGTCGGATATTTGGTATGTAAGGATTAAACTCTAGCGCGTAATTGTGTCGATCCCATAAGCAAGTCAGAAGTCCAGTTTGACTAGGATTCGCAATTCAAGGACCGCTAGAGTGTCAAATCAAATCAATACTGAAGTAAAAGCCAAACTAAAACCAACGCTCCTTCGTCGCCTTTTGACAGGCATGATGTTGGCCGTTGCATTGTCAACTAGCACCGGTTGCTTCCTCCCGATTTACGACGCTGACCCTGCGGTTCGTGCTCGTCAGTTGATCTACACGTCGGAAGATCTCCGAGCGTTGCGAGATGAATGGACACGGTTCTGGTTCTTGGATCAACCCGATCATATGACACCACTACGAACACACGGTGGCATTCTGTAGAGATTGGACCTGCGTTGAGCGGTCCGTCTTTGCCGAATTGTCAAACGAAAATGAACGCCGGGCTGGCAAATGCAAGCCCGGCGTTATCGCGTTGGCATTGAATGAGTCTCCCCATGTTCTCAATCAACACCAACTGGGTTCTCTAATCAGTTCTGTGGTTCAGTTTGTCTCAACGGATCGAATTTGTGACGCTGAAGGCATCGTTGAATCAATGCACCCAAGAGGCATTGAATCCGGCGCTCCGACTCAAACCTCATCACCAATGAATAGCCGGCAAAAATTACCGGGGAAATTCATCGTGGACGGCAGCGCAATCTGTGCGAGCCAATCTCTAATCCACGACGAAGTGCAGCCTTAGGCCTCTAGTGGGGGATCAGAAACAAATTCGATACCAATCAGGTAAAGGGGGTATTCGTTTCCGATTGAAGTGCTGTGACAGACTCGGCCGATCGTCGTAACTCTCTCCTCAAGCAATCCGAGGCGAACGTGTTTTTGGTAGATTGGCTCTGGACTAATCAATCCAATGCCTTCGACGCTGATATCACGTGACACGACCCAAAACACTGGGCCTTCAGGTTGAAAATCGTCATCAAGCGGTTGAATGGATAGCGAAATGCTCCTTACTTCGCGTCGATGCTTTCGTTTGTTGTTGTCATCATCGGACGGTTCAACGCCCATGGTTCTCAAACGTTGTGCGACGAGAAAAAAATCAGTGTTTATTTGGGTATCTTGAGCGTGATAAGAATAATCAGAGTCTCTCATACCTGCCTCCTTTGGGTCAACAAAATGGTCAGGGCTATTAAACGTGTTTCGCGAAGAGAAGCGTTTGATCGCTTGCCTAATTGAAACATAGCTCTATTTGTTGATGACGAGAGGTGTAAAAGTCGTATGCTGGAAAACCCTCAAACGCGTTTTGAAAGATGATCTAATGAGCGATTTGAAGAACCCAAAATTGATTTATCTCAAAGGGATTCTTTTCGTCGTTTGTGGCGTGGTGGCGGCGGGTTTGTTGGTCGTCGAATTCTCCAGTATGAGGGAAATCACTCTTTTGCTGGTTTCGATTTGGTGTTTTTGTAGAGCGTACTATTTCGCGTTCTACGTAATCGAGCATTACGTTGATGATGACTACAAATTTGCTGGGTTATGGTCGTTTGCTTGTTATTTAATGTCGGCCAATAATAACAAATCAAAAGAAGAATGAAACGCATCGGTCGCAAAGCGTACTCTCACCGCAAATAAACGTTTAATGGGTAGCCGGACAGATTTTCTCAATCAGTCGATATTGGTTCGAAAAAAGTTGAGGAACATAGTCCAGTCGTACGTCGTCACGTTATGTTTGCCGTTGCGGATGTGATAGCCTACGCGGTGTCCGATTGAATTTTCAATTGCCGGCATGTCGGGGTTCGAAACGCCCATCGCTTTCTCGCCAAGTAGTTCCCATGCGGGCTGTGCGTGAAAGGCAGACAAGAATTCTCCGCGAGGGTCTGCCCAGCGATCTTCTTTTGCACTCGCGATGTAAACGGGGCGTGGAGCCATTAATGCGATCAACATATGTTGGTCGACAGGCATCCCATTTTCATTGTTGTTGTACTCGTTGTGCTTCGCGCAAAACCAATGTGGAAATACTTTGTTGATTCGTGCGACTGTTTCGCCGATGGCTCGCCGGGCCAACGCGGCTCCTCCGCAACCAGAATTGTTGGAGATAATGAGAGCGAATCGCTCGTCTGTTGCCCCAGCCCACAACGCAGTTTTGCCCAGTCTCGAATGTCCCAGCAAGGCGACTCGGTTTTGATCCACGTCGCTCTCGACTTCGAAATAATCCATCACTCTGTGTGTAGCCCAAGCCCATCCTCCGATCGATGTCCAGTTGTCGGGTCGGTTTTGGAGTTCAGGGAACAACGGGTGAACGCCATTCTTGAAACCGTCATCAAAATCGGGATCAACATCTCCATAGTAGACGGTCGCAAGGGCGTAACCTTGTTCTACAATCATTCCGATCGGCCAGCGTCGTGATGCTGCGCCGCGCGTTTTTTCGGCTGGAGTGATTTTTTCTCGTTCTCGATTCCACGTTTCCGATATCGTGATTTCTGTGGTTGGGTGGACGGTGTGGTTCCCTTGGAAATTGTAAGCCAGAAAAGTCGGATGGCTTGTTTCCCCTTTGGCGTCAGCTGCTGGCATGAACAAGGCAAGATGCGCAACAGGCCCTGATTTGTCTGGCCCAAGGAAGAGTTTGACTTCCTTCAATCGGACTTCCACCGTTTCCGAGGCTTTATCGTCTGGATCGACGGGCGCATTGAATGTGGATTCTTTGACAACATCGAAATCAGGACTCGCGCTCTGTTTTGGTCTAGGTGGCATCGTGCCGTAAACGTGTTCTTTGAATAAGCCAAGGATCTCTGAGCGTCGTGCTGGCCAATCAGATTTCGTTTTGACCTCCGAGCCATCATTGAACTCAAGCAGTTTCGGCAACTGATAAGCAGGAATTTTTGCTTCGTCGTAGTTGGCTGAGTTTTGAAACGCTTCGGATTCGTCGTGGATCGTCATAACAACTAATAGAATCAAAATAGATTGGAGGACTTTCATGAATTGGCTCGAAAGTTAAGAAAACGTTTGGGTCTGGGGGATCGTGGGTGCGATTAGTGCTGGGGTTTGCTTTAAGCCCAATTTTCAAATTGGCATTTCGCCTTTGAGAAAGCTTGCCTTCCTGTCGCCAGAGCGAACCAGAAAATTCGATACCCATGGCAACGCGAAAAAACAGTTAATCTGGCCAGGCGTTTTTTGTTGGCGAACGGATTGTCAGTGCATCCTATCCCGAAATTCTACTCAGGGAAATTGGCAACCGTATCAAGAACCTTAGTCTCACGTTTCCACAGCCATCGTCCCTGTTTGGGTATGATCCAGCGGTAGAATAAATAGGCGGCTGTTAATTGAACGAGAGACAGCAGCAAGTGTATCAGGCCAATGGGGCTGTGCAAAAATTTATTTAGAAGAACAGCAACCCCGTAGGCGATCAATGTCGGAGCGAGCATCAAGGCAAGTCCAAACATGGTCACCAGCATCATGACAAGTAACGGGATAAACTTTGGATTGGCCGGTTGCATTGTGCTTCGTTTGATTCCCAATGGAAAATAGATTGATGTCGTATTTCCCAGAACGCAAATTAGCAGATAGACGGCGGGAACTTGGAGCAGTGTTGCAAGAAAAGAGAGAAAGTTCATCGGCATCAATATCTGCAAGCCGACCACAAGCACAAAACAGAATCCGATAGCCAACGGCGAGAAGCCTATGTTTTTGCCCACGAAAATATCGGAACGTTCAATTGGGCTGAGCATGAAACAGCGAAATCCATCTCGATCCATTCCAAATTGGTTGCAGATCAATCCCGTCAAAGAAAACATCGTGATCGCGATTCCGAGGATGGGTAGCAACGGTCTTGAATCCTTTGGGACGACAAAATCTTGTTTGCCGATAAACAGAGTTGCCGAGATCACGAATAGGATGATTGGCAATATTAATAGCATTTTCGATTCCGGAGCCCGAACGAGGCTGCGAAATGAAGTCACTGCCACGGTGGAAACTCTCTCGGAGCACCAAGGCAATTGGCGAAGTAAATATTTCGATTCCAATGTAGGCTCGTGTATCGCAGACTTTTTCTTTCTGCGTTTCTTTGAATCTACGCCAAGATATTTCTTCATGGTTGAACGATAAGAAAACGTCAGGCTCAAAATGCCCAAGAGGATCATTGCGAGGGTCGAGCCAGCACCGAACAGCCAGCTGCCTTCTGCGGCTCGTACGATTCCCAGTGGCATCCAGCCAAGCGGAAAAAAAGCGTCGGCTTGGCGTAAGATTTTCATCCCACTGGTCCAGAATTTTTCGCTGCTTACTTCGTCGCTCGCGGCTTGCTGAACTGCCAAACGATTTTCAAGTCGTGCAACCAGCAGACCATTGAGTTTCGGGTCGACTCCACCGTGGTCGATCATGGCATTGATCCCGCTGAACCCTGCTGCTCGAGATTCCGCCATCGCCTCGCGCTGAATGATTTCAGCGGCGTCCTCTCGTTTGTTCATTGTGGTAGTGATCAAGTGCGGCACTTGAGAAAGCGCGACAAACCCGATCGTTACGAATGCGAATACAGAACCACGCGTTCGCTTGTTCTCCATAATCCGTCCGAGCCAGCCGCGGAATTGGTACGTCAATGATGTGACGAAAAACAAGAACGCGAAAATGGCAGGCAATGCGATCGCCATCGTAATTCCCCGAGCGATCAGCATTCCCAACGCCAGTCCGAGCATCATTGGGACGAACAGGATAAAGCTCGTATTGATAAACGAGCTCGTATAGTTAAGAAAAAACGCACCGCGCAGCGAAAGCGGTAAATGTAAAAGCTTGTCGATCGACATCAGCTCCGTTTGCTGGAGTTCGGTCATCAAACCGACAGCCCACATGAAAATGAAAGCCAGAAGAATCACGTTCCAAGTGATTAAGATCGTGTTGATGGATGCGTCTTGGAACCAAAACGATCCGCCGATCAATCCGGTGAAAAAAGCAGAGACGGAGCTTATTAGTCCGATTGCCACCATGATAAACGAGATGACGACATTGGCTTTGCCGGCTTTCTTGATCTGGTTTGCCGATAATTGATAACGGAGAAGTAAGAGTGCTTTCAACTGGTTGAAATTGTCTTTCAAGTTCACTGATTGGGCTCCGGATCTTGATGTGAACCAAGCTCGGGCTCAGATTGAGTATCTAATCGAGATCTCGCGCCAGAATCAGACTGCAGCAATCCAAGCTTTGTTCCTTCTGCTCCGCGATCCAGAATCATGGCAGGTGCAGCTGGGCCGGTGCCAGTCTCCGTGCCCACGTCGATGGATTTAATGTTTGTTTTGTTTTGCCCACCATCAAGCCAATCGAGGTTCGCTGTTTCAGCGTCTGGATTCCCAACGAGTTCCAAGAATCGTTTCTCCAGCGAGTTGCCTTGGCGTAGTGAGTCGAGTGAGGTTTGCTCAACCAGTTGGCCATTTGCAATGATGCCAACATGTGTGCAGATCCGTTCTACAATTTCCAAAACGTGCGACGTTACAAAAACGGTTGAGCCACGTGAGACGTAGGTGGCCAGTAGATCACGGATGACGCGCGCGGTGACGGCGTCGACTCCCTCGAACGGCTCGTCGAGAAACAGCAGGTCAGGATTAGGAAGCAACGCCGCCGCGAGAGCAAGCTTCTTTTTCATGCCATGAGAATATTCAACGACCAATTTTGTTTCGACGCCTTCGAGCTTAAGAAGGTTCAGCAGCTCCTCCGTTCGATTGATGATGGTGGACGACTCCATCAAGTGCATCCTGCCAATGAAGGTCATGTACTCGCGAGCGGTCAAGTTGTCGAACAGAGCCAAGTCTTCAGGAACAACGCCGGTTCGTTTTTTGATTTGAAGTGCATCACTTGGGACCCACGGATTGCCACCGAGTAGAGAGATTGAACCCGTCGAAGGAGATAAAATCCCGGTCAGCATTTTGATGGTTGTTGATTTTCCGGCTCCGTTGGGACCGAGGAACCCGTAAAGGCTTCCGCGTTGGACATTGAGATTGACCGACTGTACCGCACAGAAATCGTCGAAATTCTTTGTGAGATCCGTTGTCTCGATGGCTATGTTCATGCGGTGCTATACCCTGGTGAACCCAATAGTGTTTTGGAATGTCCTGTGACCAATCTATGTTCATGGTAACGGGTAAGCATTCTGTTTTTCGGTATGGTCTGTTAAACTCGACAGATTAATAACTTAACCATTAACTTTCACAAGTGGATCGGACATTATTGTCTAATGAGAGTACTTTCAGGAATCCAGCCAACGGGTCGGCCCCATTTTGGAAATTATTTTGGCGCGATCAGCCAATACATTGATTTGCAAAACGAAGAGCAATCGTTCTACTTCATCGCCAACCTTCACGCTTTGACAACAATTCGAAACGGCGAACAATTGCGGCAGAACTCCGTCGATACGGCCATGGACCTGCTTGCCCTTGGGCTCGATCCAGAAAAAGCGACTTTGTTCATCCAGTCCGACGTTCCCCAAGTGAGCGAGCTGTGTTGGTTGTTGATGTCCGGCACTCCGATGGGGTTGCTGGAGCGATGCGTGTCATACAAAGACAAGATTGCAAAAGGCCTTCCTGTGGTGACGGGGTTGTTTACGTATCCCGTTCTCCAAGCCGCCGATATTTTGGCCTACGATTCCGACGTTGTTCCAGTTGGCGAAGATCAGAAGCAGCACATCGAGGTGTGCCGAGACATCGCTCAAGCGTTCAATCACGCGTACGGTGAAGTCTTCGTTTTGCCCAAGGCGAAAATTCTTGACAGTAGCGCGAGAGTGCCAGGCACCGATGGCGATAAAATGTCAAAAAGTTACGGCAACTTCATCGAAGTCTTCGAAGATGTCAAAACGATGAAGAAAAAAATCATGAAGATCAAAATGGATTCGCGTCCAATGGAAAATCCGAAAGATCCCGAAGGCTGTCACTTGTTCGATCTCTATTCGCTGTTTGCGGATGAAGCTGCAAAAGCTGAAATGGCGGCGACGTATCGAGCGGGTGGATTCGGTTACGGCGACGTCAAAAAAGCGTTGTTCGAAGCGGCGGAGAGTTACTTTGCACCTGCACGAGAAAGACGCGCCGAATTGGCGGCCAACATGGATCGCGTTCACGAGATTTTGAACGACGGGGCATCGGCGGCTCGGAAAAAAGCGAGCGTCGTTTTGGCTCGGGCGAAAAAAGCGTGTGGAGTTTAGTCGGCTTGCTGAGGCGAGTTGATCGCTGTTGCGAGTGAAAAGCCTGAGGTTGGCGCATGCATGTTTACGCGGCGTGAAAAAGGGCACCCAGCGTTAGGTTGGGTACCCGCTGCCAATTCGGAAGTGGCTAGTCTTAATTTTGATTTGACTTGCCAGAGTTCGGCAAACAACTGAAGAGCTCAAGGTAAATCTTGGAAAACAGAATGAACGTAATTGGAATTGGAACGGATATCGTCGAGTGTCTTCGTGTTGCAAACATGATTGAAAAACATGAAGACGTTTTTATTCAACGAGTCTACACGCCTGGCGAAATCGAGTATTGCGGTTCTCGTAAATCAGCCGTCCAGCACTACGCAGGACGTTGGGCCGCAAAAGAAGCGATCTTAAAAGCGATAGGCACCGGTTGGGCGAAAGGCATTCAGTGGACCGACATCGAAGTCATCAACCAAATGGGTGGCAAGCCTTATTGCAAGCTTGGCGGCGAAGCAAAAACGATTTGCGATTCGCTCGGCATTACGGAAGTTCTGATTAGCATTTCTCACTGCCACGCTTTCGCAACCGCGTTCGCTACTGCGGTGGGCAACCCTGATCAGATTGGTGAGTAGTCAGAGCAAACGTTTGGGCTGCCTTTGTTTTGTCGAGGGATTGCTGAATCGTTTGGTTCAGTCAGCGTTTGCACGGCAATTGGATAGTTGGAAACGCAGTTTGGCGATCTTTGACGAGTGCAGTTATGAGGAGTTGGATAGTTGTCTCTCGAGCAGTCCTCAATCAATCAGAAATGGACTGCGGTATTCGACAGCCTTGACGTCGAATTGGCAGTGATCGCATTTGAAGGGAAAAACGAAGAGGAACTTCGGAACATTTTTCTTCAGTACGCTTTCGACTCGTGAGACATTCGCGCCTATATACTTGCGATAGAATTGCTGCGTCGGGATCCCAGGTGGGAGTGGCACTACATTGCAGCGCTAGTGATGTGTCAGCCGCTATGTCATTTCAACGGCGCGTATTCTTCTGCTTATCATCACGCACTCAAAGCCACGGAAATGGCTCCCCGCGACGCATCGCTCAAAGAGTTTCTTCTGTTTTTCAACTGCGTTCCTGACAAACCGATGAATGATAAAAAAGCCGCCGATGTAGCCAGGGAATTGCTCAACCTCGATCCTGACAGCGAGCTGTCCAAAGGTGTGCTTGCGAAATCATAGTGCGATGAAGCGTTTCAGCGCCAGAAAATGCGATCCGTCAATTTAAAGGTTGATTGACTGCGCATTTTTGGTCGATTCCAATAACGAATCGGGAGAATTAATCTAAATTTCAAAGGAGCGACCTGTGAGCCGATATAGCCTGGAAGAATTCGTGGCCCAGACCCAACAGCAAGACAAAGGGCAAGGAGTGTTCGAGCTCGAAACGGAGCGAATGCTTGAGCTCAACTTGGACGGTAGCATGTGGACCAAAATGGGTTCGATGATTTCCTATCGAGGCGACGTGAAATTCGTTCGCGAAGGAATCATGGAGCAGGGGATCGGTAACTTGCTGAAAAAAGCAGTCTCAGGCGAAGGAACGAAACTCACAAAAGCCGAAGGTCGCGGCAAGGTCTACTTGGCTGATGGCGGCAAAAAAATCACGATTCTGAACTTGGCTGGCGAATCACTTTTCGTCAACGGCAACGATCTTTTGGCTTTTGAGCCAAGCATCAAGTACGAAATCAAGATGATGAAAAAGATGTCGGCCATGTTAGCGGGTGGCTTGTTCAACATTCGCCTCGAAGGATCCGGCATGGTCGCGTTCACGACACACTACGACCCGATCACTTTACTCGTCACGCCTGACAATCCTGTGGTGACAGATCCAAATGCAACCGTTGCGTGGTCTGGCGGTCTTGAGCCACAAATCAAAACGGATGTTTCGCTGAAAACTTTCTTCGGCCGAGGCAGCGGCGAGTCGATTCAGACCCTGTTTGAAGGCAGCGGTTTCGTCGTGATCCAGCCGTTTGAAGAAGTCTACTTCCAAAGCACTTAGTCTGACTGAAGAAGTCTGACTGAAGAAGTCTGACTCAAGATGGCCGTAGGACCGGACAGGCGCAAACGAGCGGATTTCTTCGCTCGTCTCGCCTGTGATTGGCTTGATCAAGGATAACGCTCCGTGGCGCTCGCAAAAGAGATGCTTCATGCCACCGGTCGCCAAATGGCAGTAAAATTGTCAAGCAATAAACCCTGGTGAAGATTCGCAAGTCAGAAACTGCCAATCTCGGAACGCGTTAAAGCCAAGTCACACTGTCAAGAATCGTGACTCGCATTGACTGTCCTCTCGTCAAAGTTTCACCGTCCAAGGTGGATGCCCACCCAGATAGGTCCCGGATCTCGATCTTTATCGCGTTGGAAAGTCCCTTGTGATATAATTTACGAGACAAGTGAATCCCGCAGGGTGCGATCACTTAAAGGGAAATTTATTTTGAGTCTGAATCCGTTATGAAGCTGATTGGGTACGCATTTTCCACCGGGAGAATTGACTTCACGCGCGAGGATAATCCTTGGGCGTTTGGCCGTATCGATTCTGGGATGAAAGACAGTCAAAAGGATCGAATTCGAGTCGATCCTGCACAAGCACCCATCGAGTTGCGTTCTGCTCCCGTGAACGAAACAGAGCCCGAATGGATGGGCGAGATGGAAGAATTGCTTCGCTCCTCCGACTCGATTTATCTCCAATACAAAAGTGGAGTGTTGCGGTTTCGTCGTGCCAATCATGACGCTGGAAAACATCGCACGTTTATCACGCTGGGTAACCAAGACGAAGTCGACCTGTTCGCCAGCGAGAACTGGCAGAACATTCGATACTTGTACGCAATGCGAAGAATCGGTGCTTTCTGTTTCGACGTTGTGACTTTGTTCTCTCACAAATCAAACAATACAGAAAAGACCAGACGGATCGAGTTGGGCGCGAGGCTTGATACGGTACACCCCAGCGGGGAACCACAGTTCACGTTCGATGCAACCGGATCTGGAGCCAGCGTTGACATTATCGAATGGCGAGGAACGGTTCGCGAAGGCGAAGTCGGAAGGTACACTCCCGAGGCGGCTCACATGGAAATTTCGTGTCGAAGCGTGACACGGCCTTTCACGTTCTTGCACGAAGACCGCGTCGAATTCCACAATCACTCGTTTACTTTTTCTGGCGAAAAGATGCAGAACCAGTTGAAACGATTGGTGAAGAAACGTTTGAGGCAAATCGAAGACGAACTGGCCGAGCAGAGTGCGTTGGATGCTGAAGACTCTGAAGCCACCGAGTCATAACCGGTTTTTTTTGATTCTCGGGCAATGCGATTCATTTACATCCGAGGATAGAAATGTTTTCAAAACTAATCACTTTTGGCGTGGTGATTTCGATTGCACTGTTGGCAGGGTGCACGTCTGTTGAGTTTGAACATCCACTTGTCAAACCGGAAAATTCGGTTGCATATCCTGAGCTCTACGGAGCCTATCTAGTCGATGACGAGATCGAATCAGGCGAAGAAAAACCCGACACCGATAATGCGTTCGCTGAACTCGACGACGACTCGGACAAAGCTACCCGCAAGTCACGTGTTCCAACGACGTTGACCGTCGGTTCTCCGGGCAAAGGGTATCCACGGGGATTCATGAAAATCGTTTACGTCGGTGCAGGCGATGATGATGAAATCGATTACTTTGCGTTCACGGCATTTGGATACAAGATTGATGATTACTACGTGATTCACATGCCTCAGCCCAAGCAACGGTCGACAGAATTGACTGAGTTAAAAATCATTCCGAAAAAGTGGCAGCCGGACTCTTTCGAAAACTATTCGTTGTTTGCGCTACGAAAGTCCACCAAGGGGTGGGCGATCCATGAGGTCAACGAGCGATTTCTAGATTCAGCGATTGGGTCGAAAAAAGTGGAAGGTTGGGTTCACCCGCGGCTACGACCGAAACGTGGCCGTATCACCTCAGCGGAGCGAAAAGTCCGAGCGGAAAAAGAAGCCGAAGAAATCGAAGCCCACGGCGGGAAAGAAGCGATGGACATACTCGTGTCCGCAAAAACGGAAGAATTACGAAAGCTGATCGAGTCCAATAAGTCTGGGTTTTTCGGAAACGAACCAATCGTAGAGTTACGAAGACTGAAGTAGTGAGCGGATGCTCCGTATCAGTTGCCGGCATCATAACTTGTCCTGGCCGGGGATAACTTTTGGGATTCCAGTACCAACTCCGCTCTAAACCCCTTTGGAAAAAATGACCCTCCGATAGAATGACGCCTTCTGAATTGAAGGTCCCATTAATTGGATTGGTCGCGTGACAAACACCACGGTTTCCGAGCAAAATTCCCCGTCCTCGCAGGACAATTCCGCCAACTTGCTTTGGCAAATCGACATTTTTCCAGTCGACGGCCAGCCCAACCGGCTCGCTGCCGAAGTTCTTGATAACGCCAAGGATTTGCGGATCGATGAATCTCTTTCGGTTTCCGCCGTTCGAGGGTTCTTGATCGAAGGAGCCATCACGGAAAAGCAAGTCCGCGATCTGACTCTCAACTTGCTGGTCGAGCCGGTGGTTGAGCGTTGTGAATTCGCTTTGGTCGGTGACAAATCGCTTTCCCAAAAACCAGAGAAACTCTCGAACTTGATTTACGTCCTGCCGCTTCCCGGAGTGACGGATCCACAAGCCGAAAGTGCCATGGTCGCGATGCAGAATCTCGGATACGACGTCAAAGCCGTTCGCACGTTTTGCAAGTACTGGGTTTCTGACCTTTCCGATTCCGATCAGCAATTGCTGAACAACAAAATTCTCTGCAACGATTCCATCGAGACCATTGTGGTTGGGTCGCTTGAGTTGGATCAACTGCAGCTAGGCCAAAAATACAAATTTGAAAAACGCGACATTCCACTCGATGGGCTGTCCGATGATGACCTGCTGAAGATCAGTCAAGAGTGGCAACTCAGCCTCAACGTTGTCGAGATGAACACGATTCGCGATCACTATTCGACGCTTGGTCGCGAGCCTTCGGACATCGAACTCGAAACGATCGCCCAAACATGGAGTGAGCACTGCAGCCACAAAACGTTAGCGGGTCGCGTTTCGTATACGGATGAAAACGGGACCAGAACCTATGAAAGCATGCTGAAGGAAACGATCTTTTCAGCCACGATGCAAATTCGTGAGGATCTCGGCGACGACGATTGGTGCGTCAGCGTGTTCAAGGACAACGCTGGTATCGTTCGGTTTGATGATGATTTCAACGTCGCGTTCAAAGTTGAAACGCACAACCGGCCGTCTGCGTTGGAGCCTTATGGTGGCGCCAACACGGGAATCGGTGGCGTGATTCGGGATACGCTTGGGACGGGGATGGGAGCCAAGCCGATTTGTAATACGGATGTGTTTTGCTTCGCCTCGCCTGATACGCCTTACGATGAATTGCCACCGGGAGTCATGCACCCTCGCCGAATCATGAAAGGGGTCGTTTCAGGAGTTCGCGATTATGGAAATCGCATGGGGATTCCCACGGTCAACGGCGCGGTGTTTTTCGATGAAAGATACGTCGGCAATCCATTGGTCTTTTGCGGTAACGTTGGATTGGTTCCCAAGGAGATGTCTTTCAAAGAGGTCAAGCCTAATGACTTGATCGTTTCGATCGGTGGAAAAACTGGTCGCGATGGAATCCATGGCGCGACGTTTAGCTCGGTAGAGTTGACAGAGTCGAGCGATATTACATCCGGAGGTGCGGTTCAAATTGGAAACGCGATCACCGAAAAAATGCTGATGGACGTAATGTTGGAAGCCCGCGACCGGAATCTTTATTCCGCTGTTACCGATTGTGGTGCAGGTGGATATTCAAGTGCCGTTGGCGAGATGGGCGAAGAGCTCGGAGCTGAGGTCTGGCTGGACAAAGTACCGCTTAAATACGACGGGCTTTCGTACACAGAAATCTGGATCTCAGAAGCTCAAGAGAGAATGGTTTTCTCGGTTCCTGAATCCAACTGGAAAGAATTTGAAGCACTTTGTGCGTCTGAGTCAGTAGAAGCAACCGTGATCGGCGTCTTCAAACCGACTGGCCAGCTGGAATTGAAGTACGGTGACGAATCGGTCGGCAACCTCTCCATGAGCTTCCTGCATGACGGTCGTCCACCTGTGATTCGATCAGCGACTTACACACCGGCTCCACAAAAACCATTGCCAGCCATCGAGCCAAGATCGCAAGAGGATTGGACGGCTGATCTTTGTAAGATTTTGGCTTCTCCCAACGTCGCGAGTAAGCACTGGATCATTCGACAGTACGATCATGAAGTCCAAGGCGGTAGCGTGATCAAGCCTTTGGTTGGAATCGAAAATGACGGGCCAAGCGATGCCGCAGTTGTCAGGCCAGTTCTAAATTCACGACGAGGCTTGGCCATTTCCTGCGGGATGAATCCGCTGTACGGAGATCTGGACACTTATCATATGGCGACCAGTGCCATTGATGAAGCGATTCGAAATTGCGTTGCTGTCGGAGCCGATCCTTCACGGATCGCGATTCTGGACAACTTCTGTTGGGGGTATACTGACCGGCCAGAGACCCTAGGGTCGCTTGTGCGTGCGGCGATCGCTTGTCAAGATTTGTCAGTCGTCTTGCAAACGCCTTTCATCAGTGGCAAAGACAGTTTGCACAACGAATTCAGTTACAACGATCCCGATGGCAATCGACAAACGATCTCGATTCCATCAACGCTGTTGATCAGTGCACTCGGCCAAGTCCCCGACGTGTCGACGTGTATCACGATGGATTTAAAGAAGGCAGGTAATCAACTGTTTCAAGTCGGCGTGACGGGCGATCATTTAGGTGGCTCTCACTGGACGATGGTTCAAGGCATGGAAGGCGGAAGAGTTCCTTCGGTCGATGCTGAACGGGCGAAGCTTACTTTTTCTGTTTTGCACAATGCGATCAAGTCCGGATTGATTCGAAGTTGCCATGACATGAGCGAAGGTGGGCTCGCCGTCGCGGTCGCCGAGATGGCTTTCGCTGGCGGGCTGGGTGCAAAAATTGAAACCGATCAAATTGGAATGGAAATTCCAGAATCGCAACCGGAAGATCAAATCGACCTCCAATACGCGATGGCAACGTTGTTGTTTTCCGAGTCCAACACGCGATTCGTCGTTGAAGTCGAACCAGACAACATGGGAGCGTTCAGCAAAGCCATGTCCGGTGTCGACGTTCAGTGGCTTGGCAGTGTGGTCGAGGAACCAAAATTGACAATCGAAATGGCGCACAGCGTCGTGATCGAAAGCGACCTCGAAACGCTTAAGGCGGCTTGGATGGGAACGCTTGACTGGAGTTAAGTGATTGAGTCGAAAGATCTAAATAGAGATCTTTCACCCACAAGATCGTTCAACCACAGAATCATTCACCCAAAAGATCTTTCACAGATCGACAGAGAAAAAATAGCACGTTGACGCCGAACAGACGTCTTTAACAAATCTCCCCAAACTAGAACTTTCAACGAAGCCATGGCCAAAGTACTAATCCTCCGAGCCCCCGGAACGAACTGCGATCAAGAAACCGGTTTCGCGTTTGAAACCGCGGGTGGCACTGCGGCTTACGCCCACATCAACCAGCTGATTGAAAATCCTGGGATGGTGAAAGATTATCAAATCCTGTGTTTGCCCGGTGGGTTCAGCTACGGTGACGATATCGCTGCCGGTCGAATCTTGGCCAGCCAAATGCAATCTCGACTTTCAGATGTTCTTTTTGAGTTTCACGAATCAGGAAAACTGATTCTAGGAATTTGCAACGGATTCCAGATCTTAATCAAGTCAGGTTTTTTGCTCCCTGCAGATGATGAAGGACTGCCGGCAACGTTGACTTGGAATGACAGCGGTCGGTTTGTTGATCTTTGGGTTAACTTGAAAACAGACAATGAGAAATGTGTTTTTCTTAAAAACGTCGAACAGATGTATCTTCCAATCGCCCATGCCGAAGGAAAATTTGTTCCTCGCAACGAAGCGATTCTCAATTCGCTGAGCGATAATAATCAGTTGGCGTTGAAGTACTGTCGGCCCGGTGGCCTCAACGGCGAAGTGCCATATCCACACAATCCCAACGGCTCAACCGCGCACGTTGCTGGGGTTTGTAACGACACCGGTCGAATTTTTGGTTTGATGCCGCATCCGGAACGACACATTGACCCAACTCACCATCCGCGCTGGACACGTGAGGGATTGAAGGAGAAAGGTGAAGGCCTTGCCGTTTTCGAAAACGCAGTTGGCTTCTTCAAGACGTAGATTGCCCTGAGTGGGATTGGAGTGGCATTGTTTAGACAGAAGCCGTACTAAAGTATGTCGGCACTCGGCGAGAAAACCGATATTCATTGAATTGATGCGGCACCTCCGGATCATGGTGATTCGAGAAAATTGGCCCAGAATGGATCACAGCAACTTCCGTTAACGGCTCGCAATCAATTGACCCGTCATCATTTTTCGTCGTCTTTATTCAACAAGTGACGCCAGTACATCTGCGGATTGTCAAGAATCCCACGGGTAAGGTGGTAATGAGTGGTGTCTTCGAGCGCGACCGGTTCCAACGACTCTGAGTCGAAATCAATGATGGTGGCACCAGGGTAAGTCATCAAAATTGGCGAGTGCGTCGCGATGATGAATTGACTTTTTCCCTTACTGACTCGATCGGCAATCATGGCAAGTAACGTCAATTGGCGTTGGGGAGAAAGTGCTGACTCAGGTTCATCGAGCAGGTACAGCCCGGAGTGAAACCGGTTCTGAAGGAGCGCCAAAAACGATTCGCCATGTGAGCGTTGGTGAAGTGATTTGCCGCCATATCGCCCGTATGGATCGCCTTCGAAATCTGGATCAATTGCCCGCTGCTCCAACAGCGACGCAAAATGCGCATAAAATTCGGCTCGGAAAAAATATCCATCGCGATGACGTTTTTGAAACTCAGGATACATCGCTTGGGCAAGTTCACTGTCATGTTCGGGCCCAAATCGTGAGGTAGCGTCATTGGTGCCGCCACCACTAATCGGATAGCCGCAAAGCGACGCGATAGCTTCGATCAAAGTCGATTTTCCACTTCCGTTCTCGCCCACAAAAAACGTTACCGCGTTCGGGAATCGAAGTTCAAAATTCTGATGGACCCAAGGAATGGAAAACGGAAAACGATCGGATCGAGCAACTGACGGTTTCTGCTTGTGAGGTACAGGATGGGTTGGATGGTCTTGTGTTGGGGGTGGCTCAAACTCGGATTTAGAAATTGACTCAGATAAATCTGGCTCCGGCGAAACGAGAGATTGAAGAAACTCATCGTCGTCCATCATCGCCGTTGAAGTCGAACCACTCTCTTCTAGCTCGTCCTCAAGTTTCGTTGCCAATTCGACATTTTCGGGTTGAGATTCGAAAGGTTCAAATGCAGATCCTGCCTGCGTTAAGTCAAAATCTTCGCGCAAATAGACGGCATGGAGATACGGCGGGGCAGGAAGGGAGGTTTTGTCAGTCATGTCGGTGAAGCGGAAATTAAACTCTTCGCGCTAGTAACAACAATCCGTATAAAAAAATCGAACGTTGGTGAGTAGGGATCTATCTCAATGGAGTTTTGCACACCCAGTATGGCGGGCAAACTGATTGCAAGCTAGCACGGTAAAACCACCGGTCGTAAGTGTTTGGGCCAGTTGCTCGGTCAAACCAAAGGGCATGCGCTACTACGATTCGTTAGCGATTCTACTTATTGATCCCAATCGCCAATGAGAGAAACGCTGGCTGACGGCTGGTCGAGCGTGGCCGAGTTTTGTCCGCCTTGCGTTCCGTAAAAACGGATCGTGTCGAAATGCTGCAAAGAATGGGTCAGGCTCGCCGAGGTAATCGTCGTAGCGTCTTGGATCACCGAGACTTGATCGTCATCAGTCGAATCAAAAAATAGCAAAACATCGTTGCCCGTAGTGTCGGTCGAATTTGAAATTTGATCGACGCCGACAAACAGTTTGCGAAATGACGTGCTCTCGTAAAGCGTCGTCGCTTGTCCAATTCTCAGCCTCTCCGCTTGGTCAGATCCGAGAATGTTGACGTTGTCCGTCAGACCATTTGGATCGTCCGAGCCATATAGAAACGTCGATGGAATGCCGGTGAATTCAACGAGTTCATCGTCAATCGAAAGCGATGTCGTCTCGGGCGACACATCGATGACTTTGCTGCCCGTCGGAAGATAGAGATAGGCGATATCCACTCCCGCGGTGGAATCGACCAACGTTTCAGTGAAACCCCGAAACGTCCGGTGAATGGTATCGTGCGTAATCGTCGTTTTTGCCGAATTTGGATCGTATGAAATCACGTCGTTGTTCGGAGAGTCATAGACGAACGCCACGTCTGAGCCGCTGTTGGAAATGCTTCGCACTGTTTTGAATCCTTCGACAGAAAGACTAACACTAGGCGTTAGCAACACGGTCGAATCCGAATAGGAAAATACCGTGTCGTCATCCAATGATCCGGCCAGCGTTGTGCTGCTGGATTGGTTCTGTGCAATAAAGCTAACGGTCTCGATGCCAGAAAATCGCACTCGGTTGAGGCTGCCCGTTGGTGTAATTGACGAGGCTGTTGTGTAGAAGTTTGCAGAAGCAGTTTTGGATTTGACGTTCAAACTGTCTTCTCCTGCCAAACCAACAAATTGGATTGAACCAAAACCTTGGGGGATCAGAACCGAAGTCGCGTTGATCTGGACTTTGCTTGGATTTTCCATGTCGTAAGAAAACACGTCATCGGATTCGGATCCGTAAATCAAAAGAACCTGATCTTCGTAACTAGTAACAAGCGTTCGTTGGAGTGGCGATGTGCCCGGTTCAACTCGAATCAAGTGGTGGTTGACTGTATCGGTGTTTGGATCAGTTGTGGTCAGGAGGTAGTCGCCATGGAAGCATCTGAATTCCAGTTCAGCCGCAGTCTTAGTGTTGGAAGAAAAGTTAGTGGACCATTCTTCCATCAAATCCAAATACCGCTGCCCGGCAGGATTGATGGTCCAGTCCAAATCTACAAGTGAAGCGTCCGGGCCGAGCCAATGTGATCCGGCCCAAAAACCCCACATCACAATTCCACTGGTTTCGGGGCGGCTGAATGCGTATCGGTAGAATGCTTCGAGAGAGTCTGCTCGGTTTGCCGCGTCAGGTGTCACGGTATCAAATTCGGTAAACCAGATATCAATCCCGAGATCACTGAGTTCGTCGATTGTAATTTCAATCCCCTTGGGTGACGCGGATCCTCTGAAGTGACCTTGCACGCCGATTCCGGATACACTCGCGCCGGCGGTAACAAGAGAGTCAACCATGGCGTGGTATTTTTGTGATTTGAACTGCGAATTAGTCAGCCCAAATTCGTTAGTGAACAGTTTTGAATTGGGGTCGATTTCTTTTGCTCTTTGAAACATCCACGGTCGAATCGTTCTACCAAGCTGGTCTTGGAAAAAAGTGTGGTTAAGCATTTCATTACCTACGTCCCAGCCAATAAAACAATCTTGGTATCGAGTCACTGCGTTCGTGATTCGCTCATCAAGTTCGGTGTTGAGTTGGGCAGGGGATAACGCGTCTAGCCAAGTTGGTCTGAAGAGTGGGTCGCCCCACACGAGCGCATGACCCTTGACTGGGATCCCGTTGGCTTCGGAAAAATTCAGTAGAGCATCAGCAATCGTGTAGACTTCGGTGCCCTGAACTTCTTCGATGGCTAGCCATTGGCTGTCCCATTCCAGCGTCGCGTACTCGAAATGCTGTTTGAAGAATTCCCGATAATCCTCATCGTCGACAGCGACAGGGCTCAACGCGGAACCAAACGGAAAGTGATGCCGGATTTGTTCAAGAGTGACTTCGTGGTTACGAGCCAACGCGCCATTGGGTTTTTTGAAAGTCAATTCGACATCGCGTTTGCGAATCGATTCGATTCGAGCGTTGGCATCTGCAAGCCAGTTGTTTTCGGTAATCGAAACTGAATCGACGATGAAACTAAATAGCGCGTTAGATCCTGGCCTGCCGTTAAAAATAAGATCGAGCTCAGTGATAGGGCCGACTGACTCAAGTCGGAAACCTGCTTGGATCATTGTCCATCCACTGTCGTTGGCTTCTATTTCTCCGGTAGCTAAATACCTGCGGCCACGGTCATCAGTTTGCGCGATTTCAATGTTTATCGCACCCGTCGGTTCGCCCACCGTTCGAACGTAAGCAATCAAATGGTAGTCGGTGCCTTCTACCAGCTCGCCGACAATGGATTGTCTCAGGCCGTTCCAATATTCGGAACGATTGTCAACCAAGCATGCAGAACCTGACGCGTAGTTCGTCGGGGTGATGTGGATAGTGCATTGGCCATGTTCGGACCAGTGCTTTGTCGAGTCATCGAACTCAGCGTTTTGTACGACTTGACCGGAGCAAAGATTGGCGTGACTCGCGCAAAAAAGCGGGATGATCGTGGCAAGAATAACCACCGATTTAAGGGTGATGAAGCGCATTGGGATGAGATAACAGATTGGGAGGGAATTTAGGAAGAGCTGAAAACTATCAGGTCTCGCGTAATATAACCGAGGCGGCCTACCTCGGGATTGGGGGAGCCTGATATTTCCCAGATTGATTGTAGTTGAACGAATTGTGCACGTAGATATGGGGGATTCCCTTGTTTCAAACAGTATTGATGAAGACTCTCTAAAACCGTGCTAGGTTTCTAATAACTTGCGAATGTACATATTTCCGCGTCACATTTGCGAAATGTGACCTATTTTTCTGATGTGTTTGTCAACGCGGGCGAGCATCTCTTCCCACAAATTTCCTTTCAAGTGACCGTTAGATCTCATGGTAGGCACAGCACGTTTTCCAACACTTGTGACGACAAAGGTCGCAACCGAGCAGGAACCGAAGCCCAGTTCCAATTTCCAAGGGAACCTTCTCCAGATCCACCCAGTGAATTTAGGGCAAGGATTGATTAAGCTCACTGATGAACCGTTCGTGATCGGTCGCGAGTTCGATTGCGATTTAGCTTGCAACGAAGAAGCTGTTTCACGCCGCCATCTGCACATCAAAAAAACATCGGCTGGATATCGGTTGGTAGATTTAGACTCAACCAACGGGACATGGGTCAACGAAAAAAATGAGATAACCTGTTTGCTTAAGTCCGGTGATCGGATCCGCGTGGGAAGCAGAATTTTTAAATTCATTTCCACCGACAAACTGGAAGCCGACTATCACGAAGCCGTCTACAACATGATGACGCGCGATAGTTTGACTGGAGCTTGGAACAAACGTTACTTCCGCGACATGCTCGAACGAGAGATCAAAAGAAGCGTCCGTTCAGGCAGACCCGTCGCGTTGCTAATGATTGATCTCGATCACTTTAAAATGGTCAATGATGAGCATGGTCACTTAGTCGGAGACGAAGTACTGGCCGAAATGTCTAAAAGAATTTTAGATACCATTCGTGGTGAAGATATTTTCGCTCGTTATGGAGGCGAAGAATTCGCTGTCGTGCTTTCTGAAGTCGACGCCGAAGAGACGAGAGTGGTTGCAGAACGCTGCCGATTGGCTATCTCCGAAACACCGTTTGAAACAACGGGTGGAAACATCAATTGCACGATGAGTGTTGGATTTGCACTGGCTAGCAAGAACAATCCGCTAACCATGACGGAACTCATTCGTTCCGCAGACGGTAATCTCTACAACGCGAAACGGCGTGGACGTAACCAAGTCGATGGCTAGTTCGTTTTGATTTTCTCGTGGTCTACGAAATTGCTGGCCATCAATCGGCTAAGAAAATAGCCTGCTAACGGGTGTGCTAGCGTCGGTGTCGATATTGCTTGCAGCTGGATGTTCTTCTAAATACGAATGAAAGAATTTCCAGTGTAAGGCGGCCCAATGCCAGATACGCAACTCGACATCGTCATTCCTGTTTTCAATGAAATCGAAATCATTGAGCAACTGCATACGCGGGTAATGGCAGCTTGTGAGCAAACCGAGCTAAGTTTTCGAATCATCTACGTCGATGACGGAAGCTCTGACGGCACGAAAGCATGGCTCACCGGCAACGCGATCAATTCTTGCTTGGATGGTGAAAGTGAGCTTCTTGATGGGGCTGACAAGCTGAATTCGATTTCAATTCACAAAACAAAATCTCCAAATAGTTTTGTGACGCTGCTAGAGCTGTCGCGAAACTTTGGTCAGCCCTCTGCGATATTGGCAGGGCTTAAACAAAGCCATGGAGAGTGTGTCGTCATCATGGACGGTGATCTGCAAGATCCTCCTGAGCTCATTCCAGAAATGGTCGAGCGTTGGAAATCAGGCGATCAAGT
>JBGCDK010000033.1:0-81394 GCA_045105295.1 Mariniblastus sp.
ACCCGACAAAAGTCATTTTAAAAAAATTAGCGTTGTCAATTTTAACGTTGAGTCTCGACGCCAATTTTTCGGGGCGTAATTTGTGACGCTGAGATTTGCGTTTGGCGCTAAATAATACATTTTTTGAGTAACGAAATGAACGCGAGGCAGTGTTTCAGCAAGCTATGAACGCGGCTTAAATTTTGCTACCCAAACTACCACTTACTCTTAAATTTGAAATTTCGACTTTTGCCGGGTGCATCATTCCTGTCCGTCGCCATGCATCGGACAAGAATGTCCAAGCTACCGCAGTGCGCGGACAACTCTAACTCGATCTCCACCGATCGCTTGCGAGAGTATCTCTCTGACTTTCCGCCGAATCTCTTTCTAAAACTCCAATCAATTCCGATCTGGAATGAGCTCGAAACAAACCAGTTGATCCCGTCCACGAACGTACATCAGCCCGTGCGAGACAATTGGTGCGGCCCAACAAGGACTGGCGAACTTCACCCCATCCTCACCTGCCTCGTATCGAGTTACTTCTTGATACGACTCTGAGTTGGATTTGATCAACAACAAATCTCCCTCTTCGCCCATAACGATAAAATGGTCGTCGATCCAAGTCACTGATGATCGCGACAATCCTGGCTTGGACCAGTTTACTTTTCCTGTTGCCCAATCAACACAACGAAGTTCCGCTGGTCGAGCGTGGCGTCCGCTACAACCAAAAATGGAGTCGCCCAATCGAATCGGCGTATTCCAGTGAGCCTCCAAAGCCTTGTCTCGTCCTTTTTCTTTGTCCGTCCAAACCGGAATCGCTTCACCGCCATCAACCCTCAATAAGGCGCTTCCAATTTTGTAGCATTCAGAAATCAACACTTGATTTTCAAAAACCAGCGGAGTACTCGCGTTCACGCTCTCCAGCATCCGCGCCCTCCAGGGAAAATCAAACTTCACTTCACCGGTCTTAGGGTTCAGGCCATGTAACGACTCTCGCATCCATGCCAACACAACGGGCTCTCCGTCGATGTCGGCCAGTTTTAATGAGGCATAGCTTGCAAGGTCGTCAACCGATTCGTAACGAACTCTCCCTGTTTTTTTGTCGAATGCGACGACTCCCGTTCCGTTTGGTTTAACCAATTGCAACGCACCGGGGGGTGCTTTTTTTGACTCTTCAGGGCTGCCGCCAATCATAACAATCAGCAGATCATCAAAAATGACAGGCGTACTGGCGACTCCGAAAAAATTCTGGATCACTCCGAACCTTTTCGCTGTGTTCACCTTCCATATCTCTTTACCCGTCATCGAGTCAAGACAATACAGCATCCCTTCAACGCCAAATATATAAATTCGATTGCCGTCAATCACCGGGCTAGTTCGAGGGCCATTGTCATAACCATAAAGATCGCGGTATTTCGATTCGTACTCGAAATTCCAAATTGGATTTCCAGTTTCCGCATTCAAGCACCGCAGCGAAGTCTTACCCAAACGGCCTTTGCCTTTTGAAAAATGATAAAACCTTCCTTTTGCAACTGAGCCGATACCGTATCCCTGTCCGGCTTCCATTTTCCAGACGACTTTTAATTTTCCCTTTGACCAGTCTTTCAAGACTCCCTTCTCAACTGATTTGCCGTCGCCCGTTGGCCCAAGGAAAGTCGACCAATCCTCACCCGTTGTTCTCGTCCACAGATTTTCGGATTGGGTTGTTTCCACTGTTTGAGCTAAAGTGTGACTCGGTTCGATTGAGAAACATGAGACGACCACCCCAACCAAAATTGCGATCCCTGTTGCATCTGCAAAACACTTGCGACGAGGATATCCAGTTTTCACAGAGGGTCGTTTCATTATTGTGTCCACGAGTTTCTAGATCTTTGACGGAGTCTCAACCATGTTAACCGTAAACGGAAAAATCTCGATCCGACTAACGGAATTCAAATTCAGCTACGCGCGTTCGCCCGGCCCGGGCGGGCAAAACGTTAACAAGGTTAACTCAAAAGTCATTTTGAAGTGGTCGGTGAAAAAAACCAATGCCTTGCCTGAAGCAGTCAAGCAGAGATTTCTCACTAAGTACGCAAACCGAATTTCGCAAACGGACGATTTCGTTATCACAAGTCATCGTTTTCGCGATCAAGGACGCAACGTTGCCGATTGCTTGAGCAAATTGCGGAGTCTAATTTTAGAGGTAGTACCTGAACCCAAAAAACGAAAAAAGAAAAAAGTTTCGTACGGGGCTAAACAAAGAAGGCTTGAAAGCAAGAAACGAAACTCCGCCACAAAGGCGTCACGAAAACCACCCAAGATGGATTAGGCTCGAGAGATTCTAAAATTCAGACTGAGTATCGCGCCTTAAATCAAGTCGCGATACTTAGTCGATATTTTTATTTTTGCTCCCAGACCAACGACCTCTACAACGTTCTTTTAGTGACCGGGAGCACTAGATCTTGTCCAGATCTACCTTCGTTTTACATCAACAATCGGTTCGAGTGCTCTTTGTCCAGAATCGCTCAATTGCACCAATACATTGCTGGACTCGGGTAGGATATCGATGGAAGCATTTGAGCCAAGCAATTGGTCAACTTCCATCACTTCTAAAACCGTTTCCAAAATTTCTGGGTCCTGTTTCGCAATCTCATTGAGAGCCTTACCAACAATTTCAGGTCGAGCCGCTGAAGCCTCGGCCATTTTTTGCGAGACCTTAAACGCAGTCTCACTCTTAATCAAACCAACACGGTTTTCACCGTCCTGTTTCATCGCACTAGTCACTTGAACCAAACGCTTGACGACTTTTTCGGTGATATTGTCGACCATTCCTCGATCGGTAAAACCAACCTTGCGAATGTAAACTGACCCAAGTGAGTACCCCCATTTCTCCGACAGCGGTGAAACAGCCTGCCGAACGGTACGGCTCAAACTGTGACGGTCTTCCAGCATTTTTTCCATTTCAAGATTGCTTAACGTCGAAATGGTTGAGCTGGTAACGTTGGCTTGCAACGAACCTTCTGGGTTTGCATTGGTAAACAGATAGGAAATTGGATTGGAGACTCTCATTTCATACCAAATACCTACTCCCATCGGCGTGCCCTCTTCGGAGTTGACCATTTGGTTCCGCATGTAGTGCTGTCGCAGTCGTGTTGAGACGTTGTATCGTTTTCCAAAAAATGGAATCAACAAAGCTCGTGGGCCAAATTTTGAAACTGGGTATTGAAGCCCCGGTTCGCCCAACGTGCCAATGACTTTACCAAACAGTGTAAAGACCTGTGATTCGCATTCGTTGACGACGGCGTACAAACCAAACATCCGGCAAATCGCCAAACAGATTGGAATAAAAAGAAGTCCACCTATGAAACTCGGCAACAACCAAACTAAAGACTCAGCAATGTACTCGATTAATTCTTCCATCATGCACCAGCCTTTCCGTTACTTGGACCCATTGTTTGAACAACCCGATTCGCTTTATCGAACAGCGGAATTCGAAGGTTCCGTAAATATGCCTTCAGGCAATCCGACCCGCCCTCAGCTTTGATCCGCGACAATGTTGTTGCCAACTCTCGCAGCGGCGCAACTTCTGCCTGAGCATTATTGCTTGAAATCTCAACCGCCCGTGCACTCATCGTGATTTGCTGTTCAGAATCGGCCCGAGCCGTGCTCAAATCCGCCGCAACTTGGTTTCGAGTACTATTGATCGCCGACAAAGCCCGATCGACTTCTGGTGGAGGATCTATTTCAGTAATCAATGCAGCATCAAGCTCGATCCCGTAACGGCCAGCGGTCGCGCGGCATTGCTCCTCCATGTACTGATTGAGAAGCGGCAGGTTTTTGCGAAGGTCATTGATTGAAACGCCTTCGGAAAGCTCCACAGCAGTTCCTTCACTGTGTCCGTCGGTATCAGCCATTGCATCGAGAAGACTTTGTCCTTTCGGATCAACGAAATTCGCTACCCGTTCTCTAAGCACCGAAACAAAGTACCCCATGACATGTTCAAGCGGACTGGCAACACCAAAGAGATAAGGATAAAGATCGCTTTCGCTAATTCGGTATCGTAGCTGTCCGTTGATGCCCGTCGTCAAATTGTCCTTGGTAACAGCCTCGATCGTGTCCTGCGCTTTCGAGGGATCCCAAGACAGGTCGACGGCCTGGGTTGCGACACTGACTTTGTGAACTCGTTGCCAAGGCTTTTTGAAGTAAGGGCCACCGGGGCGTACCACACGAATCTGAGGGTATTCGTACCGCTCCTGCTCTTCGCTGGACAATTCCGTTTCCTGTTTTTCTGTTTGCAATCGTTGGGCTTTACCAAAACTGGTAACCACGGCTCGCTGGTCTGGGCTGACGGTGTAAAACCCGCCGATCCCTGCTCGGATCACGGCGTAGCAAACCATGCCCAGAATAAGCCCCACTAGAATGATCATTTCAAACCTCTTTTTAAGATTGATGTTCTGGTCGAAAAAACTTCCACAGAATCACTGGTGGTATATAGCTTTGAATAGAAAGGATTTTGTGCCGGGCATAGAAAAAATCCTGTAGAAGATCGCCTTTGAAGCTGAGCTATCGCTTCCGATCTGACGACGGTTGGATCGGTCGATCACTTGTGACTCAAAACAGCACAGATATTCGCTTCAAACGTTATAGCCGATTGGCCTGCGGGGCTACGGCGGACCAGAATCAAGAACCAACACATTTCCTAAATTAGACGTGTGAATCAAAATCACGTTGATTTCACACGTCCTTCGCGGGAGACGAGAGAATATTGGAGTCTTTTTAACCGGACAAACTGGCAATTTAACTGGTTACTTTTTGACTGGCTTTTTCAAGTTGTCTTCCGGCAGACGATCAATCAGGAGATTGAACGGATCGACTCCTGCCAGAACGGGTTCTTCGTCAACGACGAATGTGTACGTGCTTTTTTCATCGACCACTTTCACTTTCTCTCGATGCAGCGTCTCGCCGTACTTGCGGCCTTTTTCAGGTTTGGCAAAAGCTCCGATCTCAACCCAATCGTTGATCGCGATTTTCTCTTGGTTGCCATCTTTGTCAGCCTGATATTTTCCACACTCAATCTCGACCGTCACATCGTACTTCCCGTCTTCGTTAACCGTGTAGGAAGTCTCCAGCACGCGGTTCTCAAACAATGTGATCTCTTCAAAAAGATCCTTCAACAGATAATGCAAATCAGGAGGCGTTTGTTCCTTCAAAGCTTCAACCAAATCAACGGACGTAGGGTAGGGTGCTGTTTTGTACGCGAATTTTTTGATCAAAGAGCGAAGTGCCGCATTGATTTTCTCCTCGCCAATCATTTCTTTTAGATAGTACATCACAACGCTTCCTTTGCGATAATGAATGTACCCTTGCCCGGACGCAACCTTAACCAGAGGGCGCTCTTCAAGGAGTTCCCGACCGCGACTGGATAGATAACTGTCCATTTCGTATCGCATGAATTTACGCATGATATCTCGACCGTATTCTTTCTCCATCACCATCAAGGAAGAATATTGCGCGAGTGTCTCTGACAACAATGTCGCGCCAAGCATATCAGCGCCCATCACTTGGTGAGCCCACCATTGATGAGCCATCTCATGAGCGACAACGTAATAGACCATGTCGATGTCGTCATCATTTTTAATGTCAGCAATAAACCCAATCCCTTCGCTGTAAGGCATCGTTCCTGGAAACGCCTGAGCGAAAGTAGATGTTCTTGGGAATTCTATAATTCTTGCCTGCTTGTGTTCGTAAGGACCAAACTCAGCAGTAAAGTACTCAAGCGACTTGCGAACGGAACGCAACATCTTGTCGACATTCCATTCGTGTTCAGGATGGTAATAAACCTCGATATCAATTCCGCCCAATCGACGATGAGCGACTTTGTAGTCAGCAGAAACGAACGAGTACATATTCAACGATTGATGGTCGACCTTGTATCGAAAATAACGGCGGCCGTCCTTTGACCATTTTTCAACCAGTGAGCCTGGAGCGACAGCAATCTGATCATCAGATGTACTGATTACGGTTTCAACATCCACCCAATCACTTGAGTCACCAAGATAAGTATTCTTTCGAGCGGTCATATTTTCAGGATCGAGCGGAGGCATTACGTCATTGGGTTCAAGCCCGAACTTTTTCCGATCGTTCTTGTTCGATAGTTCAAAACTCTTTTGATAGCCGATCTTGGGAACAAGCTCGTTGTTGAAAAACGATCCGTTTTGCACGATGGACATCTGTGAAATCTCGTTTTCAAACCCTTTGGAAAAGTATGAAACGGTGTAGTTCATTCTCGACGTGGCGCCCGGTGCAAGTGGCGGGTCAAATTTGTAGATTTTGAAATTGAAGTCAACGAACTCCTCCGACAACTCAGCGTTTTCGACAGTTAATTCAGTCTCATACCCGTCTGCAAAATTGACGATCAGACTCTCGATCGGTGCTTCCGTCTTGTTTTCAATTTCTTGAACACCCTTGAGAATCAAGCCACGTTTGTGTGGGAAAATTTCGATATCGAATTTGACAGAGTTGATTCGAGGCTGAGCCATCCCTTCGTAGGTTTTGAATTTGGTTTCGTAGTCAAAGCTTAACTTCTCCGTCTGGCTCGAGGTTCGGTAGGTGTTGAGCACATTGGTGTTGTAGAAGATCCAGCCACCGACAACGAACCACAACGTGAAAGCTGAAATTGTTGCGAACGCCATCTTGCCTGCAAATCTTTTTCGACCAATCGCCAACCGCTGGAGGAACCCACGCTCTCGACCGCGTTGCCAAAACAAGATGCCAATGCAGGAGAGAAAAACGCAAAACAGCACCCAGTAGCTTCCGAACCAAGCAAGCGCCTTCACGAAAGGAGCGAATTGAAACAAGTCAGAGTATACGTACCCTGGCATGCTTGCGAATTTAACCAAATGGGTATCTATCGAAAGCCCATCCCACACGAACAGATTGGCAATCACGAAAATCACAAACACGAAATAGCCCACGTATTTGTTGGGCGAGAAAATGTGAGCCATGAAAGCCAATACGGTAAAGGCAAACAGTTGGCCAAACGAAATCAGCAACAGTTCCTTGGCATAAAGCCCCAGTTGAAATCGGTAATACCCGGCCAACGCTTGATTCAGAATTCCCATGAGCGCTTCAGCGAACAGCACGATCAACACGATCGCCAGAATCGAAAACAATTTGGCGGTATAGGAAATCCAAGTCGAATGTGGCAGCGCGTCATAGACTTCATCGAGTTTCGCATCACGCTCTTTCCAAACCAGAATCCCAGCATAGAAAACAATCACGGCGGACAGATAAACCAAGAGGCTTGCCTGAATGACCTCGATCATTTGGTACGTTACCGGCAGTGCACTTAAACCAAAACCTTCGCTGGCAACTGTTTGCAGGCTAAAAAAGATGTCGAGCATTCCAGCGAATACGATCACCAAAAAAACGGGGCTTTTGATCGTACCAAAAAAGTCGACTTTGAATTGACTCCAGAATTGACGCAGCTGTGCGCTCAATCCGTAATTAAAACTTACTTTGGGAATTGAAACCACATTCTCTGGCAAAGCTCGAATCGGTGTTGTTGACTTTTTTGTCTTCTTGGCGACACGTTCAGCGAAAGTAAACCTCGCACAAGCGATCCCAAAAATCACCAGACTCACTGCCACCCAAATCAATCGGTTCCAAAGCAACATCGAGTTGCCGAATGTCAGCGAACGAACATTGCGTTCGGCAAGCGTCCAGTATTTAGTCTGAGTTTGAAACACCGACAACCCGAATGGATCGGCAAGCTGTTTAACGACTTCATTATCCAGATTTCCAACGAGACTTTGCGAAAATCCGTAGGCCACCAACAATAGAATGATTCCGATGAAAGACGCAAACGTGCTTCTAAGCCAAATTGAGATCCCAAAAATGATTGCCGAGATAAAAATAGCGTTGGGAATCGCGAACGCGACGAGGCCCCAAAAATGAGCTTCCATGTACACCTCGCCGAACCGTGACGGCTCGTTCCAAGGCATATACTTCGAGACGATGATCCCGATAGAGACCCCCAACATAGGAATCAGAGCGACCAAAACAGCCCCCCAAAATCGGCCCATCAGATACGAGAGCTTGCTAATTGGTTTCGTGAAAATCAGCTGGCTGGATTTATGAGCGAAATCGCGTGATGCAGCATCGTTAACAAACGCCGTCGTCATCAAACAGGTCAAGATCCACATGATGCTATAAAACATTTGGATCACGAACGGAGCGTTGCGATTCGTGTTTTCCACCGCTTGGCCAATCACAATGTCATCAGTCGACATGGCTCCCAGGACCAACGCCATGATGATGAACAGAAAGATGTAGACCATGACTCCTTTGAGCCAATACCGTAGTTCAAATCCAAAGAACGTCTGAAACATGTTTGATCCGGTGATCTATTGATTTTTAGTGAGAACTTCCGCACAGTCTCGTGGATTAGCGCAAGTAAAAGCAAAAAGCGGGCTTCCAACTTGCAAAGAAACAACTAACCCAAAAAGTTACACAGCAACTTTTTCTAGTTTCGCAAAAAAGACGTCTTCGAGGTCGGGAGCGATGCTCGCAAACCCATTCCCCGGATCAGATTCACTGAGTACATGTACCAACGGTCGACCCGCGACCAGTTTCGTCGAAAGTACATTGAGCTCTTCTTTGATGTCTTCCAACTCAGATTTTTCAATCGACTTTCGCCAAACTCTCCCGGCGATCTCTGATTCGGCTTCGTCCGGTGAACCTGCGAATCTCAATTCGCCTTCGTGAATGATCGCCATCTGAGTGCAAAGTTCTTTGACGTCTTGAACGATGTGCGTGGAAAGAATCACGATGATGTTCTCACCAATTTCCGCAAGCAAGTTGTAAAAACGGTTGCGTTCGCCCGGGTCCAAACCTGCCGTTGGCTCGTCAACGATCAGAAGCTTTGGATTGCCCAGCAACGCCTGTGCGATTCCAAACCGTTGCTTCATACCGCCGGAAAACCCTGTGATCGCTTTCTTTCGGTGTTGAAACAAATTTACACGATGAAGCATCGCTTCCACCAGCTCTTTTCGTTCGCGCCGATTGGTAATTCCTTTCAATGTTGAAATGTGATCCAACATCGCTTGAGCGCTGATTTTTGGATACACGCCAAATTCTTGAGGAAGATAGCCGAGAATTTTCCGGACCTCCGTTTTCTGATTTAGCACGTCGAGACCGCCTAGCATGACCGAACCGGAGTCTGCTTCTTGCAACGTCGCAATGGTTCGCATCAACGTTGATTTGCCTGCGCCGTTGGGTCCAAGCAGCCCGAACATACCTGTTGGAATCGTCAGCGTAACATTGTTGAGAGCCTTCACGCCGTTGGCATAGGTCTTTGAAAGGTTTTTTATAACCAAGTCCATTTGTTCCGCCTGTTGGAAAAAAGCTAGAAATTTGTGGGAGGCTGAACTTCAAAGGTTAGCCAAGTGTCCCACCATTTAGTACTCGTATGATGTCAGGCTTACTCCCTGAATAGGTTGGTGGTTTCACTTCGCCGGTTTCCCAAGCCTGAGATTTTGATAGATTCTTCGCTTCACTGTCTCGAGATTTGGTTTTGAGCCGTGGATAAGCCGTCGAACCGAGTTGAGCGATCATTCGGATAAAACGGCCGACCACCGTGAGCCTTTAACGATTATTTCGGCGTTTCCCGCGTGAATGAGACCCCGATTCGCTGTTCGTTTGAATTTGCCGCGCCGTTTACGGTGATATACTTCAATAGCTGGTTTGCATTAGCGATTGGTTACTCAGACCATCAATAAGGAGAATCTCATGGACCGAAAAGACGACGACATCAACGAAATCTTGAAGAAGTGGCCTTTCGACCCACAAAGCGTCAATGTCAGGATGCTGGAGTCGGCCCAACACCGCGTGCTACAAATGCGCGTCGACATGGGAATTCTACAACTCGAAACCGAAGGCCGTCCCGACGGGAACCAATTCCAAGGCGCGAAAACTTATTTCGAGTATCTTCAGAACAAATCCGCTCAAACGAACCACGATTTTTTGCTGGACGAAGACAGTTGCCTAGAAGTCGATCGTGAGTTCGTGCAGTTCTACCACCGCCGCGTTTGTTGGCTGCAACTGAAAGAGTTTGAGCTGGCCGTTCGCGACGCCGACCACACGCTAGGTTTGATGGATTTTTGCAAACAGCATTCCGATGACGAGCAATGGACCATCTCGCACGAACAGTATCGCCCTTTTGTTCTTTATCACCGCACACAAGCCGCAGCCCTGTCACACATCGAAGGCAAAGATGAAGAAACACCAACCGGCGCCGATCTGGCAATCGAGGAAGTCAACCAAGGCCTTGAGAAGCTTCGTGACTTGTTCGTTGAATACGACGCAGAGGAACAGTTCGATGAAGACGAGCTTGTTCAACGTCTGACTGAGTTTCGAGAAGGACTTCGTGAAAAGTATGAAGTCGGTGCGACTGTTAAAGAACAGTTGGAAGCGGCAATCACGAACGAGGATTACGAACTCGCTGCACAGCTTCGAGATGAGCTTTCCAATCGAGACAGCAAATAGTCTCTAGCTGAAGGCCAAACGTAGGATTGTCCAATGCGATTCTGACGCACGGACGGCAGCGCGTTTTGTCATGGCTCAAACCATTTTCAGGTGTGATTTGAAATAACACCGAGAGAATTCTCAGACTGAGCGAAATCCAGTTTCGCAATTTGAATTATCAGCGATCAAATTTGCGTGGACCTAGTGTCGTAGCGTCCGTGCCACGAAGGTCTTCAATTAAGGTTACGACTTTGGCTGCTTCGATGCCAACTGGTTGACTATATCTTTCAAACGGTTGTGCCGAAGTGACTCCGGCAATCGCCCACGAAATTGAATCGACTCAGGTTGAGGATCCAATGCCGGTGTTGCCGCCACTCCCGATCGCTTGCCAAGATTCTTAGCTGAACCAGACGTTTTGTTTTGAGATTCTTGCGAAGCCTCAAACGGGATCACGTCCATCGAATTGGACTGTTCAGTTTCCAGTTCACTCGACTTGGAGAACACGACTGTGAATTCGGCAGTGTCAACAATTTCTTCAGAATCGCTTGAACAAGCGTTTGCGTCCGCCTCGGTTTCAGATCCGTCTTTCGAAACCTGCGGCAACTCGCCACGCACTACGTGAACTTCTCGCGGGGCTTCAATGCCCAAGCGAACGGTGTTGCCTTTGACTTTCAAGACCGTGATCTTGATGTTGTCACCGATGATGATTTCTTGCTTTAGTTTCCGTGATAGAACTAACATTTTTACATTCCTTTGTAGAACTTAAGTTGTGATGACCAGACATTCGCCATCCTCCAATACATCTTTAGCACCAATCGTGCCAACCGTTGGAAAATAGTCGTTATCACAAGTTGGACCAAAAAAACGTTGGCTAAACACCGTTGGGTGAAAAATGACAGCAGTTTGAATTGTCATTTTGACAGTGAAAAAATTTCATATTTACACACTCTTTGACACGATTTGTCTCAAGTTGATCGCGCACTTGAACGAAAAGAAAAAAGTTTGCTGGCATTAATTCCGAATGCTAGCGTTGGTTCGGGAGTGGCGTGATAAGAATCAGATTGATGCAGCAAGAGCCAAACCTAATCATTGAAAACGCATCAGAAAAAACGCAACAGAAAGAACTCTGCACGACGCCCACGGAACCGATGAACTCAGACTCAACGAAGCCAGCCTGAAGCTTCGGAAGTTCGCACTGGTTTTTGAACAGTTGCTTCTGGGGCTGACTGCCCAACAAGTGGGATATCAGGAATCTCACGCACGCGGATTCGATCGTAGCTTGCTAGATGCTCAAGCAGGATCCGCTGAACTTCGTAAATCGCGCTGGGGTGATGATGAATCTCGGAATGCTCTACCGGCACATAGATTTGCGAAATCGCTTTATCGTTTTTCGCACTTTCGACTGAAACAATCCCGTCGCCAGCAAACTTTTGCGACTCACGATTGACGCCCAGTAACGTCTTCTTTGGCAAACGCCCAATGATCGTGTGCATTTTGACTGAGCTATCCTGTTTCGCGTTTTCGAAAGCCTCAAACACAGGGTTGCCTGCCGCCAGAGAATCGATACTCGTTGCTGTTGTCAAAAAAGACGATGTCTTAAACTTTCCCTTGTTCTGCCTGGCGATCCTCTCAAAGTCATTTGTCACAATGGCTGGAAGCGTGAACAATTTTTGGCTTACCCAACGCGTAGCCGAGTTTGCAAATTCACTTCCTTTGAGTGGCGTGGCAAGTGTCACGATCCGATCGACGGCGCGATTGGGGTGGAAATAAAACGTGTCGCGCAGCAACTCTATAGTCTCTTTGTCCCCCTCCAAACTTTCGATTGGCTGATCGCTGATGATGTTCCAAAAATTGTCTTCGCTTTCCATTGTCTGCATGATCGAAATCAATCCGCCCATGCTATGCGCCACCATCACCATTTGATCAAGCGGACGAGAATCACCATTGGGATCGAGTTCCCGGCGAATGTTCGCCAAATCTCTTCGCATCTGCTGAGCAGAAATCCAAAACGGTTGTCCTGTCGGGTAAGAATAAAACCAGAATTGACAGTTCTCGTGAATATCTTGATTGGCTCGCAAGTCATTGAACATGTGAACCCAAGTCACAGGGTTGGACCAAAGCCCGTGGACCATCACAACAGGAATTTTGTTGGGATCGTACGGTTCAAGCATAAACATACCGTACGTTTCCGGAGCAAAATCTGCATTCAACAAAGACGCCGTTGCCAACAGTCCTCGACTAAGCAACGGATCACGCAGTCCGTACGCAAGTGGAGTTGTAATGTCACTTTCCAGTGGAACGACTTTCGACTTGATCGTGACCTGCGTTTTTTCGAGCGGATCATAAAGCGTCAAAACGGCTTTGCGCCCTGTGCCATTCTCAGATGTTTCGTCCGCCGGTAGCAAATGCATAAACGCCGTCAAAGGTAGCGTGAGAGCAGGTGGGTAGAATTTTTCAAAAGCGCTGTGAATTGGTTGTTGTTTTCGAATTGCAATCAACGGAACACCCAAACCATAGGTGTGATAATGATTGTCGATTCCACTTGCGTGATAGTCGTTTACCAATTCGAACCGTTCGAACTCTTGCTCGCTCCAGCGGCCATCGATTCGAAACTCAAACTCAATCCCCTGCTGCTGATTGCCGACTTTGACTGACTGCCCTGACTCCAGCTGGCCGCTCTTACAAACCTCCCTCAACATTCCTTCAAGCGAACGATTGTAAACATCGCAGATGCTTCGAAATTGAGGATCATACGCGTTTCGAGCAACATTTAGTTTTTCGTCAAACAAGAATTGATACGCGTACACAACTGCGGTCGCATAAAGACCAGCCGCACGTTCGGGGTCTCCTGTCTCAACTGCCCAGTTGGCTTGGATTTCTGCAATTTCGGCAAGCCCATGAACCTCGTCGATCGTCGGCCGCGTCTCAGCCAGTTCTTGAAACCAGCGAATCACGACATCTGGGTCTTCTTCGTATTGTGTTTCGAGACCGTAGCGGCGGATCAATAACTGCGTTCGCTCAGACGGCTTGGGAATTGATTTTGCGAAACGCAAGAGGTACGGAACTTCTTTACCTTTTCCTTGGGGTGTAACCTGGACGACTGGCCGACTACCAAGGTTGGCGATCAGTGACGCACGCGGAAGTCGCGTTCGATCCATCGCACAGCCAGAGGCGAAAAAGCAAATGATTCCGAGCAAGACAGTGCCGAAACGAACATTCAGCGCTTCCGGCTTGGCAAAATTATCCCAAGCCATCGATTGTGCTGAATCAGTTTGTAGTTGCCTTGAGGCCATGACAGAGCGACGTTTTTTTGGTCATCGCGCATATATCGTTTTGATTAGGAAACACGCGAACTGTGCGCATTTTTGGACCCAATTAGGTAGTTGATCGCAGGCTCGATCGTCAACGTCATTTGTGCTAGCGACATGACAAGAGGCAGGGGTGGACTGCGACTGCAATTGGCGTATTGCGCATTTATTGACTAACTACCTTCGGCGCAATGCCCGCCGTTGGCTTAGTCGAAAGCCCTTGAAAGCCCTTGCCTTGCTTGGTCGCCCAGTTAAACGTGACTCTCAAACCTACGTCGCACGATGAGTTGGCTCAGGTTTGCCTGGTCGGAACGCTTGCATGTTGCCGACGGTCAACTCAATGCCTAACTCTTCCGCCAGCTTGCCCGTCACATCGTTAACGATGGCTTCGAGTTCGTCAGGCCCAGCCGCCACTCTCGCGTTGACCAATAGATCTGCAGAGAGAGTTTTGATTTCACTAGCAAGACTCAACTCGCTGTCGACCGACGAGCCCACAAGATTAGCAACCGCCGCGTCATGCATGGTTTGGCCCAGCACTTTTAGATGCGCAACCTCATGACCATCTGACTTCAACCGGTCGCCAATTCTTTCAACCATTTTCAAGACAAGATTATCAAGCTCAAAACGCTCGGACGACTCGGCTTTCGTTTGACAATTTAACCAACCAAGCTCCGCCTCACCTTCGGCATAGGTGACGTAATCCATCTCCATCATTCGATCGCGTTTGACAGGCTCCGCATTGGTAGCCTCGACCAGTTTCTCAAAACCAGTTCCATCACGAGCGCTAATCCCAAACGCGGGAACGCTATCGAAACGTTCGCGGATCAAACGGAGCAACGTCTCTTGGTCCTCTGGCGAAAGACGATCAATCTTGTTGACGGCGATCGCGTCGGCTTCCTCTAATTGTTTCAGAAAGATGTATTCAGCTTTTGGAGAAAACCCTTTTCCTTTTTCGGCGGAAAGAATCTTTTTACCGTGAACGGGTTTTAACAGAACGACCAGTGGGCCCATTTCAAAACGATCGCCGAACAATTCGCGCATCGGCTGAATCACAGTTGCAACCAAATCGGTGCAGCTTCCGACGGGTTCTGCGATCACGACGTCCGGAACTTTCTCTTCCGAAAGTGATCCCACGGTGTCAATGAGGTCATCGAATTTGCAACAAAAACACGCCCCTGGGACCTCGCCAACCTGAAACCCTTGGGCACGTAACGTGTGGGTGTCTACCAAATCGTAGGCTTGGTCGTTCGTGACAAGCGCAACGTTCAAACCTTCGGCAACGTAGTGGGCTGCCAAACGGCCGATGGTTGTCGTTTTGCCAGCGCCTAAAAATCCGCCGATCATTAAGAAACGAATTGACTTCATTTAAACCTTCCACCGTGTTCTTTGTTGAAAACAGGATTATACTCGATTTCGATTTGGGTGCTGCGACATCGAACTCTTTATGGCTTCGTTGTTAGCTTCCACACCATTCCTCACATTCTCATTCTTAACCGCGAGCGAAAATTGGGCACTGATCTGGCAATCAACGGCGGCGAACCAACGCTTGATTCGTCCGTGTTTCAATGGCCGATTGCCACTGATGAAATTCGTTCATCAGTTTTGCTCGCCCTCGAGGACGGTTCATGGGGCCAATACGAAAGTCGTTGGACCGAATTGGTGATTGAGAAACTCGAGTCGTTTCACTCAAGTGAACTGGAAATTGCCCCTAGCGCTTTGCTTTGTTCAAGCGGAACAATCGCCGTTGAATTGGCTCTTCGCGGAACGGACGTGAAACCAGAAGACGAGGTCATTCTTGCGGGCTACGATTTCCCGGGAAATTTTCGAGCAATCGAAGCCATCGGTGCTCGACCAGTACTCGCCGACGTTGTGCCCAACGGATGGGTGCTCGATCCGGCCCAAGTCGAACAAGCAATTTCCGAACAAACATCAGCGATCATCGTTTCTCATTTGCACGGTCAAACGGCGGACATTAAATCCATTCGTGAAATTGCAGACGCCGCTAACACGGAGAAAAAAATACGGATCGTTGAAGACGTCTGCCAGGTTCCCGGTGGCAAGTTAAACGGGCGACCGCTTGGAACATTCGGCGACGTCGCAGCGTTTAGCTTTGGAGGAAGCAAACTTTTATCCGCAGGGCGGGGCGGGGCGATCATGTCAGCTGACGCCGGCATTCTTCAACGAGCGAAAATTTTCTCTCAACGAGGCAACGAAGCCTTTCCGCTTTCACAACTCCAGGCCGCCGCGCTCGGGCCTCAGTTCGACACGCTCCTCGCGATGACCGATATCCGAAACGACAATGCGAATTGGTTGATTGAAAACACGAAACACTTCGACGTGCTTGTCGGACTTGGACAAGTCGTCGCCGACACACTGCCTGCGTTTTACAAGCTTCCATGGTTGCTTCGTGATCGACCTGCCGGTTGGACAAGAGCCGAATTTGTTCGCGCTTTGATTGCCGAGGGCGTCCCCATTGGAGAGGGTTTTCGCGGATTCTTACGACGTTCGCCGCGACGTTGCAGGAAAATTGGAACGTTAGTCAATTGTCAGATCGCAGCCCAACAAACGGTTGTACTTCACCATCCGATTCTGCTACAACCGCAAGCTACCATTGTGAAAGTCGCCGCCGCGTTTGAAAAAATTGTTACCTCATCACCGCTTTAGTCGATCGGATTTTAACTCTTTCGGATCGCCACTCGGTTCAAGCAAAACACTTTTCTAAGCTTCCAATGTCTCTACCAGAAACCACCCCGAACTCCGCCGCGTCTACCGTCCGTTTTGATCGACTAGATTTGGCCGCATTAATTTTCACGATGGTTTTTCCAACCTTCGTAACGCTCGTTTATTTTCAGTGGTTGCAGAATTCGGAATCGTCGCTTCAACAAGTCGCGTTTGGGATGGGAAAAATAGTTCAGTTCGGATTCCCAATCGCTTGGGTTTGGTTTCGGCACCGAGATAAGCTATTTCGAAAATCGAAATTCAAAACCTTTTCCAGGAACGACATCTTCGCCGGTATCGGATTTGGCCTTGCGGTGGTTGTCGCGATGTTTGTGATTTACTTTTTCGTTCTCGCCCCAACAGAGACCGGAACCAAATTGAACGAAATGGTCAAAGCCAAGGTTTCACAAATGGGGCTGGATTCATTTTGGAAGTACTTGGCCGTTGGCGTTTTCTACGCAATCTGCCATTCGTTCCTCGAAGAGTACTACTGGCGGTGGTTCGTTTTTGAATTCCTACAAAAATTTGTCTCGACCGCTTGGGCGAACTTTCTCTCCAGCGTTGGTTTCATGGCACACCACGTTGTGTTGCTTGGATTCTTTTTCAACTGGTCAATCTGGACCTATGTCCTATCCGCCTCGATCGCCGTGGGTGGGTCCTTTTGGGCTTGGCAATTCAAGACAACCGACAAACTACGTGTTCCATGGATCAGCCATGCGATCGTCGACGCAGGGATTTTTTCACTTGGATATTTCCTCGTAAAAGCATTATTCTCTTAGGCTGTTGTCGACGTCAACGTACCAATGCACCTCGGAAATCGCGATCATGGCTGGATGAACAAAGCACGTTTTTGGTTTGGCAGCGAATAGTCGAACCCACATGCTTTAAACATCTCGTCCGAGGAAGAAACCGCCATCATCTCGAGAACCTTTTCCTCTTTCGCCCGCGCGACACAGCACCGAACAAGCTCACGGCCAACGCCTTTTCGGCGAAAACTTTCGGCAACGGCCAAGCACTGAAGCTCAGCCAATTTTTTTGAGTAGATCTCGAGGGCGCAAAACCCCACGATTTCTCCATTTGAATCAAGCGCCTTAAAAGAATGCTTCAACAGTAGTTCAAGATCCAACGAAGTGCGTTTGAGCAACTGAACGTCGTCCATGAATGGAGCGAGAAACGCTTGAATGGCGGCCAAGTCATTGTGACGATCGACCGATACGATTTGAAAATCAGATTGATCTTCCATGATTTTTGTTCCGGATAGCTCCAATTCAAGGAGCGAAAATTATTCTTAACTACTGAGCCGACTGGCAACACCAATGCCTGATCATTTTTGCAAACATCTCGGTTCCGCGTGAAAGTTGTTCTAACGCAATCCACTCGTTGTTGGTGTGGGCTTGATCAATGCTGCCGGGACCGAAAACGATTTTGTCTTCGATCTCGGTAAACACCCCGCCATCAGTTCCGTAAGAAACAGTTTTCGATTTTGGCCGATGAGCCAGTTTCAATGCGTCCTGCACGAATTCCGATCCTGGACTGACAAACATTCCCTTGCCCCATTTATTGATTTTCAATTTGATTCCATGCGCGACCGCAGCGTCCTTTACTCGCGAGATCAAAGGCTTCACATCGATTCCCGGCATGGGTCTCAAATACATATGGCAAATGCTTTTGCTGGCGGTCACATTGAGAGCCGGCGCGTTGTCTTTCACGCTGATGTTCCAACTGAGAGTTGGCGGATCAAAAATATCGTTCTGCCATTTGATGTCAGATTCAACAAGATCGTGAATCGCTTTCATCTCAGCCAAAAATGGAATCATCGCCAGATTCGCGTTAACGCCTTTGCGACTGCTTGAGTGTCCGGCCTTTCCCCGCGCCGTAGCGATGATCTCGATCGAACCTTTGTGAGCGTGGACAACTTCCAACGAAGTAGGTTCGCCGATAATTGCTTTGGTGGCGTGTTCGACCATTTCGCGGTAGAGCTTGCTTTCTTCAACCACGCATCTGGCACCGTGGAAACCTACTTCCTCATCGGAAGTGACGACAAAATAAAGTGGCTGTTTCAAATCGTCCCATGCAAACGACTGGGCCGCAGTCAGCATGCTGGCAATCGAGCCCTTCATGTCGCAGCTTCCACGACCGTACAGCCGTTCGCGGGCGATCGCTGGCTCGAAAGGACCGAACTTGTCTGTAAACCAATTGACCGCGGGAACGACATCGGAGTGAGCGAAATAAGCCAGCCCACCATATCCGCCACCTTTTTTGGCAACTAAATTTGTCTTGCGAACATCGTTGGGATCGTCATACTCAATTTTTTCAACGACGAAACCATGCTTTGTAAGCTTCATCTCCAAGTACTTGCTGATCAGCCGATTGGAAAGATGGCTGGTCGAATCGAACCCGATAAGACGTTTCGCATATCGAAGAGCTTTCATAACTGAAGAGCTTTCATGTTGGACCTTACTTTGCTGAAAACCTTGGTGAATCTGGGGCGTATTTTGAGTTGCGAATCCTGCATCGTCGCAAGGATTCAATTTATAAGTCAACCCAAAACCTGAACGGCCAGAAAAACTTGGTGGAAGGAAAACAGTGTGTTATGGAGTGAGGCGGGCCATTCCAAAATAAGCAAGGGACATGCCGCTCACAAGCAAATACTATGGGGGATTGCGGGAAATGTCCGCAAACTCTGATATTGCGTGTTAGTTTTATCGTCCTCGTTTCAAACAAACCTCAGCGCGAAATTCCTCAGCGGTCACAATGACGAAAGAATCAATCCACTTTGTAACCGGACGGCTTGCCGAAACGGCGCTGCGCACGATCCTGCCAAAGGTCGCTGAGAAAGCAAATTTTGATTATTCGATCCAAGTCCTTCCGATCACCGTTGCGGCATTGTTGACCCCCAAATGGATTGCTCCTCGTCTGGAGATTCCTGATTCAGCAAACCGAATCATTCTACCGGGCTACTGCCTCGGTGACCTTGCTCCAATCCACGACGTCACACCACTTCCTATCGAACGCGGTCCCAAAGACCTTCGTCGTTTGCCAGAGCATTTCGGACAAGCCGCCGACCGTGGCGATTACGGGAAATGGGACATCGACCTCATTGCTGAGATCAATCACGCACCTCGCTTGAAACTTTCCGCCATCGTTGCCCAAGCCAAAAAAATGCAAGCCGATGGAGCCACTTTAATCGACGTAGGCTGCGAACCGAATTCAATTTGGTCCGGCGTTGGAGACTGCGTCAAAGCTTTAAGAGACGAAGGACTCAACGTTTCAGTTGATAGCCTCAATCCAACCGAGATTTCTACGGCCGTCGCTGCGGGTGCACAATTGGTTTTGTCGGTCAACTCAACGAATCGAGAGCACGCCCCCGATTGGGGATGTGAGGTCGTCGTTATCCCTGACGACATTCGAGACATTGACTCACTAGAATCGACGATCGAGTTTCTGTCCAACAAAAATGTTCCCTTGCGTATCGATCCGATCCTTGAACCTATCGGGCTAGGATTTACCGCCAGCCTCCAGCGGTACATCTCAGCCAGAGAACGTTGGCCGGACGCGGAAATGATGATGGGAATCGGTAACATCACGGAACTAACTGACGTCGACTCGGCTGGTATCAATGTTTTGCTGCTGGCGATCTGCCAGGAGCTTGGCATTCGAAGCGTCCTCACTACCCAAGTCATCAACTGGGCTCGAACCAGTGTAAAAGAGTGCGATATCGCCAGGAGGCTTGTTTACTTTGCCATCAATCAAAAAATTCCACCGAAACATCTAACGGAAGAATTATTGATCACGCGTGACGCACGATTGATGGAATTCGGAGCCGAGCAGATCGCGAATCTTGCGACTCAAATCAAAGACAACAATTACCGCATCATCGCCGAATCAGGCCAAGTCCATTTGCTCGGCAGTGGTCTTCATTTCAAAGATTCCGATCCCTTTCTCGCGTTTGATCAATTGATGAACTCGAACCCCAAAAACGTAGACGCCTCTCACGCGTTCTATTTGGGATACGAAATGTGCAAAGCCATGATGGCGAACCAACTGGGAAAACAATACACGCAAGACGAGGCGTTGGACTGGGGATTCTTAACCGTCCCAGAAGTCGACCGGCACCGGCTGAAGAAATCACGTGCTTCGAAAAAGAGTTCCATACAGAAAAGGGAGTCCGACAAAACCTCTCCAAAGGATTCGCCTAACGCCCCGCTCAATCTTCCCAACGATTCGACACCTGAAGCGTCAAATGACTCGTCAAAGGATTTGTCCAATGACTAAGCAACAAAACGAAAAGAAAAAAGCAAAACAAGAAAAAGAAGACACACCCGCGGCTGACTTGCCCACACAGCTCGATCTTTCTTTGTTGGCGACCGCCTACCACGAAGCCGGTCACGCCGTCATGGCGGCAATCGTTGGACGCCCCGTTCAAAAAGTAACCATCGCACCGGCCCAAATGCAAACTGGCGGCGTTCGACTCGGCGCAGTTAGGTTCAAAAAAGGAAGATCTAAACCCGCAAAGGATTGGTTAGAGGATGAGGTCCTTATTCAACTTGCCGGAATGGTGGCCGAATCTCACCTGACCGATCACTACTGCGACCAGGGAGCCAGTTCAGACCTGCGAAACGTTCGACGACTGCTGGAGTCGCGAGCCAACAACGAACGACAACTTGAAAAACTTGAGCGTCGGATGTTGGATAAAACGGAGTATCTTCTCAGTGACGAGGCCCACGCGAAAGCGATTAAAATGATCGCCCATGAATTGATTGAAAAAGAATCAATCAGCGGACGGGCTGTCCAGCATCTTTTGAACATGGCCATTCAACAAAAGTAAACCCTTGATTTTCCAAACGGTCGCCACAAGACTTGATTCGCGATCCTCCTCCACTTGCTTTTTCTGGCTTCGTCGACATTAATGTTTAGGTGACACAAACAAGCGACCAACCGAAACCCGCCCGAAAATTGGCTGACACGAACTTGCAATTCCAGCCAGCCATTGCCGAACTCAGCCCTGCGCCGTCAGTCGAAATGGTGCTCGAGAAAATGGCAGACCTAGACGGCTGTTTGTTGCTCGATAGCTCAATGGCGGCAGCGACTCGGAAACCGAACGCATCGACGACTCAAGCGGCAACTCCCAAGGGCCGTTATTCGTTTCTGATGGCCGATCCGTTTGAGACGATTGTCCATCCGGTCGGTGCCAAGAACCCGCTTGAAGAAGTTCAAACACGCCTTGGCGAGTTCAAAATCCAAACGGTGCAAGACCTCCCACCGATGCAGGGAGGAATCGCCGGACTTTTCAGCTACGATCTCAATCAGTCCTTCGAGAAAATCCCATCCGTGGAAGATGATTCGTTTCAAGTCCCCGCCATTGCTGTAGGCCTCTACGATTCAGTCGTTGCTTGGGATCACGAGCAAGACCGTTGCTGGATCGTCTCTCAAGGCTTACCTGAAACAGATCTCGAACCGAGGAAATCTCGTGCGGAATCTCGATTGAAGTTTTTTCGCGAAAAGATCTTTTCAAAGACTCCGCCCCCAACCAATAAACCACCTTCTACCTTCAATCGGATGCAGGTCCCCGGTTTCGCAGTCGATCGAATCCCAAAACTGAAAAGCAACTTTTCACGCCAAGGATATCTCGCCGCCGTCCAAAAATGCATCGACTACATCCATGCGGGCGACGTTTTTCAAATCAATCTCGCCCAACGTTTGCTTTATCCCGCCGAGTGCAGTTCAGTTGAACTGTTCAAACGATTGCGGCAATGCAACCCGGCTCCATTCAGCGGATATTTTGACATCAGCCGCATCAGTTCCTGCGCCGCTCAAATCATCAGCGCATCCCCGGAGCGTTTTTTCTCCGTCGAAGACGGGCTCGTCGAAACAAGACCCATCAAAGGCACACGCCCACGAACCGGTCGACCGATGGTGGACCTTCGCGCCAAGGACGAACTTTTGGCGAGCGTAAAAGATCGCGCTGAGAATACGATGATCGTCGACTTGATGCGAAACGACCTTTCTCGTGTTTGCGAAGACGACTCAATCCAAGTGACTCAATTTTGCGAATTGGAAGAATACCAAAGCGTTCTCCATCTCGTTTCCGCGGTTGAGGGTCGACTGAAAGAAGACAGCGATCTCGTAGACCTTTTAAATGTCATTTTTCCTGGTGGCTCGATCACAGGCGCACCCAAAGTCCGTGCGATGGAAATCATTGCCGAACTCGAACCGACGGCCCGCGGGGCCTATTGTGGATCGCTTGGCTACCTTGGATTCGACGGAAGTGCCGATTCTAGTATCTTGATTCGAACGATCACGGCATCACAGGGCTGGTGGCAAATCCCTGTGGGCGGCGGCATCGTCAGCCAATCCGATCCAGAAAAAGAGTACGCAGAAACGTGGACCAAAGCCGCCGGAATGCTTCGAGCCGTTACGATGGATGGAGGCGAGAACGGTTGATATGATGGGCGTTTTCCGTCATCAACCTCTCAATCGCATGATCCTCGTCATCGACAACTACGATAGTTTCGTCCACAACCTCGCCCGCTACCTGCGTCGGCTTGGCTGTGAAACAAAAGTGTTGCGCAACGACGAAGTCACCGTCGAACTGATCACTGAAATGGCTCCGCAAGCCATCGTGCTTTCCCCCGGCCCTTGCACGCCTACCCAAGCAGGGTGTTGCCTGGATGTTGTTGCGAAACTGGGTCCTACGATTCCGATTCTTGGAATTTGCCTCGGCCATCAAGCCATCGTTCAGGCACTCGGTGGATCCATCGTCCGAGCAAATGAACCGATCCACGGCCGACAAAGCCCAGTCCTGCATGGCGGATCTAGAATGTTTGCCAACATCCCATCACCATTTGCCGCTGGTCGATACCATTCTCTGATCGCATCAAAGACGGAGCTGCCGGAAAACTTGGTCGCGACTGCTCACACTGACGATGGGACGATCATGGCGGTTGAACATTCCCGTTGGCCAACAGTTGGACTTCAGTTTCACCCTGAATCCATCCTGACGGACTGCGGTTATCAACTGCTGGTGAACTTTTTGAAAGTTGCAATGGTGGAAAATTTACAGCTACCTGACGAGCTACCAACTAGCGATTGGCAATCCGCAAATACGGTACTCAGTTTGTCAGATCGCCTCTCTATTCAGGATGCGTCATGATTCTCGAATCCATCGTAACGACGATCAACGAAGACGGGACGCCCAACATTTCTCCGATGGGGCCAAACGTTTCTGATTCGATCGAGATATTTGAGTTGCGGCCGTTCGATACATCGCGAACGTTTGCAAATTTGAAACGATCCAAATCTGGAGTCCTGCACGTTACCGACGATGTGGAGCTGTTTGCGAAATCGGCCATCGGAAAACTGGACCGGTTACCGGAATTGATTCCGGCGGAACTTGTTGCTGGAAACATCATCGCGGATTCGTGTCGTGCTTACGAATTCAAGGTTGAGTACATCGACGAGACCGGCCCGCGAATGAATCTAAATTGCAAAACGATAAAATCACATCGCTTACGAGATTTTTGGGGCTTCAACCGAGCCAAGCATGCCGTTCTTGAGGCTGCCATTCTCGCAACACGTCTCGATTTCCTCCCAAGTGGTGAAATTCGTGACCAGTATTTAAGACTGGCCACAGCCGTTGAAAAAACCGGGGGCGATAAAGAAAAATTGGCTTTTGAGTTGCTTACCAATTTTGTAAGTGAAAAAGAAGCTGCCAATTTTGAGGCAGGTAAATTTGAGACGGGCAATTCTGATGCTGAGAATCCAGAGACTGACGCATCAGCCCCAGACCAATCGAATGACGATGTCGATAGAAAGACTTCGCGTGCTTGAACAAGTAACCATCTCTGCCCCTTCTCGGTTGCATTTCGGGCTGTTCTCGATTGGCAATGTCGTTGATCGAATGTACGGCGGTGTCGGACTAATGATTGATTCGCCGAGAACAAAGGTGACTTGTTATGCAAGTGGATCCTTTTCTCTTTCCGGCCCAAACGCAAAAGCCTGTCGTCATGCAATCGAGACTTGGTTCAAAAACCAAACTGGCTCGAATACGTTTGCGTTTCGATCGCTCGACGAATTGCCAGTCGAACTAAAAATCGAATCCGTTCCGCCACGCCATTCTGGGTTTGGAACGGGAACACAACTGGCTCTTTGTTCAGCCATGGCGATTACTCAACTGCTTGAATTACCTCTGCCAGGCCCACTGGAAATGGCCGCATCTGTCGCACGCGGCGCGAGGTCGGGAATTGGATCCCATGGTTTTTATCACGGCGGTTTTTTGGTGGATCGCGGCAAGGAAACGGAACTCGTTCAGGGCGGCGAAAAAGCACCGCTTGCTCCATTGGATTTTCAAACGGGTTTCCCAAAACAATGGCCAGTAGTCACGCTGATCTTGAAGAACGAAACTGGCTTGTCAGGTGGTTTGGAAATGGACGCATTCGCCAACCTTCCACCGACTTCTGAATCCGAGCGTGAATCGATGATCGAAATCGTTCGCACAAAAATGATCCCGGGCGTCACTCAAACAGATTACGACTTGTTCGCTGACGGCGTGTTTGAGTTCGGGCGTCGAAGCGGCATGATGTACGAGCCGATTCAAAATGGCCCATACAATGGACACAGCATCGAAAAACTCGTGAACGAAATTCGGAGTTTTGGTGTCCCAGCAGTCGGGCAAAGTTCATGGGGACCTTGTGTTTTTGCGATCACACGCGACGATGAAACTGCAAACAAGTTAGTCAGTTTTGTACGTGCAAATTACAGCGATCAATGCGATGTCGAAATCACGCGAGCCGACAACCAAGGCGCCGAGCTGTTGTCAGCAAATAAAGCTTAGACTTAACCAAAACATTGCAACGCCTTGGTTCGTATTTTTATTCTAAACCTTCAACCGATAGCTTCGAAAATGCCAACACTTGGAGTCAACATCGATCACGTTGCCACGATCCGTCAGGCTCGACGTGCAACCGAACCAGATCCTGTTTGGGCGGCCGCCATGGCTGAACTTGGCGGGGCAGACCAGATCACTGTCCACTTGCGAGAGGATCGTCGTCACATTCAAGACCGCGACATCCGCCTGCTTCGCGAGACCGTCAACGTTCGACTGAATTTGGAATGCGCATGCGTTGACGAAATGCTAAAAATCGCTTGTGACCTGAAACCACATCAAGTCTGCCTTGTCCCAGAAAAACGAGAAGAAGTCACAACCGAGGGCGGACTTGATGTCGTCAGCAACCGCACTCGTGTCGAAGACGCCGTCAAGCGTTTGACCGACGTTGGAATTTTCGTGAGCCTGTTCATCGATCCTGATCGTGAACAGATTGCAGTCTCAAAACAACTGGGTGCAGGAGCGGTTGAGCTTCACACGGGAACCTATGCCGTCGCGCATCATGCGATCGCCCACAACGAACCGGGAAACGATCCGGCGGATTGCGATCGGCAACTGAAAACTTTGATCGACGGAACTCAGATTGCACTGGAACAAGACCTTCGAGTCGACGCGGGGCACGGTTTGACTTATACCAACGTTACGCCCGTGGCTTCGATTCCTGGCATGTCAGAATTGAACATCGGACACAGCATCGTATCGCGGGCGATCTTTGTTGGATTCCAACAGGCCGTTCGCGAAATGAAAGAACTCTGCATCAACGCCGACCTTAAAAAGATTCAGCAGTGATTGATGAAACCTAATACGAGAAGCTCGCTTTTTCTTCAAGCGACTTAAAGCGATTCATTCTTTGTGTGTGGTCAGAGGATCCGCTATGATTTTCTTAGTTGCGAGATCATAACTATCTCTCTGGAATGAACCAGCGAATGAACATTTTCAACGTCGCGTATTACTAGATCTTGCTTCTGTCGATTCAGCTTATCTTGGCTACCATCACGTTTATTGCCGTGGCCAACAAATGGAAAACATCTGTCGAAAAGACTCTCATTCTTGGAGTCATTTTCACAGGTTTCATCTTCGGCCCGTTGATAATCATTCTGGCAATAAGTGTGATTATGTCGGCAGCTCCGATATCAGGCTCAAACTCGGAAAGAATTCTATTTCTTGTGATGTATGGGTACCTTTGGACGCCGATCGTCGCAGTTGGATTTCTGTTGGTGTATGTCTTGCGAATGAAAAACAACCAGCCATCGGATTTTAATTCTCAATCGCGAAACGGGCCTCCGCCTCCCCCAAAATTCGCTTGGAAAACAGACCTCTCACCCAAAGAGCGAATTGAAATTTTGAGAAGACGCGAGTGGGCATTTTTGCTGGATGTGGTGCCCGGCTTGGCACTCAATATCATTGCGATATCCATTATTGCCAAGTTTTCCTATGGCTTTAGTTTTAGTGCCGAAGCAAAAATGCTCTACCTGATAATGTGGATTGTCTCAATCTCTCTGTGCATCTACATCGTATGCAAAGACAGATTTGAAGGTGCGAGTTGGGGAAAACGAATGACAGGTTGCCGCGTTGTGAATCTCTCCGACGGAGTTCCCATTGGTTTGGGAAAGTCTTTTTTACGCAACATTTTGTTACTAATTCCCATGATGGCTATGGTCGAATTAGCAGTGGCAAGTCTACGACAGGATCGTCGCCGGATCGGTGATCTCTTTGCCGAAACCACGACAGTGCAAGGCGAACCCGACTTCGTGAACGGGGTAGAAAACACTCGAAAAAAGAAAGTCGAAGCAATACCACCACGTCCTCACGCCCTAGACGATTGAGTGCCAAGCCAACAATCCCACCACTAACCATTGACTGCTGACCACTGACCACTGACTTACTTCCTCCCGTACAAAGGCCCAAAATTTTCACAAGCGCGAAAATCAGCACCTTCGCGATTCTCCGTTCCAAATCCGTTCCAAGCACTCGGACGGAAAATTCTTTCGCCACTTACATTGTGCATGTAAACAGGAATTCGCAGCAGCGACGCCAACGTAATAAACCAATGGCCAACATGTCCGGCGGTGAGAACACAGTGGTTGGCTCCCCAGTGATTCATGACCTCATAAGTTGAAGTGAACGCCCCCGTACCAGTTAGCGTTGGTGCAAACCAAGTTGTAGGCCACGTTGGGTTGGTTCGTTGATCAAGCGTATCGTGAACGGCGTCAGGCAAATCTACCGTGTATCCTTCGGCGATCTGAAGCGCTGGCCCAAGCCCCGAAACGAGATTGATCCGTGTCATCGTCGAAGGCATCCCGCCCCGTGTTCGATACCGCGTGCTCCATCCTCCGCCAGGAAAATACTCTGTCATCGAAGGATGCCAAGTCGTCGCGTCCAGGCATTTTTGCACTTCTTCGTCCGTGATATTCCAAAACGATTTCATCGTCGGTCTACCGCCGGTTTCTTGCTGGCCAGTTCCATCCAACGTCGCTGGACCAGAATTGATCAGGTGAAGAATGCCATTCTCTGCGGCTCCTTCGAGCTGATAGCCATCGCAAACTCCAGCGACGGCATCAGGACTCCAGTAAGTTCGTAAGTCTGCGAAAATCTGAGCCGAATTCGTCAGGAGATGACCAAACAACATAGTCGCACCATTGAGTGCATCATTTTCGGTCGCAACAATATAGGGCGCACGTTTTCCATTCCAATCAAATGACGAATTCAAAATCGCTTCCATGAAATCGCCATTGGGAAAATGATCCGTCCACTGACGCTGGCCTTGAAAACCAGCCGCGATCGCGTTGTGCCCTTGAGCTTGTTCTCCAAGCCCCATTTCAGTGAGCTTGGGATTTCCAACCATCAAGTCACGAGCGATCAAAGCCATTTTCACGCTCTCGGACCACTCGGAATCGAACTGCTCTCGCGTACGTCGATGTTCTTCGCCGTTGTAGTCGTCGCCTTCAGGGCAGTTTTCTTTTACCCACCTCAACGCCGTTTCGAATTCAGCAGTATCGAAAAGATCTTTCTGCATCCTTCCAATAAACTCGCTCATATCAATGTCTTCGACGCGCATCCCCAACCATTTTTCCCAGAACGCATGATCAACGACTGATCCCGCGATTCCCATCGACGTCCCGCCCATCGACAGGTAGGACTTGCCTCGCATCAGCGCGACGGCCATTCCGCATCGAGCGAAACTAAGAATCTTTTCTTTGACGTCGTCAGGCAGATCCAGATCACCGGCATCTTGAACATCACGTCCATAGATTCCGAATGCGGGAATTCCTTTTTGAGTGTGGCCGGCCAACACTGCGGCTAGGTAAACCGCGCCTGGTCGCTCTGTTCCATTGAATCCAAAAACTGCTTTTGGGCGTAGCGGATCCATGTCCATCGTTTCCGATCCGTAACACCAACAGGGCGTCACGGTCAAACTGACGCCAACGTTTTCGCGTCGAAAAAGATCCTCAGCGGCAGCGGCTTCGGCGACACCTCCAATACAGGGTTTCGCCACAATACACTGAACGGGCTGACCATTGGGATAGTGAAGACTTGAAGTGATCAACTCCGCCACTGATTGTGCAAGGGCTTGGGTTTGATCTTCTAACGATTCCCGAACGCCGCCAAGTCGACCATCGATGGTTGGTCGGATACCGATTTTTGGAAGTTCGCCTTGCCAAGCGTGCAGTGGATTCGATGGAGTCATTGGAATATCAGCCGTGTTGTGTTGCAAAAGCCATCAAGAAACCATAAAGGTTCAGTGGTCGAAATTACGTTGCAATAACTATAACGAATTCCATCGCAGGAAGTTGGACCAGAGTCACGATCCGTGGTGGATCTTGTTAAAGATCACTACGCTGGCTCGGGAGAAATTGGATTTCAAAATTTGGACTCTGTTCGAAACCCAATATGCAAACTCGCCGCAAGAGTCAAAGGTTAACTTCTGCACAGGATGTCCGCCCTTGGTGGTCATGGAAAACTCAAATGGGAAACATTTGGGACAAACTGGAAGGTTACTGGTAGCTAACGAGTTCATGAAATCGTATGATCTTGGTTCGCTAACAACTCAAGATTAGCGTTCAAAAATTCAACTTAGGAGTCCATTCATGTCACCTCGAAAAGGTTCTGATTTTGCTGGTTTGTCTGTTGCCATCGTTACGCCGTTCAAAGACGGAAAACTGGATGTCGATCGACTCAAACAGCAGATCGAATTCCAAATCGAAGCCGGCACGAACTGCGTTGTCCCCTGTGGCACAACGGGCGAGTCTCCCACGCTTTCTCACCCAGAACACGAACGCGTTATTTCGGAAACGATCCAAATCGCTTCAGGCCGTGTGAAAGTGATGGCCGGAACCGGTTCCAACAGCACCGACGAAGCGATCAGTCTGACGGAGTGGGCCGCGAAGGAAGGCGCTGATGCGTCACTGCAAGTCGCGCCTTACTATAACAAACCCACGCAAGAAGGTTTTTACCAACACTACAAAGCGATCGCCGAAGCCGTCGACGTGCCGATTTGCGTTTACAACATTCCAGGCCGGACTGGCAAGAACATCGAACCGGAAACGATCGCACGAATTGGCGAATTTGAAAACGTGACCATGGTCAAAGAAGCCACTGGCTCGCTGGATCAAGCCTCACAGATTCTGGCTTTGACCGACCTCACCGTTCTCAGTGGCGATGACAGTTTGACGCTGCCGTTGATGTCAATTGGTGGTGAAGGAGTCGTTTCGGTCGTGGGAAATATCGTCCCACACGACATGATCGCGATGGTCAACGCGTTCCGTTCTGGCGATATCGCAGAGGCCCAACGTTGGCATCACAAATTGTTTCCGTTGTGCCGTGACATGCTTGGCCTGGCGACCAACCCGATTCCACTTAAAGCTGCCATGGCAGAAGTCGGTCGGGACACGGGCGATCTTCGCCTGCCAATGACGGCATTGAACGCCGAGCAATTGGATTCCCTCCGCAAAACGTTAGCGACTTACGGCATTGGTGCAGTTGCCGTTTAGTATGGGTTGGCAAATTCGGTTACAATGAGGTTCATCAACAGGACCTCAACTAGCGATCGAGTTATGCAACGTAAAACGCAACCGAAAATTCAAATCAACCGACGACGATTCATTCAAGGCTCCGCTTGTATCTCAGCAACCGGAGCCTTTGTTTGTTCCAACTCAATTTCAAGCACAAGCCTGGCTTCAGAAAGCACCTCGATGGCCAAACGACCGCTGTTCATCGCGACTTGGCCTTTTGGGAAATTTTCATGCGAAGCCGCCGTCAAAATCGCGACCGAATCCGGATCCATGCTGGACGCAATTGAAAAAGGCATCTGGGTTACCGAAAACGATGTCAAAAACGCGTCAGTGGGAATCGGTGGAATGCCTAACGCGGCGGGTGCTGTTGAGTTGGACGCCTGCATCATGTCCGGGCCTGACCACAACGCGGGAAGCGTCGCCGGCATTCAAGATATCTTGCACCCAATTTCTGTCGCCCGTTTGGTGATGGAGAAAACACCGCATGTGATGTTGGTGGGCGAAGGCGCGAAACAGTTTGCGATCGAACACGGGCATGCTGCGACCAGCTTGCTGACGGACAAGCAAAAAGAAAAATGGCAAGAGTGGAAAAAAGCCCAAGCCTCTCAGCCCAAGGTCAGCGAAGACAATCATGATACGATCGCGATGTTAGGCATCGACGAAAAAGGCGATCTTTACGGCGGCTGTTCCACCAGCGGTTGGGGATACAAGATCCCGGGCAGAGTAGGGGACTCACCGATCATCGGAAGCGGCTTGTACGTTGACAATAAAGTCGGCGCTGCGGGCGCGACTGGGCTTGGCGAAAACGTGATGCGTCACTGTGGTTCGTTTTTAGTCGTAGAGATGATGCGAAACGGAGCCAGCCCTGTTGAAGCGTGCGAAAAAGCGGTGAACCGAATTGCGGAACTGGATCCGAAAAATCTGGACAACCTCGACATCAACTTCATCGCCTTGAATAAGAATGGCGAATACGGAGCGGCAGGAACCAGTAAAGGTTTCAAGTTCGCTGTATCCAACGCAGATTCCAGCGAAGTGTTCGAAGCCAAAGCGTTGTCTGAAAAGAAGATTGGCCCTGAGGGCGGCAACACAAAGTAAAACTCAGCGAAGCGGACTCCTTCAAGGTTTTCTTCGTCCTCCGCTTGATGAGTAAGACGACCACACCAGTCGATTGCTCAATGAGAAGTAAAGACACTCCATTGCCTCACGCCTAAAGTAGGATGGACATTCCCTTAGTCCGTCTCCACCCCTACAGCACACCACGTCGGACAAGAATGTCCAACCAACTTTTTCAAACCGGAGCTCATTCAGCGTCGTTGTTTCGTTTCAACAAACCAGCACTGGTTTTGTAAAACTTCTCGCGGCGAGTTTTCGACATCTCTGCACTTTCGCTCTGCTGCAGTTGCAAATCGTTGTACATTGCCAGCGTGAACGGACACCGAAGATGTTCCATTCGAAACTTGATGTAATCGGCCTCTTCGTCAGACAAAACGCCAAGCAGAAAATTGCCCATCGTTTCGGTAGAAGGAACACCGATTTGATTCCGACGCCAAATTTCACCCAGTGTATGCACGCCCGCGTCTCGCCTACCGTTAATCATCGAAAGACGACGCAACAATTCTCTGTCGGACGAAATCGCTTGTTCGATCTCTGCCGCACGCCCAGAATCGAGCGACTCATCTAGATAGGCTTCTAATTCGGCATCAGTAAAAGAATTTGACACAGGAATCCGAATGTTAAAAACAAGTGAATGGAAGGAGTGTGATTTGTTAGCTGCTATTCTAGAACAAGGTTGGTTTCTCAGCAATTCAACTTGAAACGCAAACAGGCTCACGGCAGGCTTGATCCCCGAATCAAATCCGCTTTTCCGTTTGATTCTTTGCGTTTTTTTGCCATTCCAATCATTCCTCTGGCTCAAAAGTTGAAATAGGCTGGAGCCCAATCAGGATACAACCTTTTCGTAAAATTCTATTTGTCCAAATCAAAGCGTGAATTTCAATGACAAACAAAACTTCGATTTCGGCAGGTTCACTTCCATCGCGTTGCTGGTTGGCCATCGTTTCGGTTTCGCTTTGCGCGATACTAATCCAGAACGTTCAGGCTCAGGATTCCCAATCAGCGAGCCCTCAGCCAAACGATGTCGTTCGAGACGCCGCGGCTCAGAGTCAGGAGCCTGCAGAATCAGCCATTAAAAATTCGAAAGCAAAAGAATCCAATCGCGCCCAAAAAACCAAAGGGTCAACAGCCCTGGGCCGGGTGTTTATTGACTTGGACAATGACGGCAAATTCAGCGACAACGATTCACCGTTCGTAAAAGTCAAAGTATCAAACGGCAAGGATATCGTATTGACTGACGAGTTTGGAAAATATGAACTTCCCGTCGAAAACGATTCTGCCATTTTTGTCATCAAGCCGATGGGCTACCGAACGGCACTTACCAAAGACAACCTTCCGAAGTTCTTTTACCTTCATAAACCAGACGGATCGCCTCAATTCAAATTCGCAGGCGTCGCTCCAACTGGCTCGTTGCCTCAATCCATCGACTTTCCTTTGTACGCTCAAAACGAACCCGACGCGTTTAAGATTCTTTTATTTGGAGATCCGCAGCCGCGAAACCAAAAAGAAGTCGACTATATAACGCACGATGTCGTTTCAGAACTGATTGGCGACAACAGCGCGTTTGGCGTAACACTGGGCGACATTGCGTTCGACAATCTCGATACCTTTAAAACGCTCAACCAATCAATCGCGATGATCGGCATCCCTTGGTACAACGTGATTGGCAACCACGACCTGAACCTCGATGCGAAAACGCGAAAGAACATCAACGAGACTTTTGAGTCGACGTACGGTCCGTCTTACTATTCATTCGACTATGGGCAAGTTCACTTTGTCGTGTTGGACAACATTGACTGGTCGGTCGATCCGAAACCGCACTACATGGCAAATTTTGGCAAACAACAAATGGCGTTCCTGGAAAAGGATCTTTCGATGATCCCAGAAACTCAAATGGTTGTTTTGTTGATGCACATTCCAATCATGAAGGCTGGTGACAAAGCCGAGTTTTTCAAACTGATTGAAAAACGCCCTTATTGTGTTTCGGTTTCAGGCCACACGCACGACCATCGCCATCTGTTCCTCGGTAAGAAAGACGGATTTAACGGCGAGAAACCTCATCACCACATCGTCAACGTGACCGTTAGCGGCAGTTGGTGGACGGGTGCAAAAAATGACAACGGGATTCCTCATGCGACGATGTCCGACGGAGCCCCCAACGGATATTCGATTATGAATTTCGATGCCAACGGTTATCGGCTGGACTTCAAAGCAGCCGGTCATGCGGCCAGTGAGCAAATGCGAGTTGAGGTACCCAACACGGTCGACACCAACAAAACCGCAGAAACCGACGTGTGGGTCAATGTGTTTAACGGCTCAGAAAAATCGACCGTCCAAATGGCGGTCGACAACAGCGGAGACTGGATCACGCTGGAGAAGAAAATGGCGATCGACCCACACTACAAAAATCTTGTCGAGCGCGATGCAAACGTAGTGCCTAAACCAGCCAGAGCCACAAAGTCCTACCATTTGTGGACTGCAAAACTTCCAGCAGGCATCTCACCTGGTGCCCATCTCTTGCGTGTTCAAACAACCGACATGCATGGTCGAAATTACTTCGCCCACCGAAGTATTCGGGTGACGGGGACGCCGGTCCCCAAAGCAACTGATACGGAGGAAACAACCGACGCGGCCCCAACAACAAAGAACAAATAAGTTCACCAAATCAAGGCTGCTTTGATGCCGCCACGGCGACTGGCTTTTCGTTTCGCAACTGCACTCTTCAAATTAATTGCCTGCAGAACAACTTTTCAATCGATTTCAAAATATTGGTTTCTCCAGATCATCGAATTGGCTGAAGGTGACTAACGCTAAAACGGTCGAAGCGGAGGCAAGCCCACTGTTGAGTTGTGACAAAATACTTGAGGCGCGAAAAACCGTCGTTGAAACTTAATTCAAAATCGGCCTTAAAATTCGGCCAGACTTATGTGACCGAATTTAGTTTTGCGAAAATGAATCTACCGACTGGGTCAGCGTCTTCAGTGTTTTGCCAGAAACTCTATACTGGACGTTCGCAATTGAATTGGCAATTCGGAACTGGCTTTTCGCCAATCACGAATTAGAAACTCAAACATTTTCTCCCACCTTTCAATTCAAAACCCACGAACCGAGTGCTGCATCTCAATTGGAATGTACTATTTAGATTCTACTTTTCCACGAACGGAAACTTCAGTGAGCAAACACGTCCCCCATCCCTCCATTGATATCGATTCCATGAAGGAAGCGGTGAGAATGATTCTCAAAGCGATTGGCGAGGATCCCGATCGCCCAGGCCTGATCGAAACGCCTCGCCGTGTCGCACACATGTATGCCGAAATGTTCTCCGGGCTAAAACTCGATCCCGCTCGCCATCTTCAGGTCACGTTCCCAGAAGAGTACGACGAGATGGTGCTGATTCGAGATATCAGTTTCACCAGCATGTGCGAGCATCATTTGCTTCCATTCTCAGGCGTTGCGCATGTTGCTTACATTCCCGACGGCAAAGTCACCGGGCTGAGCAAGATCGCTCGGGTCGTCGAAGAAGTCTCGCGCAAACCCCAAGTCCAAGAGCGAATGACGTCAACGATCGCTGAGATGGTCAACGACCATCTTCAAACCAAAGGCGTTGCCGTGGTGGTTAGTGCAGAGCACAGCTGCATGGCAATTCGCGGAATTAGAAAACCGGGGAGCAAAACCGTCACCAGTGCACTTCGGGGCGAATTCAAAGACAATCAATCCACGCGAGCCGAGTTCATGTCTTTGATTTCAAAAAACGAATAAAGCGTCATCAAAAACAGTGGTTGACCAACTATCGATTGTTGACCTCATACGAAACGAGAAAAGCCGGCTGCACTGATGCAGCCGGCTCTAATTTTTGCTTCGAAACTCTAAACTCTTGCTACTCGCTCAAAACTATTTGCGCCCCAAATCCGACATTCCGGAAAAGTAATTCAACACAGCTAACTCAGCGATGTCCTTGGACAACTGGTTGGGTACTTGATGGAACTCACAAAAGTCTTTGCATTGGCTTAGTAAATCGAGAACGTGGCAGAATCGAAACGGACGGCCCTCTCGTTTGTAGTGGTATTCGATGATGTGATCTAAAACTCCTTCTTCGACTTGGAATCCCATCCGCGTTATCTCTTGCGCAAACAGCTCGCGGAACTGATTTTCAGTCGGGTCAAACACTTCGACTTTGTAAGGGATTCGACGCAAGAACGCTTCGTCACACAATTCTGTTGGCTCAAGGTTTGTCGAGAAAATCAGCAACTGCTCAAACGGCAATGATATCTGACGACCTGATGGGAGGTTGATAAAGTCATTGCCTGACTCCATTGGAATGATCCAACGGTTCAGCAACTCACGCGACGAAATTTGCTGACGCCCAAAATCATCGACCACCAAACATCCACAGTTACTTTTCACATGAATTGGCGCTTCAATGATTCCTGTCACTGGATTCAATGTCGCATCGAGATTTTTCATCTCCAACTCGCCGCCGACAACAATCGTAGGTCGTTCGATTCGAACCCAACGCTCGTCGACTCGCATGTCGTTTAGAATTCCGCTTGTTTCAGGCAGCGGCGATTCCATGTGGATACTTGGGTCGTACAACCGGATAACCTCGCCTCCCACCGTCAACGTCCGCGGAATCCAAACGTGGGCTCCAAGTGCGAGAATGGCTCGCTTGGCGATACTGGTTTTTCCGTTTCCAGGTGCCCCGAACAGGAACATGCTTTTGCCAGAGTTGATCGCCTGACCAAGTTGGCTGACCTGAAGACTGGTCACTTGGAGATCAGAAAGTGCATTAGCAACATCAGCGTAGGTCGGCCGAAGATTCTTGATCGATTGCTTGGTGATGGCCTTGCGATATTCCGCCAGACTCACCGGAGCCGCACCACAGTATGTGCTTCGCGAAAGATGAATTCGCGCTTGCTCGGTGCCTTTGGGTGACAACTCGTATTCGTAGTCACTTACGCCAGACGAATTCTTGTGCCCGACGAGTAAATCGGATTTGAGAACTTCCATCACAGGCAGCATGAGGGAAAACGGAATCTTGGCCTGCTTGGCAATCGTTGATCCTGTTTGGTTCCCGTGTAGAAACAAAAATTTCAACACAAGCGGAAATAGATCATTCTGATGTAGCCCAGCCTCTTTTAAAGTCTTTGGCTGTCGTGGAACAAAAACGTCCGTGTCTAACTCTTTTGGCGTTGGTTCAGGCATAGCTGGAACAACGGGAATACTGACATTAGGCGACGCGCCGTCCAAAGAATGCGAAGTCGGTTGCAAATCCATCTAACTCTCTCGACTGGATGAAGTTCTGAAAAATATGGCCCAACAATCGGTAGGACCCTCGTCATCGTCAAACTGTTTGGGCAGGCCCGTATCCGTAAGCTACGCTTCTCTAACTGCGGGGTCTTTCATAGATGAGATCGGGTATTCAATCGTGCCAAGCCACGGAATTTGGATTACCCGTTTTGATCGGATACGCCGTCATATTTTTTCAAAACATTATTCGTGTTGTAACGATGATTCACGTTCGGCGACTTACAAAGAAATACAAAGACCTCGAAGCGGGGCATTTCACAGCTCTCGATGGCATTAGTTTCGACGCGATGCCAGGGCAGATTTATGGCTTGCTGGGCCCCAACGGAGCAGGCAAGACCACCGCTCTAAGGATCCTGAGCACGGTCCTTCGCCCATCGGAAGGAACTGCGACGGTCAATGGATTTGACGTCAACGTAGATCCCGACCAGGTACGCCGACAAATCGGATTCGTCTCCACAAACACCGCAATCTACGACCGCATGACGGCATGGGAGATGGTCCACTATTTTGGTCAGCTCTATGGCATGGAATTGGAGAAGCTTCAAATTCGAATGGAAACGCTGTTTGAGCGGTTTCAAATGAATGAGATTCGCAACGTTCTGTGCAGCAAGATGTCGACCGGCATGAAACAAAAAGTTTCGATCGTCCGAGCCATTGTCCACAACCCACCTGTCCTGATTTTTGATGAAGCCACGTCAGGTTTGGATATTTTAGTGGCTCGTGAAGTTTTAAGAACAGTTGAACAACTTCGCGATCAAGGCAAATGCATCATCTTTTCATCGCACATCATGAGCGAAGTCAAAAGACTGTGCGATCGCGTTGCCATCATGAATCGTGGCAACATTTTGGCCGAGGGTACGATCGACGAATTGGCCCAAGGATACGAAGAAGATGACCTGGAAGAGCTGTTCTACCAAATGATCTCCATGTCCGAGTTGAAACACGAAGCCGAATCAGTCGAACAGCAAGGTGCCGCCGCTAGAACTCGTTAGTTCTGACACGTCGCACAACCCAAATTCAAACAAGCCCACTCAACAACGAACAGAACAAGCAAACAACATGAAGTGGCCCAACGTCAAATTGATTTTTGCCCGCGAACTGCGAGACCAGCTGCGCGACCGTCGAACGTTGTTCACCGTTGCCATCATGCCGATGATCCTCTACCCGTTGATGGGTATGGCGATGCTGCAAGTCGCGCAATTCATGCGGGAGTACCCGACAGAAATCATGGTCATCGGTGCAGAAAACTTACCAGATGAACCTGCATTGATTATTGACGGCAAAATCAATCGTGAACTTGTATCAGATTCAGATAATCAATTAATGAACCTGATAGTTTCCGAAAAGGTCGATGGAGACTACTTCGGCGTTGTCAAACAGCTTCGCGAACAAGAACAATCAGCAAAATTTCCTGAGCTGGTTGACCAATTGATTCAAAGCGAAATGCGGGCCCACGGCGCCGATGTCGCGGTCTTTATTCCAACACCGATCCTGCCTGCCGACAAAAACCAGCCTGACGAAATCGTCTCTACCCCTGGAGTTTACGTTTTTCAAAACTCCGCCAGTGACAAATCCAGAATGGGAAGCGATCGTTTCAGTAAAGCGCTTCAGGCGTGGAACTCAGCGATTATTCACCAATCGCTTACCGACAACAGCATCCCACTATCGTTGGTTCGTGGCGTCCAGGTCAGTCACACTGACGTCGCTGACAAAGTTGGCAAACGAGCTGCCGCTTGGTCAAAAATCCTCCCGTTCATCATTATGATCTGGTCTCTCACAGGCGCGTTTTACCCGGCCATCGATTTATGTGCCGGCGAAAAAGAGCGCGGAACGTTTGAAACACTTTTGAGCAGCCCCGCGGCTCGATCCGAAATAGCCATTGGAAAACTACTCACCGTCATGACATTCAGTATGGTGACTTCCTTACTGAACTTATTGAGCATGGGCTTCACCGGAATGTTTGTCGTTGCTCGATTGGGCAGTGGAACGGGTATGGGTGGTATTCCAATCGGTGCGCCACCGATCGCCAGCATTGGCTGGTTGATTTTGGCTTTGATCCCAATTTCAGCTTTGTTCAGCGCCGTCGCTTTGGCTGCCGCTGCGTTTGCACGCAGTAGCAAAGAAGGCCAGTACTACTTAGTGCCGATGATGATGATCTCGATGCCGCTGATGATGATCCCAATGCTTCCTGCGGCACAATTAGATTTTGGAACAAGTCTAATTCCCGTCAGCGGTTTGATGCTTCTTCTCCGTGGTTTGATGGAAGGCCAGTACGCCGAGTGCTTGAAATTTGTCAGTCCAGTTTGTGCAGTAACATTGATTTGTTGTTGGGCAGCAGTCCGTTGGGTAATTCATCAATTCAACAGTGAAACAGTGATGTTCCGCGCCAGCGAAAGATTTGGAATCGGAACATGGTGCCGCCACGTCATGCGTGAACGGGACAATCTGCCAACCTTCGGCAGCGCTATCATGTGCGGCGTAATTATTCTCGTCGCCAAGTTCTTCATTGGGTTCGTAGTGACGACTCCTGAGAACTTTTTCGACTTTGCGAAAACGACAGTCATCATTTTGGTGGCAACAATCGCCGTCCCAGCAGTCATCATGGCGATGGTACTGACGCGCGACCCGTTAAAGTCCTTAAGAATCCGACGATGCTCCATTCCAATGGCTTGCGCAGCAGTTCTTGCGGCAATATTTCTCAATCCAATGATGACTTGGTTCACCGCATTGGTGATGAAAGTCTATCCACCCGGCAATGACCTCGTTCAACTTGAATCCGTTGTCTCCAACATTCTTGGATCAGCGCCCGGCCTGTGGGCTGTTTTGCTTGTATTTGCAGTCGCTCCCGCCATCCTAGAAGAAATCGCTTTTCGAGGCTTCATTCTCTCAGGCATGGAGGCATTGCGCAACAAGTGGCAAGCGATCTTTTTGACGAGTTTGTTATTCGGAATCGCTCACGGCGTAATCCAACAAACCATGATCACCTTTGGAGTCGGAATGATCCTCGGCGTGATTGCAATCCAAACGAGAAGCATCTGGCCATGTGTGCTGTTCCATCTGACACACAATTGCTTGGCAGTCATGCTCTCCAAAGCCGAGGCAAGCGTGGTCGAAGGATCACCGATTCTCGGCAAGATCCTCTTTTCCGATGACGGCCAGCTGTATCAATACGGAATCTTTCCTGGCGCCATGATGTCAATTGTTGGCGTCATGCTTCTCCTATGGTTCCTCCGTCTCGATACAAACTTATCTGACACTGCAGAGTCCAAACTGGCAAAGATTCTCTCTGGTTGGTCCAATCCGATTAAGGCGAAAGCTCAGTAGCGAATTGAAAACCAGTCGTCGCCAGCGGATGCGGCATTGGATACACTGAGTTTTCGTTCTGTTTCTGCCTATCCTGTATCTGCCTACCAACTGCGACCAGCTGCGACCCAACATGAACTCGCGTACACCCTCGCTGCAAAAGCGAACCCTATTGAAAAGCAAATGGGTTTGTCCCATCGATCAACCGCCAATCGAAAACGGCGTTGTTGTCGTACTTGACGATACGATTCAAGAAGTCGGCAAGTTATCAGAAGTTTCGACTTCATCTGAAAATTTGATCGATTTGGGTGACGGCGTTTTGATACCCGGACTGGTAAACGCGCATACTCATCTTGAGTTTAGTGGACTCGAGAAACCACTTGGTCAGCACGGGATAAAGTTTACCGATTGGATTCGGCTGATCGTTGGCAATCGCAATGCAATCAATGAAGATGCAACCAACAAATCGCAAGCTGTCGCTTCCGGGCTCAACGAGTCATTCCAATCAGGCGTGTGGACGATCGGCGAAATTGCGACAGCCCCCTTTGAAATAAGCGACTATCAAACGTCGGCCAAGTTGCAGGTGCATCTTTTTCTTGAACAGTTGGGCAGAGACGATTCGACGTTCGAAGAAAAACACTCGCAGCTGGATTCCTTTTTTACTTCAAAGTACAGCGGGGGATTGTTTCAAAATTGCGTCAGTCCTCACGCTCCCTATTCGGTTCACCCCGATCTGCTGAAACAAATCTGTGGCCAAGCGAAGTATCATAACCAGCCTGTGGCAATGCATCTTGCGGAAACAAAAGCAGAGCTTCAGTTGCTGGCCGACCGAACGGGCGACTTTGTTGAGTTGTTGAAAGATTTCGGCGTTTGGAAACCGGAAACGTTTGATGAACGCTGCTCGATTCTTGAGTATTTAAAAACGTTGGCATCCGCGCCTCGGTCTTTGGCTGTCCACGGAAACTACCTAACGAATTTGGAGCAAGATTTCATTGCAGAACATCGAAACGCGATGTCCGTCGTCTATTGCCCTCGGACACATCAGTTTTTTGATCACGAGCCCTATCCATTAGAAGAGTTATTCAAACGCGGCATTAATGTCGCGATTGGTACTGACTCTCGGGCTTCGAATCCGGATCTAGATTTGTTTGAAGAGCTGAAACTCGTGGCATGTCTTTTTCCAGAAACGCCAGCGGAGCAAATCCTGAAGATGGGCACCGAGCATGGTTCCAAAGCGTTGGGCTGCAACGACCGAGTTGGCTCGATTTCAATCGGAAAGCGAGCCGCGTTCGGATTTGTCGAAGGCGACGATGCGTCACCTAGTTCCAATTCTGAAATTTACGATTGGATCCTGTCAGCTAACACCACTTGCCGCCCCGTTGAATTTTAAGCCGATAAAGTTTGGCGACGCGACGAAGCCTGCTTACTGAGGCCGTTTTTTTGCCACTTGCTTAGCTCTGCTCGACGATCAACCCTCTCTGTGATCATTATCAGACTCGCCAGTTTTTCGAACTGGGAACGCTAAATCGTTGCCTTTGCGTTTGGCAATGACAGCGACCCGGGTTCTACCCAATCGAGTAAGAATAACCGTGGCTTTATTCGCACCATCCAATTTCATACGAGCAAACTGTGCGGCGGTGACATTTTCTACACCCCGCTTTTTAATTTCGACTTCACCAACGTCGAGGATACCAAGCACCTTGATGGTTTTGCGCAGATCAAGCGGCAAAATGTCGATGACTTCGAATTGAGGCAGCAGCGGATCCGAAACGGGTTCGTCTCCAGTCAAGTAGACGATACTGGACGTAAACCGACCCAACCCATTTTTCCTGGCGATCGCATCCGCCAAGTTCGCTGCCAAAACAGTAGGGTGTGGATCGAAAATGAAACGACGAATCGAATCGAACACAATTGGCTTTTGATCCAGCTCGCTTTCCTCAACCGAAATCTGGCTAACGACTCCACCTTTTCCAACATACGTTGCGGTTCGATGGCCAGGTTTATCAGTCGCGGGCCCCGACCAAAGCACTTGCTGTTTACATTCGCGATGATCGCCAATCCACTCACGTTGCATGTGTTTGGGAAAGTAACTTGCAACGGGAGTAGCTGGGGCGACTTTTACGGCAACACTGCAATGAGGGTCTATTCTTTGATACACGTCGACGAGACTGGGGCTGAAACGATTTCCTTGAACGGTGCGTTCCTTCAGCCTGCGATCGGGATCGATGTGGATGCCATTGATTCCCGACAAGTCAAATTTTTCAAAATCCAATTGTTGGATCTGAACCAGTTCCGGGTCGAGAGAATTGACGGCAAGATTTTTCCGGGCAAATAAACAAGTCAATTCATCACTGTCGACTGCGATTGTTTGAAAACCTGATCCTGCAACCTCGTCTCGTTGTCCCAGCGAGATTAGGTCACCGCCGATCCCGCAACAAACATCGGCCACCCGATCCAACTCTGAAAACCTAGCAGCTTTATAAGCCGCCAACCTTCGCCCGGTCGCTTGCTCAAATCCCCGACGAGTAAAAAACATCTGGTTGGCAAGCTTGAACTTCCGACTGCCTCGAATTCGAAGCTGAGCCTGTTCCATGATCAGCGCAGACCGCGTTGGCGTTGTTCTTTTTCGAACAGACTTCGCAATCCGAACCGCGTTGACTCTTTCTTCAAAAGCAGTTTGGACTTTTTCGAGAAGCGGAATTGCTTCTTCTGACATAAGCCAGAGAAAATCTTCGCGGTTGTCAGGATTCATGTCCCGATGATAGTTGACAGCGGTTCAATTCAAAAGATGTTGTTGGAGTTCAAGCGGACACTTCGATGGCAACCCAAGAGAGGTAGCAGACCCAAACTTGATTTTTGGGCGACTTTGTAAACCCAAACCTCCGATTGAGTAAATCCAAGCCCAACCGGGTGAAAACTGAATTTCCTAGATTTGAAAAAAGTCCTCGATAGAATCGTTCAAATCGTTTCCCCAATTTGGATTCGAGCCTACAATACATCGACGTTCCCACCTTATTCCCGTTGTATTCCGACGATCTTTGACCAATAGCTTGCCACCGAATCCATGGATCCTCTGAAAGAGTTGATAGTTTACTTGCGTGTCGCTCAGGCATTCAAAAACCGTCTCCAAATGTCTGACCGCGATCGTGCTTTGATCCTTGCGGCGACGTGCGCATCAATGCTGGAGATGAAATCAATCGCCAATTTTTGTCGCAAGATGGTTTTGCAAAATAACCGCGGTCACATGTTACGAAAGTACGACACTTTCCATCAGGCACTTGAGGATCCAGACTTCGGCGTTTTCCTAAAACAGGTTCGTCGAAAACTATCTGCCGAGGACGCTGCCTCCCAGCTTTCTTCATTGGAATATTTCTGCGACGTGAGACAATCCGACTATGAAACCAAAACTGAATTCGCGGCAGCGGTCATGGGTGTGGACCCTGAGTGGTTGGAAGACCACTTTAGCGAGTAGCCCAGAGTAACTTAACTGGTGACGGTTGCACAAATGATTCGGAGTCTACGGTTCAAGTTGTCAGAACTGACCGAACTGGATCGCTTGCGACGAAACCAATCGTTTTGCTGGTCTTGAGCGCAACTTTTCTGTATCGCAAGTTCAGTCTAGCGACTGTCGATGTTCGATGATGGACGATTCCATTATTCGAGATTGATATGTTTTCGCGATCTATTCTGCTGCCTTCACTCATTGTTTGCGTCATTGCTGCTCCTTTGATTTTCAGCAGTGCTAACAAATCAGTTTCGCCCAATTCCGCCCCAACAACCTCTTCAACAATTCAGGCCGGTTATCGCGGATCCAACGGTCAGATGTTTCTACCAAGTGCCCAGAACGGAAACAACTCAAACCCATTTCAACAGACGGGCTCGATTAACATCCAAAACGCGCGAACTGGAAGCCCCGTTTTCAATCCTTCGACATCCGGAGCCCCCCAAGTCAATCCTGCGGCGACAATCAACAACGGACAGCCATACAACGCGTACTCCAATCCAGCATCGTCTTTCAACCCTTCGCTTCAGCCTCGGGCTGTATCCAATGGAGTTTTCGGGACCTACCCTCAAAACCAACCCAACACGTTCGGTATGCAGCCAGATTTTGCAGCCGCTCAAACTTTTGTTTTCCCAGGCAACGCAAACGGACCCGATTTGTCAGCCGAGCCTATGCAGTTTATCCCAGTGATGAACTTTGAAGAGATTTTCCGTTTTGACATTTCACCAGGCTGGATAAAGAGCCGTTGGAATCGCGTCTCAACAAGCCCGGGGGATCGCGGATTGCATGGCCTCCGCGTGGCCCTGGTCACAGGCACAAACTCCTGGGACCTCCACGGATCGCTGACGTACTATTTCGGACTCAATCAGCAATTGCAGCGAATCACGTTTCGTGGTTGGGCAGGGGACTCAACGCGTTTCGTCAACCTGCTCACTCAAAAATACAACTTTAAAGCCCAACCAACGCATAGCGCAGGTTTTTACCTTGCCCAGTCAAAACGCAAACCGACCGGTGGTTTGTTGATGCAAAACCCTGCCGTTATCTACACGGACAATCCAGTCCAACAAGTCGCTCTTGTAATGGAAATGAACCAGCCCAATGGCCCGTTTCAACTGAGTGATGACTTTCGCTCGCTAATCATCGGCTCGAATGCAACAAGGTAACCGTTTGCTGAATTTTAGGTTTGTGAAATTCAAAAAATCGAAAGCGGGTGTCAAGTAGCAATTTGGTTTGGGCGCGAAAAAGACTTCGAAAAAGCAATTCACATTTTTGGAAAATCGACGCCGATGCCTTTCGACTTCGATTTTTCTCGGCCGAAAAAATCACGAAGCCTTCCTGTTTTATCAAGCGTTTTTTTTGACCGAAATTAGCATTCAATTGGCTGACAATTTATCCACCTAAATCAGGCCGACCAAATCAAAAAAAGCGCGCGGAAATTTGCCGTGTATTTTGAAAACTCCGCTCAGCTTTCAAGTATAAACTCGAACTTCGAGATAATTTTAAAGTAACGGTTTGACACAAGTGCTAGCGGTCTTAGAATCGCAACTCTTCGCTTTAAGGTTCGTTAACAATTCGCACGACGCGGGTTGAAATGATAGTAAATGGACGCTTTTCGCGAGGCACTTCCGTGATTAACCGGCCATTTTCGAGTCCCACTCGGTCGCCTTCCTTTATCATCAGTGCCTCATGAACTGCGGGCCGATAAATGTGTCAGGATGTGACTTTGTCGTCTCAGGATTCCTTCGAAAATTCAGCAAACGCGGACAGGAACTTCGCGCACGAAATTGCTGACCTACTAACGGACCGAATCGGTCTCGTTCGTTTTGATCTATGGTTCTCCAACCGTGACAGAATTGCTCGTCACGAAGACACGATCCTTTTCTACGCTGAAAACAATTTTGCACTTCAGCGAATCCAAAACACATTCGGACAAGACGTTCGAGAAATCGTTAATCGAGTTTGCGGACCTCAGTTCGACGTTCAGTACAAATTGATTGATGAGCAAACTGAAACGAACCCAGCAGAGCCCACGACATCGCATTCGATTTCCGATCAAGCTAACCCTGCGAGCGCTGAAACCGAAACTGGTTTGCAGACAATTCAGTTTGCCCAACCATCAGAAACTCAAGTCACCAAAAAAGCTGAACCATCAACCCAACGTCGTTTGCGGACGGTCAAGTCATTTTGGTTTGGGCCAAACAACGGCTTGGTCAATGCGGGAGTCGACAGCCTGTTTGAGCAGCCGGGGCAATTTTCTCCGTTCTTCGTTTACGGACCAACTGGAAGTGGCAAGACCCATTTGATTGAATCGATCACTAACGATTTTCGCCGCCGACTGAAACTGAAACGCTGCGTCTATTTGTCAGCGGAACAATTCACGAGCCAGTTTGTTGGTTCACTACGAGGTGGAACCGGTTTGCCGATGTTCCGTCGCAAGTATCGTGATTTGGATTTATTGGCGATTGACGACATTCAATTCCTTGCCGGCAAACGAGCAACGCTGGGAGAGTTTCAACACACGATCGACAATTTGCTTCGAAACGGCAAACAAGTCATCGTCGCCTCGGATCGCCCACCCGTTGAGCTGGGCCATCTTGGGAATGAAATTTGTGCAAGGCTTTCGCAAGGACTGACTTGCCCAATTCAGTATCCAGATTTTGATGGACGTATGCAGATCGTTCGACGCATGTGCCAAGAGCGGAACCTTGAACTCCCCACAAATGTCCTTCGGCTAATCTGTGATCAACTCGCCAAAGATGTTCGTCGTTTGTCGGGTGCAGTCAACCGATTACACGCTTACTCTGTTTCGATCGCTCAACCGATCACACCAGAACTTGCTCACCAGGTACTTTGCGATCTGTTCTCACTAACCGGTCCAAATTGCACGTCGATGGTTACGATTGAGCAAGCAGTTTGTGAACTGTGTGGAGTCAAACCTGCGGAACTCAAATCTCCCAGCAGACAAAAACGGATCAGCTCGGCTCGCATGTTGGCGATGTACCTATCGCGACAGTACACAGGATCGGCTTTCTCCGAGATTGGTGATTACTTTGGTGGTCGCAGCCATAGCACGGCCATCGCGGCTGAAAAGAAAGTCACCAAATGGCTTGCCAATGATGAGGGTATTAAACTTCCTCATGCCGTTTATCCGGCCAAAGAAGTACTTCGGCGCATTGAGTCGAACCTTCGAATCGGCTAGGTCATCGTCCGCTTGGGTACTGCAACAATCAAGCAACAAGCACCCTGCCTCTATCCCGTGAGTTTTCGGGCTGCACTCCCTCTGAGTGACTTTCTCTAAACTAGTCCCCACCATTCCATATTGGATTTGGATCAGTCGGATGCAGGCAACCTGCTTGCACACCTGTTTGCCTTGCCGATTCTGCCTCCACCTCCCAAACAGGCTATCCCTCCATTGAATTGCTATCAATTTCAATATTACTGAGGCGTCAACTTTGTTCAGCCGATAACAAATATTGCCTAACCAGTTCAGGTTGTATTGACGGAAAAACCGAATCCTTTCAGTATCCGCGAGGTACTCAAAGGATTTCTTTGTTGCATACCATTTTTCAGTACAACGATTTTTGATACTTAAACGCAAGAAAATAGACTTACCGGAATGAAGCCATTTTTTCGCGCCGTCAGACACTCACTACGCTATCGCTGGTCGATTGTGGGAGCGTTCCTATGCTCATTGATCATCGCCGTCATCTGGAGTGCGAGCATCACGACGATTTTCCCGATCGTCAAAATCGTACTTGAAGGTGAAACCGCAGTCTCGTGGATAGAACACGAAATTCAGAATGGCGAAGCGATCGTCATTAGTCTCGAGAAAGAGATTACAAATCTCGAGGACCAGTTTGCTCAAAAAAATGACGTCCTGATTGCGAACAAACTCGATTTAAAACGCGATCGACTTGCGGGCGAACAAGCATCGCTTGCGTGGTACCAAAACGCGAGCCCGACGGTCAAGAAGTACGCGCCAGAGACTGGTTTTCAAACGCTGGTTGTTGCTCTGATTTTTCTTCTTACGGTATCGCTTTTCAAAGGCATCTTACTGATTGTCGGGGCGTGTCTCGACGCGCGTGTCGCAGAAAAAACAGTCCTTGACCTCCGACGTATTTATTATCGAAAAGCTCTAGAACTGGACCAACGTCGAATCGACCGAATCGGTACGTCTAATATGATGACGCACCTTTCGTACAACATGACGATGATCAGTTCCGGGCTTCGCATGTTTTACGGAAAATGCCTTCGTGAACCACTAAAGATGATCACCAGCCTCGCAGTGGCTGCTTGGATTTCACTTCCGCTGCTTTTGATTTCAATGTGTATCGTTCCGGCCGGAGCGTTTTTGATTCACACGATTTCAAGACGCATGAAACGTTCAACAGAAGTTGAAATGGCGGGAATGGCTGATGTGTTTCAGACGCTGATCGAAACGTTTAAGGCAGTCAAAACCGTGCGAATATTCAATCGCGAACGAACCGAGCGGCATCGTTTCAAGAACAATTCAACGACGCTGTATCGAATGCAACTCCGGATCGCACTTTACGATTCATTGCTTCGACCGATCACTGAAATCCTCAGCATCATTTCAATCTCGCTGTCCATTTTGATTGGAGCTTACCTGGTCCTCAATCAAGAGACCCACCTTGGCTTTATCAAGATTAGCGACACCCCCATCAAACCTGTAATGCTCCTTTTGTTTTACGGAATGCTTGCGGGAGCCGCTGATCCAGCCCGAAAAATGAGCGAGATTGTAAACGTCATCGTTCGTGGTGGCACGGCTTGCGACAATCTGTTTCGAACATTCGGTCCAGAGCCATTGGTCGCGCCGCCTGAGAATCCAATACCGGTTCCAGACCACAAAGAAAGCATCGTTTTCGAAAAGATCTTTTTTGGCTACCTACCAAAACAGCCGGTCCTAAAAAAGTTAAGCCTTACCGTTCCAGCCGGCCAGACCATCGCGATTGTGGGTGGAAACGGTTCTGGCAAATCAACGCTGATGAACCTGCTGGCGCGGTTTTACGATCCGCATTTAGGCAAAGTGATGATCGACGGAAAAGACATTCGTCAGATGCATCCCAAAAAAGTCCGTCAGCAAATTGCCTGGGTAACTCAAGACTCCGTCCTGTTCAACGGAACGCTTTGGGAAAACGTCGCCTATGGAAATCCGTCAGCAACCGATGAAGAAATTCGCGCTGCGTTAAAAGTTTCGCGAGTCGATGCTTTCGTGGACAAACTTGAAAACGGATACCAAGCCAATGTTGGTGACGACGGCAAAAATCTGTCGGCGGGCCAGCGTCAAAGAGTCGCCATCGCTCGTGCGGTATTGTCCAACCCAAGGATCCTGATCCTCGATGAAGCCACCAGCCAAATCGATGGTCAATCCGAAAACCTGATCCACAACACTCTTGCCGACTTTATCAAAGACCGGACCACGTTTGTCATTACGCATCGCCATTCATCATTGCGACTGGCCGACCGCGTCATCGTGATGGACTTGGGTGAAATTGTGCATGACAGTTCTGTCGCTGACGCGACTCAAAATTCGGAACAGTTCAACTGCTTGTTTCAAAAAGCCGCCTAAACTTGACGTCGGCCCAATGACCTAGTCTCAATTCGCTCGCGGATTGCAAGTGCTCGTGCGCACCTGTAGATCGTTCTTGATGCGAAAAACCGTGCATTTTGCGTGTTTCCGACGCTAGCGTTTTCGTTTCTTTGCAACATTCCTGACCTTTCGTGGTGTTGCGCATGTTGATATTCTCTGCCAATCAAAATCGACAATTTGGTTTGGCCGGCCGCGTACACGTTCCGCCGCCAATCAAATAACGACCCAGAAAAAAACTGGTAAGCAGGAAACATAATGAGACTTTTTGGAAAATCAAGAAAACGAAAAAACGTCGAACGGGTACCTGCCCGCCGCCGAGTGCTTTTCGTTTCTCACGAAGCCACCAGAACTGGTGCACCAAAAATCATTCTCAACATTTTGAAACACTTCAACCAATCCTGTGACATTCAGTGTGAATCTGTGTTGCAAACAGGTGGCCACTTGGCTTCTGAATTCGAACAACATTCGATCGTTGATTGTTTAAACATCGCTCAAACCAACCGGGAAGAAATTCCCAAACGCATTTCAAAAGTTATATCACGCGAAAAAAACAACGTTCCGATTTTAGCAATCTGCAACAGCATGGAATCTCGTTTCGTGGCTGGTGAATTGGCACAGCAGGGCATTCCCTGCATCTCGCTAGTTCATGAATTGCCATCATCCTACACCGAAGAAGACTACGATTTCGTTTTTGGAGCATCAAGAAAAGTCGTCTTTCCTGTCCACGCGGTACGCGACGCTGCCGATGCAAAAACTCCATTGCCGCTTGGGAAATCTGTTGTACTTTCACAAGGATTGCTCAATCCTGAATTTGGAACGGGCATCACTCGCGAGAAAGCACATGCTCAGATTCGCAAAGAGCTTTCGATTCCCAACGACGCGTTTATCGTGCTCGGTTGCGGTACGCTGGATCTTCGCAAAGGCATCGACCATTACGCCGCGATCGCTCGGCGTGTCTCGGAAACAAACAACTCCAACGTTCCTATTCACTTTGTGTGGGTCGGCGAAGGTCCTCGATGGACACACTCGACGCACCATTACGTTCAGTTGGATATCGACAAATCGAAAGCACGTGACTACGTTCACTTCATTGGCGAACGTCAGAATGTCGAGCCGTATTTTGTTGGCTCCGATGCATTCATGATGTCATCGCGAGTCGATCCATTCCCGTGCGTCATTCACGAAGCCATGGCAACCAGTTTGCCAATCATCACGTTTGCCAATTCAGGTGGAGCATCTGAGGCAATCGACAACGGAGCAGGGATTATCGTGCCCTATGCCGACTACGACCAAGCGTCGTCAGCCATTCGATTGTTGGCGACTCAACCCGAAGTCGCCTCCGGCATTCGGAAGCGGTCTCACGAGCGAGTCCACACTCGTTATCGTTTCGAAGACTACGCGGAAAAACTAATCGACTTGAGCGAGTCAGTCGTTGGCCAACAATTGCGAGCCAACGCAATGCCAACCCTTCGAGTGGCTTAGAAATCTGCCTGCCGACTTACTTCGCCTTTAACAGTTCGTCGTAAATAGTCGCCACTCCGCGTGCCATGCTGACGTCAGAAAGCTCATTGCGCTGACGTTCGACGGAGCTTTCGCTCATCGATTTCCAAGTGTCATTGTTGCCAATCAGTGATTGGAGTTTCTCTGCAAGGTCTTCAGCGTTTGACGGTTCAAAAATCAAACCATCAACACCATCACGGACGGCTTCTGGAATTCCCTCCACGTTGCTGGCGACCACAGGAATCGCATTTGCCATCGATTCAAGCACAACCATAGGCAAGCCTTCGCCGTAAAGACTTGGCAACACGAACACATCCATCTTTCGCAGTTGCTCGTTCACATTGGTTTGGAACCCCGTCCAGTCGATCATGTCGCCGATGCCAAGCTTTTCAACTCGGGCCAGAATTTCCGATTCGTAGTCTTTAGTTTCAAACGGGCCGACGGCTCGAAGTGAAACATCAACGTTTCGTTTCTTCAAAATCGCCAAAGCATCCAGCAACACCTCGGTGCCTTTTCGCGGGCGAAACAAAGCCATCGTTCCGATGGTCCAACGTTTGCCGGGTTGCTTTCGAGTTGGCAGGTCGTTGATCGCGGCGACGCCGTTTGACACAACTCGGATTTTATCGTTCGGGTGGCCGAGCTCTCTCATGTAGCCGGCCAAGCTATTGGAAACGCAGATCATGCGATCGACGCCAGCAAGACTCCAAGATTCGATCTTGGTATTCAATTTGTTTGCCCAACCTCGTTCGGAATCGCGACCAACAGGACTGTGAACATGATAGACAAGTGGACACCCCAGTTTGCGAGCCGCCAACCGCCCAATCATCAACGTCCGCGGCGTGTGAGCGTGAAGGATTTGATACTCATGTTCGTGAAAGACTTTCGCCACTCGACCGCCACAGAACACGTCGAACTTGGACTTCATTGGCGTCTCATAAAGTTCGCCACTCGACTCGCGAACGGTAGGAAATTTTTCAGGTTTCACGCAGGCGAATCCAACTTCGTAACCGAACCGAGGCATCGCCATCGCAAGCAGATCTTGCACGCGTTCGGCTCCTGAAAAATGCTCACCGTTGATCAGGTGAAGTACTTTTACGGTGTCGTTTTCGGTTGCTGGCTTCGTTAACTCGGTGGCTTTGATGATCACTGAAACGTCCGTGGGTATTTGGTTGAAAAGTCGAAAAACAGTGTGTTTCCGATCAAATCTACGTCACCAATCAACCACAGATTCTCGATTCAGTAAGTCATTTGAATTGACAAGAGAATCCAGAGCGGACAACCGCTTCAACCTGCATAAGCGGCACCGATTTACATTGCGTAAAAAATGAGAGTCACTGAACCTCCTGCTACATCTGCTAATTCAAGTTCGAAACGGCCATCTTGTGCGACAAACGTCTGCCAATGCCGTTTACGAAAGTCATCATCTGATCCAGCTTTTGCTGCAACTACCACAGCAGGCCAAATATCAATCCCAGGACCAAACCATAGGCGATCCCGTCAACAACATGGGTCCAATGCCGCGAAGGAAACCAGACTCGATACATTGCGCCGCTAGATGCATAAGTCAAAACTCCAATCGTGCCAGCGATACGAAAGACTTTCATAAACGTTGTCGTTTCATCATGGGCGGACAAGCAACGTGTGCAATGTAGGCGATCGTTCCGACTGTGAGTCACGGTTGATACCACAGAAAATTTGCGTTTAACCAAAAATTCGGACTCGTAAATCTAGCGAAATGAACGGTCGCTCAACGAACAGGCCAGATTGTTGCGATGACAACAGCGTCAAACGATGACGGTGCAACCATGATGGCGAACTGAACACGGACAGAAAGCGAACTCAGCTTGTGGGGAACTTCAAACTTTACCAATCCATCTCTACGACGCCCCATTGCCCACGATTCTCATCCACCGCGACAATAATTTTTGAGACATTGTCAAACTTGGCTTTAGTTTCCTTTTTCAATTCGACACCGATAAACCAAGCCATTAATTCAGCGGTCGTGTTCTCAATGGGCAGCAAAACACAATCTTCTGTTGGGAATATCCAACGCTTTTTTTCGAACGTAACTGTGACTTCTGTTCCGTCGTCGACGACTTTGATTGCTTTGTGTTTTGTCGGCAAAACGACGTGATGGTCTAGCCTCTCAACAATACCCGTCAGTGCATCTCGAAGCGCAATAAAATCTACGACATATCCATTTTCATCGAGCGGGCCTACGACCTCGCATTTGACTCGGTAGTTGTGCCCGTGAATCGATTCGCAAACATTGCCATTGAAGGTAATGAAGTGAGCAGCACTAAAAACAAGATTGTCTTTTTCGAGACTGACTCGAAAAGTATCGTTTGACATAGTTCTCTCGATTCAAGGACAGTTATTTGAAGGGCGGTCGAATGATTCGATTTTGGATTGCGACAAAAAGCGTCGCGGCTACCAAGTCCGCGGTCGTTCCGGGATTGCGGCGGTGCCCATCGGAGCGAAGCCAAAAATCCAATTCGCTAACGTGTGACCAATACGACTCCACTTGATCTTCGGCCAAAAGAGCAACGGACCCAACAACTATTTCGCCAAGTTCATCAATCACTTTCGAAGCCAAAATTTGCGATTGCTTTGCCGTTTTTGCTCCGCATTTTCGCAAAATCAGCGTATCACACCGTCGGCTCATCAAGCTCACATGCAAAAACACAATCGCGTGAATCAAATTGCCAAACAACTGAATCCCGGTTAACAACAACGGAATTCCCATTTCGAATACGTCTTGATACCCGGTTGTGAATTGCCGCGCGATATCGTCTCGATCTTCCGCTAGTTTCATCGCTGACAACAAATCAAACTCTTTGTCTTCGGAGACGGTTTGATTAACATCCAACTCTTGCGTGTTCCCCAACCCGCCAGGATTGGCGACGCGAATCGCTTCGAAAATCTCGTTGGCGTCATTTGAATCCAGCGAATTCAAAAACTCAGCAACTTTAATGCTTGTTAATTCAATACTTGGTTCAGCCGCGACAATTTTTGACAACGGAACGATCAGCAAAACAATGCCGAGATTCGTATTCGTCCCGACCACTGTTTTGGTTTGAAGAACCGATTGAAGAACGGTCTCTCCGACAGGCTTGTTGTGGAACTGATCAATCGTCTGACCAAGCAAAATTGCACTCGTCACGAAATCCGAAAATGTAACGTCTTCGAAATCTGCACCTCGATGGACATTACCGGGCTTGGGCGCGGTGACCTCAAGCGAACAAGCAAGATTCGCGATTGCACCTGGAGTCAGGAACAACTCACTCACGATTTATTTCGATCCAAAAATTCGGTAACCGTTTTGTCAACTTGTTCGCTCGCGTCTTCAATGACGTAATGACCAGCGTCTTCGATTTTATGGACTTCTGCTGCGGGCCAATGTTCGTTCAATCGGTCGAGACATTCTGGGCGAAAGCACCAGTCTTTCATTCCCCACATCATCAAGATCGGCCAATGGGAAACACTTGCGAGTCCTGATTCAATCTTTTCCAAAACGGACCAAGTGGGATGACTTTTACTGAGTGGAATGTCTTTGACAAAATTATAGATCGCCACTCGGTTGGCCCAATTGTCATAAGGAGCCAACAGACCGTCCGCGACATTTTTGGGCAATCCGCCTTTGCGTTCGGTCGCCATGAAAGTTGCAGCACGGGCGAAGAGGTTGAATCCTTGCACGCCGATCTTTCCAAAAATTGGCCAGCGGCAAACTCGAATCCGAAATGGAATGTATGGCGGCGGAAATGCGGCCGTGTTGAAAAGCACGATTTTTTTAAACCGGTCTTTGCGAGCTAACAAAGCCCCCATGCCAATCGATCCGCCCCAGTCATGAGCCATCAAAGTAATGTTTTTTAAATCGAGTTCGTCAATCAACTGGCAAAGGTTGTCGATATGGTTTTGCAAGCAATAAGGATAGTCCGCAGGTTTGTCGCTCAGCCCACACCCCATGTGATCGACCGCAACAGTCCGGCGTTTTTCGCTGAGACTTCCAATCAGCCGTCGCCAATAAAAGGACCACGTCGGGTTGCCATGCACCATCAGCACGGGGCCATCGACTTCGCCACCAATCATCGGTTTTTCATCGATATAGTGCATACGATGCTGACCGACCTGAAAGTAATTGGACGCGTAAGGAAACTCGCATCGCCACGGTTGATCTACAGCAGACATCGTTGATATTTCGTTGGCTTGATTGGTAGCCGAAAGTATTTGGGCGGACATAGACACTGGGATAAAGATTCTGTCGGTTAACGAGCAAAGATCTTACCAGTTTTCCATCGCCATTTGCAGGAGTCGAATTCTCCAATCCGCAGGCGGCTTTCTGCCGGCATTGTAAAAACCGTTGCTTTTGACAATCGATTTAAAGGACAACGGTTTTGAAGAACAGCCAGGTAAAGAACAGTCAGCTGAACAAAGGCATTCCAAAGGACGCCGTTTGAGCGACTAGTATCTTGATGGCGGCCCGAGTGCAGCCGACGCTAACTTGGGAAACTACGCAGCCTGTCGCTGAGTGGCGGCGACTTGTGGTTTTTGACATTCGACGAAAATCGAATCGGGTTTTCGCACACGGGAGTTCGCGGAATCAAGTTCAAACGTAGAGTACTTTTCGATCTGGCTTTCACTCGCCGTGCAGACTTTGAAATTCACAAGGCCAGCATTCTCGCAAAGCTCTCGAAGTGAATATCGATCGTACATCCAACGATGGACTTCACCCTGGCTTCGAAACATTCCTTCATCAAACGCGATTTCTGCCGAGCGGCCCAAGGTCCATCTAACAATTCGCCTGACCATTCGCCTGCGGAAATCAAATGTAGACTCCGCCAAACGTTGAATGATGTTTCTTTTTATGCGGACGGGCTTGTCAGTTTCTTGACAAATCAGCAGTTCATCACCGACTCGTGATTTCACAAAATCCGAATTCTTAATTTCTCGGCTGGCCATGTAACGACCCATTCTGCCACCGGAAGAATCACGAACCATTTGGTCAAGCAATTCCAGCTTCATCCAGTTGTAGTCGATCGTTGACTCTTGATCTCCCGACCAAGCTTGCTGATGTTTCTCGAGATACAGGTTGGCGATTCGCTCAAGATCAGGAACCACAATTCTCAATACGCCACCGGGTTTAAGAACGCGGAAACATTCGGTGATCAGCTCGATACCTTGCTGCGGTCTCAAGTGCTCTAGCACATGCGAGTGGTAGACCGCGTCGAATTGAGATTCATCAAACGGTACGCCTGAAGTGATATCGTGACGAATCACTTCTGGATCGTTTGATTCCAAATCGAGATTCACCCATTCAGAGTGGTACCGTCGGCCGCAACCGATATTCAAATATCGTTGACCATCAGTGGTTCGAATTTTACGTTTCTGATTCATCAATTCGAGCCAGGACAGTGAATTCCAATTCGACCTGTGTAGTCGATCCGGTTCAATAACATAGGGATGTTGTTTTTTTCAAAATACTCATCGACCGCACGACGACAACCTTCCCAATGGCCATAGTCATCAACGATCAAAACGCCACCGGGAACGAGTTTTGGGAAAAGATGTTCCAACTCGCAACGCGTCGACTCGTACCAATCTGTATCCAAACGCAACAACGCGATTTTCTCGGGAGTCGTGTTTGGGAGCGTGTCTTCTACTTTGCCTTTGACGAATTGGATTCTGCCAGTGTCATATCCAGTCGCAGCCATCGTCTGTTTGACTTGTTCAAGCGCCGAACAACACCAGACACTCATTGCATCTTCTCGGTCTTGCTCACTCATTAAATTTTCTGCCGTGTGCCCGAGATAGTCGACGTCTTGCTCGGTTGGTTCCGACATGCCCTCGTACGTATCATACATCCACAACTGTCGATCTTGAACGTCGATATGGGCCAGCGTTTTCGCTGCCGCGGCCATGCTCCCGCCACGCCACACGCCGCACTCTACAAAATCGCCAGCAATGTTGTTGTTTGACAAATATTCCACCGCATTGCATACCGCGAGGATTCGCTCGGGCGACGTCATCGTCAAACCATGAACGGAATGAATGATCTCCAACTGACTGTCAGTCGCATCAGGGATTTGGTTTCGCAATTTTTCAATTGGCCCTAGCTGGACAGGCTGGCTGTTTCGCGCCTTGCGAATTTTGCGCATCAGTGATTTCAAAACAGTTCCTGCGGAAAGACGTTGTATGCTGTGATTTGCCCGTTAACTGAGTCGATTTACTTAGCCAATGGCAATCTCATTTGACAACGTTTATCAGATAAAAACCAACGCGTAAATACAATCTCGCCATGTTTAAACCAATTCCCCATTTGAATTTAAAACTAAAAAAATATCGGCAAATTTTGAAGTTTCCTGGAAGATCTCCAACGGTCCGGAACACACATCAGCTGACAAGTTTGGCCAAGGTTTGAAACGCACAACACAGAACGCTGGGACATTAACCTTGGTGGACATTGTTAACTCGATTAAGTTACCCGCATGGCGAAACGAAACGTCATCAACAAGAGCTTGCGAGCGACGTGCTAGCGGGCCAACCAAGTTCACTTGAGAACACGGATGCCACTCGAAACACCAATCGCTTTTTGCATTTTCAATCGGCCAGAATTGACGGCCAAAGTTTTTGCACGCATCCGTGACGTTAAACCCAAACGATTGTTTGTCATTGCAGACGGAGCCCGGCCTGAAAAACAAGGCGAAGCAGATTTAGTCAAACAAACACGAGCCGTTATCGAATTGGTCGATTGGGACTGCGAAGTCAAAACGGATTTCGCCAATCAAAACCTCGGTTGCAAAAAACGAATCTCAACGGGACTTGACTGGGCGTTTGGGCAATCGGAAGAATTAATCATTCTCGAGGACGATTGCTTGCCCGCCAAATCGTTTTTCCCCTTCTGCGAAGAGTTGCTCAACCGGTACCGTGATCAACCAAAAATCATGATGATCAGCGGGAACAATTTTCAACCCGAGTCACTCTCGGAAGACAGCTACTACTTTTCACGTTGGCCTCACATTTGGGGTTGGGCAAGTTGGCGGCGAGCCTGGAAACATTTTGATGCCGAAGTTTCGAGCTGGCCAAATTCAAAATCAAGCGGTGACTTGCGTTCCGTATTTGGCTCGGCTGAAGAGTACGATTACTGGTCGACGATGCTTGACCAACAACACGCAGGAGCGATCGACACTTGGGACTTTCCGTGGGCTTATGCCTGTTGGCAGAACAAGGGCCTTTCGATTCTGCCACAACGCAACCTTGTGACCAATCTCGGATTTGGTCCATCGGCGACGCATACAACGGACGTAAATTCGATGCTTGCCAATTTAAAATCCAACGAGATGGGCAAACTGACTCATCCGTCCAAGATCCACCCCAACGTCGTCGCAGACCAGTACACTTGGGCCAACGTGATGTCGCCCAAGGTTGCCGCCGATTCGAATCCTTCGCCGCCGAGAAATCCGAAATGGTACCACCGGTTCACACGCTCGAAAGCAGGATAGCCCAATGAAAGTCGCCATCCTATCGCCCTACGCGACCGTCGTTCCGCACTTTGAGACCGAGCTCGACATTGCACAGCAGCATCTCGATCAAGGCGACACCGTCAAGTTTTTGTACTGCTCCGGTGCGTTAGAGAATTGTGACTTCAACGTAGAACGCGAGCCTGCCCGTTGCCTTGAGTGCCTGGGGCGACGCGAGATGGGATTGGAAATGGTTGGGAAAAAACCTTCAAAATGCTCGACTTTTACCGAGTTAGTCGACTTGTCGGACATTCAAGTCAAGTTCGCAACCGTCGATGAATTGACATCGTATTGGATTGCCAATTTCGATATTGGATACGCAGCGTTGTCATCGCTGGTTTCGCTTCATCGCGATCCTGAACCGGATCTTGAGAAACACGAATCCATCATCAAGCGGTTCATCACGACGGCGATGCAAGTTTACCAACAGACGGTCAAGTACCTTCAAGCAAACCCAACCGATCGTGTTTACGTATTCAACGGTCGGTTTGCCGGTATGCGGGCGGTGTTTCGCGCTTGTCAAAAAATGAACGTTGACTGTTACTTGCATGAACGTGGTTGCGACGGCGAACACTACGAGCTTTTCAAGAATCATTTACCGCACGACATGGTCGCGATTGACGCTGCGATCAATGCCCGTTGGGATGCAGAGTCGTCCAATCCAAAACGCGAAGCGATCGCGGCTCAGTTTTTCAAAGACCGATTCGCTCGAGTGGAAAAAGTCTGGCATTCGTTTGTCAAAAACCAAGACACAGGCAGACTGCCTTCCGATTGGGATTCCAACAAAAAGAACATTACGATCTTTTGCTCTTCCGATGATGAGTTCGTTGCGATTGGAGACGACTGGCGAAATCCTATTTACGAAAATCAAGTTACAGCAATTTCGAGACTTGCCGCGGACCTTTTGGTGCGCGATCCCAAAATTCATATCAACTTGCGAGTTCATCCGAATTTGACTCAGGTCGACAACCAGCGCAAACGTGAGATGCTTGAGCTTGATTATCCCAACCTTTCCATTATTGAGCCTGATGCCACGATCGACTCATATGAGCTGCTTCGCAAAAGCGACGCTGCTGTTTCGTTTGGTTCAACCATTGGTAGCGAAGCCGTTTATTGGGGTACGCCTTCGGTTTCGTTAGGCCCATCGTTTTATCAAAACCTCGGGGGCATTTACCGGCCAGGTTCACATGCCGAAGCGATTGAATTGCTAACAAAAGACCTGCGACCTCAGCCAAAAACGAGTGCGTTAAAGTACGGGTTTTGGTTGCAAACTCGAGGTAACAAACACGTTCATTTCAAATCATCAGGTTTGTTTGACGGCCAATTCAAAGGCAAAACGCTGTACCATCGCCCAAAAGTCACCGGTCTAAAGTTATTGGAAAAGCGAGCCAAAAACTTACTCGCCCAAGTGATTGGCCAATAAGATCCCGACCTTGATCTCGCCCGCCAAAGCATGCTTGCACTTTTCGCGGATCAACGCCACTCGTTTCACTGGTGAAAGTGAGTTAAAGATTCGTATTGTTGATCCATCTGAGTTGGGATAGCTTACTGCAGTCAATTTCTCCCGATCACGCAAGGAACAAGGATGTTCTGGCTAAAAGATCAAACAGTATTAATCACTGGCGGCACCGGCTCGTTCGGAAAGCAGTTCGCCCAACACTTGCTGAATAACGCTCAGTTGAAACGACTGATCATTCTCAGCCGTGACGAACAAAAACACGTCAACATGCGGCGGAATTTCTTTCCGCAAGACCAATACCCACAGGTTCGCTACTTCGTCGGAGACGTACGGGATGAACAACGACTTCGCCGAGCGTTTCAAGGCGTCGACTATGTGATCCACGCAGCCGCGATGAAACATGTTGACGTCGCAGAATATAACCCGCAGGAGTGCATCCGCACCAACATTGGTGGCGCCGAGAATGTGATCAACGCTGCGATTGATTGTGGCGTAAAAAAGGTGGTTGCGCTTTCGACCGACAAAGCCGCCGGACCGATCAATCTTTATGGTGCGACAAAATTATGCAGTGACAAACTTTTCGTCGCGGCAAATTCACTTTCCGGTGAATCAGGCACTCGGTTTTCCGTCGTGCGCTACGGCAACGTCTGGGGCAGCAACGGATCTGTTGTTCCTTTTTTTCAAAAACAAGCCGCCACCGGAACACTGCCAATCACCGATCCAAAGATGACTCGATTCATCATCACGCTCCAAGACGGAGTCGAACTGGTAATCAAAGCGTTCGAGCGCATGGATGGCGGTGAGATTTTTGTACCAAAGATCCCAAGCACAACCGTACTCGACATCGCTACAGCCGTTGCGCCACAGTGCGAAACAAAAGTCATCGGCATTCGCCCCGGTGAAAAACTTCACGAGTGCATGATCCCCGCCGACGAAGCGCGCCATACGCTTGAGTTCGACGACCACTACATCATTCAACCTGCCTTTCGAAGCTGGTCCAGCAAACCACCGGCCTATGCGAAATCTGGAAAGCCGTGCGAAATCGGTTTCTGCTATGCCAGCGACAATAACAGCGAATGGTTAAATGTCGAGCAATTGAGAAAGATGATTGCCGCCGATGCAGTTGCCCCTAACGTTGGATCACAAAGAACCGCAGCCGCGTAAATTTCGCAGGATCAAATAGACCATTGAATTAGACACAACCAACACGCAAAAAAACACCAACCGACAATTGCCAAATCCGTTTCTGGCAATGCAAGTAACCTTGGAACCCCAACGATGTTGCCTTACGGAAAACAAACGATCGAACAAGACGACATCGACGCAGTCACTGACGCGCTTCGTTCGAATTGGCTAACCACGGGCCCAAGAGTTCGCGAATTCGAAGAAGCATTTGCAGAAATGACTTCTTCAAAATACGCGGTAGCGCTCAGTAGCGGAACTGCTGCCCTGCACGCTGCGATGCAAATCATTGGGATGCGAAAAAACGTTGTTTCGATCGAAGAAAAATCCAAAAGCCAAGCCGAAGTCATCGTACCAGCGATCACGTTTGCCGCCACCTCTAACGCCGCAATCTACGCCGGCGCCAAACCTGTTTTTGCTGATGTTTCTCCTGAGACATTGTTGATCGACCTCGAAGATGTCAAAAGAAAAATCACTGACAACACCCAAGCCATCGTTGCGATGGATTACGCCGGCCAACCGTGCGACTACAACAGCCTTCGAGCCATTTGCGACGAACATGATTTGGTTCTGATCTCAGACGCGTGTCATTCTTTGGGCGGATCCATGAACCAACGTCCTGTCGGTTCGCTGGCCGATTTGACTTGCTTCAGTTTGCATCCAATCAAACAGATTACATCTGGCGAAGGCGGAATCGTTACGACAGACAACCGGTTTGCAGCCGAAGCCATTAAAACATTCCGTAACCACGGGATCACGACCGACCATCGGCAGCGTGAGAAACTTGCCAAACACCAATACGCGATGGAGACACTCGGCTTCAATTATCGTTTGACTGACATTCAATGTGCCCTTGGAATGTCACAACTGAAAAAGCTACCTCGATTTACCAGCCGACGAAATGAAGTTGCCGGTCTGTACAACTCGTTGCTCGCCGAATGTGATTTTGTTCGTCCACTCGGTAAACGCGACGGTGTCGAGCACGCCCATCATCTGTATGTTATCCGGTGGGATTCTGAGAAGACAGGGATCACACGAGATCAGGCTTTTGAGATGTTGCGAGAGCGTGGAATTGGCGTGAATGTTCACTATCAACCCGTCTACCAACATCCTTATTACGAGCGAGAGTTTGGAGAGCAAAATGGATGTTGCCCCAACGCGGAATCGGTTTACGAAGAAATTCTTTCGCTACCAATTTTCCCAACCATAACTGAACCAGACATTCGTCTTGTTGTGTCTGAACTCAAGGCCGTCGCTCAATCCGATGCGACAAGCGTTCGCCAAATTTCTGCGACACCGCCACCGACCTCTCTCCGGAAAGTTGGCTAGCCATGGATCCCAAGCACTCAAGAACGGTCGCGATTATTCAAGCACGGCTTGGCAGTACGCGACTTCCTCGTAAAGTGCTTCGTGACATTGCAGGCAAAACGATGATCGAACGCGTTGTTGAACGAGTTCAGCAAGCCAAACTGATCGATGACATTGTGATCGCCACGACAACCGAACCATGCGACGTGGAGCTAATAGAATTCTGCGAACGCCAAGGTTGGAATGTGTTTGCCGGAAGCGAACACGACGTTCTCAGCCGCTACGTGAAAGCCGCAACACATTTCGATGCGGACAACATCGTTCGGATTACTTCTGACTGTCCCTTGCTAGATTCGCGCGTGATCGACGAAGTCATCAGCGCACTCTCACCTGAACACGATTACGCTTGTAATTTTCACCCTGAACGAAAATATCCACGTGGCCTCGATTGCGAAATATTGACTCGTTCAACGTTGAACAGAATTGACAAACTGGCAACCGAACAACGATTTCGCGAACACGTCACGTTGTTTATCTATCAAAATGAAGGCGAGTTTTCGATCGGCTCGACCGCCTGCGAACAAGACAACTCGCACTTGCGCTGGACCGTCGACACCCCTGAAGACCTCGAGTTAGTCCGTTCAATTTACGACCATTTTGGCAGAACCAAATTCGACACGCGGCAAATCATTTCAGCCTACAACAGCCATCAACAATGGCTACTCATCAACCAAAACACTCAACAAAAGGTCGCGTGATGATTCCAACTCAAAACAATCACGCCACCGGCCACAAATCGCGTTTGCTGATTCGCGCCGACGTTGGCCCTTCCGTTGGCACCGGGCACCTGATGCGCACGCTTGCATTGGGTCAGGCGTGGAAACAAATAAGTGGAGAAGTAACAGTTGTTTGCGGCGAATTGCCACGCGGACTTTCAAAACGAATTGTGGCCGAAGGCTTCGACGTTCAAACGATTAAAAATTGCCTCTGCGACACGGTTGACGGAGAAGAGACTCTCAGCGTTATTAAATCCGTGGGCCCTGATTGGATTGTTCTCGACGGATACCGGTTCGACGATGAATACCAATCTCAATTGAAAACTTCAGGTGCAAAACTGCTGGTTCTGGACGACTACCAACACGCCCAACATCACAGCGCTGACTTGATCCTGAATCAGAACATTTATGCAAAACTTGAACAATACGACAATTCGGATCACTCAAAAATTTTAGCCGGCCCCGAGTTTGCGCTCCTTCGCGAAGAATTCTCAATTCTTGCAACAAAACGAACCGCGACCGACGCGCGCCGACTGTTGGTAACTTTTGGCGGAGCCGATCCTGACAACTGGACATTGAAAACGTTGCAAACGCTTTCGGATTTAAAACGGAAACGGCTGATTGTCGATTGTGTCATTGGCGCCTGCTATCCCCACGGCTCGGAATTGGACCAATTCAAACGCACGGCTAACATGAACCTGCGAATACACCGCAACGTTGATCGTATGACGACATTGATGACGCGTGTCGATCTGGCGATCACAGCTGGCGGATCGACCTGTTATGAACTGGCTCGATGTGGCATTCCTGCGGTCGTAATTGCAATCGCGGACAACCAAGTCCCAGTCGCATGTGCGATGGATGAACAGGGAGCTATGGTTTCTCTCAGTGGTGAATCGGATGCCAGGGGAGCCCTTGGCCAAACGATCAATGCTCTACTAAAAGACCCCGATAAACGTAGCGAAATGTCGCGGCTGGGACAGTTATTAGTCGACGGACGAGGTGTCCAACGAATTGTCGACCGCATGCAACTTGTAAGTGTGGCAAGCCGCATGACTGATCAACAATTGGAAAAGGAAAATGCGATGAGTGAACCATCTGAGTTAATTCAATTCCGCGACGCAACGATTGCCGATGCAGCTCCCATTTTGCAGTGGCGAAACGATCCAGAAGTTCGGTCCGTATCGTTTCACAACGACGTCATCCCACTCGATGTTCATCAAAAATGGATGGAAAGTAAACTTTACGACGCGAGAACAAAAATCTGGATCGCTGAAGACAACACAGGGCACGCCATTGGCCAACTACGTTTTGACCTGTCGCAAAGCGGCGAAGAAGCGGTCATCAGCATCATCGTAGACCAAACACTTCGCGGAAAAGGTCTGGGGCGGCGACTGATCGCCAACTCGACAGCGAAATTTTTTGAGGAAACTCAAACACAAATCGTTATCGCTCAGATCAAACCAGGCAACAACGCGTCAGAACGGGCCTTTCGAGCCGCTGGGTTCCATGCGATCGAGCCCACCATCGTCAATGGAAAAATGGCTCTTCAGTACATGCTCGCGCGAGACGAGAGCAGACGCCAAATTCCGCTTAGAAAATCTGCTTGAAATCATTCAGAGAAAACAATGCCAGAACTTAAAAAGCAAATTCAAATCAACAACCGCATGATCGGGGCAGGGCATCCGACCTACATCATTGCGGAACTCTCAGCCAACCACCATCAGGATTTCGACCGAGCCGTTGAGATCATTCACCTCGCACATCGAGCAGGCGCTGACGCGGTCAAATTGCAGACCTACACTGCGGACACGTTGACCCTCGATTCGCACCAACCACATTTCCGAATCCAACAAGGCACGGTCTGGGATGGCGCTCGGCTGTATGACCTGTACGAAAAAGCCCACACGCCTTGGAAGTGGCATCCTGAATTGAAACGAGTCGCCAATCAACTGGGAATGGACCTGTTCTCCAGTCCATTCGATGCAACTGCGGTTGATTTTTTAGAAGGCATGGAAGTGCCCGCGTACAAGATTGCTTCGTTTGAGATCGTTGATATTCCCTTGCTGAAGAAGGTTGCGTCGACTGGCCGCCCAGTAATCGTTTCGACTGGGATGGCGACAGTAGAGGAAATCGAATTGGCAGTGAAAACACTGAGGGACAACGGTTGCGAACAGGTCGCATTGCTTAAGTGCACAAGTGCCTACCCCTCGCCCATTGAGGCAATGAACCTACGGACGATTCCAGATTTAGCATTTCGATTCGACATTCCAGTCGGACTTTCTGACCACACGCTCGAAAGTCAAACAGCCGTGGTCGCAGTTGCGATGGGAGCCTCGATTGTTGAAAAACACATCACTTTGTCGCGAAACGACGCCGGTCCCGACAGTTCGTTTTCACTTGAGCCAGATGAGTTTGAGGAATTGGTCACCGCCATTCGCCAAGCCGAATCTACCATCGGTTCGGTACACTATGGCCCCACGGAAACCGATAAAAACAACCTTGCATTTCGTCGGTCTTTGTTTGCCACGCGAAACATAAAAGCAGGCGAGCCGTTCACGCCTGAGAACGTTCGATCGATTCGCCCGGGGCAGGGGCTTGAACCAAAACATTTGGACAAGATCCTCGAAGGCACCGCTGCGGAGGAGATTGAGCGCGGAACTCCACTCAAGTGGCGTCACGTGGCGTAGGAAGTTGTGAGGGAGATACTCTCTTCGCAAGGATCTGGTTGAATGTTTCGAGCGTTGGCAAACTGCAAAAGGATCTTTAACAAGATCCATACCTTAGACTGCTCAGGCTCGTAACGACCGCCATGGGCAACTAAGATTTCTATATGGGTAAGCGACTTCCAAAAAAACAATTGCTTGAAGAGATTCATTCTGAACGTCAGCAACTGATGGATTTGATCGCATCGACACCGCGCAGGCAATTGACCAAAACCGGGATGAACTCAGCCGGTTGGTCCGCAAAAGACGTTTTGACTCACCTTCTTGATTGGGAACTACGGACAGTCAATTGGTGCTTGGTCGGTGCCCATGGAGAGACGCCAGAAACTCCTGGTGATGGCTTCAAATGGAATCAGCTCGCCGAACTCAATCAAAAAATCTACGTCAAGCATCGCAGAAAATCGCTTAGCCGTGTGTTTGACGAATTCGACTTAGCGCATGGCGCTACGTTGAAACTCATTAAATCGCTCAATGACGAACAGCTCACCACGATTGGCCATTTCGAATGGACTGGTAAAAGCTGGACAGTCAGTGATTACTTGAGAGCCAACACCGCCAGCCATTACAAATGGGGGCGGACCAAGATTCGCAAGTGGTTGAAGAAACTTAAAGCTGATTCTTAGCCACTGCCTAACTCAGCTTTATCCCAATCGTTCTCTTCCTTCTAAAGAATTTTAAACTGGCAAACGTCAAGGGCATCGAGGAATGGGACAAACTTGCGAGAAAGTGATCTCGGCGTTTGACGCACGCAGCTCGCCTACGCTTTTTGATTGCTTTTGTACTTTAAACTGGCCCAATAATGACCTTGGAGATTCACCCCTTCAAAGGTTAGAACTTAGATAGATATCTCTCTCCGACGCTAGCATTTCTGCGGGCGAGGAACTTGCAAGGAAGCATTTAGAGAAACTGAACCTATGAAAAATCTTGGCCGAGCGTTACGGATGACGCTAAAATATCGGTGGTCGTTGATCGCCTCTTTTGCATGTAGCGCGATGGTTGCGATTTTGTGGTCGCTGAACCTCGGCGCTATCTACCCATTTGTCGAAGTGGTTTTGAAAAACCAATCACTTCCAGAATGGGTTGTGTCGGAGCAAAAAGCCGCCCAAAAAATCATTCACGAACGAACTCTAAAGATAAACGCTTTGGAGAATCAATTCGCCGTTACAGCAGCAGCCAACCCAAACGACAAAGAGCTTGTCGCGATAGAGAATGAGATTTCTGTCAATCGTTTTGAAATGGAAGTTCAATTCGCACAGGCCGAAGCTCGCTCCAAACTCGAACCCTACATCAATAAATACGCGCCCAAAGACCCGTTTTCCACTCTCGCGTTGCTGATGGGGCTAATGTTTTTGGGCACCGTTTTCCGTGGGATGTTTCTGATGGGCAGTATGGTTTCAGTCGCCCGCGTTGGCCAACGCACGATGCTCGATATGCAGAATAACGTTTTTCAAAATGTACTGGACATGGAGACGTCCGAACTGGGAGTCAAAGGAACAGGTGACTTGATCAGCCGAATTCGTGGAGAGACTGGCGCGATCTGCCAAGCGATCAACACGTTGTTCGGAAAAACGATTCGTGAACCGCTAAAGATGGCTGGCTGTTTAGCCGGAGCCGCCTGGGTTAACTGGCGTCTGTTGTTATTTTCGTTGCTGATTTGCCCGATCGCCGGATACTTGATGGTGCAACTGGCCAAGGTCACCAAACGTGCGAATAAGCGAGCGATGGAAGAGTCGGCTCGATTATTGAATCGGCTCTATCAAGCACTAACTTACATGCGTGTCGTCAAAGCGTTCACTAACGAAGACGCCGAGCGACAACGTTTTCAGGTTGTCGCTCAAGACGTTTACAAACGTTCGATGAAGATTTCAGTTTTTGGTGCTCTTTCACGAATCAACAACGAACTGCTTGGCGTCAGCATGATGACGCTCAGCGTTCTCGCCGGTGGCTACCTCGTTTTGAACAACTCACTGCATCTCGGTGGTATTCGAATGTGTGCCGCGCCAATGACGTTTGGAAGCCTGATGATGTTCTTTGGGTTCCTGATCGGAATCGCGGATCCGCTGAGAAAAATGGCTGATGTATACAACATGGTCCAAGGTGGTGTCGTTGCCGCAGACCGAGTTTTTCCTTTGATTGATCAAGTCCCTGCCGTTCGCGATCCCGCCCAGCCAAAAACCATTCCATCGGATCGACTTGCTGTTGAATTTGAAGATGTGCGATTCGGATACGAGCCTGGCAAACCAATTCTCAACGGCGTGACCGAGAGTATTCCAGCGGGCACATCACTTGCGATCGTCGGGCATAACGGATGCGGGAAAAGCACGCTGATCAACTTGATCCCTCGATTCTTTGACGTCAACGCAGACAACGGGCAGGATCCCGGTGCGATCAAAATCGGTGGAATCGATGTCCGCGACGTTCGTGTGAAAGCGCTTCGTCAAAAAATCGGTTATGTGACGCAAATGACGATGCTGTTCAATGATTCCATCTCAGAAAACATTGCCTACGGTGCCCCCAGTGCAACGAAAGCCGAGATTGTTGCAGCAGCGAAAAAGGCTCACGCGCATGAATTCATTTCCGAACTGGAAGAAGGTTATGATTCAATGATTGGCGAGCATGGCGGGAAACTTTCTGGCGGACAGCGTCAAAGACTGTCACTCGCCCGCGCGATTTTAAAAGACCCGAAAATCCTGATCCTCGACGAAGCCACCAGCCAAATCGACCCTGAAAGCGAACAGCTGATTCACGAAACGCTGGCGACGTTTATCAAGAATAGAACAACGGTCGTGATCACTCACCGCATGTCAACATTGGAGTTGGTCGATCGGATCATGATCATGAAAGACGGAAAAGTTGTCGATTGCGGGACTCACAACCAACTGCTTGCTCGGTGCCCAGAGTATCAGCGGATGAGAAATATGGATTTAGAAGACGTCGCCTAAACTGAGTTCACAGGAAACGTGAATTTGAAACGAGATTTAGACCATTCGATCGAACAAGCTGACAAAAAAGCCTCCGCTAAAACAAAAAGGAATTTGTTATGAGCAATGCAGCTAGAGCTACTAAATTTTCAAGTTTCAATTCCTCAACTGGAATGGGGCTCACTGTTTTCGAGCAATTGAGACTTGCGACCGATGTGGTCCGAGCCGAGTCTGCTGCACTCGAAAAACTGGCCGCCAACCTCCCCGATGATTTTTGTTTGGCAACAGAACTATTGGTCCGATGCAAGGGCTGCGTGATCGTCACCGGTGTCGGCAAAGCGGGTTGGATTGGGCAAAAAGTATCCGCGTCACTTGCCTCGACAGGAACTCGCAGTCACTTCCTTCATCCTGCCGAAGCCATCCACGGCGACCTTGGCCGGGTTAGTCGCGATGATGTCATTCTGGTTTTCTCCAACAGCGGCGAAACCAACGAAGTCATTCAGTTACTCCCCACGTTCAGAAAATTTGGAACGCCAATTGTTGCGGTGACGGGAAAATCCGATTCATCATTGGCGTCTCGATCGACCGCGGTTTTGAATTACGGATCAACTAAAGAATGCGGTCACCTTGGTCTGGCTCCATCGACCAGTACAGCAATGATGTTATCACTTGGCGACGCGTTGACTTTGGTTGTTTCCCGGATGAGGAATTTCGAAGCCAAAGACTTTGCCAACTTTCATCCGGGTGGTTCGCTTGGCCGGAGACTGGCATTGGTTGATGAAGTGATGCGTCCGATTGAAAATTGCCGAGTCGCAAACGAATCAGAAACCATCCGAGAAATCTACGTCCGTCACGGTGGACGAGACCGACGTGCCGGTGTCGTTTTGGTAACGAACAATTCGGGAATATTGACTGGACTGTTCACCGACAGTGACCTTGCTCGAATGCTGGAACAACAACGAGACAATCAATTTGACCAACCCATCAAAGACGTGATGACCAGTTCGCCCATCACAATTGCATCCGGCTCGAAAGTCGTCTTGGCGATTGAAACATTGGCTTGTCGGAACCTTAGCGAGCTTCCCGTGGTTAACCAAAACGGGAAAGCCATTGGATTGATAGACATCACTGACGTCGTCGGTGGTTAGCACTCTTGGTGATTGAAACATTTTTCTGCCGGAATCTTAGCGCCCTTGCTGAGGCTAACCCACTGGAAACGCCATTGGGTTTGTGGATATCACTGACACGCTGGATGCCGAATCTTGGATCCGTGCTAAATGGAAATCGTTAGCGCTTTCACCGAACTGTTGGCTATCGCAAACTCAGCACTGGACCAACACTGTCGGATGTGAGCGAGTCAACGAATCCTTGCGATGCCTATGTGTGATTGGCTCTGTCGAAGTACTCCCACAAGACTTTTTCTTCGTAGGCTATGCCCGCAGAAAACTTGGGCTGTTGGCGGAACAAAGATCATTTGAACCAAAACAAAGGGCGATCCTGACAACAAAGCACTTGTTAGTGACCACAGACGGCTACCTTCTCTTCCCAAATCACGGCCCAAATTCACAAAAAAGCCATGCATAAAACGGCAGGTTAAGAACAGATTCGAAATTAAATTCGATTTTTTTTTATAGTGTTAGAAAAAATAATGGTCGAATCTGATCCGACAAAAAAATCGCGTAGCCGAGGACCGTTAAATGGACCGATTTTTATCGCAAAAACGAGTGTTAATTTAGGGAGCCACCCCGCTAAGGGAAACTAAACAACAATAAAGCTCAATCAGCGTGTGCCAACAACAAATAAAACCACAAACTCGTTGAACATCCAGTCGAAAATCTTCACATAATGGCGTTATATTTTGTGTACCTAGTACTTTAATGTCTTGAACCATTTTCTTATTGTCTTTTTATCTGAGGAATTGTATGAAACACCATTCGCGCCCCCGAAAGGGCTTCACCCTCGTTGAACTTCTCGTGGTCATTGCGATCATTGGAATTTTGATCGGAATGTTGCTTCCCGCTGTCCAGCAAGTCCGCGAAGCGGCTCGTCGAGCGACATGCATGAACAACGTTCGGCAGCTAGTACTCGCCTGTCACAACTTTGAAAGTGCCCACAAACACTTCCCTCCAGGTTGGAACGGTTGGAACAATCAAGTATTCCCACGTTACATTACTCCTTGGAACAACCGGCAAAGCAGCCAGTACCGTGGAAACTACTACGGCTGGGGATATTTCACATTGCCGTTTATGGAGCAGAACAATCTCTACGATGCGTTTGACGTAAATGTATCTTGGGGCAACGACGTTCTCGGCACTGATGGTTTGCACCTAACTGGCAAAACGATTCCTGCCTTTATGTGCCCAAGTGATTTTGGCGATAGCGATTTGAACCCCGTTTACACGTCAGATATCAACTTGCGTAATGGCAAGTCTAACTACGTTGGTGTCACTGGTTACAACACCTGGAATTCAGCTCGCCTTAATCCTGCTCTCAGCGTTCGCTGGGGTATTTTTGGAATGAACACTACTGTTGGATTTGCAGATATTACTGACGGGACCAGCAATACAATGATGCTTGGTGAGCGATCGAGCGAAGCAGAGTCGGGCCCCGCTCCTAAGGACATCCGAGGTGCTATTTGGATCGGTTCCCACCGACGTCAAAACTCACCAGTCATCAGCAATGGTGCTGACCGATATTCAAATCTTGGACGAACGGGCGGCATTCGCTACCTTGTCAACGGTGACTATCGCGGACGTTCGGCGAATTCAAGTGGACACCCAACTGGTGCGACTATCGCATTGGCTGATGGCTCAGGTCACTTTTTGTCAGACAACACATCAAACACCACTTTGCGACGCCTTTCTCAAATGGCTGATGGTCTAATCGTTGAAGGTTTCAATTAATCATTTGATTGATTCAACAAACGTTTGCAGTAAAAACTCCATGAAGCCCGATTCATAGTCGGGCTTCATTTTTGCCCACTTTTTCTCTCAACCCGTATTCTTCCAACATAACTATTAACGAGACGGTAATGAAATTTTTAATCCAATCCAAATTGACAATTGGCTTGCTTGCGTGCTTTAGCCTAGCAATTTTAACTGGCTGTTCAAACGATGCATCAATCGTTCCCGTTTCCGGAACTGTCACGCTAGACGGCGATCCAGTGCCAGGCGTTTTAGTTGTTTTCATGCCTCAGCCATTGGAGAACAATGTTGCACCTGGGCCCTATTCGGAAGCCACGACGGACGCCAATGGCAAGTACACCATGAAGACACGATATGGTGATCCTGGCGCCTGCGTAGGCACTCATGTCGTTAGTTTTTCATACGCGGACATGGACGAAGAAGAAGTTGCCAGTGCTGAAAATGAAGCACAGGAATCCAAGGGCGAAGGCGGAACCGGAAACTCCAAAAAGGCCGGTGCTTCGGAAGAAAAATCTCAACTCAAAGGACGCAAACGGATCCCACGTCGATACGGTGACGATTCGCAGGTGACTATGACAGTTGAGCCAGGCGGAACCAGCACAGCTGATTTTCCACTAACATCAAAATAGTAAGAAGATTGCGTGTTTTGAACTCACAAGCCCTCGACTTCGGTCGAGGGCTTTTTTGTTTCCTTTCTTGACGATTTCCGGTCGCACTCGGGCTCAATCGTTCATCTAAATCGTGTGTCCTGAACGCAAGAATCGCCGTCCCCTGTTGAAGAAGTTTGCAAGCCATTATGCTGAATTTCTAACGAACTAGATTCATTTTTCTCACCCAAGGAAATTCTCAATGGACAAACCAAAAATCGCCGCTTGTTTTCCCAAGCAGGTCGAAATCGAAGCGGGCAAGAAGTACGCGTACTGCACTTGCGGTTTGTCACAGAACCAACCCTTTTGCGATGGTGCTCATAAGGGAACAGAGTTTGTGCCGATGGTTTTCGAGGCGGAAAAAACAGAGACTGCCCACTACTGCCAATGCAAACACACAGGCAACGCTCCAAAGTGCGACGGCACCCACAACTCTCTTAAAGAATCCGAAGGCAGCGATTCCTAGTCGTCGGCGGTTTGCAGTTGGGCCGAACGTAGAAGTAAAAGCCGTCCCAACCTGATTCGACGTGCTGCTGAAAAACAGTTTCAATCGGCAAACCTGAATCAAGAAATCTGAGTCGAACAACCTGAGCCTTGCCTCCCATGAAATCGAATCCGTTTTGGGCGTTGCGAATTGGCTTTTGGTTGATCGTTGTGCTCGTGATTTTCCTGTTGATCATTTTCCCTATCGTGACAGGATTTCTGATTACCGTCGGAAGAATGCCACTTGGTGCGACCAAGTATTTGGTGGCGGTCGAGTATGCCCAAACGTATCTGATGCGTGGGTTGGTTTTGCTTTGGATCTTTTTCTTTGGAAGCTGCTTTGCAAGTTTTCTGAATGTGGTCGCGTGGCGTGTTCCGCGCGGAAGAGGCATTAACGGTTCAAGCCACTGTCCCAACTGCGACACAAAATTAAGTTTCCTGGACAACATCCCGATTGCTGGTTGGTTGCGAAACGGTGGGCAGTGCAGCTCCTGTAGCATCCCAATTTCTCCGCGGTACCTGTGGGTTGAATTCGCACTCGGGACTGTGTTTTTGATTGTGTGCTCGGTAGAGCTGCTTGGTGGGGGAATCAACCTGCCGCTTCGCCTCGTCGAGGCTCGGACAGGAATCGAAAATATGATTTTCGAACCGAAATGGGATTTGATTCAGCTGACGATCTATCACTTGGTTCTAATCTGCCTCCTGTTTACTTTGGCGCTCGTTAGGAGCGAGCGATTGAAAATTCCATTCGCGATCGTCGCAGTCGGCCTCGTGTTCGGAATAGCAATGCCATTGATTTGGCCATCCATGCTGCTGATCTCATGGCAAACGGATTCAGACACACTTATTAACCTCACGCGATTCTCATCAAACCAAGCGTTGACGTTGGCACTGGGAATCGCAGGCGGTGTTGGTTTCGGAATGATCCTTCAATGGGGCTTGGGATTCAATCATGGCAACCGGTCGCTTTCCGATTTTGTTATTCCCGAAAGCGGCCAGAGCAAAAGCGGCCAGAGCAAATTGAATTCTGAATTCGAACCAAGCAGTAGTGATGAATCAAGTTCTGAAGCCATAGAGTTCGCTGCCCCCACTGTGCTCAACGTCTCAGGGGTAGCGACCGAGGAAGTCACAACTGAAAACCATCCTGTCGAGAATGACGATGCCACTGAATCTGTCATTCATCAGCAGCCCAAACTCGATCCAAGCGACCCAACTTTTGAACAGCGATCTGAACTGGATTCGATTTCAACAACCATCGACGAGACCTTTGATGACAAAACAGCAGAAATCAAACTAGATGACGAAGCTGCGAACCGAGAAAAAATTATTGCCAAAGCCGCAATCGTGAACGCGCCCGTCATTCAAGACCGATACGTTTACGAATTGGTCGCCGGTTTGGGTTTTGTCGGTTTGTTCATCGGATGGCAGTCGGCACTTTCGGTTTCCATCATCACCTGTTTGATCCTGCTACTCACTCAGTCAACCAAACGTACGCGAGACAGTTTGTTCAACACGGGAACATACATGTTTGTCGCAACCCTCATCCACTTACTTGGTTGGCGTACAATCACTTGGGCCGAGAATTGGCCAAGTATTTCCGCTAGTGGCCTAACCATGCTGGCGTTTCTCACCGCGTTGGTTTCACTCGCAATTTTTATTCGGCTTGCCAACAACACCAGAGTGGCAAAGTCAGAACTTTAGAGGGGAAATAGCCTGCTGGCACTCGATAATCCCCGCCAAAAGAAAGGGCCTTCCTCAGTCGAAAGACGTGGCAAAAATTTCGTGAATACCAATTGCAAGCCTTTGCGCTATAATGCGGACGCTGTTTGAGCGAAATAAAAGATGCTCGCACAAGCGGCTTTGTCCAGCCCGAGCAGGAGATAGACCAATCTCTCGCCCTCGCAACGAATTTTGACTTGATTCACTCCTTTGAAATAAACATGCATCGGTTTTTCTGATCGATTGTCAAAAGCGCGTCTATGAACCTTCGACTACTATTTTTTATTTTCTTTGCCGCAGCGGTGGCCACGCTCGCACTTTCGAATGAAACAGTTGCCAAACAGGTGGTCTATCAAATCCCAACCACTCACTCGCCTCCGTTTGGGAATGTGGTCTACCCTAGCGCTCAGTATCAACCACAACTCCAGCAACCTCAAATCCAGCAATATGGCGAGGTGCATTTCCCCAACCAGTACGGCAATGGTTGGTCGCCTTACTCAGGCCAACTCGTTTCGCCTAAGTATTCTGGTTTGCCATTTTCAAATATTGCTCAACCAAATATTGCTCAACCAAATATCGATCTGCAAAGTATTGACCAGCAAAGTGGCTTTGTGCAACCGAATGCTACGTTGCCCTATCTGGCATCGCCTTTGATTGCAAAACCCAACGAGCAACCTTTGGGAAAAGCAAAAACAGGCCAGCCGAAAAGCTCGGGCGGGCCAAACTCGATTGGTAAAAATACCAATCGGCAGAACGCAGCAAACATTTCCTCGTCTTCTTCCAACGTAAAATCGCCCCGTTCACTCGCCGGGGATATTCAGCCGATTGAAGACCCACAAATCGCCGAACCCGGTGGCGAGACTTCAAACGCGAGTCAGGCAAGCCCGCTGTTGAAAAGCACTTTGAATCAGATCACTGATTTTGCGACTATCGAGGATTCTCGAACTCATGACCGCCAGACTGTGAAAATGTCTCCGACGTCGCTTGCAGATTTAATCGCGATCGACAAGCAAGTCGAAAAAACACTTCCCAAGATACTGCCAGCCGTTGTTGCGATCGAAGGAGGAAGCGGTGTCATTGTGAGCCAGACCGGATTCATTTTAACGGCGTCTCATGTAACCAAGAAAGCCAATCGAATCGTTGACGTCCGTTTGCCGGATGGCCGAACGGTTCGTGCAATGACGCTTGGAACAAACGGCAACACCGACACCGCTGCTTTGAAAATTCTGCAACCGGGCCCGTGGCCATTTATTAAAACGGGCGACTCATCGTTGGTCTCCACCGGCGATTGGTGCCTTGCCCTTGGTTATCCCGTGTCGTTCAAACGAGGAGAATCGGCGGCCGTCAGAGTCGGTAGAGTTTTGGAGACATCCGACCATCAGATCGTCACGGACTGCGCTATCACTGGTGGTGATTCGGGCGGCCCGTTGGTCAACTTGAATGGCACGTTGATTGGAGTGAGCAGTCGAATCCGAAGCGACATCAACCAGAATATTCACATCCCAGTCCAAAATTTCCAAGATGACTGGAATAAGCTTGCGACCTCTGTCGACATTCCGCGAACAATTGAGCGAGGCAAGCCAAGAGCCTACTTGGGAATCTTGGGCGAAACAGACGTCGGTCGAGTAAGGATCCGCAGCGTCATCAAAGGCTCACCCGCCGCCGTTGCCGGAATGCTGAAAGAAGATGTCATTTTGCAAATGGACGGCAAACCTATTGATAAATTCGACGACGTGTTAGACGTCCTGACAACCCGCAAGCCGGGTGAAAAAGTTGTTGCAAAACTCAACCGGTATGGCTCACTCATGAGTGTTGACGTCCGACTGGGATCGCAGGGCGAAAAATGATCGCAAATCGGTTCACCTTATTCCTCTTGGCACTCAAGTGTGCTCCGCGAGTCGTTTTGCTGTTCACCGTGGCTTGGGCGGTGCAGTCTTGCCACGATGCTCAGTACGCTCTCGGCCAAACATCGTTGGGAACGATCGCCCACGCTAAAACACGGACGTTACCGAAAACAGAAACGAACCAGCCAAGTCAGCCCACGCGTTTTGAAGTGCCTGGTTTTTTTGAAGTGCCGATCGAACCAGCCGTTGCGTTTGGAAAACACACTTTGGAAATCCAATCGGCTCTCAAACCAATCGCCGAAAAATACCGACACAGCATCGTTCAATTCGAGTCTTCCCAAGGCCGACGTTCTTTAGGGACCGTCGTTGCCGATGGTCTCATTGTTGGCAAACGGAGTGAGCTCGGGAACTCGTTTTACTGCTTGGTCAACGGCGAAAAAATTCCAGCAACGATGATTGGCCATCAAAGCGATCACGATTTGGCTCTAGTGCAAATTTCACCAACAGACGATGGCACAAAACTCGTTCCCATTCAATTTCCTATTCGACCGCCGACCCAATTTTTGAGCAGTCCTTCCAATTCACAACCGCCTGGAACGAGTTCAATGCGCATTGGTAAATTGGTCGCTTCACTGACAGGAAATTCCAATTCTTCGAAATTGGGGATGGTCTCCGTTGCTCCTCAGCAATTTGGAATCAAGCAACCCAAAACAAAAGACGGCATTGACTTGGGCGCTGTCGTCTCGCCATTTCGAACGACCAAACTGGTTATGATTTCGAGTGGAGATTCTGTCAATCAAGTGCACGGGGCACCAACACTGATCAGCACTTCTGGACTTGAAGTAACCCGCGTTTATCCTCGAACCATTTCCGAACGAAGCGGATTACTTGTGGGGGATTTGATTCAGACTGCCAACGGCATCAGCATTTCTACTGCGGCAGAATTGAATTCGTTTGGTCGCAATTTGAGAGTTGGGCAAATGCTCGAACTGGTTGTGATTCGCGACGGAAAAACAAAAACGTTAAGTAACCAAATTAGCGATTTCGCTCCGAGAATTTTTTACGACCGATGGGGCGGTGGACCGTTCAGCAAAAAACGATTCGGATTTCAACAAGTGATTTCGCATGACACGGACATCACCCCGAGCCAGTGTGGCGGTCCTTTGGTTGACCTTGAAGGGAACATCGTTGGTATCAATATTTCGCGGGCAATGCGAGTTTCCACTTTTTCGATCCCAATTAAGTCGGTTTTCGATTTTGTTTCTCACGTCCGCCCTGACGCGAAATTTCGATTTCAGGATTAGGTTGATTCGGATCAGCGGCACGTACGAATTGAGTGGCTTGCTTCAAAACGACAAGCCCTTAGTTGAGACATTTGACAACGGGCAAATCTGAAATGACTGGGCTGCCACGGTGCATCATGTGACGGCCTTTCTTTCGGCCGCCCCGGTAGTCCCCGCTTGTAGGCTGAATATGAAATCAGGAATTAACGAAAGCTGGGCATCCATCTGGTCGGTCGATCACCGAATTTGTTCATGACCGACTTCATCTTCCAATGAATTTTCCTCATCAAACGGAAAACCTGCGTCGAGCTCGAGCTCTGCTTCCATTGCTTCGATGCTGTTGTTCAATTCAAGAGCTGGCCCGTATTTTGATGCTTCCACGCTAGGCAGAATACTGGGCATCGGAGCATAGGTTGATTGGGCGGGTGGCTGGATCTCGGAAGGCGGTTGGTAGGGCTTGCCGTCCCATGGATGTGTCTGGGCCTGGCATCCGAGGCCCAAGCCTGTCATGCTGAAGAGAACCCCAACAATCAAAATTTTGAATTCAGAGTTCACTGGAAACACGGTGGCAATAGGTGGCGATCAGTAGCGGTCTGCGAGTGAAGGTTTGACACCATTCTCGAACGCCGAGGTCTTTATTTCTTTCCAAACCTCTGGCGGGGGCTATTGCATCAGTTTCTTCAATCCACCGCAAGCTCGTTTTGTCGTTTCATTCCGTTGTTGCAACGCATTCAAATATTCAGCATGTTAGGGCAACGAATTAATAGAACTCAATTTCGGTATGCTTATGCGATTTCGTGCTTAGCTATCAATAAACTCAACACCGATCATGAACATTTTTTCTTCACCGTAGAGCGGTTTGTTGTAGCAAACACGCGCGATTGTTTGAGTAATGCTGTGGGCCGTTGGCCCGATTCGAACATAGGGGGTAAAGAATTCTGCGGAATGCAAAAATCCAATCCCACGCTGGCTTACGTTCCGAGTGTTCGCATTAAACGGCCGGCCAACGGGATTAAGTTTTTCATCGAGTGGCTGAATTGCTAAAACGAGCGTTCGTGTCGTACGAACATTTTTTCGTCGATCGCCCTCTGGCACGAGGTTGGAAATTTCACCCAGCAGTGCGCGAAAATCTTCGATCGCTTGCGTTCGGCAAAACGCTTCTAGTTTTGGTTTTTTGGTACTCAAGATATCCGCTCCAGGAATTGACAAACGATCAAGGGTCTTTGGAAAATCGGTTTCAGCTGTATCAGTTTCCTTTGCAAACGTTTTGCAAATTTCACTAGCGGCGGCTTGGCGTCATACGACCTCCAAGCGGTGGAAACCGCCTCACTTGTCTAAGGGTAATATCGCCTACGAATTCACCTACTTGCGGAGCAATTAACCAAAACGAATAAGGGATTTCAGCCCTTCAAATCCACGCATCGGTTTGAGCGGGCTGTAAGGGATTTTGGACCGACTTCTGCGGAACACCGCCACAATGTTCACTTGTTTTTACTGGCCCGACGAAGCAAAAAATCGCCAATCCTCGGGGAAAGCTGAGCAATTGCGAACAAGATGCGTGCTGAAAACGGCATCACAAGATCTTTCTTACGACGTTCGCAGGACCTTACGATTCGGCTAGCCAGAAGCTCCGGCGGAATGCCTTTTAGTTTAACGCCAGCGCCTGGTTGTTTCGCGACCTCATCCAAACCTTTTGCTTGTTGATCATACCGAGTCGCTGAATCTAATCGTTGAATCGGCCCCGTGCAAACAAACAAGCAATTGACGTTGTCGGGGCCCTCGATCCGCATCTGATGACTGTAAGCGGCAAGCGCATGTTTGCTGACCGAATACGGTGCGACATTTGGCCAGCCTGTTTTTGCAGCGAGCGAGCCGATGTTTACAACTTGACCAGAGGAATCGACCAAGTGTTTCAAAACTGCCTTGGTACAGCGAACGGCGGAATAGAAATTGATATCTATCAGTTTCTCAAAATCTTCCACGCCACAGTCTTCAAATTTGGCACGCGTGGATTTTCCAACATTGTTGACCCACACATCGATTCGACCGTGTCTAGAAACGATCTCGTCAATTGCTGTGATCACGCTTGCTTCGTTCGTTACGTCAGCAACTTGGCAGTCAAGGTTCTGGTTTGATCCGGCCTCGGCCACCGCAGCATCGAGCTGTGTTCGATCGCGAGCTACAAGCACGGTCGTCGCGCCGGCAATTGCAAACGCATTTCCGATCGATCTTCCGAGTCCGCTTGATCCCCCAGTGACAACGACGATCTTGTTGTTCCAAATTGACATGGGCGGGAGATTTCAGATGCTAGCGAGGGTGAATTGGAGGCGTATTTTATTAGCTTTAAACAAAAACCAAAAATTGTGAACAAATTGCTCAAGTACTGCCGCGAAGATGTCGATGCCGATTGTATCAGGTAGGGGGTTTGGGAAAAGTTTAATGCCTGATTTTAGCACAAACCAATTTGGTTGGATCTATGATCGCGATAAACAAATTCAAAGCAGTTCAAACAATCAAGTTAGTAACACTCAGTTGTTGCTTGCTGTTCCTAGTTGTGTCAACTGGCTGTTCAACGTTGAACAACTTTTCGACGACGGCAATGCCAACGGAGCAGAGTTCGCCGAGCGCCGGAAAGTACCAGGTTGAAATTTCTAGTGGATTCTCCAAACCTCAAGTATTCCAGGGTGAGTTGACAGGCCCCATCACCGTTCAGGACGCTCTCGAAGCCAGCGGTGCAATCGAGAAGAATCGCGGCATGGATGTCGTTGTCATGCGAGTCGTTCAGGATTCGGGACGCGGTTTGCGAATGCCTGTTGATTATGAGTATCGCACAAAAACAGTTAGCCAAGAGCAGAACTATGCGTTGCATCCGAATGATCGGATTCTCGTAACGGCTCGGTCGTCAAATCCGTTGGACAAATTTGTCAAAGCGATTTCTCCCGGCCAATCTAGCTTCTAATTTTGAAGCCTAGGACAAATTGACCTAACACTCGCGCCGCCAGTATCGGAAGACATTGGCGGTTTTGCGTGCGCTATCTAAGCGACCGACGCTTTTGTCTGTCTTTTTCGTTGGGGTGCAACCGTTAGATAAGAGTAGTCCGACCTGCCAATCTCCGGCGAGGATTGATTCTTCGTGACGAAAAAAATAACACTGGTCGTCGACGGTTTATTACTCAATTTGAAAACCATTTTGTCGCGAACTTTCCAAGTCACCTTCTTCTCACTACATTAGCGTCTGAGAGTTGGTCAGGCGATCGCTGGTGGATTTATCCACGAGAGGAAAGTCCGGGCTCTACAGGACAGGATGGTCGGTAACGCCGACCGGTCGTGAGATCAGGGAAAGTGCAACAGAAAACAAACCGCCCGTTGAATGGTTAGCCTTATAGGTTGGTCGTTCTTCAGGTAAGGGTGAAAAGGTGGGGTAAGAGCCCACCAGCACCTGGGGTGACTCAGGTGGCTTGGTAAACCCCATCCAGAGCAAGGCCAAACAGAAAGCAGTGACGGTCCGTCGCGTTATGACTTTCGGGTAGGCTGCTTGAGCGTGTCAGCAATGGCTCGCCTAGATAAATGATCGTCGCTGGTGCAAGCCAGTTACAAGACCCGGCTTACGACCAACTCTCTTTTTTTGTTTTCGTTTCTTGAGTTTTCGACCAGACATAAGGAAACCCAGTTACAGCGGACCAGCACACGGGCAGGCTGGACTCTCCTATCAAATCGCACGCTGAGTGCGTCTGCCACCGCAACTGATGACAATGACGGACAAGAATGTCCATCCTACGAACAACGCAGACTTGGGGAACTATCACGAAAATCGTCGCTGGTGCAAGCCAGTTACAAGACCCGGCTTACGACCAACTCTCTTTTT
>JBGCDK010000034.1:0-61751 GCA_045105295.1 Mariniblastus sp.
TCTGAACCGCCCTACGCTCCATTGGTCGAAACATTCTTTCCACGCCAAGCCGCAATGACGCAAAGGATCTATCTGGGCAATCTGAGCAATGATCGTTGCGCCTCCGCGCCACTGCGTCTTTGCGTTATTCAAGAAATTACAACAACCCAGATTTCTCTGTCTTCTGAACCGCCATACTCTTCATTGGTCGAAACATTCATTCAACGCAAAGTCGCCAAGCCGCTACGACGCAAGGGATCTATCTGAGCAATGATCGTTGCGTCTTTTTAGCTCTACGCGAATTGTGAAATCTTGTTGTCAAAGACCGTTTACGACGCGATGAATTCCGTCTTTCACTAATTTTTCACCGAAATTAATTACCAGGCCCAATTTCAAATCTCTTAGCCGTAGATAGGTCAGCACTTGAGTGGCGAAGATCGCGTTGTATTGAGCAACGGCCTTGCATTCTACAATGACCATTTCATTGACAAGCAAATCAATTTTCAAAGGTGTTGAAAGCGTAACGTTTTTGTAGCGAATGGGAGATTGCGCTTGACGCTGAACACCACACCCCACTTGCTTTAGCTCATAGGCGAGAGCCTCCTCGTAGACCGACTCGAGAAGCCCTGGACCGCCTAAGGTGCGGTGAACCTCGATTGATGCGGACACGATCAATTTACTGATTTCGTTTTCGTTCATTTTGAGCTCACCAGAAGGAAGTTGAAAGCGGTTTAAACATTCAGGGATGCGACGATTCACATCATACAGAAGACGCGATCTTTCAGCGAAAATACAACGCCAAGCTTCAACCAACAAAGGTTCTGACTGAACAATTCGCTCTGCGTCTCCGCGCCTCTGCGTCTTTGCGTTACTCAAGAAATCAAAAGAACGCGAAATTCAGTGACTTCTAAACCACCATACTCTTCATTGGTTGAAACATTCTTTCAACGCAAAGTCGCCAAGCCGCTATGACGCAAAGGATCTATCTGGGCAATCTGAGCAATGATCGTTGCGCCTCCGCGCCACTCCGGCTTTGCGTTGCAACGAAATTGCGTTGCAACGAAATTGCGTTGCAACAAAATTGCGTTGCTCTACCGCCTTGCTCCTTCACGAAACTCAATGTCAACGCAATGTACGTCCAATACAAGAATGACCATAATGAAGGACTCGTTAGGTCACCAACGATTCCTATCAACGCCGGCATAAATCATGCGATTACTAATTTTGCCTCTCGCAGTATCCGTTCTGCTCCTGACTCTTGGATGCCAAGACCAGAAAAGCAAAACATTGAATCAAAAACCGGCACAGCAGGCGAAGCCGAAACCTGTCGACTTGCCGCCACTAACGTTTTGTGCCGCTGCTGACTGCCAATACTGCGACAAACCAACCCGTGGAAAACGTGTTTATCGTGACGGAGCCAAACATTTGCAAGCCTGCGTTGAAGCCTGCAATGAAACAAAAGGCCTAACCTACATGGTGCATCTAGGTGACTTTATTGATGCTGACTTTGAAAGCTTTGGCATACTCAACCCGATCACTCGCGAGCTTAAAATCCCTTTACATCATGTTCTTGGCAATCACGATTTCGAGGTGGCCGACGACAAAAAAGCAAACGTGGCCAAAACGCTGGGCTTAGACTCGCGTTACTACTTTTTCCGTTATCAAAACTGGCGTTTCTTAGCGCTTGATGGAAACGACATCTCTCATCACGGATGGGCGAAAGACACACCTGAATTTGTGAATTCCAAATCCGTCATCAAAGCCAATGGATGGGATAAAAAACCCAATTGGAATGGTGCGATCGGTAAATCACAATTGGCTTGGGTGGAACAACAACTTGTCGATGCCACTGAAGCAAATGAAAACGTCATTCTGTATTGCCATTTTCCTGTTTGGCCAAAGGGCGAAGGGCATGATCTTTGGAATGCCGAAGAGGTCATCTCACTGATCGAGCCACATGACTGCGTCAAAGCGTACATCAACGGGCACAATCACAATGGAAACTACGCAGTGAAAGAAGGCATTCACTATTTGACTTTAAAAGGAATGGTGGAAAATGCAGAAACAACGTTTACGCATATCCGACTTGAGAGAGATCACATTGTTGTAAAGGGCTTTGGTGCGGAGACGGATCGGAAGTTGAAGATTCGCTGAACCGGATTGGGCCCCTTGCCAGCTACCAAGATTTTCGACTTGATCGAAGAACCTGAAAACTTGAATGCCGAAAGGGTGAACAGCTTTGGAAAGCTAATCCGAAACGGTTCGCCGTGGTTTGGTGATGGTTGTTTGAACACAAGGTCGCCAAGTCGCTGGGCCGCAAAGCTTGATGGCTTGGGGAATCGCTTCTCCATGTTGAGCTGAATATTCTGTTATTCAACCGGTCAACGATGCTTCAAACCGATTTGGAAACGATGGAGAAAGATGTTGAAGGCAGTAGGAACTGATCTTTTGTTAGGTCGTCGGGGCTTACGGTTTTCCCATTTCTTTTTGAACCACGCCGCGTAGTTGGTCGGTTCCAATGGGCCAATTCCCAATCCGTTTGTGGAAACGGGCCTGCTGTCCATTTGGGAACCTTGCCAAGTATTTTTTAACCGGCAGCTTCCAGTTTCTTATTGACGGCGATGTTCTAGGAAACGAGATTTGACGCGCGTAGTGCTCTCGGCCAACGAACGGGCTCGACAATTCCGTAAGACGCACTGACTGGTGGATATTTCAGCGCATAAAAAACGCGGGGTTCAGCTCGCCGCTACTGAACCCCGCTAAAATTGGCTGTCCGAATTTAGAATTAATCTAACTCGGAGACCCACAGCCAAAAGTTCTATCGTCTTGATGGGACCAATTTCGCCAAAAAAGAAAATTGGATGGGTAATCCGATGCAACAGTTAAAGTCAGTTGCTAAATTATAAGAATCTGCTGTTACTTTAGAATTTCACCTAAACCTATCACCTCGGAGCTTCGAATGATCTCGGAAGGATCAAATTCCCAAGCCTCAAACTCAGCCAAGATTCCCTTCTCGGACCGGAAACCTGCAAAACTTGCTCTCGAAGATGGCACTGTTTACTCTGGTTTTTCGTTGGGTGCAGAAGGAACTTGCGAAGGAGAAGTCGTATTTAACACGTCGATGACTGGATATCAGGAGATTCTGACTGACCCCAGCTATCGTGGGCAAATCATTACGATGACCTATCCTGAAATCGGAAATTACGGCGTTAATGAGGAAGACGTCGAAAGCCGACACCCGCATTTGTCAGGCTTTGTCGTTCGAAATGTCAGCCGAGTTGCCAGTAACTTTCGTTCTTCGTCGTCGCTGCAAGAATATCTTGAAAAACACAACGTTGTCGGCATCTCTGACATCGACACCCGTGCCTTGGTGCGAAGAATTCGAAGCGTCGGAGCCCTACGTGGCGTTATCTCTTCTGTCGAATTGGACGATTCCAAATTAGTCGAGATGGCCAAAGCCAGCCCCGGTTTGGTTGGTCGTGACTTGGTTAGCGAAGTCCTGCCCGCCCAGCCTGTCAATTGGGAATCGCACTTGAGCAAATGGTGGCACACCCGAACCGACACACCAGAAGCGGCTGAACTGGCAACCGATGCCCCTCATGTTGTCGCGTTGGATTTTGGCATGAAGCGGAACATTGCCAGACATCTGTTTAGTCAAGGCTGCAAAGTAACTGTGCTACCGGGCACCGCCACCGCCGAGGAAGTCATGGCGTTGGAACCCGATGGCGTGTTTCTCTCTAACGGACCAGGCGACCCTGAGCCACTTGATTATGCGATCAAGACGATTTCTGAATTAGTGGGAAAGGTTCCTTTGTTTGGAATTTGTCTTGGCCACCAACTGTTTGCTTTGGCCTGTGGAGCCTCCACATATAAAATGAAGTTCGGGCATCGCGGTGCGAATCAACCCGTTTTCGACAAAGCCACTAGCAAGGTTGAAATCACATCACAGAACCATGGCTTTGCCGTTTCACCTGACGGTTTGCCAGAATGCCTCGAAGTGACACACCTCCATTTGAATGATGACACGATTGCAGGCCTTAAACACCGCCAGCACCCCGCGTTCAGTGTCCAGTATCACCCAGAAGCGTCTGCCGGACCTCACGACAGTCAGTATCTGTTTGCTCAATTCAAAGAAATGATTGAAAATAACCGCACGCAAGTCTCGACTTAAGTGGTTACCGATTGCTGAAGAAAAGAATTCATGAGGCGGCATCAACAATTTTTGGTGCCGCCTTTTTTTGATATATCAAAATGGTTCGACAAAGTCACTTTTTTGATGAAATATTGAGGAAACAGGAAATTTAAATTCAAGTTCAATCAACGAACCTTTGCGTTGAAATTGCAATTTGGATCGCCCATACTGTTGGCTTCACTATCTGACCTGGAGCCTTCCACATGCGACTCAATTTTTTGATTGCAAACTTTCTCGCTGCGATAACTTTCGTCGCCGTCCTTACCGGCCCTTCTCTGGCCGACGATCGTCCAAATATTCTGTGGCTTTCTGTCGAAGACATTGGTCCACAAATCGGATGCTACGGCGATGAAGTCGCAAACACCCCGACGTTGGATAAATTTGCCAAACAAGGGTTGGTGTACGACCTTGCCTGGTCAAACTATCCGGTCTGCGCTCCTGCAAGAACCACGATCATTACGGGGATGTACGCCTCGGCGAACAGCGCGGGAAACATGCGTAGCGAAGTCGTCATGCCCAAAGGTGTGAAGATGTTTCCAGAGTATCTTCGTGAATCCGGATACTACTGCACCAACAACAAAAAAACTGACTACAACTACCAATGTAATTTGGCCGAAGTGTGGGACGCGAGCTCAACCAAAGCTCATTACCGAAACCGAAAAACAGACCAACCATTCTTTGCCGTGTTCAATCATACCGGCACTCACGAAAGCAAGATTCGCAAACGCCCTCACGAAGCGGTGACCGATGCAGCAGCGGTAAAACTTCCTAAGTACTGGCCCGACCACCCAGAAGTGCGCAAGGATTTTGCTCAGTACTATGACAACATCAACGTCATGGACGGATGGATTGATAATCATCTGAAACAGTTGGAAAAATCAGGCCAAGCCGACAATACGATCGTTGTGATTTTTGGAGACCATGGTTCAGGCATGCCTCGCCACAAACGATATGCGGGCGACTCCGGCATGCTTGTTCCGTTCATCGTGTATGTGCCAGAGAAACTGAAGGCACTTGCTGGGAACGAATATTCGTCTGGCGGTCGTAGCAAGCGTCCAGTTGGATTTATCGACCTCGCTCCCACAATGCTGAGCTTGGCCGGAATTGAACCTCCTGAATACATGCAAGGGCATGCGTTCATGGGCAAGCATCAATCAGACCCACCGAAGTATCTATATGGTTTCAGAGATCGTATGGATGAACGGATGGACATCAGCCGTTCGATTCGTGACGAAAGATTCATTTACATTCGAAATTACATGCCCCACTTGTCAGCGGCTCAATTTGTTGAGTACCAACATGAAACGTTATCCACCAGCGTATGGAAAGAGCTGTTTGATGCTGGAAAGCTTGATCAAGTCCAATCGCAATTTTGGAAACCGCGTGCAGGCGAAGAGCTTTATGATCTGAAGGCGGATCCGGATGAGACCGTGAACCTAGCTGGCGATCCTAAAATGAAAGAAGTGCTTCAGCGTTTCAGGAATGAACATCGCGATAGCTACACTAGATTCGGCGACCTTGGCTTGGTCCCCGAATCGATTGCTTTTGATTTTGGTAAATCAACACGGTCGCGAAGAGAAATGCTCGCGGACGGTAAACAGTTTCCTTTGGATGAGCTTTTTAAGATCGCCAACATTGCAGCAAACAAAAATCTTGCTGACCTGAACCAACTGCATACCGCGGCTGAACATTCCAGTGCGTCTGTTAGATATTGGGCTGCGATTGGAATTCAAGTCGATGGAAAAGAGTCAGCACTAAAATCGAAAACTCAGCTTGCGAGACTTACGAACGACCCATGTGCGGCAGTGGCGGTCGTTGCATCGGAGGTTTTGGCCAAATTTGGAGACGATACTGAACGAGCAAACGCTTTGAAAACATTGGCGAAATTCGCTGATCTGCGCAACGCTAACTACTATGCCTCAATTCAGGCTTTGAACGCAATCGATCGCTTAGACCAAGTGGCCAGTTCAGTTTTCAAAGATTTGAAAAACATTCCCAAGAAAAGCGACTCTGTAAAACGTGGTGGAGGATACGTTGGACAGCTGCTAAAAGCGATTTCACCCTAATCTCAAAACGACCCCAAACTGCCAAAACCACCCAAGTGCATGCACTTTTGAAAATATTTGCTCCGCTCAAAAGAAAAAAATTGAGATTGATAGGGCATTTATCCCCCTTTATGCCTTGATACCCCGGTTTAATGGGGAAAGGACCATTAAGATCGTCCAAGCTACGGCAATATACCCCTCTTTTGCCGAGAAAAACATGTAATACGTCTGGGGGAATTGTTGCTTTTAGTTACAATCGAGGTCCAAAGTCCTACCTTTACGACCGATTAAGGTTATACTGGTTTGTGAAAGCGATTTCATTGTTTTATCATTTCGCTTTTAAGAGCCAATTCTTAACATTTTATTTTTGTCCCATGAAAGAGGTTTACCCGTGAAAAGAAACATTCGCTCTAGAGGTTTCACCCTCGTCGAATTGTTGGTGGTCATTGCGATCATCGGAATTTTGATTGGCATGTTGTTGCCAGCAGTCCAGCAGGTGCGCGAAGCAGCACGCCGAGCGACTTGTATGAATCAGCTTCGCCAAATCGCTTTGGCAGCTCACAACTTCGAGTCAGCTCACAAGCATTTCCCAACTGCTGGTGATCACTCAGCTGGTTTCTGGAACGAGCCATTCCGTACAGCTGTCAACCGCGAGAACTGGGGTTGGGGCTACCAAGTCCTTCCGTTCATCGAGCAGAACAACTTGTACGACCTTCGTGCAGATCCAGTGAACGGCGGAACAGCATACGCTCCTGGCCAAATGCTTTCTTACAAGATTCCTGTCTACAACTGCCCTTCACGTGGTGCACGCCTTGCTGTCGACAATACCGGTGCTTACACACTTGGTGATTACGCTGGTTGCATGTCTTCATGGAACTTTGGTTGGCGATATGGCGGTTGGGATGGTTTCAACTGGCAAGATCAGCAATCAACTCAGAACGAGACTTTTATTTGGCGTGGTATCATTGTCAAAGCAATGAACTCATACCTAGAGTCTGGTAACCGAACTTACCAAGATTATGGCGAAATCGGTTTTGGAGCCGTCACTGACGGAACAACGAACACGATCATGTTCGGTGAAAAGTCTGTTCAAGCTAAACGATACACAGCTCAGACAGGTCACTGGTGGGAAGCCCCAGGTTACATGCACAGCGCTGACTGGCCTTCGATGCGTGGTTTCCACGCTGCCGACAATGGCGATTTCATCTGGCGTGACTCGCTTGCTGACAACCAACGTCGTGGCAACTCTGACCTTGCTGAGCACAGCTTCGGTAGTGCACATCCAGGTACATTGCTTGTCGCTATGGGCGACGGTTCAACACAGACAATCGACTTCGCTGCTGATGGCGATTCTCTAGATCAACTTGCACGACGCGATGATGGTTTCATCATGAGCATCGACGCACTGTAATATTTGCTTTAAGCATGTTAGAATCCCGTTTCAATCGAAGCGGGATTCTTTTTTTTTGAAATTAAATAGGGTGGGTCATGAAAGACAACTTTAAAAAACTGATAATGTTGGGACTTGTTGTAGCTTTGACGACGACCGTTGGTTGCGGATCTGGTGATCCTTCTTCCGGAATTGCGGCCGATATGAACTCGCAAAACATCCAACGTGTAGCAGGTTTTTATCAGCTTTATCACAAGCTGAACCAATACAAAGGTCCAACAAGCGTAGAAGAACTCAAAACTTGCTTGAAAAGCGAGCGAGCTGCGAAAAATCTTGAGTTTATGAAAGTCGATCCGGCTGACATTGATGACATTTTTATCAGTGAGCGAGACGGGGAAGAAATCAAAATTCGTCTTGGCGTACCAGGCTCACCACGTGGCTGTGCAGAGCCATTGGCATTCGAAGCTGTTGGACAAGACGGCGTTCGATTGGTTGGTTTCGTCAACGGAAAAATCGAAGAAGTCGAAGATGACAAACTTTACGACGACATGTTTGAGGGACGCTGGAAGCCTTCAGAGTCGCGAGACGAAGCTGTCATTCCTAAATTTGATGGCGATGGAAATCCGATCAACTAGTATCTGAACAGAATCAGAAAGCTCCATGGAATGCCCATGGAGCTTTTTTTGTATACCTAAAGTGTTCCATCCAAAACAAGCAAGATCCCGGGCCGCAAAGTGGCCATCACAAATTGGCGAACCTAAATTCGAACGGATTCAATATAAAACTCGTACAACATAAGCATGACCAAGTGTTTGTTCGACGATCTTCAACACGTTTGAATTTCGGAATCATGGCAGTTCAATCGACAAAATCACGTCTAAGAACATTGAAGGTTTCTTGCCCTCGATAAACTCAAACCAAAACCTGCCGATGACTACTCGCTCCAAGAGCAGTAAGCTTATGGCCAAGTTCAACTTTGCCACAAACTGACCACCAACATCTTTGGTTAGGTGAGTCGATAAACGAATTCTTTAGGATTTACCAAGGACGCAAGTGAGTAGCTCTTCATCGAACAAAATGAACTGGATAGAATTGATCCTGTTTCTAATCGCAGTATCACTTCCTGTTGCGGTTCTTGTTTTCTATTCAAGAATTCCACCAATGGGCACGCCTGACAATGTGGTTCGTTTTGCGAACATTAACATTCCTGACTCTACGGTTGGTTTTTCCAAAGAGCAAACAGGTCCAAAATCTATGACCGGGCAACGCTATACGAGTGTGTCTGTTTTGCCGGTCGGATCTGAGTTCGATATCGTCGTTGGTGATGCCCGACTGGCTCAAGTCACCGGTATCAATCGTAGAGACAACGGCGAATGGGCCTCGACCGTTCTCGGCGAAAATCTGGCAACCCCGGCCAGCGTCGTCTCGATTGATCTCGATTCTGATGGCGATCAAGATTTTGTTGTGTCCTGTTCCGGAAGCATAGAATCCTCAGACCACCGTATCGGAAGAGTCGTTTGGCTGGAGAACGAAAACGGAGAATTTACAACGCGCACAATCTTGCGGCGTGTACGCCGCGCTGCTGACGCGCAGTGTGGCGATTTTGACTCCGATGGCGACATTGATATCGTCGTTGCGATTGTTGGCGGCCAGATCCAAGGCGAGATCCTTATCTTGGAGAATAACGGCGAACAAGAATTCACTGACTATCAAGTGATGAGTATTCCGGGAACATTGAATGTCCCAGTAAAAGATTTCGATGGCGATGGAGACTTGGATTTTGCCGCAGTCGTGTCTGGCGAAGATCAGCAAGTCTGGGTTTTCGAGAACGACGGTAAAAGATTTGACTCCTCAAGAAAGCACTTAGCATTTTCGTCAATCAATTTTGATCTCGGGCTGACCTCGATGATTGCAGTCGATGTGGACAAAGATGGCGACCAAGACCTCGTAGCAACAAAAGGCGGTCATAAATTCAGTACCTTTAAGGAATACCCCAAACCTTGGCATGGCGTGCAGTTGTTAGAGAACAAAGGCGATTGGAAATTCGAGATGAAAGAAATTTCTAATGTTTCCGGTGCAACCGACATCGCTTCAGCTGATCTCGATGGAGACGGCGATATCGATTTCGCGATCGTCAGTCGCCTAAACGATTGGATGGTCGAAACTGCCGGCAGCGTTTATTGGCTTGAGAATGATGGTGAGCAAGCTTTCAAAACTTGGAAGATAGCGGACGATCCTATTCAAGTCGGCAGTGTTGACTGCGGGGACTTTGATGGCAATGGCTCAGTCGATATCGTGATCGGATGTGTGCACCCAATCGCACCTTTTGAAAGATTCGGCGGCGTGGAAGTGTTGCTGAACGAAAATGAAAGCGGACCCAAAAACAAGGACGAAAATGAGCCGCCAAAATCGGCCGCATCCAACAACGCCAAGACACAAAGTTCTCTTCTACCAAAATTTAGTTCAGCAAAATCTAAATTGGCAAACGAAGATTCAATATACTCTATCGCCAATGCGACGCGTGCAATAACAGGGGCCAAGCAATGAGGCGACAAACCATTTTCCTACTGATAGCGCTCCTCGTCGAGTGCGTGGTTCTTGGCTTGATTTGCAACGCAAAATTACAGCAGGCCGCTGCCCCCGTTCCTCGAATCGATGCGATGGATTCAGTCACCGCGGAAGAAATTTCCAAACTTGCTGATGACTGCACAACTGGACCCGAGTTCCATAAGCTTGGCATTTTCTATCTTGGACTCAACTTCTACCCAGAAGCGGCATTCGCACTCGGACGCGCATCTGAACTGACCGCCGATTCTGCGGAACTGGCTTTTGATTATGGCTTCGCGTTGAAACTAATAGGTGAAACCGAAAAATCAAATGAACAATTCCAGAAGGCAATTGATTTAAAGTCGGCAAAGTCAGCCGAAGCAATGTACTTCATCGGCAGGAATCATTTACGCACCGAGGATTCGGAAAAAGCACTCACGGCGTTCAATAAAGCAGCCAGAATCCCAAAAGCTAAATACGAGTCTGCGCGAATCGCCACTCGCGAAGGACGATTCGATGACGCAAAGGAACTCCTCAAAGATATTGGCAGGTCGCAACCCAATCGTGTTCAGACTTCTTCGCTTCTGGCGACCATCGCTGAAAAGCAAGAACAGCAGCCTCAGAAGATTCGGTTTGAAATTGAAACCGACGCCAAGTGGAAGGGTATCGATGAGCCCAACAATGTTGAGTGGAAACGTATCAATTACGAAGAAGGCAAAATTGGATTTTCGCGAAAACAAGCTGAGCTAATCGCGTCCATCAAAGATCAAATGGTGGTTGGCTCTATCGCAAAGTTGCGAAAACTTCAGGACGATGAATGGAACCGCGATATCCAAGACTTCTTCATCGAGCGTGCGTTTAAAACTTCACGCTTTGAAGAAGCCATTAAATTAATTGAAGAAAGAAACGCCAGAGTGGGGCCATCATCAAAATGGTTGAGTCGTCTAGGCGAGTGCCACTTAAACAATGGCAATCACGAAGAAGCAATCAAAGCATGGATTCGTGGCGCGGAATTATTCTCCGACGGCGGCGGACGAACCTGCTACGAAAGTATCAGCCGCTATTACACGAGCGTTAAGCCAGACATTCAAAAGAGTATCCCCTTTCAAGTCGAAGGATTGGGGGCAATGATTTTCGAATCGGTACAGCATCGCCAGTTCAACGATGGTTTCGGATTCGCCAAAAAATTGGTCTCACTCGATCCCTCTTCAGCGGAATCAAGCTACTTACTGGGCGTGACTCAGCTGGGCACCGGTCGCCTTGAAGAAGCCGTTAGTTCGTTCAAAAAATGCATTGAGCTCGACCCAACACATGGCCGTGCACTGCGGCAATTGTCAACGCTAGGTCAGTAAGCCTGCTCGAAGCGCCGTGTCCACAGCCGCATGAGATTACCCGCTCTGGCGCTAGTTTCATATATTGACGACCTAGTCTGTTTGCGGTCTCGCTGCGGTCACAATCCAGTTTCACAAAGCCCTCAGAAACGCGGCTTGCGTTGATGATGACGGCGGGATCATCGCCGCTCACTTTCAGATTCGCCCCGTTTTCAGGCGGCTGCTCGCCGTAACCGATGTCAATGTAAATACTTCGCGAACCAACACACAAACATTCTTGATTGGTACCTCGACGCATTTCCCGAACCGAGCTTTGAGGTCCAAACTTTTTCGCGAAACGTTCTTGAGCATGAGTGACTCAACTAGCAAGCAGTCCCAGCGCGGTGCTATTTTTCAGACTAAAGCGAGATTGTCAGCCATTTCCACTTCCCTATCTAACTGAATCTTGCCAAGATTCGACCTTCGCGTGCGAATGGACGATTGAAATGGAAAGTCAAAATGATGAGCAGTATGACCGGCATTCGGAAGAATGTACGCGACTCGATCGAATTTTGGCCGTCCCCATGTTTGTCGCATCGATCCTGTTTCTTATCGGTGCAGCCTGCCTGTTACATCTGACTGACGGCGATCTTTTTGGGCCACTCGGCCTCAAGATTCTGATCTTACTCGGTTTTATATACCTTTTCTTTGTGGCCGAAACAATCGCTCACTGGAAAACTGGCGGTAAGAATATGAAGCAACATATTCGATTCTTGCTGCTGCCAATCATGAGAATTTGTCCGCGCGATCATGCGGAAGGCAAACGCGCATGGATTCCTGGGATCGGCTGGAGGCTGCTGTCCTCAAGACTGGAAAAATACCTCGCTAGGTTGTTTAGCGGACCAATGATTGTCATTGCTTTGTTAGTGCTCCCTGTCGTTGCAGTCGAATTCTTTTATGCCGAGCAAATCGCGGCGAACTGGATTAGCAAGCGTGTGATCGAATTATGTTCGGCATTCATTTGGATGGCGTTTGTTTTCGAATTCGTCGTCATGGTTTCGATCGTCGAAAAAAAGGTTCGCTACTGTAAGCAAAACTGGATCGACCTCGCAGTCGTGCTATTACCGCTGGTCAGTTTTATGGGCGCGGCACGACTGGGGCGGCTGGTAAAACTCAAACAACTTTCTCGAACTGCGAAAATCTATCGCATGCGGGGACTTGCGATTCGATCTTGGAGAGCCGTTGTCGCCCTTGATGTGATCGACACCATTCTTAGACGAGATCCTGAACAGCGAATGGATCGTTTGCAAATACAGATCGATGAGAAACAAGAAGAGATTGAATACCTGCGCAATCAACTAGAAAAGATCCGCGAACGATGGGAAAAAGAAAAGGACGACGATCCATCGGAACCAGTTGTAACCGATTAAGCGAGACGACCTTCGACGAAAACGGGCCGACCAAAAAATAGTAAACTTGGCCCTCTTTCAAAATTCAATTCGCAGGCCACTATTTCTATCGCGCCAAATCTAGTCGATACGTCGAGTCGACTCGCGAACCATGATTTCGGCTGGTAAAGTCGGCAGTGAAAACTTCTCTTTGCACAGCAGTTTAAGCATGGCGTTTGCCGCCGCCTTTCCCATTTCAAAACTTGGTTGCCGAACCGAAGTTAATGGCGGAATCGAATAAGCACACTCCACTTGGTCGTCGAATCCAATGATAGAAACGTCATCAGGAACTTGGATTTTGTGGCGATAAAGTGCAAGCCGCGCTCCAAACGCCATCCGGTCATTTGCGGCAAAAACAGCCGTGAATTTCTTTTTCTTTTTCAGTATGAGTTCAATCGCTGCTTTCCCAGAATCGCCGTCAAACATTCCTTCGAAGTGCAGATCTTCGTCGTATTCGATTCCCGAATCAGCCAAAGCCTGTTTGTAACCATTGAGCCTTCGAATCGCGTCTTGCTGATGCTTGATTCCCGAGATATGAACAATGTGACGGTGACCTTGATCAATAAGAAACTTGGTCGCTCGATATCCGGCCTCATAGTTATCGATAAAAATGCACTCCGATTCCATTTCAACGATTTGTCGGCCAACAACGAGGATCGGTTTCCGTGCACGAATTTCGTCGATGTCAGGCGCCGTCAACTCACCACCCACAATAATCAATCCATCCACCTGTCGGCGAAGAAGCGTCTCGATCGTTTTGCGTTCGTTCTCCCGGTTGTAGAGTCCAGTAACAAAGATCGGAGAATATTTGGTTCCAGTAAATGCTTGAATGATTCCTTTGATCACCAAGTCATAAAAGAAACTTCCGATCTCAGGAGTCTGCACTCCAATCGTCATCGTCTTGCCACCCGCCAACCCTCGAGCATGAACGTTGGGTTGGAAATCGAGTGCCTTCACTGCCTCCAAAACTGCCCGACGTTTCTTTTCGTCTACGGGCGTTGTGTTATTCAATACCCGAGAGACCGTGCTTTTGGAAACGTTTGCCGTTTGAGCAATATCCTGAATTGTGATATTTCTTTCTTCAACCACTTCATTATTTTCCAACCGACCATATTCAAAAATGACGTGCCTGACTCACTAGCCTGCCCGATGGGCAAAGAGCCGGGTTTGAATTGCCTACACGTCGTTACATCAATTGTAAGATTGTTTCCCATTTTTATGAATTGGAAATCACTCAAAGCCATAGACTTATTGGGAACTTTCCCTCTTTCAAACCCTCAACTCTCCACGTTTATCCATATATTACACCTTTGCCTCGCTGACGATATTAAATGTCCAATCGATTCCAGTTGCAAAAGGCTACCGGCCTCGGTTTCCGAATATTGCCGGACTCCCACTCCGCCCGCCAATTGTGGAAACGTTACCAGCATTATAAAAATTCCGGCTTCTCCTTCGCTGGGACAGATTACGCACTCCTCTACCACCCGTCATTTGATCAAACTGATTGAGTAGCCCCAGTGTCGCCATTTGGTTGTTATAGGTTTGCACCACGGTCAGTAGATCTTGGCCGCGGACTGAAATTTTCTCGGCAGTGCCCAACCCTTGCCCAGTATCCTGCCAAGAATCAGGAGAAACAGAGTTTTGAATTATGTCGACAATTGCATCGGGAGTGGTCCCAAAACCAGACACATCGTAAGTCACCATGAATAAAAACGGCACCTCTTCGGCATCGTCTTTTGAAATGATCGAAATGTGGTCGCGGCAAAACGTAATGATCGCATTCTTCTCTTCAAGAGCAGTCAACAGCCTCGTCCGAAGGGTGCGACCGGGCAACTTGAGTTCAATCTCATCGTCTTCTGATAGTGCGTCTTCCCTTGCTGAGTTGTGCAACAGCAAAGGTAATCCGATCTCACTCAATTCAACAATCAATTCCTCGGCTGTCATTTCGCCCAAAAATTTGTCTGGCCGCGTCGAATCCAGAATCGATTCCCACCTATTCCACTCCGAAGACATGCTATTGGGTACAGTTTTCGTTGGACGGAACGAAGCTTTCAAGGAATGTGATGCAGAATGAGTCGAAGAAACACTGCCTGCATAATTGTTTAACGTCCGCCGGGATTGGCCGTTGGCATTCGGCACTGTCTGAGCCATCGAAGATCGGCTGAGGGCGGGAAGAAAGAAGAAAATCAACACGACGGCGAGCAAGTACTTCATTGGTAATCCTATGAATTAATTGTCCTTGCCCGGAAAAAGTATAAGACCACGCACGCCAGAAGGCAACATTTGTTCCAGCAGAAAAGGGAAGCCTTGCCAACCTAAAATTTGAACGCGTAAGCCTTGGCTTGAGGTTAAATGAGCCTCAGACAATTTGTTGCCACTCAAGCAAAAAAACGTGAGAGAACCCGTTGCTGCGCCAGCTTTGCAAGCCTGCGTTACAACGTTCCAGCTATTTTCGATCAAGCCAATTTTTTCAATGTCTTCTGCTTTCTCGAACCAGCCGACACCTCAGTCTTCAGCACGCCCAAACACAATGCCCAGCACAAGCAATCCTATCCCAATCAAAGCACTAAGAGCGTGTACGTGGGGAATTGGAAACACCGCGGGAATCCCAAACCAGGCTCCTAGTAAAGTAATCGCCGCGGCCGGCAATACGAAGACCGACATTCGCCAACCAAACACAATCGCCGAACAGACCAAGACTAAACCTGCGATCAAGGAATTGAAATTGTAAAACAGTCCGCCCAATATTGGAAAACTCAACGCCTCAGTTTCAACATTGAAACTTTCCATAATTTTATTCGCAGAAGCAGACGCGACATCTTTGACATCGGAAGGCGTTCCGTCTTCATTTTGAACTGCCGACATTGCGTTTTGAGCGCTCACTGCGGTTTCTTTTAACTGCTCTAGCAAGTCGTTTTGCCGAGCCCACAAAAGGCACCCTACAATCAAACAACAACCAAGCAAGAAACGTGTGTAAGAGCCCAGAATTCGATTGAGCATCGGCGTCATTTTCTCAATCGAAGTCTGCTGCTTTTTATATTTGCCGCTGCGAGCCTCCGCCAACATTGCCTTGACTTTCAGGCGCTGCTTTAATCGCTGAGCTTCCGGGTCAAGCTCAAGGATCCGACGCTGCAATGCTTGAACACGGATAGAATCGCCGTGATCAACCAGTGCGGCAGCCATCTGAGCGGCCTGCTCTTTGGCGTCTGACGGCGAGATCCCCTGCTCTTGCAAACCCGCGGCTTCGACTTTTTGCAAATGACTACGTTCATCAACGTTGTTCATTTCCTCCAATCGTTGGTTCAGGTTGTTGTAAATACCATCCCGCCACGCTCTGAATTTTGGTTTCTTTTTCCCAACTTCTGATTTGGCAATTTCATCCCGCACACGCCGCTTGGCTTCGTAACCAAACAGGGATTCGAAAAACTCTTCCCAATGATCACCACAGTACTTGGCCACAAACATCTGAATGGTCGACTCATCCATGCCTTTGATTCGCATCTTTCGCAGCAGTTTTTCTGCGGAAATAATCGAAGACTTGCGTTTCGAAGCCAACGGACCGTCAATTGCGAAATAGTAACCCGCCCCCAGCCCCGCACCAACGATTCCCAGAATCAACCAGTGCCCAAAGGCTCCAACCAAAAACGAAGCGACCACCAAAAGCAACGCGGCCGCGATCCACTTTATCCAGTTCAGCACGCCGCTTCGCAAAACCAACTCGCGACAACGATCGAACAAAACGGGACGATCTTTAAATCCGCTGATCAAAAAGTAGGTCGCTACCGCAAATAATGGCATCAGCGCGAATCCCGTCGCCCAACGCCAGCCTGCATATAGCATCAATACGGCGATCAACATCGCTCCTGCGACCAACACTAACGGCAGGATGCTTCTAAGCTTGGCCACCGGCGGCGAATTGAAACTCGTTGCGCAGGTTTCGATCGTGACTGCATCATTTTCATCAGGCGTGAATGCTTCGGTCGTCGCGACGCCTAAGTATTTTTCCAAATCCACGATCAGATCGCCGATGTCTTGGTAGCGATCGTCTGGTCGTTTGGCCATCATTTTGGCAACGAACGCTGACAACGATTCCGGCACCCGTTCAACGATTCGACTGGGCACGACCAGCGGCGCAGAAGTATGTTTTGAAACGACTTCCTGAATCGAGTTTCCTTCAAACGGGCGTTTGCCTGTAAGCAACACATAGAAAGTACAACCAAGCGAATAGATATCCGCCCGATGATCAACGTTGATGGAACTCTTGGCTTGCTCTGGAGCCATGTAGTAGGGCGTTCCCAACGTCGAACCGACGCGGGTTAAATCAGTCGAAGCCGACAGCGCCGACATGGCATCAATCTCGTCCTGAATCTCTTCCTTGTCAGCGACTTTCACCAGTCCAAGGTCAGCCACCTTTACCAAGCCATCGGCGTTGACCAAAAGATTGGCGGGCTTGATGTCGCGATGCACCATTCCGGCGTTGTGAGCACACTGAAGTCCACGTGCCGCGTGCAAGATATAACTGGCGGCCTGCTCTGGATCGAGCTTTTTCCCTGCCCCAACCAAATCATGAAGCGATTTCCCCTCGACCAACTCCATGCTGAAAAAACAGTTGCCTTTGTCGTCTCCCATGTCGTAAATCTGGACGACATTGGGATGAACCAACTGAGCCGCAGCGTAAGCCTCACGCGTGAATCGGGCGAGCATCGATTTGTTCTTTGACAAATTTGCTTTGACAACTTTTAACGCCACGTTGCGATCGAGCGAGGTTTGGTTGGCGAGATAAACCGATCCCATTCCGCCCTGCCCTAGCATTCTTATCAAACGATAGGGGCCAATCCGACCTGAAGCAGCGGAATCCCCCCCAACTGATTTAGATTGGGGCGCAATGGCAGTGGCAGAACTATCATCGTTTTGAGTCCTGCCTCCCATTACCGTGGCCGATTCGTTCCCCCCACCATCACCGGCGCTTGAAACAACTTGTGTTTCACCAGCCGATACTGGAACGGATGTCGGAGAATTTGGGACCTGCGTTTTAGCCGTATCCGAATTGGTTTTCCGCTCGGAATTTGGTTTGGGCTTTGCTGGATTCGCAACCTGGGTTTCTGCCGCAGCGGCGGGTTTCACCGTTGGCATCGGCGCAGTCTTGCATTTGAAACTGCCGTCGTCCGACTGCTTGATCACAAGTTGAAACCGCACCTCACAACTCTTACAAGTCGGTTTAAATTTTCCAGCTTTCGGTTTCGAAAGCTTCGCCCCATGCTGACAATTAGGGCAAACCACATTTAGCATCGCATTCCCAGCGCGTTAATTAAAAAGCGTCTAACGGGAACCGATTCTAGTTCAATACGCGAATCCAAAGAAGCAATTCGCATTCAAAAGCCAACCAATTGAGCCTATTTAGTTACGCAAATCGACATTAACGACGATTCCATCTCGAAGACTTAACCTTCCCTTCAAATTCTACTTATGAACTGAAGGGCGTTTATCAGAAACAATTGTTGACTTACTTCTTTTGGTCACCAGCAAGCGACGCCTTTCTTTTCTCCAAGAACTCGTTGGAGATCGTTCGAGCCGCTTTTTTGTCTTCCTCGTCGTAGTCCCAAAAATCCTGAACAACTTTTTCAATCTCTGGGTATTCGGCGCCGTCATCACCGATGTCTTCACGCAATTGTTTCAGCTGCCGTTTTAGACTCGACGCAATTCCTGCGTATTCGGGATTGTCATACTGATTAACGTTTTCCCCGGGATCATTTTTTAAATCATAGAGCTCCCAAGCCGCAGGCGTTCGTTGGTCGCCCTTTCGGTAGCCAGCACCATAATAGAAAATCAGTTTGTGAGTCTTGGTGCGGATCCCGACATGCCCCGGATTGTCGTGATGAGCCATGTGCATCCAGTATCGGTAGTAAGCCGCCTGCTTCCAATCGGCTGCTTCTTTTCCGGTCTCGCAAATCTCTTTGAAACTTCTACCCTGCATGTACTCTGGAGTTTTCACGCCAGCGAAATCAAGCATCATCGGCGCGAAATCAACATTCTCAATGATCGCATCAGTTTTCAAGCCAGCAGGAATTGATTTGGGATAGCGAACCACAAACGGCATTCGCTGCGACTCTTCGTACATCCAACGCTTGTCTTGATAGTCGTGTTCGCCCAACATAAATCCCTGATCGCCAGTGTATACGATCAACGTATTGTCCATTTGATCGACTGCTTCGAGGTGATCGAAAAGTCTCTTGAGATTGTCGTCGACACCTTTGACGCATCGAAGGTATGACTTGAGATAGATGTTGTAAGCCGCGCGTTTGGCGTCTTCTTCTGAGAGTTTTGGGTCGACTTTAAAATCAGCCGCGTAACTTCGGCGAGGATTGCGACGACCGATCGACGTCCCGATGTGGGGCACCAATTCATCGTTCTCGCCACGCGTTGCCAGCGAGCCAAACTTCTCATTCATTTTCCACATGTTTTCCGGCTCAGGAATTTCTACATCTGCCAGATACTCTTCGTAGCGCGGAGCGTATTCGAAATAGTCGTGGGGAGCTTTGTAGTGGTGCATCAAAAAGAAAGGACGGTCTTGATCCCATCCGTTCTTCAACCACTCAAGAGTCAAATCCGTAATTGCGTCGGATGAATGTTTGCCTTTGAACTGAATCGTATTTTTGGGCCACGGCTTATCACCACGCAATCGAAAAATTGGGTCAAAGTATTTGCCTTGCCCAGGCAAAACACAGTAGTGCTCAAACGAAGCCGGTTCGACTTTGAGGTGCCACTTGCCGATCATCGCAGTGTGGTATCCCGCTTTCTTCATCTCGATCGCAAGGAACTGATTTTCCGGCAACACTTTCCCTGCCAAATCAAACACACCGTTTGTGTGGTTGTACTGCCCAGTTAAAACACAGGCACGACTGGGTGAACAGATCGAGTTCGTGCAAAACGCGTTCTCGAACAGAATACCTTCTTTCGCCAATCGGTCGATCGTTGGCGTCGGATTCAGTTTTGCTAATCGACTGCCATACGCACCAACGGCTTGGCTAGTGTGGTCATCTGACATGATGTAGAGAATGTTGGGCCGTTCAGCACGGTCTTCTTTCGTCACTTCATTTGCTGAAGCAATCGACAACAGCGAAAAAGAAATTCCAACAAAGGCAACAGTGGCGGATAGTCTCATTGTTTCTCCAGTATTCATTTGGACGTTCCAAATTTTAGCCGGATCGTTCGCCAGGGTCTATTTCCCCGATTGCTAAATTCGGAATTACCAAATCAATTTTGAGAACGAAGTCTGAAACGAGACTGCAAAGAGTTTTCGAATCGCGACACTAAATGCATGTCCAACTTTTTCTCAATTTTCTAAGGCGAAAAAAAAGTCATCTGACATACCAAGACATGGCCCAATATCGGCAAGCCACGCCGTTGCACCTTCCTATTTTGCTAATCCCTCTCACGACATCCCTTTAACCACTCATCCTGCGAAGGCAAATCCAATGCCGACGAATTGTCCGCGACTAAGTAGTTTTGGCCTGCGTGAGATAAAGCATTTGCTCTTCGGTGATTTTGATCGCCGAAGCAATGTCGAAATGCTCTCGGATCAATTTCGTCCATTCGGGAAAACTCAAGCGATTCACATGAAGCTCTTGGCCAGTCCCTGTTGAGGAACCATTATGAATCGAGAAAGCTTGACGTTTGACTTGTTTCATATTGGCGAACAACCCGAGCACCTGCTCTTCGTACAAATGTTCGATGCAATCCACGCAAACGACGCTTGAGTAGTTTCCGATTCCCTCGATTGGTTTTGTAATATCGCCAACTCGCATATCGGGATTTATCTCGATTTGATCAATTCCATCCGCCTCAAGTCCGCTCTTTCGTAAACGCTCAACCGTTTGGCCTCTACCGCATCCCAAATCCATAACCGGCCCGATCAACCAGTCTTGATATTCAGGCAACAGCCGAACTCCTGGACAGCGCCCTTGATCAGCGTCTCCGTACCAAGGGTTATCGTCGTAGATTTTCTGATACAGCGAAGCCGAATCTTTCGGATGATGGTCGAGAGGTTCACCAGAAGAAACTGGTTGACTTGCTACGATCCCGGCTCCAACGGCCAAAGCAGCCATTTGGGGATTTTCGAGTCCAGAGTTTGAATGCTGGCTATCGGTAGAACCGTTTTCTGATTTCTTCTCTTGCAATTGATTCGAAGGTTTAACGCTGATCATTGGCAAATGTTTCCACAGCCCAAGCTGAACGCGATGCCCGTCGTACTCTGCGCGGTCCGGTGAAACTTTCCCAATCCACCAATCCGGCGACATAACTGTCCGATGCAGGTTATCGCCAAACTGATCCTCGACGCCTGAAGTGCGACAGGAAACAGAGCCAAAAAATACTCCACCCGGTCTTAAAACACGCTCGATTTCAGCAAGCGTCATCTCAATGTCCGCAACATCAAGATGCTCCAACATGTCGAAACAAGTGACGAGAGAAAAATAGTTGTCTTCGAAAGGTAGATTCTGGCTGGTAACCGCGTGCAGCCGTTGATGACTGCCTCCAAAGCGAGCCAATCGAGCTTTCGCTTTCTCAATCGCCTGGTCACTGATGTCGACACCGAATGGATTCAAATCGAATTCGCGCCCAGACAGATACTCCAACACAAATCCAACTCCGCACCCCACATCCAGTGAACGTCCAGAGATCATGCTTAGTTGATCGGTGGCTTTGATGACCGCGCGGAGTCCCGGCGAATTTTCAGCGAGGTTGTATCGTTGATCGGTGGCAACGACATGATTGTAGATGTCGCGATATTCAGGCATGCGCTCAATTTGTGGTTGAGAAGTTGAATTGGTAATTCGCCTCCCATTATCGAAACAAGACGTTTCAATTCACTTGCCATTTGAGAATCTGGCTTGAAACGCGAACAAGCGTGGGAGAACCACTCTTTTATAGAGAAAACAAGAATTTCAGGCAACGTTATTCAGTTGCCCCATGCCCAAACATCGGCTCGAAAAAGAGGCGGCAGCGACAAACGAACCGTTGCCGCGTTCACTTTCAATATGCCGGCCCAATGCCAAACCGATGAAACCACAGCCGCAACCCAACCAACACGACTCTAGCCGCCTTGTTGCAATGCCAAAAACGTAGAATTGTCTTTTCGAGCGTTTCGAGTTTGGCCGACTTTTGTATACAACATCCCTCGCAACTGGTAATAAGTCGGATTCTTTGGCTCAAGCTCAATGGCCCGTGAAAGCGGCGCGATTGCTTTCTTAAATTCGCTTTTCTTCATGTAACAAGCCGACTTGACGTAGTGCGCCTGTGAAAGCCTGTCGTTATATCGGGTCGCGCGACTTGAATATGCCAATGCTTTGTCGACTTCACCCTGATACAGCGCAATCAAACCGAGACTCATGTGAGCCTCCGCCCGCTCTGCATCAATTTCCAACAAACGAAGCAGATCTTTCTTGGATTCCTTAAGCCGCTGCTTGTAGAGATAAGCCATCCCTCGCCCCAGTAATAGATCAGGTGAATCTGGATTGATTTTTAATCCCGCATCCAACGCCACGAGTGCTTCGTCCCATTGCTGTTGATTGATATGCAACATCGCCTTTGCAGTTGTCACATCAAAGTAGGTAGGATTGATCGCTTCGGCCTTGGCAACGTCTTCCCAAGCGGCCGGATAGTCGCCGGAATTCCCAAGACTTAACGCACGCCGAACGTAGAGTTTTGGGTTGTCTGGATCGACGCGAATGGCCGATGAGTATTGCAACACGGCTTTCGCGTGCTCACCCATTTGTTCATAGCCATACCCCTTAAGGAAAAACAACATAGGAATATCAGGATGCAACGCGATCGCTCGATCAAGCTCCATTTGTCCTTCATCCATTCGGTCGCGAGCGAAAAATGCAGCTGCAAGAAGTCCTCGAGCTTCGGGATGTTCTGGGTCAATTTCGGTTGCAGTCTCAGCCTCAGAAATCAACCGATCAACGTCCTTCATTCCATGGAACGTTGTGCCTCGAATAATGTGGGCTAACACGTTATTAGGATCAATTTCCAATGCAATCGAGGTTTCCGTTAACGCCTTTTCAAAATCTTTTTTAAGCCGATAAACATTCGCCAATGCGACGTGGGGCTCGGCCTCGTTGGGTGCATACTTAACAGCCTTCTGAGCATCTCGAAGTGCCCTGTTCAACTGACTCATGTCCGAATCTGATTCCGCTTGATACGTCGTGATCTTGGATCGGGCTGCTAAAGCAAGTCCGTCTTTTGCGTTAGTGGCCAAGAGCCCTTCGACAATTTCCATCGCCTTGTCGTACTTGTCCCTTTGGATCAACCATTGGAGTTTTTCTAGCTGGCTGCTGCTGAGGGAATACTCAATGATTGGGAAAAGCCCTGTTGTATTGTTTCGAAGCACTGGAAACTGCTCCGCGTTGTAAGTTTTGCGAACGTAGGACTCAACGTTTTTCTTAACGAATCGTTCTAAATCGGGAAGCGTGACAGTTCCGTCTTCGCCTGCCGCTGAACCGCCTAGACCGTCGATGATCGCGTGAAAAAAGACGCCGTTTGCCCGGCCCTCTGTTTGCCGTTCGTAAGCCAACTGGCTTTGAGAACAACTAACAAAGGTAGCCGTCCCCGCAGGAGGCTGAGGTAAATCGGCCATCGAACCTGCAACCGAATCCTTGGCTGCTGATGGATCTGAGAGCGTGTCCTCACGGCAGGCATCAATCAACACAAGTTTGAACTGAGCTTTGCAATTTTTTATTGAGGCGTAAATCTCGTCGATGCAAATTAGTGTTGCTTGATCTTCCAAATCAGCATCGAACGGACAGAACCAATACTTTTTGCCCTTTTGTTGAATCCCATGCCCTGCCAATGCGATGATAACGGCATCGTCTTTGGTGCAAGTCTTGGCGAGCTTTTTCAACTGCTTTCGAATGTTGTTTGAAAGCGGAAGAAGCCGTGGATCCTCGGCCCCCGCAGTGTTGGTCATCAACGTGATGTTCTCACGCTTGAACCCTTTATTGCTGAGAACTTTTGATAAATCCGTCATGTCCGTTTCCGCACCAGGAAGCGGTGAAAAACGATCTGGATAGTAGGCACGCACGCCAATCAACAACGCGAACCGTTTCCCTGTGCTGGCATCAGCTCCCACCGAACTATCTGTGTCATCGAACCCATGCACCGATGAAACAACGACAAAACTAACTAACAACAAAACGATGGAAGCAGGCGACAACAGAGATTGGTATTTGGTCTTCATTTTTTTAACGCGTAACATGAGTGCAAAATTAAAATTAAGTGCGATGAACTGGTTCCAATGAACTGCCCTAATTCAACGAAGCAGGTCTTGTAAATTTACTTTTCGTAGCGAACTGAAATCGTGTCCCGAACATGCCCGATCTGGCGAGACACCATCGTTTTTTTATCAACGATTTTGTCACCGAAACCAGTTCCACGTGTTCGACCTTCGTCGCGCGGGCGATCTTTTTCACCAGCCCAGCAAGCACTGAATGCGGCTGAGATCACGCCAATTTTCTTGGACGGTTGAAGCTTCACCAATGCAGCCGCGCTGCTCGGCCAGCTGGTGACTTTGAATTCCAATGATGTGCCCGATGACTGATCCCAACCGCGAATGAGAGTCGTTCCTGGTTTGCCGTTTCGCTTTGGTGGAACAACCCAATGTTTTGGCTTCGGATTTTGATTACTAAAATGAAACACATTGACGCCGTCGATCGTGAGCTTTACCGCAGCCTCATGTTTTGAATGATTGATCAAACGAACGGCATATACTTCTGACTGATTGATTTGAACAAAAGGACGAGATTTCTTGTCGCAAACGGCATTTCGCGGAACGTATTGATTCCCCTGCTTAACCATAAGCTCAATCGAATATGGCGACGTTGGCGAAGTCGCAATCTGTGACCCCATCTGGAATATCTTTGGTTCTTTCAAAGCCTTTCTAAACGCAATTGACTGCATTTTTGGCTTCGAAAGCCCACGCGTGCTAACGTTGAGGCCAAGCATTCTAGGTACGGATTCGGGGCCAAACACAAAACGCGGAAATTCGCCCAACGTTGTTCCGTCCTCGGCATCAACCAAGCGACCGATCACTTTAACGCCCTGCAGTCCGGAATCGGGATCGACGTATGGGAGATAGCTTCCTGTGATTTCAAAACGGTATTCGTCCGCATCGATTTTAGCCTGAAGGTCTTTCAACACGCTGGTTAGCTTCATTTGAACTTCTGAACCCGAGCCACCTTTCACGCTGGACGCGGCACTGAAGCAACCGACCGCCATCGCGCCACCACCACGTTTCTCAACAAGTGGAAGGATATGGTCGTTAGCCATGGCACGAAGCTCTTTGTCCAATGCGTCTTGTGCATTGCCAACAGAGGAAAGCTGAGTAACGCCAATCGCAATGGCCAGCCCGAATGATTTCATAAATGTAGACATAGTGTTTTCAATTTAAAATTTACGATTGTTGTTAGATGTTGATTTGAATATTTCTTACACGGGTTCCGACTGACTTGAACTGCTGGTTTGTAGTAGCGTCCTTGAGAAACAATTCCAAGTAATGGAAAAACTCCGATCAAAGCCGCTACCACGAACCAGTCACCCCAAACTTGTCTGACCCTTAATCGGAAATGTGTTGTTCGGCACTGGTATTCATTGTTTGAGTCGTACCAGGAAGAATCGGTGTGCCGAGCCCAAGCTCAACGGCGGTGTCCTGATAAAAGGAAGTACCATCGATGGCTTCCCAACGTGCTCGTTTAATCGTTCCTGGTTTCGATTGAAGCAAAGTTCCCAGCCCAAGCTTTTTCAAATCGCGATCGTGTTTGATTTGCGGTGCGATTTCTTCAATGCTTCTGAATCCAAGCTCAAGTGCGATTTCATTTGGACCCAAATCAGATTGATATCGCTGAACGACTCGCCCAATCGGATCCGCGAAATCTGTGACTTTCTTGTTTTTTGATTCGCCCTTGAGAAGAAACGTTCCAATGGCTTCGTTAAGTGCTCTGGAGAAAACGACGCGGTCTTTTTTGATCAGCCGTTCCATTTCTTCGTTCCCAACGTAGAGCTTTTTTACTTTGTCTAACGCTTCTCCCGCCATCGCATCCGAGCCACGTATCTCATCACGAAAACCAGTGATCATGCCTTCACGGTGACAGTTCATGCACGACACGCCATTGATAATCGCGGGCGTACCAGCAACCGCAGCCGAATCGTAAACGACTTCGGTAGGAGCGGTACCGTCGATACGATTGCCGTCAGCAGTTAAGAGATAGTAAGCCTGAAGGCCGTTGGGAAGATTGAAAATGGCTTCGCCGCCATCGTGCTCAAACGCATGGCGCTTGAACTGATTGTCTTCGTAGGCTGGCCCAAGCGGATATCGAATCAAATCACCACGGCCTCGACGAGGAAGGAAGTCATAGCTAATCCAGTACGCTCCAAAAGGAGCATCGTGGCGTTCAACCATTCGGTTTTGTCGCGACACGCCGCTCCTACCAAATCCAGCGCGAACCGCTTTATCGTCAATGATGTTTTGGATCGTGTCGACGCCGACCAAAGCTTCTAGTTCTTCAACGCGATTGGGAAGTCGAAGCAAATCGTGATAAAGCGGAGGACGTGCTGCACTGAAAATGAACCAGTCGGCTCGAACCACTGGAGACTCGGCTTGAGAAAGCTGTGTCACGTCGGCGGCTATTCTTTTGAGTTTTTTATCTTTGATGTAACTAAGCTTTAATCCGTATGGATTTCGGTTAACGATGTGCAACCATTCGCGACCACCAGTCCAACCAAGATCACGAAGATCAATTGCGTACAGTGTTTCATCTGTGCTTTCGACAGCGACGGGAACAACGATCTCTCGTTCCCAGCTCAAACTATTGACAAGCTTTGAAAGTGCGGCGCGAACCATTTTCAAATCGAATTCAGTTGCCTTGGGATTGTTCGCCACATGCGAAAAAGTGAAAAACCGAAGGTGCCTTCGGTCGTCCGGTTCTGCCTCCAACAGATGGTTTCGAATTGCTTCGAAGTCGCTCAATCGCGTACGAAATTTTCGCTCTTTTCTTTTTGGAAACTCGGCACCGGCCTCGATCCAACGTTTGATCGTCTCACGATGATCGTTGGTCATTTTGTCGGCTTCGGGTGATCCTTCCATCGGCATGTAAGCATCGTCGCCATCCATGTATTCCCACATAGAAGAATTATCAATGTCGCCGGGCTCTACAAATTTCAGGCTATCCCCCGCTTCGCCACGTTCTTTTGTCAGACTGTCGATATCCAAGACGTCAAAGTCTGGAACTTTTTGGTTGACTCCATGGCAACGGTAACAGTGTGTTTTAAGAATCTCGAACGCTGATTGGTTGAGTTTGCTTCGGGCTTCGTCTGCGAATGCCAAACTGAATGAACCGCAAGTTGCAAAAATCGCGACGCAGGCCAAAAGGCATCGAAGATTTAGTTTGGTTTGTCGAAACATGGTTTGATTTCTGCCCTAATTGCTAGATTGATTCCTAACGAAAAGTAGGACCAAGGCAAAACTAGTCAAACACTTCAACGGCTTTGACGGCAGCTAACGGGAATTCGAAGTATCAAATTCGGAACAAACGCGATGACCCAATGGTGGCGCTTCGTCAATTCAGAAAACGACGCTGCGTCAACTTGAAATGTTGCAAACGCCATAAGAAATGACGCTCGGTCAATCAATAAAAACCCTCAGCGCAACCAAAACCAGGCATTCATTGGGCACCATCTCTGCGATTGAATGCTGTCTATTCCGTAAGAAAGTTGTCCACGAATGAACGACTACCGCCGAACAAATGTCGCGACGCGTTTACGAGTTTATAGCGCCAAACAACACGCGACAGTCATCACAAAAGCCATAATTAAGTGCATGCGATTCCCAATCTTAAAACCGTCGCTTGAACGCACGCTTTGAATGATCTTGCACTCGCCCAAATATTTTGACGAGCAAGGGAAATCACCCCGGCATTTATGCCACTCTTCGGCGACGAGACGCCACGATCAAACCGAGCATTCCCAGCACTGCCATCGAGCCTGGTTCCGGAATAACGTTGAGCACAAACAATCCGCCTTGCCGATCGCTCACGATCACGCTTCCGCTATCAAAGTAAGGAAACACCGACCACGCACCGTTAAACGTGACATTGTTGTCTGCCATATAGGTGTCGAAATAGGCCCACTCTTCGATGTCCAACGTCGCGGCGTCGTTAACTTTGAGAACACGCAACCCACTCGTGTAATTGGCTTGGAAAATGTACTCGTCTTTGACGTACAAATTATGGTCGATCGTTGACTCAGTGCCTTCGTGAAATCCAAGATACGTTGGCGCGTCCAAATCTGAAACGTCCCACACTCGCGTACGCGTCTTGATCAGAGTATCTGAATTTCGCTCATCCAATTCGTCGTCAAGGAAGAAATACTTCTGATCCTCGGACAACCAACCTTGATGGGAATACTCAGCCCCAGCGTAACCATTGCGCGAAATCTCAGTCATGTTTTCCTTGTCCGTCACGTCGACGATCGTCAACGTATCTTCGTTGGAATTGAATGCGACTTCTCGTCCCGCGTAGTCGCTGTCAGGTCCGACGTAATTCACGACCTGAGCATCGTGGGTATATCCGTCAGCTGAAAAATTGCCAACAAACGTCGGCATCGCACCGTTGGCCCCGCCGTTCAAATCCAGAACATGCAAACCACCACTGGCCACATTGGAACCAACGACGTACGCAAAACCAGAATCCTCATTGATCACAATGTTGTGAGCCGTCGTGACACCATCGTAAACCCCAACGGCAGAAAAATAATGTGGATCGCTTGCGTCAGAGGCCGACGCCGTTAGCAATTGATTCAAGTCGAAGACCTGAACTCCGTGGGCTCCATTGAGATCAGAAACAATATAAGCCTGCTCGTTGTAGACTTTGATATCTCGCCACGCGCGGTTGCCAGTACCTTCAGTTGTTTTAAGAGTTCCCAAATAAGTTGGGGCTTCTGGGTCAGTGATTTCAATAAACGAAGTTCCGTTGGTCAAACCGAAAAGAGCAAACTCGCGTCCACTTGTCTCATCGGTCCACCCCCAGATGTCGTTGCCAATCACGTTGGACGCGCCCAAGTTTCCGATCTCACTCAATTCCATGTGGGACAGCAACTCAACGCGACTGCTCGCGAAGGGGCCGCTTCCACCGGCTCCGGCACCAGAGGAATTGTTGACGCCCTTTTCACCTTCTTGGTCGTGGGCGTTCGCAGAGGAAATTGAGACCGTAAGTGCGAGTGCGAGACAGCTTCCCGCGATACCGAACTTACAAACTAGATTACGGAGACGTGATTTTTCTAGTGCCATTTATTTCCCCAGATTCAATTTAACCTCATCAGCATGATAATCTGGAACGGTAGAAATGCCTAATGGTGCACAAGACATCCTTTGCCAGGTTGCGGTTTTCCACGGGTAAGTCAGGAGAATCGTTCAACGACAGGATACGAATTGACTGGATTACTATCGTTTCAACGCCTTCGAAATCACCGCTAAAATCCGGCTGAACAGTAGTCTCGGATTGGAGACTGTCGAATTGGCACGAGGTCCCGGCACGAGCTAGCCAAGGAATAACCTGCAAGACTCGACCTAATCTCTTCCAATGTTCGTCAACGATTAAGCAACATTCTCGATTCTTTTTTTGCATGGGTTAGACTTAGTTTATGCAAACTTGGCCGGTCGGAGCAGATTTAGTTCGAACAGCCCGTGTCCTGCGTAAACCTAAAACTTGGAACCCAATCAGATGAAACTCGGATTCGCGTGTTTGACCATTTTGATCACTTTGGTTTTAATTCCCGCAAATCAAGACCCTTGCGCCGCCGATATCATTTCGTTCGTGGCAACGGGATCAGCAGGCGACGGATTGCTGGAGGGCAACATTGATCCAGCCACAGGGGAAGTCGGAACCGGAGGCATCGGATCGACAGGGATCACGTTCAACACAGATAACAATTTACTGCATATCGATATCGAGTGGGGTTCTGCCAACGGATACACCGACCTCAGCCAAGACGTTTTCAAACTTCACTTACACGGCCCGACTGCAAGCTCTGGAGACGCTGCATTCGGTGAGGTGGCGCCACTTTTGATCGCACTCAGCGGCAGCACAACATTCGATGGATCAGCAGGCTCGGGCGGCGTGAATGATAATTTTTTACTCGACTCAGCCAACGTGCAGCATCTACTGGATGGACGAACCTACATCAATGTTCACCTTAGTGATTCGGACACGGGAATGATTCGTGGCTATTTGCAAAGAGCAGTACCTGAACCGAGTTCAATGGTTTTCCTTTGCTCCTTGGGCATGGCAACATGCTTTCGCCGACGCAGATGATCTAACCGATTGAATTCGCGGCGCGCAAAAAAATTCACTTGCAATTTAACATTCCAAGTGAACTTTGAATTCGATTTAACTTGACAATCACTCAGCCACGATCGACTCGAACTGAGACTGAATTGCCGCGCAGATCTCGGCTGTTTTACTTGCCCCACTTGAAGAGAACGACTTCGTCCAAGTTTCTTACGACGACGTCGTTTCCGCTAACTGCAACGTGAGCCCAACTATCATTTCCGACCCGTCGTGTGTCGATCAGATCGAACTCGTTTGGGTTGGCGCGGATCAAGAGCAAACCGCCACGCTGATCGAGAGCCAAAATCTTATCTCCCGATGCAACCATGCTTGCGTACTTTCCGTAGGGCTTACTTCGCCATTTTTCGACGCCGTTTTCAAGGTCGAAACAAGCGAAACGATTGTTCTTTAAGTGAATGTAGGCATGACCGTCCACGACCACTGGAGACGACATATAGCCTTGAGCGGGCAGAGCCCATTTGGGCTTGATCTCGAAACCAGACGCACCTGAGGTCACAGTCATCATCTGTGTCGTGCCACCGTAAGTACTTGTGAAGATGTCATCGCCGATCACTGTCGGAGTCAAAATGTTCATTCCTCGGAACGCTTTGACTTTTTGTTCCCATAGTTTTTTACCGGTCTCCACATCGACACCACACATGCTGGCGCGCGTCAAAACGATGGCTTGCCTCTTTCCGGCGACTTCCGCGATCACAGGCGAAGAAAATGCACTTCCGTACATCCCACCACCATCGTTCAGACTTTGCCAAACCATTTTCCCAGAGTCTTTTTCAAGCTTGATGAACCCGCCACCAGCTTGTACGTAAACGAACTTGCCATCGACCAACGGGGAACAAACGAAACCAAAATCAGGAAGCGGCGTTCCCAATTCTTTTGGAAAATCTTTGGTCCAGATAATTTTGCCGTCATCCGCGTTCAGGCAAACAACAACGTCCCGCATGCCTGCGACGAAAATCTTTCCGTCATCATAAGTCGGGGTTGAGCGAATCCAGTTTCCATTTGACGCCGCAAAAAAAGGCACGTTCATTGCGCCTTCCCACTTGCTGGTCCATACTTCTTTGCCGCTCTCGCGATCGAATGCCTTTACCAGCTCTAATCCACCATCTTTTTCTGTGACGTAAACCCGATCGCCGACGACCAAAGGACCGCTATAACTTGGGCCCAGCGAATTGCTCCAAACTTTCTTGAGGATGTCTTCACCCAAAGCCGACGGCCAGTTTCCGTCTTTGATCGATCCATCTCGCCTCGGACCTCTCCACTGTGCCCAATCACTCTCGTCAAGCGACGCTGTCTTCGTTTCTTTCGCACCAGTCTTCTCGGCCAGTTTGGTTGATTCAGTTTGAGCATGCCCCTGTGCCGCCATTGACGAGACGCAAGCAACAAAGAAAACCATCAGCCAACAATTGGCTTGGCTGTAACGAACGAATTTAGTCATGGGGATTTTTCTTGGCAAAAGGAAACAGAGAATTAAAAAGGCGACTGAAACATCGCCGAACGAAGCGTGACAAACAAGTTTAAAATCTTGGCTCTATCGGCATCTTAACCGTGCGAGCAAACGTGACCAATTGCGAAAGATTGTCACAACAGACGGCGTTCTCAATTTTTCCACGCATAGTTTGTGACATTCCGTGCCCCCCAATCACAAGCCATGTGCTCGGTGGCATCTTTCTCGAGAATTGGTTCATTCGGCTGGCAACCTCGTCCTCATTGTCGAGATGAGAAATACTGACCCACATTAGATTTGGACGGTGTGCTTCAACCGCTCGAAACATCGACTCAATTGGAAGATTGCTCCCTAACGAATTTGCATTCCAACCAAGCGACGTCAAAGTCAACTCAACAGCCAAAGTTGGCAGGAGGAAGTGATCACCCTCCAACGTGCCGCCGATCGCCTTCAACGCATTTTCTTGTGGAGCGAGCAAAACAGACCGAACAACTCGAAGTGCGTTAAGACAAATCTCGCAGGCACGCCGCTCTTGGAAAACTTCAATCTCGCCACTCGACCATTTTTTGCCGATCTCAATGAACACCGGCGAAACGATTTGGTCAAAAATTTCCGCGATCGACCATCCATTCACAAACAGATACATCAGCAACTTGGTGACTTGAGCCTCGTCGTCAGCAATTAGGGCAGCGAGCATCTGCTGCGTTCCATCAGTGCTATCGGCAACTGCGATCTCTTCAAAACTCGGTAAACCGATCACAGTCGGGTCACGGAGTTCACAATTCTTGTTCTTGTTTTTTAAGAACTCGATTATGTTGGCTTGACTGAATCTGCGATGACCACCTGCGGTTTTGACGGCTCCAATTTTTCCGGAGTCGCACCAACGTTTCAGCGAAGATTCACTGACGCCTATCGCCCTCGCCACCGTTCTGGGGGAATAGAGCGAACCGTCCTTGCCCTTGATCTCTCTTCCAAGTTGCCCGTTTTGGACGTTTCTATCACTAGTGGATTCGTTCCCTTGAACCATCGGTTGCCCTTTTCGTGCATTAATTTGCGTATTATTTGCTTCTGCTTACGTTAACCCGCAAGTTTTAGGGCGGTATAACAGTGAACGTTATGAACGATTATACAGGACTAAGAAATGAATGAAGGACGAAAACCGGAAGGAATTTCAACACCCAAATTCGAGGTTTTGTATGACGGACAATGTCCACTTTGCAAACGCGAAATTGACATGATTCGAAGGAAAGACAAACGTGGCCAGCTAATACTGACGGACATCGCCTCTGCAGAGTTCACTCCAACAGACCGTACGCTTGACCAACTGATGAGAGAGATTCACGGACGTAACGAGGACGGATCGTATGTGACTGGCGTTGAAGTGTTCAGACAAATTTACAGTCGCTTAGGTTTTGGTTTTGTCGTTTCTCCAACGCGACTTCCTGTCATCCGTCATTTGCTCGATTTAGGTTATACGATTTTTGCGAAGCTTCGTTTTTGGCATGCGATGCACAGAATGAAAAAGGCAAGTTGCAAAATTCCGAACGGCGGTGAGAATGATTCCAATTCTTGTGCCGCGCTGCCACTTTCTGGCTCAAAAAAATAATCCAACAAATCAAGCGACTTCCATGCGAATTGCAATTATCGGAGGAGGGATTTCGGGCTTAGTCGCCGGCTATCATCTACATCGAACACACGACGTTACCCTTTTCGAAGCCAACGACTACATCGGTGGACACACCAATACCGTCGAGGCTGAATCCGGCGGCCAAACGTTTTTGGTCGACACAGGGTTCATTGTGTTCAATGACCGTACCTATCCGAACTTTATCAAGTTGCTTGATGAACTTGGAGTCGCGTCGCAAGAAACTCGAATGAGTTTCAGTGTCAGTTGCGCCCGAACTGGATTAGAGTACAGGGGAGCCGATCCTGGTGGATTGTTTGCTCAACGTAAGAACTTGGTAAGCCCGCGATTTCTTCGCTTGCTTTGGGACCTCGTTCGCTTCAATCGGCTTGGGCAAAAACTTCTTGAATCCGATGCTCCTGACGAAACGGTTGACGAATTTTTCGCGCGGCATCGATTCTCAGACCAATTTATCCATCAGTATTTCCTCCCAATGGGAGCCGCAATTTGGTCGGCACCTTTTGAAAAATTTCGCAAGTTCCCGATCAAGTTCATCGCAGAGTTTTACAAAAATCACGGACTGCTGGGCGTCACCGACCGACCTCAGTGGCGGGTGATCACCGGCGGGTCAAAACAATACGTACCACCGTTGATTGAGGCTTGGAAAAGCAACATCAAACTGAATTCACCTGTGTGTTCAATCGAACGGGAAAACGAAAACGTTCAAATTCGATTAAAAAACAACTCGGAGGGAAACGGTCAGGTCCACGAGTTCGACCATGTCATTTTCGCCTGCCACAGTGACCAAGCATTGGCAATTCTGGGTAACGGCGCAAGCCCTAACGAACGCGAGATCCTTTCTGCTTTTCCTTATGAACCCAACTTGGCAATTTTGCACAAACAGGAATCAGTACTGCCCAAAAATCGACGTGCGTGGGCATGCTGGAACTATTACAATCCAGTGAGTGAATCTAAATCGGCAACCGTAACGTACAACATGAATATGTTGCAATCGCTGAACGCTCCCGACGTTTTTTGCGTTACACTGAACGATGAAGAACGCATCCGCCCGGAGAACATCATTAAGTCTTTTAACTACTCTCATCCAACGTTCAACATTCATCGTTCCGAAATGCAGCAACGTCAGTCTGAAATGATCGACAGTAACTTGACTTCTTTCTGTGGTGCGTACTGGGGAAATGGATTCCATGAGGACGGGGTAAAGAGTGCATTGGCGGTTGTCGAATCGCTCAACACTTCGCAGTCGCCGGAGGTATCCGGTGCCCTCTAGTTGTATCTACGAAGGATTGATTCGACATCGAAGAAATGATCCTGTTCACCACGAGTTCTTTTTCCGCTCCTTCCTGTTGATGATCGACTTGGAAGAAGTCGAAACGGTTTTCGACAGATTCTGGCTATGGTCGACAAAGCGTTTTGCTTTCGCAAGGTTCCAACCCAACGACCATCTAAAAAAACACTTACCTATCGCAGATTTAAGATCGCGCGTCACCGAAGTCCTCAACGAGAATGACTTTCGTCAGCCAGTTGGTCCAGTAAAGATTTTGACGCAACTGACTTATGTTGGGTTTGCGATGAACCCAGTGAGTTTTTTTTATTGCTACGATCCGACCGGTGAGAGGTTGGTAGCTGTGATCGCGGAAGTCAACAACACGCCTTGGGGCGAGCAACACGTTTACTTTCTTCCGACAGCTGATGCGGCGGAATCGGAATCAAGCGGAGCCAAATCAAGCGGAGCCAAATCAGATGGGCTTTGTTTGGACGATTCTATATCAAGCGGTTTAGATTCGAGCGATATAGAACCAACCCGATCAGAATCCGAACTGCCACAATCGAGCGGCATTCAAAAGCGAAACACTCCTCAAAAGCCTTCCACGCTGTTTGCCGACTACGTCGACAAAACGTTCCATGTTTCTCCGTTCATGTCACTCGACATGCATTACCGAATGGCTTTTTCTAGCCCTGGCGAAAAACTGGCCTTAAAAATTGAAAATCACAGAGTCGATCCAAACCAGCAACGTTCAAAACGTTTACTTGATGTCTCGATGACGATGAAACGAAAGGCTTTGACGTCTACAAATTTGAACTGGATGCTAATAAAATATCCCCTGATCAGTTTCAAAATATTCGCTGGGATTTACTGGCAGGCTTTACGGCTATACCTAAAGAAAGTCCCTTTCATTTCTCATCCGCACAAACTATCTCACCCCACCTCGAATCCCGATGTTGACCCGACCGCCGAAGGCGTAAACACAAAAAGCATCTCCGCAAAACATGCGTCGCTCAGCAAAAATGCATCATCATCCTCATCCGACCAATTTGATCACGCCCCTTCAGATCAACAGACCAAACTTCCTCCCGATTCAAATAGTAACGATAAAATTCTGGTAACTCGATGAACCATTTTTCCAAAGCTCGCGACAAAGCGTCAGAATCTTTGCAACAGACCGTGACACCACATGGCGTGTTTGCGACGGAGCTACGACTGGACCCGAATTATTCTCTGGCCAAAAACTCAAGTGCCCGCCCCGGATTTTTCACGCGTACTTTTCTCAGCCGGTTCCAAAACCTAATCGGCGGACAATTGACGATAGTCGACGCGGCTGGCATCAATAAAATCAAGACGAAGGTAAACGGCAATTCAACGGAAGCAAGCCTTGCCGCAACGGCAGTAGTAGGCAGCCACGATCTTTTCAAGCAGGTCGTTTTCAGCGGTACGATTGGTTCTGCAGAATCATATATGGATGGCCAATGGGTTTCGGACGACCTTACGTCACTCATCCGAATTATGATTCGGAACATGGATCGGTTTTCCAACCTTGAAAAGGGCTGGGGACGAATCAAAAGCCGGCTGAATTTCTTTAAGCACCTATCGCGAAAAAATACGATCACCGGCAGCAGAAAGAACATTCAAGACCACTACGATTTAGGCAACGATTTCTACCAGCTATTTCTTGACCCAACGCTCAATTATTCTTCAGGCATTTTCGAGTCGCCGAATCCAGACGCACAAGATGCTTCTGATATGCACGACGCATCGACTCGAAAAATGGATACCATCTGTCGAAAGCTTCGACTCAATTCGCTTGACCATGTCCTTGAAATTGGAACGGGTTGGGGCGGAATGGCGATCCACATGGCGCAGCATTTTGGCTGTCATGTCACAACAACAACGATCTCAAAAGAACAACACAAGGTCGCCGTCGAGCGAGTCGAAGCAGCCGGCCTGTCGGATCGAGTGACGGTCTTACTAAAAGACTACCGCTTACTCGAAGGTAAGTTTGACAAAATCGTTTCGATTGAAATGATCGAAGCCGTCGGGCATGAATTCTACGACGAGTATTTTTCACGTTGTTCCAAGCTTTTAACCGACGACGGTGTGATGCTGCTTCAAGCGATCACCATTGGCGAAGGTAATTACGACTACCACATTCGCAACGTTGACTTTATTCGAAAGTACGTTTTTCCGGGTGGCTGCTTGCCTTCCGTTTCGGCCCTTTCGCAATCGGTTGGTCGCATGACTGACATGCGGATGCTTTGCCAAGAAGACATCACACCGCATTACGTGAAAACGCTTGCCTACTGGCGTCATCAATTCATGGGCCAACTTTCCGAGGTTCGGAATCTTGGTTACGACGAACGATTTATCCGCCTGTGGCATTTCTATCTGTGCTATTGCGAAGCCGCGTTTGCCGAACGACGGGTGCACAGTATTCACCTGATGTTTGCCAAACCAAACTGCCCGATCGATCCAGCGGTGGATTTTCACGAACGAAAGCGTAGTGTTCGCAGTAACCTGCTCAATAAAAAACCAATCGAAAATCGTTCGAGCCCTCACATTGCTGCCAAAAGCAAGTGAATATCTGATAGCAGCGTAGTTCGTCGCTTGGTAAGATATACGCTCATTGTTAATTGGTTAAGAACGTCTTTCAAAACCTTGGCAAGTTTTTCCAAACCCAATCTTGGGCTTTTACGAGCTTGGGTTTGCATCTACAAACTTCCCTTGGCGGCCCTTTCGAGGGCTAACTATTTTCAGAAATCGGCCATCAACCATCAAGAGTTTTAAAATGAAATCAAAGGCTTCCCGACGGGGATTCTTAAAGGCATCTGCCGCAACTTGTGCCGCGGGCTATTTCGGAGGCGCTGCCTCGTCATCAACGAGTGCTTACGCAGAAGGTTTTCGCTCGGCCAACGATCAACCTGGCATCGGATTTATTGGAACTGGAATTCGATTCCACACCTACCATGGCAAACAAGCTCTGAAATTCGGCCCATGCGTTGGCGTCTGCGATGTAGATGCAGTCCAGGCCGGCCGAGCTCTACAAGTCGCTGTCGACAACCATCGCGCTCAAAATAGAGAATTGGTTATCGGAGCCCATGAAGACTATCGTCATATCCTAGACAACAAAGACGTCGATGTTGTCGTGATTGGCACGGTCGATCACTGGCACTCAAAAATCGCCATCGAAGCCATGGAAGCTGGCAAAGATGTTTATTGCGAGAAACCGGTAACGTTGACCATCCGCGAGGGCCAACAGATCCTTGCTGCACAAAAGAAAACGGGCCAAGTCGTTCAAGTCGGCACTCAGCAACGAACGGAATTCAGCAAACGTTTCGCAACAGCAGCAGCGATGATTCGCGAGAATCGAATTGGCAAACCGAAAGAAGTCAACATCTGCTTTGGCGGCTCTCGCAAAAGCGATGTATTACCCGTTGTCGATCCGCCCAAAAGTTTGAACTGGGACATGTGGTTGGGCCAATGCCCTTTCTCGCTTTACCGAGCCACTGACAAAGTCGTCGACAAGACTGGTTGGGGAGCTGGATTCCCGTTCGGACGAGCCCATCGCTACTACCGTTGGTTCTACGAATACTCCGGCGGAAAACTAACGGACTGGGGCGCTCACCATGTCGACATTGCGATGTGGGCAATGGACAAACTGGGAGACGACATTGGCAAAATCAGCATCGAACCGATTCGAGTTTTCCATCCTGTTGAATTTGACGAAAAAGGGATGCCGAAACGCGATGATATGTTTAACTGTGCAGTGACTTTCAAAGTCAAATGTACTTTCGAAGACGGAACCGTGATGTATGTCCAAGACAAGGACGACGATCTTGGTTTCGACAACGGCATCATGTTCCAAGGCAAAGGTCGCTTCCTCGTCAACCGTGGCAAACTCGTTGGCTCACCCGTCGAAGCCATGAAAGACAAACCGTTGGCAAGCGACTCAATCTCGAAACTTTACGTCGACGATGCGTCGTCATTGGAAGGTTTCGGCGAAGAAGGCTACCACATGAAAAACTTCATGGATTGCATCAAAACTCGTAAGCAACCTGCATCAGATATGCAATCGCACCACCGAATGCTCAACGTTTGTCACGCGATCAATATTGCGATGCGTCTGGACCGAAAAATCGTGTTCGATCCAAAGACTGAAACGTTTGGCGATGATGCACTGGCTAATTCGTTTATCGAACGTGAACAGCGAAAAGGTTTTGAGGTCGTTGTCAGCTAGTTTTCGCTGCCACAAACGACAAAAACTTACGAATATCTCAGATGCTCCAGCAATTTCGCTGGAGCATTTTTTTTGAAGACGTTCGACAAAAGAGCAGCCCGATCAACGTTGTTGGCTCGTTCAAACTTCCGCGAACAACAAAACTCGCGCCCTGATCAAGTAAATCCCATAGGCATCTTTTGCAGCCAGTTGTTAGGCTGCACTTCATCACCAAGCCACCAGCCCCTAGACCAATCACATGAATCACAAAGCATTTGCCTTTCTTCTATTTTGGGTATTCAGTGTCGCTCTGGTGAACTTTGGTTGTCGTTCATCGGAAGACGGGACTCTAGAAAACGGAACTTTGGAAAACGGAATAACGCAAGTGGATTCGCCTCCCAAAAATGGCTCATCAACGACTCCCTCCGTGGCGGATCGACCATTGGCCAATGGTGCAATAAAGAATTCCGACTCGAACTCAACCGCCGAACTTGGTGCAACTGAAACAGCACACGCACTGCCAACCAATGAATCGGCCGTTCACGGTACGGCAACAACAGCGGCCTATAAAATTTTCTCATGGAACGTTGAATCAAATGGTGCGGAAGCCAAAACCATTTGCCAACAACTCAAACAATTGAACATGGCCGACAAGTACGACATCGTTGCACTAACCGAAGTCTTACCGGCTGACCTAAGCAAATTCCGTTCGGCCCTAGGTACGCACTACAAGTACATATATTCGAAATCTGGAAACAACGACAAAATGCAGTTGTTATACAACGAGAACAAATTCGAAAAAGTTCGCCAGATCGACCTGAACGAAATCAACATTTCCCAACGCTATCGCGCCCCGATGGCGCTTCATTTAAAAGACCGTACATCCGACGTTGAGTTTATGGTCATGGTAAATCATCTCGCCCGCGGCAAAGCGAAAATTCGCCAACAGCAAGCCACGATGTTAGTCGAATGGGCTCGCGATCAAACGCTGCCTATTTTCGCTGTAGGCGACTATAATTTTGACTTCGTGTTTGAAACTGAAAAAGGCAATCCTGCTTTCGTCAATTTCCTAAAAGACAACATATGGCGATGGGTCAAACCTACTGAGTTCATCGACACCAATTGGTATGACAATCCGGAAGAGCCAGATGGCAAAGACGATTATCCTGGCAGCATGCTAGACTTTGCTTTTGTTGCTGGGCCAGCCAAAGAATGGGATTCAACTTGTAATGTCATCGTTCGCGAAGGCGATTTCCCGGATAACGAAAAAACGAGTGATCACCGACCGTTTGAATTGCTTATTTCCAAATGAAGCTTGAGCAACTGCCTGACAATGGCGGGTCGCTGTTTTGGAGTCGACTTTTCTTTGCCAAGATAGAAACATTTGTGGGCCGCGGTCCAGTCTTATAGTCAATTTTGATCGCGACCATGAAAGTTCAATTATACTTTCAACTCCTTAAGAAGAGGTTTAAAGAAATCTAACATTGTCTGCCCCAGCTACTCTGCTCAGCTTCACAATTCGAATGAACTAATAGGTCACACAACACGTCTTGAATTTCGAGTAGAATGGATTCCGAACTTGAGATTGACAATCTCTTCGGGTACGAGTTAGCAGAGGTGATAGTTGTGAAAACCAATTTTCCCATGAGCTTAAAACCCCTTGTCGCATGCTTGGGGGTGGTCATCGGCTTGTTGTTGTCTTGCTCAGTTGAAGCAAGACAAAACATGAGCTCGCCGAGCGGTGAAGGAGAAGGCGGTAGCCCTCCTCCCGGCTTAACCAATGACGACGGAGGCGATACTCCGTCGCTCCCCAACATTCCATACGACTATGTTGGCTACGCAGTTACCAATTTGCCCAGCCACTACACGGGTGTCGCAAATGGCAACCTTCCGCCCAATGAGAACACGCCTGCCAACAATCCGATCACAAATGCGGGTGCCACGCTCGGTCGCGTTTTGTTTTATGACGTCCGGCTTTCGCACAACGACACGATCTCTTGCGCCTCGTGCCACCAACAGGAACTGGGATTCAGCGACGCTAGAAAGTTTAGTGTTGGAGCCGACGGAAGGACCACACATCGACATTCGATGGGCCTGTCGAACGCGAAATTTTACCAGAACGGAAAATTTCGCTGGGACCAAACAGCTGACACACTTGAAGAGCAAAACCTGTTGCCAATTGAACACCCAGACGAAATGAATCTCGATCTGGGTACACTCGTGACAAAACTCGAAGGCACTTCATTCTACGCGGATCTTTTTAATGATGCGTTTGGCGACCCTGCCATTACCTCTGACCGGGTCGCACTGTCGCTGGCACAATTCATTCGTTCGATGGTTTCATACAATTCAAAATTCGATTTGGCTTACACGACCGGATCCAATGGGATGCCAGATTTTGCTGGAGTGTTTACTCAACAGGAACAAGAAGGGCTTGCCTTGTTCGGTGGCCAAACTGGAACTGGCAATGAACTGATGTGTTTCCGCTGCCACGAAACCGTTGGACACGTTGCACGAGAACCGTTCAACTCCGGCCTCGACGTTGACACAACGGCTGACGAAGGTGCTGGGCTTGGGCGATTCAAGACTCCATCGCTCAGAAACGTCGCAGTGCTCAACGGCTACATGCATGACGGGCGTTTTAAAACTTTAACCGAGGTTGTCGAGTTCTATAACTCGGGAGTTCAACCTCACGCTAACCTGCATCCCTTTTTGCAGAAACCGAATGGCGACCCAATTCGATTGAATCTGACGCAAACGCAGAAAGATGCCTTAGTCGCGTTTTTGGAAACGTTGACGGACGACACTTTTTTGACCAGCCCACTTTTTTCCGATCCATTCCCGATCAATTTGCCCGAAGTCGATTCTGTTGAAGTCAACGATGCGACTGGGCAAAGATCAGCAGTGGATTCCATCACGATCAAACTTGATGGCGTCATCGACATTGAGCCAGATGCATTTTCCGTCATTCAGCGAAGCGACGCTGGCGGCTCGACGGGAACTGCAGTCACCACCAGTTTTTCAACGTCCGTGATTGCAGGCCAAACTGTTGCAGTCGTTTCGTTTGGCTCGCTGACAAGGAACGCGACTGGTGTGTTGGAGGACGGCAACTATCAACTCACCATTGATGGCTCCAAAGTCTTCCGTGACGGTCGCCCCATGGCGGAAGATTTTGTGTTCGGCGATGTCGAGGCCGACGCGTTTTACACATTCTTTGGCGACTCAGACGGCGATCGCGATGTCGATGCACCTGATCTTTCCGAATTCTGGCAGACCTACCGAAAATCATCCGGCGATTCAGGCTTCAACCCGACTCTGGATTTTGATGCCGACGGCGATGTTGACAATGTTGATTTTGGTCAGTTCATCCAGCGGTTTTCCAGTAACTTTTTGCCATTCAACTAGCAATAAGAAGAGGCTTTGAAGTAACGTGGCTCTGCGGGATATTCTGCGATCCCGCTGCCAGTTTGCCTTCAAGACCTACTGCTTTGCTTCTTCTTTCTTATCCGGCTCGTCCAATTTACCAGCCTCAAATTTCTCCAACCATGGATCTAGGTCTGGATGTTTTTCATTCGCGGTTACTTTGGCCTGGTACTGCTGGGCGATCGCCAACAATTTTTCATCCTCGTTCAACTTGCCAGTCAAAACCGTCGTCCTTGGAATTTTTCCCTCACCACGTGTGACATAACCGACCGGCATCACGACAGAGGGATGGCCGGTAAAGTTTGTATGAACCAAATCATTCGCGTTCAGCAAAACATCAACGTCCGAAATGGCGGCTTCGAATTTTTCAATTAGCAAATTCCTGACGCGTTGAATGCGAACGTAATCAACAGCGGACACATATTGTGCCGCACGAAAATCTTCGTCCCACGAATTCCAGCCTTCCGTGTGGCCGGCACGAAGCAGATCATCAAACACGCTTGCGGCTTCGATATCTATGATCGCAATCAAAGGACGAAGCGGAATGTCGCGCGGCAATTCAATTTCAACTAACTCACAACCGAGTTCTTTCATAATCCGCAGATCATCTCGCGTCTCATCAGGACGACGCGAGCTCTTGGCATAGCCGACCTTGAGTCCAGAAAGGTCTTTTCGGGAAGGCCATTGGAAATCATAGTTGTTGGCCGTTTGGTCTTTTCCATCCCATCCATGAATCGCGTCGAACACTAAAGCACAGTCCTGCACGCTTCTGCAGATCGGCCCAATTTTGTCCAACGACCAGGAAAGCGGCATGCATCCGCTTCGACTCACTCGACCGAACGTCGGACGAAGCGACGAACAGCCGCAACGAACTGACGGTGAAATGATACTACCGAGTGTTTCCGATCCCAGTGTAAAACCAACCAATCCTGCGATCACCGAGCAAGCCGATCCGGCAGAAGACCCGCTCGACCCGCGTCGGGGGTCCCACGGGCAACGCGTTTTACCTTCGAACCAAACATCTCCATTGGCAAGAGCTCCCAGAGAAAGCTTGGCAACCAAAACTGCCCCCGCCTCTTCCAACCGTTTTGCTACGGTTGCTGTGCCCTCCAGTTCGCGATCCTTATAGTGCGGAATTCCCCAACTTGTTGGATAGCCTTCGACCGCAATTAGATCTTTGGCTCCCCAAGGAATTCCGTGCAAAGCGCCACGATACTTCCCAGAAGAAATTTCCGCGTCCGCTCTCTTGGCTTGCTCCATTGCCAACTCTTCGGTCAACGTGACCACGCAGCGAAGCATGGAAGAATATTTTTTAAGCCGAGCCAGATAGATTTTTGTCAGCCGTACGCTAGAAAGTTTTTTCGTACGAACCAATTCTGAAAGTTGATAGACAGGCAGAAAAGCGATCGCCTCGTCATCCTCTGGCAGCTCAACCGTCGTTTCCGATTTCATCGGTTCAGCCGAACGTTTGACGACGTCCAGCGTTTCATGGTTGGACGTCGGCGCAAAATGAATTGCCATTGGCACGTCGGCCGTCAATTTGACGTTACGTAGTGCATCAAACCCGGCAATTCTACTCTGAACCGATTTGAGAATTTCGTCACGCTGGTCATCATCCAGCTCCAGCCCGGTGATCCACTCAGCCTGCTTGATCGACTCAACACTGATTGCGTCCTGCGAAAACAAAGCAGCCAACGAACGATGAAACACTGCCGTTCCAATTCCAACAGTCGACAACGTTTTCAAAAGCGTACGGCGATTTAGCATTCGAATTTCCAAATTGAGTTACGTTAGTTCCGTGCCGCAAATTTGAGCATGACCGGCGTGTACATGGCCATCGCCAATCATGACCGGGGTTGAAAGGCCGACCCAACTGATGTGGGCTGCCAATGCCTAAGCCTTTGATTTACTCTGGTGCTTCCAACTGTCTCGCCGCCAGCTCGCGGTCGATCATAAACAGACCGTTCTTGTTCCCGTCAACCATTTTTAGTTGATCGATCACGCCCCGGGCGTTTGCTTCTTCTTCGACTTGCTCAGAAACGAACCATTCCAAAAATACATCTGTTGCATGATCAGATTCAGCGCGAGCCAGATCTTTCAATTTGAAAATGCATGCCGAAATATGCTGCTCGTGCTTCAATGCATCCTCGAACAAACTTAGTGGCGTCGCACTTTCGACCTTGGGAGCAGCAAGAGCTTCGAGCTTGACCTCGCCGTCTCGCTCAAGGATGTAGTTGAAAAATTTATCAGCGTGGGCCAACTCTTCCTGATATTGCATTTTGAACCAATTGGAGAACCCCGGCAGACCCAACCGATCGGCTTGAGCGGCCTTGCCTAAGTAAATGTAGGCAGATTGCAACTCTTCGTTAATTTGATTATTTAAAGCGGCTTCAACTAATTTGGATTGCATTTCATTCTCGTTGATTGTTACTTGCACGCGACTGATGTCGGACAGCGAGTAGTTTAGTAATTTCTCCGCTCACTTTGAAGGGCAAGGGTGTTGGGCGGTGTTGGGATTGGCTCGAGAGCCAAAGCAGGGGCGCGCGAAAGTGAAGTTCCCGACAATCATCGCCAAGTCAACCAACAACCCGCCGTGGGCTTGGATGGAAGCGATCATTCGTGCCTTTTTGTCGCACCACGAATTGAGGCAGGCGACCCAAGCATGGTATGATGCCACTTGAGAACGAGTCTCATGATCAACACTAAAGTCACTCCCAAACGATCAGCAATTGGCTTGCTTGGCCACAGCGATTTTAATCAGACATCACAATGACCTTACTCCTTTGGACTTTTGCGATTGCCATTCTCACGGCAGTCGCATGCTCATTGGCCGGGGTTTTACTCGTCGTCAAACGTGAAGCATTCATCTCCGAAGGACTTAGTCACGCAGTACTGCCGGGCATTATACTGGCGTACCTTTTCTTTCAAGATCGCAACTCGCTGTGGCTGATCGTGTCGGCAGGATTGAGCGGTTTGATTATGGTGTGGTTGGCCCAAGCGATTATGCGAACGGGCCGCGTCAATCAAGACGCCGCGCTTGGTATCGTTTTCTCTGGAATGTTCAGCGTCGGCATCATCGCGAGCAGCATGAAGCTCAAGAATATCCACTTTCATGCCCATTGCATCATCGACGGCAATCTCGCTTTCGCCGCCATCAAGCCTTTCGAGATCGGCGGCGTTTACCTTGGCCCAAAAGCGTTCGTCTCGATGGCGTTCTGCCTGGCTCTATTGATTGGCTTCATCACGATCTTTTTCAAAGAGTTAAAACTGATGGCGTTCGACGAACCGACATCGCACATGCTTGGCTTTCGCCCCAAAGTCATCCACACACTTTGGCTAGCCATCGTCTCGATCATCTCAGTGGCTGCATTTGAAACAGCCGGTACGATTTTGGTTGTAGCATTGATGATCGCACCACCGGCGGCAGCGAATCTTTTGACAACACGGCTGTCCACGATGTTCGTCATCAGCGGATTGATCGGCGCGCTGACGGCGATTGGCGGAGTCGCATTAAGCATGCCGCTTGAAATTTCACCTGCTGGCCCGATTTCTTCTGCCGCGGGGTTTCTGTTCTTGATCGTCGTGTTCTTGGCGCCGGCGACTGGAATTCTGTCCCAATGGCGGAGCCGAAGCTTGCAGCGGCGCAAGCTCTTGGAAGCGCTGAAGTAACAAGTTGCCGGCAATCGCTAGGTTCCAGTCGTAACAAGTCTCCGTCCTGGGAAATTCGCAAGAACCAATCGTCGGAGCAAACCAGCAACGGCATCGCCTAACCCAGAACTGAAAATCAAAATTCTGAACCAGATCTCTGAAATCAGAACTCTGAGATCACTTCGCCACCCGCAATTGTTCCTAGAGAGCGCCACACCGACAAATCAATCGACCCTGTCACTGTTCTTGTCGAGCCGTCCATCATTCCGATGCTCACGATGCCTCCGGTGTGATAGCTCCGTGACGTGATTGCCGCGTAAGTTCGTTTCGACGTGCTGTTGCCCTCTTTTTCAGAATTGACATCGATGTCATAAGTCTCCCCTCCGCTCTCATACTGGACAAACGTGTTGGGCGTAAATACCGTCGTGAATCCAGAATGATGCACGCGACCATCACACCATTCAGTGTGTCCCGTATTTTGATGGAGCGAGGGCCCAAGTTTCAATTGTCCGCCGTAGCCCATGAACGCGTCCGAGCTAGTGGGCGGAATCGGCCCAGGGTCTTGAGTGTTGCGAATATAGGGCGTAAAGGTTTTGACTTCTGCAACCGCCAGCGTGTTGCTTGTCCCGTCCTTGATCGCGCCAAACGGTACCTCGCCGTTGACGTAGAACATTCCGTCGCCTGGAACGTGTGTCACCGGGTCATAAACAAGCCATGATCCGAAATTGAAACCGTAATTATGAGGATGCACTTTCGCTGCACCGGTCGAAGTGTCCAACCGGACCGTGTCATTGATTTCGCTCGGGCACATGAACATCGGCACTCTCATGGTCGGAACACCGGTGGCTACATTTACTGAATCACTCCACGCACTTCCAAACTCGATCATTTTGTAAGCATTCGCTTGCTCGCAGAAAGGTAATAAATGAGAGTGGATCGACCAAGAACCATTTGTTGTGGCTGTCGCACCGTCGTCTAGTTGATAGCTTGGCGGAAAATGCTTCAACGCCGATTCGTAGTTGTGGGCCGACAGCACAAGCTGACGAACATTGTTCATGCATGAACTTCGCCGTGCCGCTTCACGAACCATCTGCACAGCCGGCAAGAGCATGCCAATCAAAATGCCAATGATCGCAATCGCGACCAGCAATTCAACAAGAGTAAAAGCAACTCTCGCGTTGGCAGCTGAGATTCGCTGATTTAAAAAGTTGAATTGATTGACAGTTTTGGTTTTCCTCAAGCGCCCTTGTATCATCTCAAGTCTCACTGCAAGAAAATTCACGAACAACTTCGCCGATTTGCACTCTACACATTATGGACAACAACTAAAGAAAAGCTGAGAGAATCTGAACACTAAAACAATCTTGATGAAAATTTCCCACAAAGACACAAACTGACGCCCTGCTAAAGTGAAAACTCACCGCGTTCGAGAGCGGCAAAGAACTCAGCGTTACTGGGAAGCAAATTCGGCAATTCGCAAATCTCCTCAACGCTCAGCCACGCAAAGCTCGCCGCTTCGGCTGGGTTGGGAACAATTGTTTGACCATCAACAATTGTCGCTGACATCCAATTCAGTTCGACTCCGCTTGCTGCCGTGCTCTTCCAAACCAATTCACCTGGCACGACATCAATGCCCAATTCTTCTTGCATTTCTCTGACGAGTGCGACACTGACAGACTCACCCTGCTCGACGCCGCCACCGGGAAAACAAACCAAATTGGGGGCTCGCACCGTCTCAGACCGAGTGATTGTCAACAGCTTCGTCCCGTTGGCAATCACCGCAACGGCCGCTTTTTGGGTAACTTCAGGCTCAATATTTGGTTTAGAAGAACTCAAGGCTTTGTATTTTTCAAAAGGTAACCGGTCTGATGTCCCGCCATCGTATTCTCCACGACAGAGACCACTTCAAAAAGCTGGCTAAGGTGTTTTTCAATAAACTCACCGCGAACAAATGTCATCGACGATGAGTCGCGGTTGATTACAACCATGTTATTTTTTTTCGTCAACAGATCATCAATCAATTCCGCGTTGCTGGCGATTGCTTTTCCAACAGGAGACTGAACTCGGTCCATGCCGAATTTGATCGTGCCTTCGTTTAAAAAAGTCAGAAAAGCATAGCCTGACTCGGCAACCACCCGCTTGATTTCCAGCAACCACCCGAAAAACATATCGTCCATGTGAGTGAACACCGAAGTCGCAAATACGAAATCAAAATATCCGTCGCGGATCGGGAGGTTCGGCAACGTCGTATTTACGAAAAAGTTAAACGGTGGCGATAGATTTTCAATGTTCCAGAAAATCGTATTCGCATTGATGTCACAACCCCAATAATTATTCTCCCGTGCGACGTCTTCGAAATGCCGAAGCACACGACAGTTGGAACAACCAAACTCCAACACGTTCTCAAGTGAAGCCAGCTCGATTCCATTCGACGGTAACATCTCTCGAATAATTTTTGCCAATCGGGATCCTGTTTTATGATGAGCCTCAGGAGTCTCCGAGTACTGCATCATATTATCCGGCGGCAGTGGAAGCTCGCCACAATCGGGCATGTTCCGAAGCACCAACCGTTTGTCATTGGTATGAGTCGCGGTATTGAGAAAATACATCGGCGACTTTTTGTCCATCTTTAAAAAACTGAACTCCGCGTTGCCCAGCTGCGTCGAATTGTTCGCAGAAACTTCAGGAGAATTCGAAGGGAAATTACAGCCTTTAGGACCGCTCACAACATCAGAGTCCGAATCACTGTCGCTCATTGATACATCATTTGGAAAACCTGTTTCAAACGTGACAGTGTAACGAAGCGTGCCTATTTCCTGAATGCCAACACATTAAACGCCCGCCTTTTCCAATTTGGACTCAAGGAAATCTCGAAAAATTCCGAAAAACACAATTGACAGTGTCATATAACAGTGTAATATAAAGCCATGAACAGTAACTGGCGAATCTCCGAGCTACAAACTGCGACGCAATTCGCGTTGGAATACCAGTACGAAGGCCAAACTTCCGGACGGGTGCGCAGTGTGCCAGACACGCGAGCTATTCGGTATTACACAACACTTGGAATACTTGACCGAGCCGAAACAATGATCGGCAGAACGGCTTACTACGGAAAACGCCATTTGCTGCAGCTGGTTGCGATCAAGCGTCTGCAATCCGACGGAAAATCACTGACAGAAGTCCAAGCTGAACTGGCAGGGGCAACCAACCGAAAACTCAGCCGGATCGCAAAGCTCCCAACAACATTCTGGGATACGTTGGACACAAACCTGGAAAAGACAAAGCGAAAATCAAAGAAGGCTAAACCTTCAGCGGATTCAAAACTGAAAGAGTCACCCGGAAACGCCACCAAATCTGACGGGTTAACCACGAACCGAAAAACAAGCAGCCGAACTACTTCCACTTCCGAGCAAGTCACAGCAACCAAAGAACAAAACTTACCTAAATCGAATTTCTGGGCTCAGCCACCAAATCTCGATTCCGCAGAAACTGAACGAGACCATCACGGTATCACGATCCGCAACGAGATGAGAATTGAACTGCCCAACGGCATCGCAATTTCGGTTCCCAACCATCAATTAACGGAATCAAAAACCGCAAACCAAAAAACCTCAAACCTCGACAATGATGCCGTCGCAGAAATCACACCCACCATCGAACTATTGATTACCCAATTAGAAAAGGCAGGACTTATTTGAGAACACTTGAACGATCACGAGTAACAACCAAGCAGCCAATCAACAATCTTGGCTCCAATCCAATTAACCATACGCGGGGGACACGCATGAACCAACAGACTATCGAACGAATTGAAATCGAATTCCCGCAAGACGACGAATCGGGATTTGGCGTGTTGGAAACAGCACAGGGAAACCTTCCGCTAAAAAAGCTAAACGTTCACAGCGTTATTTCTGACCTAAAATCAAAAACGATTGTCAAACAAGAGTTCGTCAATAGCTGCGACGAACCGATCGAGGCCACCTATATCTTTCCAATGCCCGGACGTGACGCTGTTACAGGTTTTGTTATGAAAGTCGGCGACCGAACGATCGACGGCATTTTGAAAGAGCGAGCCACCGCTCGCGAAGAGTATGACCAAGCCATTGCTAAGGGCCATCGTGCCGCGATCGCTGAAGAAAATCGCAGCGAAACGTTTTCGATGCGGGTTGGCAATATCCCGGCAGGCGAAACAGTTTCGATTGAACTTACTCTCGTCAGCCTACTACCGGTTTCAGGTGGCGAAGCAATGTTTCGGTTCCCGCTAGTTGTCGCACCTCGCTACATCTCGGGTTCGCCTTTGTCTCGTGAATCCAGCGGATCAGGCACGGTCGTTGATACGGATCGCGTTCCAGATGCTTCCCATATCACCCCACCCGTTTTGCTGCCGGGGTTTCCCAACCCTGTGGAGCTCGCAGTAACAGTCGATTTCGAACTGCCTGCCAATACACCGGCCAGCCAATGGTTGTCGGGCATTCGTTCGACGTTACACACCGTTTTGGTAGATGAAACGCAATTGGAAAACCGGAACGTTGTTCGGCTGGAACTAAAACCGGGTGAACGGCTCAATCGGGATTTCATCTTGCGATTCCCAGTCAGCAAAAATGAAACGATGTGTTCGCTTGAGCTTGCCCAACCAACAACCGGCACGGACTCGCAATCGGTGTTCGCGCTGACTCTTGTACCGCCGACGGCTGAAACCGACACAGACACGACTCCGCGCGATATCGTTTTTTTGCTGGATCGTAGTGGCAGTATGAGCGGCTGGAAAATGGTTGCCGCTCGTCGTGCGGTCGCTCGCATGGTCGATTCCATGCGGGACCAAGATCGTTTCAGCGTACTCGCATTTGACACGTCCGTTGAGCACGCTCCCAACAGCGAAGACTCACTACGCTCAGGCACGGATCGAAATCGTTGGCAAGCCGTTCAGTGGATCAGCACAATTCAACAACGAGGCGGTACTGAAATCGAACAAGCCATCAAATCAGCTTTGAAGATCCTTGACAAACATTCCTCCGCCGAACGTGAAGCCGTCGTGGTTCTCATCACCGACGGTCAAATTGGAGCCGAAGACGCAACGCTTCGTACGATCGGCAAACACCCAGGCTATCGATTCTTCACGCTAGGTATTGATCGCAGTGTCAATCACGGTTTCTTAAGTCGAGTCTCCACGATGACGGGAGGAACGTCGGAAGTGGTGGAGTCGGAATCGCAGCTTGACGAAGTCATGGATCGGTTTAATCGCGAGATTGGTACGCCCCTGGTGACGGACCTAAAAATCGAATGCGTTTCCTCAGATGGAATTTCTCTCGATCAGCTTACGCCGCGCAAAGGCCTCGACCTTTTTGACGACCGGCCAGTAACCATCTACGGCAGGGTTGACCAATCAGCCAACGTTGATTTTGAAATAAGAGTTTCTGGGTTTCTTCCTTGTGGAAACCAATGGACGCAAACCGCGGCCGCACGGACCGGAAACCATTCGACATTGATGGCTCTTTGGGGGCGAAGCCACATTCGCGATCTTGAAGACCTCCATGCGTCGGGGCGAAACGAGACAAATGTCGAAGCAAAAATAGTTGCCGCTTCGCTAGAGTCCAATGTGCTTTCGCGATTCACGGCTTACGTTGCCGTCGATCGTTCTGCAGTCGTTACCGACGGGCAGCAACCGCATTCAATCACGCAAGCCGTCGAGCACCCCGAAGGCTGGCCAACAAAAGCTCCAATGATGGTGCGTTCATCAAAGAAGATGCGACGTCCAGCGTTGGGTAGAACCAGGTCCGCCGTGAGACCTCAATCCGAGGACTTGGCCGCCCCGGCATGTCCTTCTCCGCAGCCAGAGATCGCTGCCTACAGCACTCCATTGAGCGATTCAGAGATGCCCATGATGGGCGGGGCCGCTGGTCCACCGACAGCCCCCTCCGATGTCGAACTTGGAAGTTTTGGCGTATCCAGAAAAATTTCAAAAGGGGCCGGGTCAACACCCAAAAAGAAACTTCCTAGAATCAGCGACACAGTATCGAAAGATTATGTTTCTGAACTATTGGAGCTCGCCAACGCTCAAGGATTTAGCGCAATCGCGATTCAAAAACAGACGGATTGCTTTGCTGTTAATCTCGATAAATTTGGGCAACGAACGATTTACGATCGTGTTACCGGCCAAGCCATGCAAAACATTCGCACCGAAGGCTTCGCCCTAGCCGGATCGGAGCAAAACCATACAGCAGACAGTGGCTATTTCGGTGAAATCAAACAGACATCGAATCAGTGGGTTTTGTTTTGCCTGCCGGGTCAACCGGATGCGCTGTTCTTTCTAAATGTAGAACGAGTCGCCGCTAAACATCGCCTTGCGTTGTCACTTCCATTGGCGAAACTCTTGAGCTCTCATCCGTGGTTAACGGACGTGATTGAGAATGGCTGCAACTGCTCTTTAGCGCCATCGCAGCACACTGCTTGGATTGCAATTCTTGAGAAACTGATCCCGTTGGTTTCCAACAGATCCCAGAAAGTGCTCGTCCAAGTCCGAGACATTTTGGCTCGATCAGCTGTAAACAGTATCCAAGTCACTTTGGCTGAGATTGTTTCCGAAATAGATTCGGTTGGCAAAAAACGCAGGCCAGTAAAAACCAAAGCAGCCAAACCCGATGTAGCCACACCGAACTCCGTAACCGAGACAGACAAAAAGGCTTTCTGGAAATAAGCTGGCCCGAATGAATTGATTCAGCCAACACTTACTCAGGCAGGACAACCTGATTTGGCTAGTTACTTTTGATAAGGGGTGACGCTTCAGCCAAACAAAAACGAAATCAAGCCGGATTCACTTTCGCGGAAGCATTTTCCACGATCGCTGTTTCCGGCTTTTCTTTTTAAGAATCGCCCTGCCCAACCATTGGGAAAGTTGGTTTGAATTAAGCCCGTTTAATGCAAGTTCGTTTGAATAATCAACTCGGGTACATCGAGGGCATGTTTGCAACCGTAGGCTGGGGTATTTTTTGACTTCCTGTTGCAGATTTACTACAACAACCAAGGCAAGCTAAACCGGAGGATATCGTGAAATCGTTTTTTAAATTCTTGATCATGACCGCAGTTAGTTCAATTGCCGCAAATTCAATTGCTCAAATTGACGTGAATGATCCATCAACATTGCCTCACCCTTCAACAATGAAAGAGGGCGTCACTTACATAATTACGGACGGAAAACTTTCCATCGCTCCTAAGCCGGCCCCCGGCTCACTTGATGCGATTGCGGACCAGCGAGACGATCGCATTGCTGAATTGCAAAAGCAAAACAGCCCGATAAATTTACTATTGGGTCAAATGTCTGTAGACGAACTCGATTTAATCACGGCGGTTGAATTGACTGCCGAACAGAAAAAGCAGTTAACCGAAGTGGTTAAAGAGTTTCGAAAAACTGGCGTGCCTATAACTGACTGGAGGTTTTATCGCATGCCGGCCATCCTCCATCGCCTGACGTTTGCAGATCGGGTGTACGATGAAATTTTGATCGAAGATCAGCGTAAGGTAATGGCCAAGTCAGAAATTAATCCAATCGCTGTTTTCAAACTTTTGACTAACAAAAACGTGTCAAAGTTTATTGGGGTCAGCGATACTGAAATTCTCAGTATCCAAAAAAAGTGCGAACTGGCGAGCGAGAAGATTGAGCAAGCCCGTGCTGAATACCTTGAAATGATTTTGTCGAATCAAGCTGAACTTCAAGATATTCTTGACACGCTGGACGATGAGCAGGCGGCGAAATTGAAAAAGTTAATTGGAATGGGCACAGCCAATTTTTTCAAAACCTTTGACTTGCCTGCCATGAGTAAGGCGGCGAAATTAACTGACGAAAAAGAGTAGCGGCCAAGTCTACGGTCAGCTGGCTTGCGCGATGATGGGAAATTCCGATCGCATGGGTCGGCTGGCCGCTTTTAGTTCTCGCTCTCCACTTCCACGGAAACAGAACTTGTTTTATTGGAAATCTTTAAAATGCGAATCGCCATCGTTTTAGCCATGTCAATGTTAATGGTCACAACCACCGCGCTGGTACAAGAAAAATCAGACGCAAGGGTAGCTTTTGAAAAGCGGTTAGACGCTGCCAAACAAAAAAGAAATCAACCAAGGGTAAATCCCGAAGTTGACTGGGTTGAAATTTTGACGCTCGGTATGCCAGCGAACGATCGCCCCAAACGAGAAAGCTTTAGCGACGTAGAGTGGGAAGCGGAGCAAGTGAAAGCCAGGGATGAAGTTTATCGACAGCATCGGAGACGGGCGTCAAGCGTGGCAGAAGAGTTGATGATCGCAAAAACAATCCGCACCGTAAGAAGACGGATGCGTACTCGTGAGGCGCGGCAAGCTTTACAACGTAGGATCAAAACTGAAGCAGAAAATAAATTCAAAGCGCGTCTCGCCAATCCTAATGAAGTGGCCAATCAAATTCTCAACGGTGCTGACCCAAGCAAGTTTCGAGTTGCCGGCGTTGAAAAGGTGGTCGCAGGTTATGAAGCTTTCAAAACGCAAGGCAAAATGACTCCCGATCACCATAGAGACGCGTTTATTGCCATCGACAATGTTTATGCCGCGCTACCGCCCATCGACATTGCTACGGCAATGTTTTGCGTGACTGATGATCACAGTTACAAATTCCAAACACTTTACGAATTGCTCGACGCCGATGAAGAACAGCGGGCGGTCATATCGAGTATTGTTGAGGCATCTAACAGTGTTGGCGAAGACAAAAATAAATACGCCAATCAGCTTCGACGATGTCTTACGGCTGAGCAAATTGCCAAGTCAAAGACGGGCGAGATCCAACAGATTCTAGAATTCTTTCGTCAAACTAAAGAATAGCCCGAATGAAACACTTCAGAAAAATCTAGAGTCTTTCGTTTCGAAGTGGGACCCGTGACGCTAGTCGGGCGCTTTTGCTCAAGGTCCAATTCTAAGTATGACTCCTAATCGGGACCGCAATCGAGCGGACCAGATTGTCGGCGCGTCCGCATTCGTTGTAGGTACCGATCAATATCTGGCAGCGACTAACACGCCAGAATTGAGAACAACTAAAGCACTTCATCGATCAAGTCCCGAATCTCTCTCGAACGGTACTTTGGCTGTGTCGGGATCCTCAGAAGCGCCAAGCCTGCCGATTCAAACGCTTGATTGACAAAAATATCTCGCTCAATCCGATCTGGTCGCTGGTGCGAAGGATCATCCAACTCGATACAAACTACCGGCTGAAGCGAACCAGGATCGCAAAGCACAAAATCGATATGCTTGGCCAAAATCTTATTTAGCCACTTGCGGTAGTTCTTGGCTCCCTTTTCCACACGCAGCAGATCGGCAATCCGAACCATCGCGAAAATTTCGAAATCGTCTTGGACGGCTTTGGTGAGCGACTTGTAAAAACGTAGTTCTGATTTGGTAACCAGCCGTTCCCTCGCCACGTATGGCAGTTTTCCCGGCGTCGCCCACATACGCATCAGCATGATCGCCGAAACAAAAATGGCCAGACCAACCCAAAACGGCCAATAAGCAATCAGCAAATTGAAAAGAAATTCCACCAAAGGTTCTCTACCTCATCTTGAACGTTGAACGTAAGATATGTTTTGTCGTTTTCGGGATAGCAGCGGACCTCCATAGGTTAGGCTTTTTCGAACCAATCGCACAAGACGTTCATCATTTTGCCCACATTGAAACACGCCGCTTGGAGGCGTCCACCGGGGCCCAAGTAACCGCTTTCGCAAATCAAATGCAAACTGTTCAACTCAATCATCTGAAAATTGGAAACGTCGACATCGGCTTTCCTATCGTCCAAGCCGCCCTTTCCGGCTACAGCGATTGGCCCATGCGCGTGATCGCTCGACGCTTGGGGGCTCCCTACACCGTTTGCGAGGTGATGTTGGATGAGTTTCTGGTAAACCTGAAAGAGCGAAAACGGACCAGCCATTTCCTGCATATCTCCGACGAAGAGGCTCCAGTTGGCGGCCAACTGATGGGAGCCGAACCGGAACAGTTTGCACTTGGGGCAATGAAACTTGTCGAAGCTGGTTTCGACATAATCGATATCAATTTCGGTTGCCCGGTCAAAAAAGTTCTGGGTCGCTGCCGAGGTGGGTTTCATTTGAGCCAACCCAAAACCGCACTCGAGATTATCCGCCAAACTCGAGACAACGTTCCGAGTGAAATTCCGGTCACTGTCAAAATGCGCAGAGGCATCGATGACACCGACGAAAGCACTGATAACTTTTTCGAAATCCTCGACGGTGCATTCGACATCGGCGTCGCAGCAATCACGGTTCACGGTCGAACGGTAAAGCAACGTTATGTTGGACCAAGCAAATGGGAATTTCTCAAATCGCTTAAAGAACACGTCGGCGATAAAATTATCCTTGGCAGTGGCGATCTTTTCACTGCGCAAGATTGCCTCGACATGATCGCACAGACCGGTGTCGATGGTGTGACGGTTGCTCGGGGGGCCATTGGTAATCCATGGATCTTCAATCAGGCTCGTGCTTTGTCCGAGGGAAAACCGCTACCCGATCCTCCGTCGCTGTTGGAACAACGCGAGGTGATGATGGAACATTATTCACTGGCAGAATCACTCTACGGTGAGAGCCGGGTTGGTCAGCTGATGCGAAAGTTCGGCATCAAGTATTCGATACTTCACCCAGAACACGAAACCGTTCGCTCGGCACTCGTTCGAATAAAAACGCGAGCGGAATGGGAATCGGTTCTCGACAAGTTTTACTCCGACGATCTTCCCGGTTGTCATCCTGATGGTCGAATGCACAAAGCCCAAGGCAGTTGTGCCAACTGATTCTCAGGCGAATACTTTTGAATTAGTCCTGTGAGTGATTCAAAACACAGCCCTTCGATGTGACCGTTTTAAAAACGGTTCGATTGCCCCACCAATTGTTAATCAACGGTAGCTCACCATGTCGCGTTTCGGTATTGTGTAATTATGAACGTGACAGAATTCGCTGAGCAAATCGTTTTCGGCAAAACGCTTGAAGACAAATTGCTGGTGCCGCCCCGGCTGAAATTTGACAAGGGAATTCACGCGCCCGATGTCACGTCGCTTTCGTCTCCGCTTCGCCCGATTGGGTTGGAGATGCGCCACGACAAAGGCGGCAATTTGAAACCGCCAAGCGAAGAGCGGCTGGAAAACGAAAACGAACGCGGGCAGCTTTTACACTTTCTCGCCAACCATGAATTGTTGGCCACCGAGCTGATGGCGTTGGTGCTGCTAAAGTTCCCCGATGCTCCGTACGCGTTTCGGCAAGGCGTTTTGGTGACACTTCAGGAAGAACAAGAGCATACGCGGATGTACATTCGTCGGATGAAAGAATGCGGTGTCGAGTTCGGGCAGTATCCGCTGAGCGGTCAGTTTTGGCGAATCGTCGAACCAATGAAGTCGCCAATGGATTTCGTTTCGCGCTTGAGCCTGACGTTTGAGCAGGCCAATCTCGATTACAGTTTGCATTTTTCCAACGTCTTTAAAAAGATTGGCGATCTTGAGACCGCTGGTGTTTTACAAAAAATCTACGAGGATGAAATCGGCCACGTCCAACATGGATTACAGTGGTTTCGACAATGGAAAAATCCAGAGCAAACTGACTGGGAAGCGTACCAAGACTCGCTTGAGTTTCCGATGTCGCCCAATCGTGGACGCGGCCCAAGATGTTCTTTCAATCGCGAGGGACGAATTCAAGCTGGATTGACCGAGGACTTCATTGACTCGATCGAGGTGTTTCGACAGTCGCGTGGCCGACCGCCCGTTGTGTACTGGTTTGATCCCGCAGCAGAAGTCGAGCTGGCTGGCAACCTTGCTCCGCGCGACGCTCCGCTAATGGATCGTTTGGCAAAAGACCTGGAACTGGTAATGGTTGCCATCGCAAAAGAAGACGATGTCGTGCTCGTCCGGCAAACGCCGTCTCGCGACATTCGAAAACAGTTGATCGATGTGAATTTTGAGCTTCCAGAGTTCGTAACTTTTGACGAAACAGATAAACTCGACTCGCGATTATTGCAACGATCATGCCCTTGGGCGTGGACTCCGTCGAACCATGCAATCGCCGGATCACTCAGCCCATCCGCTCAAGAAAAACCGAAAGTTTGGAACGAGAAAACAACAGAACTCTATCGAAAATCTTTCAGCACTGAGCTTTTGCGAAATTGGCTCAATGAGGACCAACTGCCTGATTGGTTTTCGGATTCGACATGTGTTGGCAAACCCATTTTCAGTTTCGATGACATTTCAAACACGCTAGAGGAATTGGCTAACAGGGGATTTGAGTTTGCCATTTTCAAGGTCGACCTAGCGGCATCAGGCCGAGGCCAAAGACGGCTGGACTGCAAAAACGGAATCAACGAGTCGGACAAGAATTGGCTTCGCTCCGTTTTCCCCAAACAACCAAATTCAAACGGTCCAGTTGGTGTGCTTGAACCTGAGCTGGATCGAATACTTGACTTGTCGTTGCTTTGGAATTGGCACGCCAACACCGAAAGCCCAGTCTTTCTTGGCTGGACACGACCTTTGGTAGCCAAAGGCAGACGCTACATAGGCACCCACCTGGGGCGTTCGCTTTTTGACTGCGATGAATCAACCAAGCGTTTCGTGTTGGCTAATCGCTGTGAACATTTGCAACAGCTGACCGAGTGGCTTCAACCTAGAATTTCCGAGCAATTAGAAAGTATGAATTTCCGAGGCTACTTCGGCGTCGATGCGTTCGTTTTCAAGAATCCAGAAGGAGAGCTCAACATCAAACCAATGGTTGAACTCAATCCAAGAATGACGATGGGGCACGTGGCGTTGAGTTTGGAAAAAAGGCTGGCCCCCGGAGCCGAAGCCGCATTTCGAATTTTCTCAAAGGGTGAGTGGGAGCAAGTCGCGCCGCCCCTTCAGCAACTTAAACTGAAGTGCTCACGAGATGGTCACTGGCAATCAGGATTCATTCCACTTGCCGAAGTCAAACCGCAAACAAAGCTAGTTCCCGCCATCATCATTGGCAAGGAAGGGCTTGCGCTCGCAGAAAAAGAACTCTCTGGCCACTAGCGGCTGGCTACGATCGGTTCCCAAAAACCAATTTTACGCCCCGGCGTTTTGCACTGGCCGCCTTTATCGTTCGTTCAGAACCGATTGATCAAATTCACGTTCTCAGATTGTGCTAACGATATTTCTGCACCAGCCCCAACGTATTTGGCGTGACTATCTTGCCTTGCGATAGATCTCGACTGTCTCCTCATCGTTCGTTTTGATCGATCGCCCAACCTTAAACCACGAATCGTCGTCAACAATCCTCTGCCGAAGTTGGACCAGAAATCGATTCACGAAATTATGATTCGCAGCGGTTTCTAAATACTTTGCAGTCTCTTTGTCTGGCAAAATCAAGTAGTCGATCCGATTGTTCGCGTCTGCGATCAGCCCTGAAATTTTTTCATCATCCGTCTCCCCAGGCAAGTTCCGCCAGTCGGTTGCAGCCGGTTGAGAAAACGTCGCGATCCTTTTGATTTTGATTTCGTCAATCGTCACACCGTCCAATGCAGGTGTTCCATCGGCTCGATCAAATAGCAGCGTGGAGTACAAGCTGTTTGAATTGAGATCTGTCAAATGGACGACTCCGTAGGTCAGCAAATTTTTCTTCCTGCCCCTCGTGTCGTCCAACATCGTATCAATCAACTCATTGTTCATTGCCATTGTTTCAAACCCGTTTGGCGAATGCCGCACCCAACCTCGTGCCGCCGCCATGACAATACAGGCGAACATTATTGTCCAACAAAACGCAGTCATGTTTCGAATTTTCAAGCGGTCCATTTGCTTTAGAGCCGGCAGTGCGAAGAACAAAACCAAACCGAATACGCAGGGCATCGTAACGAACGGATTCAAACCGGCTCTTCGGGCGATCATCATCACTACGGGAGCCAATCCAATCCACGCGATCCGCCAATCAATCTCGCGATCCCTGATGGCTCGCATCAGCCATTCACGAATTCCTGAATTTCGTTCTAAGCTACCCCGCTCCCCATAAGTCGATTCAGGAGTCGATTCATTTCTTGAACTGGTGGATCCATCCGGCTGAGCCCCCAATCGAAACGTATGCCAGAACGCGGCACCCACCCAACAAAACAGCATCAAAATCATTGGTTCGCCGACACTACGCCGCGTCAAACTCAAATGGTGGAACGCATCGTAAAGAGGGATTTTCGCATTGGCGTCCGTGTTCCATTCGAGATAGTAGAACTTTAAAAATTCAAGATTCAAAATGAAGAACCAACCAGCAAGTAAGATGACGGTTACGGTAGCCAAAACCAACCCAATCAATTTTTCTTTCCTGAGTCGATTGGAAAACAGATCGAAAAAGCAAATTGGCGCGAGTGCAAACACCAAATAAATCGGCGCAGTCGCCCGAAACAGACAACAGATTGACGCGGACACCCCAAGCATCAAAAAATTCCGTTTGGTAGGCAGCTCCATCGACGTCAGGTACCAAACGCTGGTCAACGCAAAACCTAAATAGAGGCTTAGATCCATTCTGAAATCCGAGAGCCCACCATTGAAAAGGTAAATACACTTCACCCCAAGAAAGGTCAGGCATCCGGCGAGTGCGGTGGTCGATTGCAGTTTTTTGATTCGAACCAAGAAGTAATAAAGGCTGATCAAAAACAGAAACAGCAAACCAGTCTGAATCCATATTCCCACAAGACGGCTTGGGGAAATTACTGGTGCAATCGCTGCGGCGACCAAAAACGGCAGGCTGTTTGTGTTGTTGGAAAAACAAGCCGTTTCAAGCGATTCAAGAAATCCCGCTTCGCGAGAAATTGTCATCACTCGGAAAAGTTTTTCGTTGTAGCTGAGCGAGTCATAGAACGGTTGGTGGTGAGTGTAAAGCCGCTGATTGAGTTCACAGCAGTACCCACCCAAAAACGTGCACGCGAACAAGATAACCAAAATCGGTCCTATCCAGGCACTACGAATCGGCGATTCAGCTCTTTCGGAATTGCAGGCGTTGGGACCAAACGAATCCGAAGCGTTAGAAACGACCGAATCTGAGTTGGATGCCGCTAAAGATTTCGCTCCCACCTGCGTCTTAATTTCTTCGCCCACCTTGATCACTTATGTCTCGTTAAAATCTCGTTCGTGATCAAATCAACCCGCTCTTCGGGTTTCGATTCCAGTGGGCCTAGGCATGCCCAACGACTCTGATTGACTACCATTCGCCTCGCTGGCATCGGAATGGTGCTGCTGCGAAACAATAAACTGCGGTCGAGCTTTTACTTCGTCGTAGATGCGTCCGATGTACTCACCCAAAATTCCCATTCCGATTAATTGGAATCCACCCAAGCCAAAAACGGCACAAGTCAATGTCGTGAATCCGATCGAAGCAGTTTCCAATCCTGCGACACGCTTGAAAATGAACCACCCTGCCAACATAAAAGATAGCGAGCAGATCAACAGCCCTGCAGCGGTAAGCAACCGAAGCGGTTTGAATGAATAACCAAAAACAGCATCCAAAGCGTACTTAAGTAGCCGAACAAACGTTTGTTTTGGCTCACCACCAGCGCGAGGCGGTCGCTTGAATTCCAACATGGTTTGACGATAGCCAACCCACGCTCGAAGCCCTGGGAAAAACCGGTGGGACTCAGGGAGACTGTTGATTGAGTCCGCTGCCACGCGATCAAGCAAACAGAATGTACCGGTATTGGAGGGAATTTGTGAATCAGAAAGATATCGAAAACATCCGTGAAACGCCTTGAAAGCAAACCCACGAAGGAAAGTTTCCTTTCGAGACGTTCGCCTCGCAATGC
>JBGCDK010000035.1:0-8917 GCA_045105295.1 Mariniblastus sp.
TCGCGGATTCGATTCACGCTGCCTTCAGACCCCACCTCGCGATGACGCCCTTGCGCTTCACTTGTTCTTCACCTCCATCTGGTTGAACAGGGGACTTACACCCCCAAGCAATTGAACATGCCCGGCACACCGAAAAAAAACGCCCACCGGAATTCCGATGGGCGTTTGGTTTATATCAAATTACGATGTGTAATTTACTCTTCTTTTGCAGGCTCATCTGCTGGAGCTTCCTCGGGAGCTGCTTCTGCCACTGGAGCTTCAGCGGCGGCCTCGGGAGCGGGAGTTTCAGCGGCTTCTGGTTCGGCTGCAGCTGTTTGAATCAACAAACCGCCACCGCCAAGTCCACCTTTAAGATCCGAATCTGCGATCTTTGGTTGACCAGTGCTAGTCGTTCCGCCTTCGATGGCTTCCTTCTTCGCTTCGGCTGCTTCTTCTTCCGGAGTCCAATCGACTCGACGTCGAGACAGTCCGATCTTTCGCTCATCAGTGTCAACTCGAAGCACTTTTACTTCCAGTTCATCACCAACTTTTACGACGTCTTCGGGATTCTCAACTTTGTGATCGGCAAGCTCAGAAATATGAAGCAAACCCTCTAGCCCGTCTTCGAGACCAACAAAGACGCCGAAGTTTGTGATCTTCGTGACTTTACCTTTGATCTTCTGACCAGGCGTGTAGCGTTGAGGAATGTCTGTCGACCATGGATCGTCATTCATCTGTTTCAGACCAAGTGCGATTCGACGTCGCTCTGTGTCAACAGCAAGAATCTTGCAGGAAAGCTCTTGGCCTTTTTCCAACACTTCGTTTGGATGGCTGATCTTTCGAGTCCAAGACATATCGGAAACGTGAAGCAATCCATCGATGCCTTCTTCGAGTTCGATGAACGCACCGTAGTTGGTAAGGTTCCGGACTTTTCCGGTAATCTCTTTACCAATTGGGTATTTCCCTTCGACTTTGTCCCAAGGGTTGTCTTGAGTTTGCTTCATACCAAGCGACATTTGCTCGCCTGATTTGTCGATGCCCAAGACGGACACTTGGATTTCGTCGCCGATGTTTACCAACTCGCTTGGATGGTTAACACGCTTGACCCAAGACATCTCAGAAATGTGGACCAAACCTTCGATACCTGGCTCAAGTTTAACAAACGCACCGTAGTTCATCACGTTGACGACTTCGCCGGTTTGAACAGAAGCGATTGGGTACTTCGTTTCGACTTCGTCCCATGGGTTCGGCAACAACTGCTTCAAACCAAGAGCGATTTTGACTTTTTCGCGGTCGATGTTAAGCACCATCACATCGAGTTCCTGATCCATTGACACCATTTGTGACGGATGAGAAATACGCGTGTGAGACATATCAGTGATGTGAAGCAAACCATCAATGCCGCCAAGGTCAACAAACGCACCGAAGTCCGCGATGTTCTTGACGATACCTTTTCGGATTTGGCCTGTTTCCAATTCCGACATAAGTTTCTGCTGCGAGTACGTTCGCTCTTTCTCGATCAAAGAACGACGTGAGACAACGATGTTACGTCGCTGTGTGTCGATTTTGAGAACTTCACACTGAACGACTCGGCCAATGTAATCGCCAATGTCGCCAGGACGTCGAATGTCGACTTGTGAAGCTGGCAAGAACACTGGAACGCCGATGTCGATAAGAAGACCGCCTTTGATCTTACGGGTACAAGTACCAGTAACGATGTCACCTTCGTTGACTTTAGAAATGACCTCTTCCCAGTGGATGATATGGTCAGCCTTGCGTTTGCTGACTGCGATCAAACCGGAAGGATCGTCTGCTCGTCCTTGCTCATCCTCAAGGTCTTCGATGAGGACTTTGATTTTCTGGCCGACCTCTGGTGGGTCTTGGCCTTCTTCCCACTCGTTGCGAGGGATCGTGCCTTCACTCTTGAATCCGACATCAATGACAACGTGGTCATTGTCGACTCGGACGATCGTGCCTTCGACGATCTCGTTAAGCTCGTATTTCTGTTCTGCACCTACACCGTCTGGGTAGTAGAGTTCAGTGAGGTTAAGTTCCTCAAGGTCTTCGATAGCTGTTGTTGAAAACAGCTCACCGAGTTCCATCTCGATTGCGTCGTCTTCAAGGGCGTGAATTAGATTGCGATTTACCATAAAAATGATCTTTGGACGGTGCGACAAAAAGTCAAGCAAAAATGTTGAGCTGTTTTTGCACTGCCTGGGGTTGCGGTCGATTCGAAATCGACACGTCATCGGTGAAAAATAAACAGCAACTTGACCACAGTTAGGCGTTTGAGAAGGCGGCTGTCAAAGCTGACCAGCCTAGAAGTCGATTCAATATCTGAATCAACCTTCCTTCAACACAGGCAATAAGATGGGGTCTCGTCGCTACGAAGGCATCAGATTAACAAAACACTTATTCAACTGCAACGCACAAACGTGTATTTGGTTGGAGCCCCGAAAGCCAACATTTTGCTCCAATGTCGGTCTGCCGTTAAATCCCTCAGAACAATGTTCATAATCAATGTTGTTAATTATCGGAGGATTTGGTGTGAACCTTGGACATAAGTTTCGGTCTTTGCAAGAGTAATCCCACGTTTTTACGTGCTTTTGAGACTTTTAAGACTCAGATTGCACAAATATGGCGTGGCAAGGATAATGATGTTACTGGGTCGCATCTCGCAATGCGACGTTTGTTTACCCAAGCCCGATCGCTCTAACGGCATTTAGATCGGGGTGGGATGTCTTCAAGAAAGGAGGTGTTTTTGTGATTTTCTGTACTAGCCGACGAGGTGGCGCCGCGTAGTCGGTAGCCGGCGGGTTGCCGAGGCAGCCACCCTTCGTTTGGATCGTTTTCACAAGCGTATCTCATAACGATAAAAGGCCCGTTTTGGATTCCATATGGTTTCCAAGGCGGGCTGTTTTTATGCGCTAGCCAGTTTGACCTTCACTACCCCCGTCTGCATTTTGGACAAGACCAGCTTCTTTCAAAATTTCGAATTAACAAGACTTTGGAATGGTTCGATTTCAGTTAAGATTTAGTCCTACGAAACACTTCCACCGACCTTTCGGATTCGAAAGCCAAAGGTCAATTCGTCTTTAAAAAAATTTAGGAATTCTAAATGCGTACTTCCAAAAAGTTTGGATGGTTCTTTGCAACCAGTTTTGGCGCTGCCATTGCTCTTTCTGGTTTTGGCCACGATGCCTCGCAACTTCAAGCCTCTACAACCGTCTTTCAAGAAGAGTCAGACGATCAAGAAGAATCAAAATCTGATGACGCCGACCAAGATGACGACGCGAAATCAGAGGAAAAAGAAGAAGACGACAAGCCCAAAAAGAAAAAACCAAAACCCAAACCGAAAAAAGGCCCTGAAGGCACCAACATAGGAGAACGAATCAAAACGATCTCCGGCAAAGACGTCGAAGGTGAAAAGTTTTCGCTTGATGATTACGAAGGCAAAGTGATCATGCTCGATTTCTGGGGTGATTGGTGACCGCCTTGCCGTGCAATGTACGGACACGAGCGGACGCTCGTCTCAGATTACAGTGGTCGTCCTTTTGTTTTGCTGGGCGTAAACAACGACACTAAAATTTCCCGAGTCATCAAAGCCAAAAAAGAGAACGACCTCAATTGGCGGTCTTGGTACGACGGAAAAGGTGGTCCGATTGTAAAATCATATGGCATTCGCGCTTTCCCAACGATTTTCTTGATCGACCACACCGGTGAGATTCGCGCCAAAAACCTTCGTGGCAAAAAACTAGACGAAATGATTTCAACCTTGGTCGAAGAAGCCGAAGGCGATGTCACAAGAGGCCTCCGAGAGTTTGTAGACTCAACTGGCAAGTTCAAAATCAACGCAAAGTTGATTGGGTTTGAATCCAAGAACGCGATCCTTGAAACGCAAGATGGTGAAGAAACGAAAGTTCCGTGGAAACGCCTGAGTTTAGAAGACAAACAGTTTGTTGCCAAATTTAGACTCAAGGAAGCCGGACTCGATCGCATTTTGAAACGAGACCTACATTTCTCGTTTGACAAACCAATGGAGTTCACTGACGTCACCGGCAAGTACACTTTGCGCGGCACATACATCGGACTGTCAGACGGCGAGTCGATTATTTGGGCGGAAGACGGAACGGAAACGCGTGTCAGCCGAAAGAAACTCAGCGAAAAAACGAAAGACAAAATCAAAGCCGAAACCAAGGCGCAGCGAAAAAATCGAGCTGAGTAAACTTTCGGCTTCGTCCTTTGATTCAAACAGTGTGTGCTGGACCTTTTCGTGGTCAGCGAAGTCAAAAAAACAACTAAACCGTGGCCCGACTCAGGGCAACTAACGAGAATCTAAATCGTTGGCGACTAACAGTTGTCAACGATTTTTTCGTTTGCCATGTTTTTGTCCCGACCGAATTTTCCATGTTGAAGAGACATCGTTCGTTTCTTTAATTTAAGAAGCGCTGGCCGAGGAGCCCGCAGCACACATGAACGTAATGGCCTGAAACAAAGTTGCCATCAAGTTGTTCGCACCGCCGAAAACGAACCAATTCAGTCTTCGGTGCCGCCTGTCTCTTTGCCCAGGAATGCGCCCAACTCAATTTCCGAGTCAGCACTTTCAGGCGGTTCGAACCGCTCCAAGGCTTTGATAATCGCAGGACTCTGGGACGCCAACTGAGCCAATTCCAAGGGTGTATTGCCGGCGTTGTCGACCGCTTGCACATCAGCACCCGCTTCGACAAGTGTACGAATTATCTTCTGCCCTTGCGAATTCTCAGCGAGCAAATGAAGTGCGGACTTTCCATCAGCATCTCGCACGTTGGGATCGGCTCCGTGCTTCAGCCAGATCAAAACTCGTTTCCCAAATCCATGGCTGGCGTCGTGCAGCATTTGCGTTTCGTCCAGTTTCCACCCATGACTCAGCAGCAGTTCAATCCTTGGCTCCATCGATTCCGATGGTAAATGCATTAAACCACCGATGTTGGGATCGGCTCCCTTCTCAAGCAAAAACTTTACCGTTTCCAATGTTCCAAACTTCAGTTGCAGCGAAAGTGGAGATTCGCCCAACGACGTCAATGCATTAACGTCTGCGCCGGCCTTGAGGAGCACCTCGGCCATAGCGTTTGATTTTCCGTAATGAATGCACCGCCCAACTCCATGATCGACAACAAATTCTGCCGCGACCAATTCACTTTCAGTTTCAAGTATCGACTGCACTAGTGATTGGTCATCCGCAAGCACAGCATCCCGCAGCTCACACACGCGATCGGCGGTCAATAAATTTGCGATTTGAACGTGAGCACGTTTGTGGCAACGCCCGTTATTGTTTTCAAGAAAAGCTTCCAGTAACGGGTGGGCTAGATAGCCTTCATGTTTCAAGAGGTCAGGATTGTCTCGCAGGATCCTGGCAGCTTTTTGCAAATTGGCTTGCCTGAAATACGTAAGGAATTCTTCTTTGGCGGCGGTTGTCATGCAGAGATCTTAAGCCAAAGCCAAATTCGCGATACTTCAACCAAGTCATTTTTTCAAAGAAGTTCACATCTCGAGCCGAACAAGACACGAATTACCGCTTGATTGTCGGCAAGCGATACTTTGAAAATTGAATTGGGATCGATCAATTATCCGCTTGAGATCGGCCCGTAACCAATCTCTACAGCCACAATGCATTACGTTTTCTTGACGATTGAAACCACGAATTTGCGACTCAAACGCTCGCAGCAAGATACTGGTCACAGACTTCAGCAGCCTGACGCCCTTCTCGGATGGCCCACACGACCAAGCTCTGCCCCCGACGGCAATCGCCTGCGGCATACACGCCTGGCATGCTTGTTTCGTAATCCGAAGTGTTCGCTAGGATGTTTGACCGCGGTCCTGTTTCAAGTTCGAACGCTTCAGCAATTCTAGGTTCCGGCCCCAGAAAGCCGAGCGCCAGAAAAACAAGATCAGCTTCGATGGTTCGCTCAGTGTTTTCGACCCTTGAGAAAGGAGCAATACCCGGGCGTTCCTGTGACCAATCGACTTCGCAAACTTTTAAGCCAGTCAATTGCCAATCCGTGTTTGCAACAAATTCGACGGTCTCAACAGCGAACCGTCGCGGGTCATCACCAAATTTTGCTTTCGCCTCGGCGTGCCCATAGTCCGTTCGAAAAATCAGCGGCCACTGTGGCCAAGGGTTGGAGTCGGCTCGCTTGTCTGGAGCGCGATTGACAATTTCCAGATTGACGACGCTTTTGCAGCCTTGCCGAATCGCCGTTCCGACGCAGTCCGTTCCAGTGTCACCGCCACCAATTACAACCACGTTTTTGTCTTTGGCAGAAATAGCCGCATCGGACTCGCCAAGCAAAGCACTTGTTGAGCCACGGAGATAATCCATTGCAAAGTGCACACCGTTTGACGTGCGACCCGGAATTTTCAAGTCCCGGGCTTTCGTTGCACCGACGCAAATAACGACAGCGTCAAAGTCATCTTTGATCTGTTCAGCGGTGATCGTGACGCCGACTTCGACGCCCGTTTTGAACTCGATTCCTTCAGCAACCAACAAATCCAACCGACGTTGAACAACGCCTTTGTCGAGTTTCATGTTGGGGATGCCGTACATCAACAAACCACCAATTCGATCTTCTCTTTCGAACACAGTGACCTTGTGGCCAAGCTGATTCAACTGATCCGCTGCAGCAAGCCCCGCCGGACCAGAACCAATAACTGCGACCGTGTTCCCAGACCGTTTTTCGGGAATACGTGGAGTCACCCAGCCATTTTCAAATCCACGATCAATGATCGTTCGCTCAATGTTCTTGATTGTAACCGCAGGTTCATTGATCCCTAAAACGCAAGATCCCTCGCAGGGGGCAGGACAAACTCGACCTGTGAACTCTGGGAAATTGTTAGTTGCGTGCAACCGGTCCAACGCCTCACGCCATTTGCCTTGATAGACCAAATGATTCCATTCGGGGATCAAGTTGTTTACCGGACAGCCCGTCGCCAGATTCCCAATGACTTCACCCGTGTGGCAAAAGGGTACGCCACAATCCATGCAACGCGAGCCTTGGGTTTTCAATTGGTCTTCATTGATCTGAACTAAAAATTCGTTCCAGTCTGCCGTTCGTTCAAGCGGATCACGCTTGCCTTCATCGACGCGATCGAATTCCATAAATCCGGTTGGTTTACCCATCGTATTGTGTTCTCGTCTCGTGTTTGTACACGCAGTGTGGAAAATGCTGGTGAGCGTTAGGGTGCGACATTCGTTCTGTCGTCGGTTGTCAAGCGTTTGCTGCCTCATGCTTTTGTTGCATGATTTCACGATATCGGATCGGAATGACTTTTTTAAACAACGGAAGTTTCGTTTCCCAATCATCAAGGATCGCTTGTGCGACGGTTGAAGCTGTCAGATTCGCATGTTTGGAAATCAATTCCTTGAGCTCTTCGATATCGCAAGGCTGGTCCAGCGCTTCAAGGTCGACAAGTTCAAGGTTGATGTTGGCGAGCAACTGATTGTTGGGATCAAAAATGTATGCGATACCGCCAGACATTCCTGCGGCAAAGTTTCGCCCAGTCGAGCCAAGAATCACTACTCGGCCACCGGTCATGTACTCGCACCCATGATCGCCAACGCCCTCGACAACGGTTATGGCTCCAGAATTTCGCACCGCGAATCGCTCAGCCGCTACGCCCCGGAAATACGCTTCGCCACTGGTCGCGCCGTAAAGTGCGACATTGCCGATGATGATGTTCTCTTCCGATTTGAAATTGGATTCCTTAGGGGGATGCACAATCACACGCCCACCAGAAAGTCCTTTGCCAACGTAATCGTTTGCGTCGCCTTCGACTCGAATCGTGATACCGCCCGCAAGGAACGCGCCTAGGCTTTGGCCGGCGGAGCCTTTGAACGAAATTGAAATCGTATTGTCTGGCAATCCACCAGGCCCATGAGTTTTCACAACGTTGTGACTCAAGATCGCACCAACGGATCGGTCGGTATTTACGATCGGCATCTCGATATCGACTCGCTGTCGGTTCCGGATCGCAGGTTTTGCTTGTTCAAGCAGTTTCCAATCCAAAACGTCGTCGAGGGCGTGATCTTGATCGACGGTGCAATAAACTTGAACTCCATCATGAAATCCGAACGCAGGAGCAAGTAGTTTTGAAAGGTCGATCCCTTTGGCTTTCCAATGCTCAACCGCATGATCGACATCCAGAGCGTCGACTCGGCCAACCATCTCGTTGATCGAACGGAACCCCAATTCTGCCATGATCTGGCGTGCCTCTTCGGCCACCATGAACAGATAATTAATAACGTGTTCCGGTTTGCCTTTGAATTTTTTCCGCAGCTCAGGATCTTGCGTGGCAATACCGACAGGACAAGTGTTCAAATGGCACTTACGCATCATGATGCAGCCCAGCGTGATCAGAGGCGCGGTTGCAAAACCGTACTCCTCGGCTCCTAACAAAGTCGCGATGACGACGTCGCGCCCCGTTTTCAATTGACCATCGGTTTGCAAACGCACGCGACTACGGAGGTCGTTCATGACCAGAGTCTGATGAGTTTCTGCAATTCCAAGCTCCCATGGCATTCCCGCGTGCTTGATACTCGTCAACGGAGAAGCACCTGTTCCTCCGCCACAACCTGAAATCAAAATGTTATCCGCGTGTGCCTTTGCAACACCTGCCGCAATGGTTCCAACGCCAACTTCGGAGACGAGCTTGACACTGATTCGTGCCGTTGGGTTGGCATTTTTCAAATCAAAAATCAGCTGAGCCAAATCTTCGATCGAGTAAATGTCGTGATGAGGCGGCGGGCTGATCAATGTCACACCTGGAGTCGACTGGCGCGTGTCGGCAATCGTTTGGTTGACTTTATGGCCCGGCAATTCGCCACCCTCGCCGGGTTTGGCTCCCTGAGCCATTTTGATCTGAATCTCATCGGCGTTGGCAAGATAGTATGCCGTCACTCCAA
>JBGCDK010000036.1:0-62789 GCA_045105295.1 Mariniblastus sp.
CAGTTGACCGCGACCGCTTAGTTGATGATTAGCACTGCGGCAGCAGGCGTGAGTGAGTGGCTGGGCCCGCTGGTTCCGATCGCGATCTCGTCGTTTTTTGGGATCACGTTCCTCGCAGGATTTTCGCAGTTCGGTGGTGACTTGCTCGGTTCAAATAACTTCATCAGCAACAACCCAGTCCTTTCCAATCCGGCAGTCTTCTGGATCTTTCTCGGGCTGACAGTCGTCACCTCGATTCCAAGATTCAGCAAAGTTAGCAAGCCCGCCGCGCAAGCCATCGACCAACTCGAAGCCTACGCCGGCATCATTACCATTGTTTTGATTCGGGTGTTGATGTCGGTTTCTGAGTCCGATCCGATCAATCCTCAAACAGCGATGGTTGTTGAGATGGGGATCTTTAGTTTCGCCTCGGATGTGCTTTTGAGTGTCGCCGCGATCATCAACATCATGGTAATCAACACGGTCAAGTTTTGTTTCGAAGTGATGGTTTGGTTAATTCCGTTTCCATTCGTCGATGGCATGTTAGAGGTCGCGAACAAGGCCGCGTGTGCGGGGTTGATGGCGATTTATGTGTGGAGCCCTTTCGTCGCGACCATTTTGAATCTGCTGATATTCGTTGTGTGTTTGTTTGTTTTTCGTTGGGCGAATCGGCGAGTCCAGTACATGCGTTCGGTACTTTGTGATCCGATTTGGGCGATGATCAGCAAGCCCTATGGTTTGCCAAAAAACCCTCGGCTGACTGTGTTCCCTCAGTCGGGAATCGGTCCCTTTCCGGCAAAGTCGAAACTCTTGCTCACTAAGACCGGTGCGGGGTGGCAGTTGGCACGAGCAAGCTGGATTTTACCTCCGAAAACGATGGAGTTAGCCTCAAACAATGTTAGAATGCAGATGCATAGAGGGATGCTGCTCAACAGCATCGCCGTAAGTGGTAACGAAAATAACAAGTTGCTATTTTCAAAGCGTTATTCGAAACATTTGGTTAAACTGAGCGAGTTGATTAATGTGCCAGAAGCGGAAGAAGCTTTCGAAGTCGATCTTCGATCCGATTTAGGAACGGCTTAGTCAGTTCTTGAGTCACAGATTGTAGGTTGGCATTTTTCGGTTGGCATTTTTCGGTTGGCATTTCTCGTCGGCAAAGTACGGCCAGTCTCGGTTTGACTTTTGCAAAAGCCGAGCGAATTTGTCAGTCAGTCACTATCAAAACGTTTGAAATTCAAGCAAGTTCATTGGGATACTTATATGCGATTGCGTTTACTTCAGCGGTTACCATTTATGACTTTGCTGGTTTGGTTCGTTGGGACGGTGGTTGGGATAGTCTCGGGGCAAACTTTCGCTGTCGCGGGCAATGGCTCTGACGTTGCCGCCAAAACTGCCAGAGTTTCAAAATCGGCGAAAGTCGCGAAACCCAATATCGTTTTCATTCTTGCTGACGATCTTGGCTGGGGTGAACTTGGTTGTTATGGCCAGGAGAAAATTCTAACGCCAAGTATTGATGGGCTGGCGAAACAAGGCATGCGTTTCACGCAACACTACACTGGAGCTCCAGTTTGTGCTCCGGCTCGATGTGTTTTGATGACAGGAAAGCATCTTGGGCACGCGGAAATTCGAGGCAATCGCGATTCTGGAAACGGTCGAATTTATCCGGGGCAATTTCCGATCACCACCGACGCGCTGACGATTGCTGAGGTTCTCAAAACCGCCGGTTACACAACGGGCGCGTTCGGGAAATGGGGGCTTGGGCCTTCCAACACGACTGGTTCGCCCATGAAACAGGGGTTTGATCGGTTCTATGGATACAACGGGCAACGAAATGCTCACAGTTACTATCCGCCTTTTCTCGACAGTGACGAAAAAGAAGTTCGGATCAACTCCTATCCGATTCCAGGGCATGATAAAAAACCGGATGGCGAAGTGGTTGCAGATGACTACCGTGCGAAGAATTACGCCCCTGATTTGATTCTCAAGGAAGCCGTTAGGTTCATTGACAAGAACAAAAACAAGCCGTTCTTTTTGTATTTGCCCTTTGTCGAGCCCCATGTCGCGATGCAACCACCCCAAGAATGGGTCGACAAGTATCCAAAGGAGTGGGATGAGGAAAACGGTGAGTATCGTGGGCAAAATGGATATCTGCCGCATCCTAGACCACGTGCCGGTTACGCGGCGATGATTTCTGATTTGGATGAGCACGTTGGAACGATCCTTGCCCGATTGAAGCATCACGGCCTCGACGAAAACACCATCGTGATTTTTACTTCCGACAATGGTCCGACTCATGGCGGAAAAGATCCAAAGCATCACATCGGCGGCGCCGCTTGTACTTTTTTTAGATCGACGGGCGGACTAAGAGGCTTCAAAGGCAGTTGTTACGAGGGCGGCATTCGTGTGCCTTGCATCGTGCGGTGGCCAGGCAAAGTCGAACCGGGATCGGAAACGACAGTGCCGTCTTACTTCCCCGATTGGTTTCCAACGTTGGCGAAAGTAGCTGGTGCTGAAATTCCTGCCAGTACGGAATCTGATGGAATTGATTTGACGGGTGTTGTTCAAGGCAAGCCTGTTGAGCGCAAAAAACCGATGATTTGGGACTTCAATGGTTACGGCGGAATCACGGCGGTTCGGTCTGGTAAATGGAAAACAGTTCGAACCAGCGTAAAGCGTTCGAAGAAGAAAACGCCTGCGTGGGAGCTGTACGATTTGGACAAAGATCCCACGGAATCAAATGACTTGGCTAGCGAATTCCCAGATGTTGTTTTGGAAATGGAGAAAGCGTTTCTTGAAAACCGAACAGTGAATGAAAATTTTCCAGTCCCGCTCTATGACAAACTTCAGCCTGATCAGGAGCCGTCATCGGGCAAGAAACAATCAGCCAAGCCTTTTTCGCAGAATTCATTGGCTTGGAAGTTATGGTCTGGCAAATTGTTTTCTGACTATCAGAAAACGGCGAGACGAAGAACATTGCTGATGGAAATGAGAACGGCTCAGGTGGCTTCGAAAATGTACAAGCTGAATGTTGGTTCGTATCCCACTTCTATTGACCAATTGTTTAAGCAGCCTGAAGGTATGTCGCGGGTAGTGTGGGGCGGACCTTATCTTGCAAGACCAATGCCAAGTGATCCTTGGGGGCAGAAGTTGATTTTGTTTGAAAACAACAGTGACCAAATAATAGTGATCTCAAAGGGGCCCGATCAGAAGCAATCAACGGCAGACGATATCGTGTTCGGCGGCGTATTTAAACGTTGAACTCGCGTTCGGTAGGCCTGTCCAGACCGTTTGCCCTTGTTTTGTGATACGAGCACTTGTGATACGAGCACTTGTGTTCGCTTGCGATAAAAGCATTCGTGCTTATCGCGATGCGTTTCCGAGGACTTTAGTGGAGCTGGTTAAAGGCCCTTGTCGGAACCGAGGATTGTAACGCGCGCTCGTTAACTTTCGCGTTGGGATCGTTGCGGTGCCGAGCGTTCAGTGCCTCCCGCCGTGCGATCATTTTAAGTCGCTCAAAAATCAATCGGTTGAATCAATCGGTTGAAGAAGTCGCTTCATTCAGGACATCTTCTTCGACATAAATCGGCAGAGCTGGATCGCACGTGACTGCGACTGCAATCGCGTCGGACGGTCGAGCGTCAATTTCAATCAGCTCGCCGTTGCACTTGACGCGCAGGCTGGCAAAATAAGTGTGGTCTTTGAGTTCGTTGATCACCACGCTGTCGAGCTCGCCTCCCAAGGAGTCGACAATTTCTACAATCAAATCATGGGTTAGAGGCCGCGGGCGGGCGATTGATTTGACGCGGCGGTCGATGCTGGTGGCTTCAAAGATTCCAATCAAAATCGGAAATTGGCGATCGCCGTCAACTTCCTTGAGGAATACGACTTGGTTTTCATTGATCTCGCTGATAATGATTCGCGCAAGTTGCATTTCGACGGGCATGGGAATTCCTTTGGGTTGAATTGGGCCGGTTCATGGGGAGAGGCCCAACTTGGTATAACAGAAGCAGTATAGCAAACGGATCAAGTTTGTTTTGCCTGAAGATTGTCAGAATTTTCAAGCAGAATTGTTTCCGTTGCAATGTGCGTTTGGAAGATAACCAAATCGGCCAAAATTCTCCAAGCCGCGAAAACATATCTTTACTAAATTGCGATAGAAAAAATGCTCAAAGTTGGAATTGCTGGACTTGGATTCATGGGTTGGATCCATTGGCTTGCCTATAAGAATATCCCTGGCGTCGAAGTAGCCGCGATTTGCACACCCGAAGCCGAGCGAAGGGCAGGGGACTGGACGGGAATCAAAGGGAACTTTGGGCCTCCGGGCGAGAAAGTCGACCTGACCGGCGTTGAGACTTACGAAAACATGGCGGACATGTTCGCCAATAAAGACCTGGACTTGGTAGACATTTGTTTGCCTCCCGCGATGCACGTCGAAGCGATTATTGCAGCCGCCAAAGCAGGGAAAAATATTCTTTGTGAAAAACCGCTGGCTCTCAATCTTGAGGATTGTGACCGAGCCGTTGCGGCCTGCGAAGCGAATGGGAAACATTTGATGGTTGGCCAAGTGCTGCCCTTCTTTACCGAATTTCAATTCGCACGAGAAACGATTGCCTCTGGCAAGTACGGGAAACTACTCGGCGGTTCGTTTAAGCGTGTGATCTCCGACCCGGCTTGGTTGAAGAATTTTTACGATCCCAAGGTCATTGGTGGGCCACTGTTTGATTTGCACGTTCACGATGCGCACTTTATCCGTTTGCTGTTTGGGATGCCTCAGGGCGTCTACAGTTGCGGCCGGATTCGTGGTGAAGTCGTCGATTACTGCAACTCGATTTTCAAATTCGCAGACCCGTCCATCGCAGTGACCTGCACCAGTGGCGTGATCAATCAACAAGGCCGTCCCTTCACTCATGGGTTTGAAATTCATCTTGAGAAAGCAACCATCCAGTTTGATTTCCAAGGCTTCGCCGACGTTGCCGAAACATTGCCATTGAAAATTTTGGAGTCCGACGGCAGCGTCGTCCGTCCGGAACTCGGTGACGGCGATCCGATCTACGGATTCCAGCGAGAAATCGAAGAAGTTGTCGCTTGCATGAAGGAAAACCGTTCATCGGAAATTCTAAACGGCGCGTTGGCGCGAGACGCGATCGAGATTTGCCAACTGCAAGCTCGATCGGTCAAAGAAAATCGCTTTGTCGCTGTCGGTGAAAACTAACCAAAGGGTGTTGAGATGAAGACTCTGATCACATGCTTCGTTGCTACGTTTGTTTTGGTGGCTCTGTTTTTCTTCACGGAACCGTCAACTGCTCAAGACGCAAAAGAATCGAAGAAATACGATACTTTGGTGACCGGTGGTTTCTATTTCAATACATCGAAATCGGAATTTGAAACCAATCCCGGCATCGTGATTAACGACGGTCGGTTTGTGAAAATTGGAGGGCTCGATGCCGACGGTATAACTGATTTTGGCGAAACCGTAAAACTGGATGACGAAACTTACATTCTTCCGGGGCTGATCGATTGCCACGCGCACTACAACGTTCGGTTGTTCAAAAAACGCCGCGAAGAATTTACTGTGATGCCGTTGATTTATCTGGCCAATGGCGCGACGGTGACGTTCTCGTGTGGCGAATTTGATCCAGAAGAAATGTATCGAATGCGTCAGCGAATCGAGAAGGGGGAACAGATCGGTCCAAAACTTCTCAACAGTGGTCCATATTTCGGTCGAGCCAGACCTGGTTGGCCACGGGCAGGGCTTTCGAAAAGTATCATTCGCGAAGAAGTTGATTTTTGGGCTGAAAAAGGCGTCGGTGGATTCAAGGCGAAATCAATCGATCCTACCTCTTTGGAAGTCCTGATTGAGCAGGCTCACAAACATGGTTTAACCGTGACGGGCCATCTCGATTCGGGGTATCGCAACAGCGTAAATCCACGTGACGCGATATCGTTGGGGATTGATCGGATCGAACATTTTCTTGGTGGAGATGCGATGCCCGATTCGAAATCGGCTTATGCTTCGCTTCAATCAATTAAATCTGGCACGCCAGAGTGGAAAAAAATCGTAAAGCACTTCATCGACAGCGGGACGTATTTTGACGCGACATTGACGGCGTACGGTTATCTTGGAATCGAGCCTGGTGCCCGAGAAGAGTACGCCTATTGGATTGACGAACAACAATTTTTCACCGATCACGTTCGTGCGATCGTGGCAAAACGAAAACCCATGAAGGGAATGGAAATTTATCAGCGTATCTACGACGCGAAGCTGAAAACGATCGCTGATTTCCATAACGCGGGTGGCAAAATTACGCTTGGCACCGACCATGTGAGCAACGGAAATCACTTGCCCGGTTTTGGTGTGCATCGTGAAATGGACGCCATGTCTCGTGCGGGGATTCCCAACGCTGAGGTTTTGAAAATCGCTACGATCAACGGTGCAAAAGCGATGAAGATCGACAAGGATCACGGATCAATCGAAGTCGGGAAAGTCGCCGACCTTGTGATGGTCAAAGGCAATCCGATCGAAAAAATTCGTAACACTCGCAAGGTCGACCAGGTGATGAAGCATGGCAAGCTGTACCGGGCGAAAGAACTTTTGGACAAAGCAAAGGGCAAACTCGGACCAACATCAGCGGAAGAGGAATCTGCATGGTAAAGCTGGCTTGGCTGTTAGTTGAAGAGTCGTAGTTGAAGAGTCGTAGTTGAAGAGTCGTAGTTGGGGCTGGGCCGTAAAAATTCAGCTTGGATTGCGCTTTGCTTGAGTTCCTTGGGTTTCTTGGGTTGCCAGTGGCGTAGCTCTGAGCTCAGGAGGTCTGGCCATACTTGAGGGCGCACGGTGATCCACTTTAGTGCTTCGTCCACAATGCTTCAGATCAGGCGAGTTCTGCGAAGGCCAATGCGGAGAACTCAACGTTGTCGCGCGACGAGCGCACAAAAAAAGGCGGCTCAACCTGATGGTGGTTGAGCCGCCAATATTTTTAGATCTTCAACTCAGACTCGTTGGTCTGGGTTTATTGATCGTTAGTCTTTCGACTTAGTTGCATCCGCAGCTTGAAGCTACAGGTGCTGCACATCCGCAACCGTTACCGGCTGAAGATCCGCAACCAGCGAACAATCCGCGAACTCGTGAAATCATTCCACGTAGTCGGCTTCGGATACGTCCTTTGAACAATCCGCCGTTGCCACAACCGTTGCCGGCTCCAGCCATTGCGTAGCCAGCGTTTCCGCCGAAACCACCGTCAGCAAAACCACCGTCAGCGAAACCGCCACCGATCATTCCACCGTTAGCAATTGCTCCGCCGCATGCATCGTAGCTCATTGAAGGAGCTGCGTTGACAGTTACAGGAACTTGCTCAGAGATAACTCGTGGAACGCAAACTGTTACTGTGTAAGGAACTTGCTTTGAAACAGTGCGTGGAACGCGAACTGTCTTCATTTCAGTAACCTGACGAGTAACCTGGTAAGGAACCTGTCGAGTGCGTGTTTCTGAAACCATTCGTGTTGTGCAAACAGGAACTTGGCGAGTCTTAACTTCGCTGACCATTCGTGTGGTGCAAACAGGAACTTGCTTAGAAACAGTTTCGCAAACCATACGTGTAACGTTGTAGTTCTCAACGCGAGTCTTAGGCTCGCAAACCATACGTGTTACGTTGTAGCTAACTGTCTTTGTGTGTGGCTCGCAAACCATTCGTGTTGTGCAGTAGTTGACAACGCGTGTTTGTGGCTCACATACGTAGCGAGTTGTAGTTACAGGAACTTGGTGTGTTGAAGGCTCACAAACCATTCGAGTTACTGTGTAAGGTACTTGCTTGCAAACTTTTTCGCAGCGGTACTTAGTTACAGGAACTTGCTTTGTGTTGCATTCTGGAACCCAAACTTTTTTGCATACAGTGCGATCAGGAGTCTTGCAGCAAGTTGTGTTGCATGAACCTGGGCAGTATGAACGGCAACCAGTTACAGGATTAGTCGTCCATGAACCACGTGTTCGGTTGACTTTCGAGTAAGATCGGCCAGGGATAACTTGAGTACGAGTCTCAAAGTGACCACCGCGAGTTGTCACAGTTTTCATTACTGTGTAAGGAACGCGGACAGTGCTTGTGACGTTTCGCATACGAGTCTCTGTGACTGCACGACGATTCATCTTTGTGACTGTCTTCATTGTTGTTTCAGTAATCGCACGACGAACGTTAGTAGTAACAGTTCGCTGCTTGTTTTCCTGAACTGCACGACGTGTGTAAGTCGTGACTTGACGCTGACGAGTCTCTGTAACAGGACGCTGAACTGTGTAGTTTACAGTTCGCTGACGTGTTTCAGTAACTGGACGACGAACTTGCTGATTAACAGTCTTCATAACTGTCTCACGAACAGGTCGCTGAACTGTGTAAGACTCAGTCTTCATGACAGTTTCGCGAACAGGACGCTGAACTGTGTAGTTCTCTGTTCGGTAAGCTGTTTCGCACACGTTGCGAGTCGTTGGGACTTGCTGTGTGTCGTAGACTGTTTCGTTAACAGTTCGGTACTTAGTGACCTGCTGTTGTTCGTTAACTGTGCGCTGCACTGTCTTCATGACTGTGTAGCTGCATCCACCGGCGGATGCTGGGGCAGCTGCGGCAATAGTGTTGTAGCTTGCGCCACCACAACATTGGCCGAAGCTGAAGCTGGCTGATACCATGGCTGCTGCAAATGCTGCAGAGGTCAGCAGACTTCTAACCAATTTCATCGTAACTTCTCCAAAAAACTGACGTTTCTAACCTTGGAGGTGGCATCTGGTCTGGCGAAACACTCGCCCTGCCAACCTTTCGAATGCCTTTTGCTTTAACCACTGTGTGATCAAAGCCTTTTTGGCATAAGACGCTTTCCCGACTGTCAATCGAAAGGGTCCTCCTGACGAAAGTAACAATCGGCTGTCTGCGTTGAATTGGATAAGTGGGTAATATTGCAGAATGGCGAAATTGGGAAAATTTGGATGCCATATTCCGATCGTGAGGGTTATCACGACAGGCGAGCCATATCATGTCATAACCATTGGGCGTTTAAGCTCTAACTGTTGCGGAATTTGTCTGGCTTAATTTTGGCAAAAGAATTCGACTCGCAGGTATAGACCGATCAAAGGAACGCGCCTCTTTGTTTTGATCACCCTAGTTGCATAGTCAATTCTCAAAGGTGAATTGTTGTGGGCGATGATAGTGAAGACGACCAGGTGGACTGAAGAGAGGGTTGGTTTAGTCCCAATTAGGATACGCGGGACCATTTTTCCTGTTCAGATAGGCGAGTTGGATTTGAAAGCCCAACACCGAAAGCTATTGCAGGCGCCTCAAAAGGCATTTAGCCTTGGAAAGCCACAAACTCAGTTTGAATTTTAGATTTGGAGACGGCACGCGACTAAAATTAGTTTTTGCGGGGCTCCCAATTCCACCGCTTATTTTTGATTCCGAATTTTCTTGAACAACTTAGAGACATTTGACTGCGAACAAACCAGAACCTGAATCCAACGTACCCAAGGCGGTCGTCAGCCGAATGAGCCTGTACTTGCGCGAGTTGCAGCAACTGATGCGGGTTGGCAAAGAAACGATCAGTTCGTCAAAACTTGGTCGCCGTTTGGGGGTGACTGACGCGCAAGTTCGAAAGGACTTTGCTTATTTTGGTCAATTTGGATATCCAGGGATTGGCTACCGTTGTGCAGAATTGGTCATGGAGATTCGGCGAATTCTCGGTACTGACCGAACTTGGCCAGTTGCACTAATCGGTTGCGGAAACTTGGGGCAAGCGTTGTTGGGGTATCACGGATTTGACAAACAGGGTTTTCGAGTCGAGGTCGCTTTTGATGTTGATCCCAACATTGTGGGTAACACTTATGAGGGACTGACGGTGATGCATTTGGACAGAATGCCGTCTGTCGCGGCAAAAAAAGATATAAAGCTCGCTATTTTGGCAGTTCCAGCAGTTGCCGCGAACCAAGCGGTCGAATCTCTTGTCGAAGCTGGTATCACGGGAATACTGAACTTTGCCCCCGTGACGCTCAACCTTCCAAAGACCGTTAGCGTGGTTGGAGTCGACTTGGCGATGGAGTTGGAACAACTTGCGTTCGCTGTGATCAAGCAAACTACGAAACTAAATTGACGATCTATGGCCCCAAGTCCATCAATTCGAAGTTTTCGGGGCAAATTTGTCGAACCCCTATTTTTCAACTCAGTCAAATTTGGTAAAAATCTGCTTAAGAGAAACTGCCCGATGGTGTAATGGCAACACATCTGGTTTTGGTCCAGACATTCTAGGTTCGAGTCCTAGTCGGGTAATTTTTCTGTTTCTATTCTTTTCCAACCTTCCTCTATCTTGCCGGCCTTCCCCAATGATGGGGAAAGTTAGCACCCAATCCATTAGCTTTTTGTGGATTCCACTTGGCAGAAATTGTCAGGGTGAGACAATGGGGAGCGACGCCCTGTTTTTCATCAAGGTTTGACTACCCCTTTGAATCGGCAGCGATGTTCAGGAATTCTGGACAAAAGCCGTTAACTTTGGCACCTTCTCGGCATCTTACCCGTATCCTTCCACTCAACAGCCACTGGATGAGCTGGATACTTGGCGAGAACGGATGTCGCATTTTGTTGTCTAAATCTGGACAAATCCAATCGGAGCACGCGATGAATCAAAAACGGTTATTACTTTGTCTCGCTGGCACAATTTTGTTGCCAGCACAGTTTGGTTTTGGGCAAACCTACTACCCACCACAGCAGACATACACTCCGCAGCAAACTTACGCCCCGCCTCGTGCTGTTGTGCCGGCTCAGCCAACTGCTGGCTTCAACACAGTTCCTGCCAACAACACAGTCCAGCCGTATAACTCGGTGCCAAATTACAACGGTGTTCAACCTTACAACACCGTCCAGCCATACAATTCCGTTCCCGCTGCCAACTCGATTGCAAATTCCAAACCGGCTTGGTATCAGAAACTGACGGACAAACGTGAATTCGATTTTGGAACAGTCGCCCGTGCTTCGAAACAAGTTCATGTTTTCGAATTTGAAAACAACACTGGCGATGATTTACTGCTCAGTCACGTCCGAGCAAGTTGTGGGTGTACGAAGCCAAAAATTTTGACGCAGCAAGTCAAGCCTGGTGAGACGGCCAAACTAGAAGCGCTTTTTGATACGCTGAATTTTTACGGTGCTCGTGGTGCGACGCTAACTGTGTCGCTTCAGAAAACTGGAAAATACACTGAATTTGCCGAGCTACAGTTTGCCGTCAAAGGAAAAATTCGACGCGATGTCGTTTTAAACCCAGGCGAAATCAAATTTGACGAGAAATCTGTTGCCGAAAACCAAGAGCGGACTGCACGTATCATGTACGCGGGCAATGCGAACTGGAAAATTCTCGAAGTAAAATCTACGAGTCCCAGCTTCACTGCATCGGCCAAAGAAATTGAGCGGAACCCTGCAACCGGCCGAGTAACGTACGATTTGGTTGTCAAACCAAATGCCGAGCAATCTGTCGCCAGCGGTAACGAGTACTTGACGATCGTGACCAACGATCCAAAAACCAATGGCATGCCGGTTTTGATCAAAGTTAACCCGTCGATCGAAGTCGCACCGATCCAGCTTGGTTTGCTTAACCGCGGGCAGAGGGTCAAAAAGAAGTTGATCGTCCGATCCTCAAGTCCATTTGCAATTCGGGGCGTTTCGAGCACCGATTCGCGGATCCAGTTCGCTCCGCCAATCGGCGAAAAGAAACTTCATATTTTGGAGTACACACTTGATACTTCTCAGCCCGGTCAGGTGGAGGATCAAATCACGATCTTTACCAACGATCCATCGGGGCAGTCGCAGACAAAGATACCTTTTTCAGCGCAAATCGTGCCGGCGACGATCGTTGAGAATTCAAAGAAGTAGCCCCAAAGGGATGTTCTAATTGAACGTTTCGAAAAAGTGATAAAGACCAAAGGCATGCCCATCGGCGTGCCTTTTTCTTTGGGAAAATTTGTTGCACTCTACGTACGATATCTGCCCAATCCCGCTTGCGGATTCACAATAACCATTTCGAGATTAACGATTTGCAATGTAAGATAAAACTGACTCGCCGCAAGCTGGTCGATTTACTGACACAACTCGTTGGCTGAGCCAAAATTGCTCGTCGACCAAAGGCGGCTGACCAAGATCTCGTTGGCCAAATTTAAAAACCTCAATATGACTTTCACCCCATACTGAATCATCAATGCTGATTGAAATCCAATGTGGAAACTTCTCGAACTTCGACGCCTCCACTGGTACTTATTTGACCTGCGCCGAAAAACAGATTGTTTCTAGCGATCTTGCCGGCACAAATGTCAAATGCAAGAAATGCGGGCAAGACGTTGAGGTTCCCTTCGACATCGGGACGACGAAGAAACGCGAAAGCAAACCAGCCGCCCCGGCAGAAGCACCGCGAGCAAAACGGACGCGCGAAAAAGGTGAAGCTCGGGGGCAGAAAACTCGGAAACCACGCACGGATGGATCCGCTGGACAGCGAAGGGCGCGAAATCCAGGCGAGGCTCAATCGAAACAAAGACCCGGTCGGTCCAAACCTGCGACAGCCAAGGCACAAAAACTAAAAACGAGCGGTTCCAAGCGGCGGGCTGATCCGACGGATGAACTTTCGTTGGCCGCACCGACCATTCGCCCAAAATCTGACGTGATGGGAATGGACTTCGGCGACTCCTCGACTGTTGCGAGGGCGAAAACAGAACGCTGCAAAAAATGTGGGAATGAATCCGTCGACGGTCGATGCTCGGTGTGCAAACACGTTGAGCCGAAATTCGAAAAAATGAACCAGTCGATTCAGGATATCGAAATTGAGAACGTCGGTTTCCAGCGGTGGTTCTGCGAGACAATGAACGAAGGCGTTTCGATCAAGGTTCTCGAATACGCGTCCCATATCATGCTTGGTTTTTTGGGTTTGCTGCTCGTTGGTGCTGGGATCATCTGTCTGACCGGGCTGGGGTTGGGAGTGTTCGGAGGCGTCGTGATTCTGACCGGTGTTGGACTAGCAACGGCTCTCTACTGTGGTTTGGTTTTTAAAGGCTACCAGTTTCAAAATGACCCACGGGCTCGACTCGCATGGTTTCAAAAACCATTTTGGAATTTTATTTTGATGGTGGCTCGGTTGATGAAGTGGCAGGCCTATGACAGTCGACTCAAAGGCCGAACGATCATCCGGTCGCGAGATAAAATGTTCGGCGACTATGAGTTGGCCGACCATCCTGATCTTAAAAACTGTAGCGTGTTGGATCTTCAGGGAACTCGGGTTACCGATCGAGGGCTGTTGGAACTTTATCGTCTAAAGCACTTGCGATGCGTTGTTTTGCGGAAAACAAGTGTATCCCACGAAGCAATCTTTCGTTTGCAGCAATCGTTGCCGCGGCTGTGGATTTGGTACTAGTTCAACGATGCGGACGCATGAAATAGGGCAGAGCGTGAAGAGGGCTCTTCAGTCCCATTCGCCCATCGCAACTGAAATCGTAACGACTTCTTCGCCACGTAGCACTTTGGCTTGGGCAACTCTGCCTGCTTTTTGCTTTCGTAGGAGATTCGTCAAATCGGCATGCTCTAAAATTGGAACCGAATCAAATTCGATGATCTCATCGCCGACTTGAAATCCTGCTTTCTCAGCCCCAGAACCTTCAACGAGCCAAGTGATCTGGCACTTAACATTCACTGGGCTATATCGAATCCCTAAAAATGCACCGTTGCGAAGTTCGATTTTTGCATTGAGTCGTTGCTCGAGTAATTCACTGAGATCTGGATTGATACGTGTACCAATTAGGGAAAGGGAATTGAGTTGGCGAAATTCCCGTAGGCTGTCAAAACACTCGGGGCCAATGTCGCAATAAAGAATTTCCAATTTGGAAAGCGGGCTTTGGGAAAGCCGCGCAATCGTTTCGCGCGAGATCGGGCACTTTTTAAATTTAACGTGGCTGAGTGTGTACGCCTTCAGCAGCAACGCCGCAAACGAATCGTCGATTTGCTCGTGATTGAGTGTCGCAGACGAAAGCCCAAACAATTCCGCAACATCTTTCAAATCATCCGCGCTGCCTCGCCAAGTGTCATCGATCGTCAATCGGTCGGCCATCGGGAAATCCGCACCATCAACTGCTTTGGTGTAGACGATTTTCGCATTCAAACGTTCCAGTCGTTTGGCGGCAGCGTGTTGGCGGACCATCAGAATGTTGAAAGAACAAAGTCGAGCTTTTCGAGCAAGCAACGGATCCGCACCGAAGCTTATTCGTCGAATTGCGGCATGGGCTGCCTGTGACTGGGAGTCGTCGTTGATGGCCAAATGCTGCAAGATCTTCAATGCTCTGGCTCGAAAGTCAGCGTCCCCCAAACCAATTTCGTTTTCGATCAGGTCGATCGTCGATCCGGGGCTTGCGATGATGTCGAACATTGCCCGTTGTCGCACTGAGAAACGATTGCTTTTTAAGTTCAGCAGCAATTGGGCAGGTGCTTCCTTGATTTGTCGTCTCTCGTCAGCCACATTTTGCTGCTCGTTGGCCGTGTCCGTCGAAGTCTGTGCAAACGTGAACGCTTCGCCAGCCACCAACGCCATGGCGGCCAATGTTATTATCGCGATGAATGATCGAACGAGGCTCATTTTATTCCGTGCTCGAATTCGTGCCCGAGAAAGAAAAGTTGTCTTTGGCCGGTCAATAGGTTGTGCCAAACCATGTCTGAATTGTAACGCGAAATTGGATTTGAGGTTGAGACGAGTTTCAAACGTCAATAACACGTTTTGAGAAAGGCAAACGCCGAACTACAATCGCCACTTCGAATTTCCCGAACTAATTGCCGATTTAAATGTCTTCCGATTATCAACTTCTCGACTTTGGTGACAACGAAAAACTTGAGTCTTTCGGCGGGGCAGTCGTTCGCCGTCAAACGCCATCCGCGGCGGGGCTCCAGTCTGATAACACCGAGGTAAAAGAAAAATGGAATCAGTCGGACTTGCAATTTCATTTAGATTTTCAGGCTTATCAGGGCAAAAGCAAGCATGAAAAAGGCAAATGGTTGGGGGAGGCCCCTGATCCATGGCGAACAAACATTTGCGGCTCGACTTTTTCACTTCGACAAACGCCAACTGGCCAAGTCGGTGTTTTCCCAGAACAGGCGAGCAACTGGAATTGGATCGCGAACTTGCCTGATCGAATGCAGGGAATGAAGGCGCTCAACCTGTTCGCCTACACGGGCGGGACGACGATGGCGCTGGCTCGAAAAGGTGTTGAGGTCGTCCACGTTGATGCCGCGAAAAGCGTCGTTAGTTGGGCTCGCGAAAACGCGAAGCTTTCTGGGCTGGCAGAGGCTCCTATTCGATGGATCGTAGAAGACGTCATGACGTTCATGCAACGTGAACTCAAACGCGGAAATGGCTACGATATCGTCGTGGCGGATCCACCATCGTTTGGTCGTGGTCCCAAAAAAGAGCTGTGGAAAATTCAGTCTGACCTGAGACCGATGCTCGATCTTCTGGCTGCCCTGACTGCAAGCCAGCCAAACCTGTTGCTGCTCAGTTGCCACACGCCCGGCGTTGACCATCCAATGTTGGATCGAATCGCTAACAGCTGTTTCAACAAGAGTATAAAATCAAAATCAACGACGGAGAGTTTTGAGCTTTCGATTCAGTCAGAAAGCGGCAAGAGCCTCCCAAGCGGAAGTTGCGTTCGCTGGTTCGATCTTTGATTGAGAGTTCTAGCGTAACGATAGCCCGAATGAACCAGGAAGAGTGACTACATTGATCGAGAAAATTTCGAGCCTTCAAAATCCTCGCGTTAAAAAAGCGACAAAGCTACACACATCGCGTGGTCGGCAATTGCAAAACCGGATGATTGTATTCGGTGAGCGAGAGGTCAACCGAGCGATTGATGCGGGAATCGAATTCGAAGAAATATTCGTTCCAGAAAACGCCTCGGCCAGCGTTATTCAATCTGTGTTGGAGAGATGTGCTTCGTTCTCGGTTGCTGTATTTGAGCTTTCGCCAGACGTGTTTGGCAAAATCTCATACGGCGACAGGAACGATGGACTGATTGGGGTGGCTGCTCGACCAAAAACCGAATTGAGCTCGCTCAACATCGAGCAAAACGCGTTGGTCGTCGTTGCCCAAGCCATTGAAAAACCTGGTAACGTCGGGGCGATCGTTCGTACGGCAGATGCCTGTGGAGTGTCCGCCATTTTGTTGGCCGACCCGCTGACGGATTTTTATCACCCGAATTCAATTCGCTCAAGCACCGCTGCTGTGTTTGGGATGCAGGTCGCCGTCGGTTCGAGTGAAAAGATCCAGCATTGGTTGAAAGAGAATCAATTCAATGTGTTCACCGCGATGTTGCAGGACTCAAGCGATTTTTACCAAACCGATCTGCGTGGAAATACAGCAGTGGTTCTGGGGAACGAAGCGAGGGGGCTTTCCGATGCGTGGAGCGGGCCAGAGTTCAAAGCCGTAAAGCTTCCCATGCTCGGAAGTGCAGACAGCCTGAACGTCTCCGTAACCGCGTCAGTGATGCTTTACGAAGCAAGTCGCCAACGCAACCAATGGTCGCCAAAAAACTAAGCGAATCTAGTGACACCTGCAAGCTAAGCAGAAAGAGCCCGTTGATTGCCGGGAACCGAGCCTAGGGTTTGCTCTTGCCGTTCTGCTGAGGCTTCGATGGCTTGCGGTTTGGTAAACCGATGCAGAACGAAGAATACTGCGATCCAGAAACCGACGAAGAGAACCAACCAAATTGAGTGGCCACGCTGAGAGAAAAAACCGTTTGAACCAGCCAGTCCGAAGACTGCTTTGGTGGAGTCAGTTTCATCGCTTGTCGAGTAGACGAATTCGATTTGCTCCTGGCTGTCGGCTGAAAACCGAGTCATGAAATCGTATCCAAGTTCGATTTCAAGTTGGGCTTCTGGCTTGAATGAAAAAGTCTCGTAACCGTGGAGTGTAAGCGAATCGCCCTGGAGGCTTACGTTGGTAAGAAGATGGCCTGATTCCGCTGGATCTTGAATCTTCAGTTGAACAGAATTCAGGCTGAAGTCTTCGTTGTCAGAAATGGGTTGAACATCCAAATTCAAACGAAGGCTGCTCAGGGAGTCAAAACCTTGCTCGTCAAAAAACTTCCAGACTTCACCAGCAGTCAAGGTTTTACCGTGATTGCCTAAAGCCAACGTCTGTGCGTTTTGATTGTTGAACCTTGAACATTGAAAGTCACCGATTTTGCATTCGGTAACTCCGTCAATAACGATCTCGTCTCCAAATGTGAAGTTCGCAACGCAGAGCGTTAGGAAAACAATACTGAAAACTTGGACTCTCAAAAAGAATCTAGTCATGGTGCCCAACTGGTGACAATCAAAGAATACAAACTTGGGGAACCTCTAGAATAATCGATGTCCCCAAAATGTCTATTCGTCTTAAAGTTGCTATTGCGTAAGTTTTGAGCATTTTACCCCAATATTGAGGTAATCTAGTTCTAACTGCCTAATCATAAAACCTTCTCGGCAGGCTACTTAAGCAACTAAGGTTTGGACAAAGAAAAATCACAATTTATTCGGTTTTCGAGACGGTTGACAGCGATTCTGATTGTTGGGGTCAGCCACATTTTAGCGATTGTCTTCATAGAGAATTTCCAACCCCCTCTTCGATTTGAAATTACCAACCATGCCCAAGAGTGTTGAGATTACAAATTTCACCAGCTCCCAAACCGAATACCGCTGGAGTTTTCTGGCTGAAGTGATCACTGGATGTTGAACCAGTTTAAATTTGCCAAGTCGTTTCAATTGTTTGCTGAAGAACATTTCTTCGGCCGAGAGATATTGTTCGTCGAATCCGCCGAACGATTCAAATTTCTCTTTGCGGCAAAACATGAAACAGCCGGCGGCCCAGCGTCCAATGATCTGCCAAAATAAAACAACGGCGTAGTACATCAAACGTTTTACAAAAAAGATCGGTTGCTCGTCAGACAAATCCACGCGTGATCCACCTCCAACATCGCCACGGGCTAATGCTTCTAGAGATTGGCGAAGCGTTTCAGCAGGAACGAACGTGTCCGCGTCGATAAAAAACAACCAAGGATGCTGCGCTGTTTTCGCTCCCGCGTTCCGCACGGCACCGATATTGCGAAGTGCCACATCGATAACTTGGGCTCCCGCAGATCTAGCAACGCTGGCGGTGTCGTCAGTGGAGTCGTCATTGACCACAATGATTTCAGATTCACAATTCACTTCCGCGATCGCGGCTTTCAATTTCTTGATCGTTCGCCCGATGAACTTGGCTTCGTTGTGTGCAGGAATTACGAAAGATACTGGTTGAAAGTTGGATTCAACTTGAACGATTAAGTGGCCTTCTGCGTACATTTGGGACCTTTGGGTAGTATTGCGAGTCCAAAACCATTGGCGCGATTAGGAACAGGAACTTTTAAACTTAGCCTATTTGATGCTTGTGAAGTGAACTTAGTGTTTGGGCAATCATGTTAAAAGTGTAAGATCAGGTCTAAAATCAAAGCAGCTTTTCTTCATCGTTCGGAGCGACAATCCAGTGAAAAATGTGATGGCAGTGATTCTCGCTGGAGGAAAAGGCTCGCGTTTAGAACCGCTAACTCGGGACCGCGCGAAACCCGCGGTGCCTTTTGGTGGCGGCTATCGGATCGTAGATTTTGCACTTTCCAATTGCCTCAACAGTGGGCTTCGGAAACTGCTTTTGTTGACTCAATATAAAGCGATGAGTCTCGATCGGCACATCAACACCGGCTGGCGACAGTATTTTTGCACCGAGCTGGGAGAGTATATCGACGTTCTGCCGCCTCAACAGCGGATTGACGAGCAGTGGTATCAGGGGACTGCCGACGCTGTCTATCAAAACATTTACGCGTTGGAAAAAGACCGCCCTCAGTATGTGTTGATTCTCGCGGGCGATCACATCTACAAAATGAACTATCGGGCGATGATTGAACATCATCAAAAAATGAATGCCGATCTCACGATTGCTGCACTTTCAGTTAGCCCAGAAGAAGCCAAATCGTTTGGCGTTATGGAAGTCAACGATCAAAATCGTTTGATCGGATTCGATGAAAAACCGGCCAACCCCAAAACCATTCCTGGCGACAGTGAGCAGTGCATGGCGAGCATGGGAGTTTATGTTTTCACAGCAAGGTTCTTGTTTGAGCAGTTGTTGAAAGACGCTAACACTCCCAACAGCTCGCACGATTTCGGAAAAAATATCATTCCGTCGATCATCGACAATTCTCGTGTCTACGCATTCCCGTTTCGGGATGAAAATCGTAAATCACAAGCCTATTGGCGAGACGTTGGGACGTTGGACGCCTACTACGATGCGAACATGGATTTGATCGGCGTAGATCCAATGCTCAATATGTACGACCAGCACTGGCCAATCCGGACCCATCAGGGCGGATTTCCACCTCCAAAATTTGTCTTCGGCAGCCACAACGGCGTCGAGCGAGTCGGGATGGCGACGGACAGCATTGTGTGCCCCGGATCCATTGTATCTGGTGGGCGGGTCGAACGTTGTGTTATCGGGCCCCAAGTGCGAATCAACAGCTACGCAAGTGTATCGGACTCAATCTTGTTTGATGGTGTTGAGGTCGGTCGACATGCGATCGTAAATCGTGCCATCGTCGACAAAGACGTCAAGATCCCCGAACGTGCGGTCGTCGGCGTTGACCATGAGCTTGATCGAGCACGCGGATTTACAATCACCGATTCCGGAATTGTTGTGATTGGAAAATCTGATTTGGTTGAGTCGGGAGTTCCAAAATCTCACCTTGCGAAACTTTCCAAGCAAACTCAGCAAGGAATAAAAAATGCCAACGCTACTCAGTAGCGTTGGCACTCGAATTGTTCAACTAGTTTTGCTTTGAAGGTTCTTCCTGATCAGCGTTCCCGGATCAAGGTCCGAAACTTTTAGAGGATCTCTCTACTCAATTCGCAATTGCCACGGAACACTGGGTTGGTAATAAAGAACGTGGGAAGCGATGTGTTTCCGCGAAACGGAACTTCAATGTTCACGCTGACTGCCTCGGTTTCTGTTGTGATAACCGAAGGCGTTACCGTAATTGTGAAATTGTTGATTCCTACGGTACGTAAAACGCCAGACGCAGCGTCTTGAATTTTCTGCTCTGTCGCACCAGGAATAATTCCAATTCGAGCACCTTCATAGGCAGCACTTTCTGTCGCGTGCAACAGCATGTTTGCGTGAGCCAATTCGAAACACCCAAACAGGGTCATCAAAAGGATTGGCAAGCAAAGTGCAACTTCAACGGTCAGTGCTCCACGGCGTTCTTGACGTTTTGATTTCGAAGTTTTCATGTTTTATTTGTCAGGTTGGTTCAATGTCGTTTATGAATCGGCCGTATTTCGCTGTGTTTGCTTATTCGATAAACACAATTTGAATTTGTCTAGCGATCGTTTGGAACGCCTCAATGAGTTGTTGGTCGTTATCAGCGTGGATGTGAGTACCACCTGTGACTTGTGCGACACCTCGCATCAAGTCTTGCTGTGCTCCTTCGCTGAATGTAATCGTATGAACCTGAACACCAGCGTCCCTACAGATTGCTGCAACTGTCAAAGGATCAACGCCTCGGTTTTGCCTTCCGTCAGTCATCAATACAATTGACTTCAGTGAAAACTGTCGAGCGTTCGGATCATTCTGAATTGAATCCAAACCCATGTTCAGGGCTCGGCCAATTCCAGTAAATCCGTTGGGAGTCTCGGCGTTGATCGCTTGTTGAATCGCATTCAAATCCGTCGTCATGTCGACGAGTTTGTTCGGAAAAGTATCGTACGCAGTGAGCGATACGTTCTCTTGTTGTGTTGTGGTTTGAAGCTCATTCAAGAACACATTCACACCGTTTAGAAGAGCGTCAAAGCGACCAAAACTGCTCATGGAGCCGGACTTGTCTAGCACCAATGCGATGTCTCGATCAAGTCGGGTGGCTGTCGCTGATTGGACTGGCTCAAAAGTATTTACACCAAACATTCGGCCGAACATTGTGTTGACCGGACCATTGGGAGATCCCGCAGTTCTCTCTCCGACGACTCGAATTGAGTTGATGTCGTTGCCAGTCGCAGTTTGGAATGCAAAACTACCATCGCCCTGCAGAACCGCACTGCCAAAAACAATGTTGTTTTCGTCTAAGTCCAAAGGTTCGCCAGCGACTCGATTCTCACGAGCAATCGCCAACGCTGCGGATACCGCGGCTGCTGTCGATTGTTGGCGGCCGAGTGCTTCACAGCCAGCTCTGGCTGCGGCATCCGTTGCAGTTCGAAGTTCGCTTCGTGTGACGTGAATTCGGGCAACATCAATCGCCAGAACTGCAGCACAAAAGAGAATGATAATGACAACCGCAATCAACGGAAGCATCGCTCCTGTTCGGGCATTGCCTGAACGACGAGCAAGCAATTGTTCTCTGCGAAATTGTTGAATTTGAAGCATAGGTCTCGGTCTCTTTAAAATGCGACGAGGAGGAGAGGGGCTATTCTTTCACCATGACGGCTTGTGCCGACACGACTCGATTTTGGAATGGTCCAAACGGAATGAAGCTGTTGGAGTCACCTGGTGCGACAACGGTGACTCGGATAATGTCGCCACCAGCGGCAGCGCTCACATCAGCTGGGTCAAACGTGACGGTCATGCCATTTAAGTTTCTTCCACTTGCGACGGCCTGAGCTGCCTGTGTTGCCAATGCGTTGGTGCCGGTGTTCCGGACAGCAACCTTGGCACCTTCGTAAGAAGACTGGATCAGGGCTTGGCGAAGAAACAGCATGCTTGCTGCTTCAATTGAGCCAAACGCGATCAAGAAAATGACTGGCAAGCAGACGGCGAACTCCACAACGGCTGCGCCTTTTCTTGCGCGGCGTCCTGAACGCTTCGTTTTCGTTTTTAAAAGTTTCATTGTAAATTTCCGATCAATGTACTGAAAACGGCGTCGACTAAGCGTTGGTCTTTGATGCTTCGTTTACCTGTGACTCAAGCTCAGCGATACGCTCTTTTTGAGTCCCAACCATTTCAGCGACTTCGTTAAACTCTTCAGCGAGCTGGGCCCAAAAGTCATCGTCGCGGAAAGAGCAGCGGCTTGTTGTGTCGCCATCTTTTAGTTGACGCAGGTGACGTCGGACGCGGCCGATAGGGCCAACGAAACGATTGCTGAATCGGATTGTGTCGAGCATGAAAGCAGGAAACAATGAGACCATGACGATCGCGATAAACGCAAATTCGCCAGTCTCCATCCGAAGTCGTTCGACTAGTGTTTTGGATGGGTCACCGAGTAACGTTTGAAGCAAAATGATTGCGAATGCGGCGACGAAAAAGAAGACCAACCAGTGTGCACAGATTCGGCGTAGCAAGGCTCCCTGAACGTGAGAGTCGACGTAGTTCTTTTTTCTTTGTGAGCGTGACATTAAATTCCTCGTAGCAATTCTCTTGGCATTGTGGATTGAAACCTTGAAGAACATTAGGTCATGAAGTGGCACGAGAACGCTTCGTTCTGAAAATTAATAAAGCAATTGACTTACCATTAGGCCGCGGTCAATTCCAAGGCCAGGAAAATCGCTACGACCGTGTAGACCGGCAACGGTAAGTCCAGCTGAAATGAAAATTCTGATTGGTCACGTTTCAGAAATAGAACGGATTGTGATATTTCGAGACGTGATGTTGTAGATCCTCAACGGTTAGGCGATTGGGTTGCTAAGGGTTGTGCGAAAAATTACGAGTGAACCGACAGCGGAGTTTTCAGTGCAGGCGGCGAACGAACTTTGACGAATCAAGTAAACAGCAAACGAATTGCGTCATTTGGGCCTCAGATATGGGCCGCAGAATCTTCCAGTTTAGGCAGGCAAGACATGAGTCTTAAGTTCGGAATCTACTTAGTAGAACAACGTATCATTAGCCCGGAGCAATTCTGTGGCCTCGTCAAAATCCAGCAGGAAGCGTCAATGTCGCTTGCGACACTCGCACTGCGTAAGAATATTTTGACAATCAAGCAAGTTGCGAAAGTCCTTGACATCGCAGAGGCCAATCCGGAAAAGTCCTTCGTCAACATTGCGATGGAACAGGATTTGATGGATCGAGCGGACGCCGATCAGCTTCTGCACTACCAGCAGATGACTTGTCCAACGATGCGCAAGTTAGTCGTCGAATGCGGCTTGCTAACACAGCGGCAGTCTTCGGTGTTGTATCTGCACTTCGAAAGACATGGTTCAACCGTGCCAACGGCGAAACCAAGCCAGCAGACAACTCCCGAACCCGTCGCACCGGCCACCCCTCAAAAGGCTCCAGAGCAATCTGTTCAGGAAAAGCCAGGTGTTCGTCAGCCAAAATTCAAGCAGCGACCGGTTGTCGTGCGACAATTCATTCACCCCAGCTAAACTGCGTCTAACCAATACGAAAAAAGCCAAGCTCAAATGCTTGGCTTTTTTTGTAGGTGAGCGGTCACGAATCTCGCTGTGAGAAATCACTTTTTCTAACAGTAAATTCTTGCAACCCGGGTCAACGCGTCGCCGAAATCTTGGGAACTGTGCGGTGATTGGCTGAGCCTCAATTGCTGGCTTAGCAAATTGTAGAAGTGCTTAAGCAGCTTTTGAAACATCGCTGACTGACGATTGCTCTCCAACAGCGGCGGCTTGCTCTCGCTCGTTGGCTTCTTGCTCCAACTTTCGAGCTTCAGAGATCTCTTTGATCGCCGTTTCGACTCTGCTGTTCAATTCATCAATCTGAAGAATGACTTCATCCTGCCGCCGCATCATATCGGCAACTAGCTCGTAGGCGGTCATTTCAGTTTCAGGTTCGGTTTGGCAAGACTCTGACGCTTGTTCTGTTGCAGCCTCATCAGCCGCCACAAAATTCAATATTGTCTCTTCGCTGTTTGCAGAGTCGGCTTCCATTACCACGGTCCTGATTTGGGAGCTTTGGTGAAATCGGGTGAACTGGTCACTTTTGATATCGGAGCCGGTGGCTTGGATTGCGCGGAAAACGCCTCAGATTCTGGTCGTGAGGGTTGGGTAAACTGAAAAACCACTGTGTCAACCAAAAGAATCCACGCTTTAAGCGGTTATTTCAGCTTCGAACCCAGATTGGCTATAGACACTTTCTGTAAATAGCCGTTAAACTTTGAAGTCTTACTACGACAGCAAGCGTTCGCGCAGATTCTGCGCAATTTCTAAGTTGCAGTCGTTTGTTTTGTTTAAACCTGTTCAATTTAGGAAAGGTTCAATTTTGATGGTTCGTTTGGAGAAAAAATGGTAAAGCTGTTGGTACGTGACAAGGAATCCATTCAGGAAGCAGTCAGAAGATTCAGAAAGTTGGTCGAGCGTAGCGGAATCAAGAAAGAAATGCGCCGACGAGAATATTACGAAAAACCAAGTGAAACAAAGCGTCGTGCTCGCCTTCGTGCTGAGCGACGGTCAAAGCGTAACCGCCTGTTGGCAAAACGCTAATCACCAACGGTACTCCAAGCCGAAAATCGCAACCGAGAGTCTCGATGATTGCGAAAACAAAACAAATAAATCAGCCAGTTTCGACTGGCTGTTTTTTTGTGCGCTGATTTTCCCAAGCCAGCTCGAAAGAGTCTGAAGTCGGGCCGCAAATTTAATGCCTCTCAATACGGTCTCGCGACTGCCTCGTTTACTCAGGCGTGTCGAGATTGCCTGATTTTCGAATCGCCCACATCAATCGCAACCCCATGAGGATGCTAACGAAGAAACCAGTTAGCCCTAGGAATGATAAATCTTGAATGCCCAGCGGACCCTTGCCGGGGAAAAATAGCGGCGGCACTTTGTAGCTCAACATCAAAGACGAACCAAGAAACAATGCGCTCGTCATCAAACCAACCACCAACCGATTGGCCGTTGGCCCAAGCCTACGGTGAACCAAGTGAACATCGAAACGGCCTGTTTGGACTTGTTCTAAAATGTTGGAAACACGCTGTGGCAATGCGTCAACTAGCTGCTCGACTTCCATGTAGAACCGTCGCATCTTTCTCAGTTGCCGCGTCGGCGACAATCGTTTCATAATCAACATGCGATGAAACGGCTTCATGATCTCCATCAAGCTAAATTGTGGATTCAAAATCTTGGCTGTTCCTTCTAATCCAACCAGAACCTTGATCAACAACGAAGCTTCGCTGGGCAAGGTGATCTCGTTGTTGCGAACGACATTCATAAAGTCATTCAATGCGCCGCTCATGTCAAAATGAGACATAATTTGAGTTGAGTACTGCCCAACAAAATCTGCAATGTCGTTAGAGAGCAGGGCGTCATTCAAATCGACTGGACAGTTTCCAACTCGTTTGATCAACGTGGAGAGCATGGGAACGTCTTGGTTGACAATCGCCACAAGCATCGCTTCGATATCTTCGCGAAGCTGTTCGCTAATGCGACCGACCATTCCAAAATCAAGCAATCCGATCGTTCCTGAATCGGTAATCACAATGTTTCCCGGATGCGGATCGGCGTGATAGAAACCGTGCGTGAAAATCATTTTTAGATACAGGTTCGCACCGTCGCGAGCAACCTCTGCCGCGTCCACGCCAGCGGGTGGAGCTTCTTGCATATCTCCCAGTTTCGTGCCACGAATTCGTTCCATCGTCAACATGCGAGAACTGCAAAGGTCCTTTGTTGGTTCGGGAATAATCACTGATGGATCGTCTTTGAAAAGCGACCGAAACTGCATCAGGTTCCGTTCTTCACGTTCGAAATCTAGCTCACGACGCATTGTTCGTGACATCTCTCGAACGATCGAAACAGGTTGGTAATTCTTAAAATCATCCAGCCGCGAGGCCAGCTGCGCGAGACCAGCAAGAATGTCCAAGTCCGTATCGATCACTCTCTCAATGCCGTGATGCTGGACTTTTACAACGACGTCCAATGTGGAATTCGATGGTTGTTGGGATGTAGGACGGTTGAGCGCGCGGCCCAGTTTTTCGCCCAAATTCTCGCGTAAGGAGCTACCGTTTGTTTCTTGGTCACTGCCTGCCGATTGTCCATTTTTGGATTGCCCAAGGGGCGATTGCTTTTTAGGATCCGAATCTTCAACCATGTGGGGATGCAGACGAGCGAGGTGAACCTGGCCAATCGAAGCAGACGCGATCGGTTCCTCGGAAAAGTACTCAAACAACTCTTCGATTGGCTGGCCTTGTTCTTGTTCGACGATCTCTTTGATGACATCAAACGGATCGTGAGGAATGTCTGACTGCAGCTTCGAAAGCTCTTCCGCCAGTTCGGTTCCGATCAAATCTGGACGAATGCTCAACAGCTGACCGAACTTGATAAACGTCGGCCCGAGTTCAGTTAGCGTCATTCGAATTCGAGCGTTGTGAGTCAGCTGGGATTGGGACGCTTCGCCTTTGGAGTGAAGCAAGTCCGTAATGAAATCGATATTGAAACGGCTTAACCAATCCGCCAACCCATACTTACTCATCACGGAGACAATCTCCGTCCAACGTCGGACGTTGCGGTAGAGTTGCGGAACGGAAGGGAAAGCGCTTTTCATCTGAGTATTGCCTGAGGTGATTTCGTTTTCTTATTTTAGTCTGTTACACCCTGCCAAGGCAATTTCGCAAGCGGCCGAGTGGAATGTTCTGGTCAACATTCGCGTTTTGAGGCGGCAATTTTCCGTTTGGTCCGCTAATGCAATCTGCAACGGCGTGGTGCAGGTTACGCATCGCTCGCTCATTTTCTGTTAGACTTGCTTCTCAGATATCCTGACGATTTATCGAGTTGAATTCAAAGAGTAGAAAATGAAAACATCTGAGTTTTTGGCAACCACCCCAGTTGTTCGTTCCGTTGCATTTTTCATGTCGCTTGTAGTCACGGCCGCTGTAACGCTTGGCCATGCAAACGCAGACGATTGGCCACAGTGGCGCGGTGGCAATTTTAAAAGCGTGAGTGCCGAGGGCGGCGTTCTGGGCGATTTCGATAAAGAGAAAAATATGCTTTGGCGTGTTGAAATGCCAGGGCCAGCCGGATCAAGTCCCGTTGTCTGGGGCGACAATGTCTTCGTTACCAGTGTCGAAGGCCGAAACCTCTTCCTGCTTTGTGTTGGCACCGACGGAACCCAGCGTTGGAAAAAGCGGCTCGATGGCGAGGATATCAAAAGCCGCGACGGAGCCAACGGAGCCAGTCCTTCGCCAAGTACCGATGGCGAACACGTGTGGTGCATGATGGGCAACGGAATCTTGACTTGCTTTACCGTCGAAGGCGAGCTTGCTTGGAAAAAAGATCTTCAGGAAGAATATGGCAAGTTCGACATTCAGTTTGGGATGTCTACCACACCGATTTTGGACAATGGAAATCTATATCTTGCTTTGATGCACGGTGCCATGCGAGGGAGGGATGGCAAAAAGCCGTCAGTCGGACACGTGATCGCGTTGGACGCCAAAACGGGAAACGAAATTTGGAAACAAGTTCGCAAAACAGATGGCTATGCAGAGAACAAGCATTCCTACGCTTCGCCAACGATCTATCGAGACGCCGGCGAGGAGTTTTTAGTAACCCATGGAGCCGACTATGTGATTGCCCATTCGCTTGACGATGGTTCTGAGCTTTGGCGTTGTGGCGGGTTCAATCAACAAGGCGATTCGTACAATCCGTTTCTCCGTCTAGTCTCATCGCCAAGTTGCGGTCCTGGCGTGGTCATTGTCCCAACAGCCAAAGGCGGCCCCATCTTCTCACTGAGCGTTCAGGATGGAAAACTCAAAGGCGATATCACGAAAAATGAAAAAGCCTACCGATGGAAAAATTCTCGTGGCACACCTGACGTTGCCACGCCTGTCGTTTACGAAGGGTTTATCTATCTTGCAGGCGAAAAGGGGGATCTCAGCTGTTTGGATTTGGAAACGGGCGAGGTCGTCTATCGCAAGAGAACTTTCGTTGACAAACAACGCTCGACACCTGTTGCGGTCGACGGAAAAATTTTCGTGACGGGACGAAACGGTGACGTGTTCGTTATACGCGCAGGAAAAGAACTGGAAGTCATCTCCAAAATGGAACTTGGCGAAGAAACCACCGCTTCTCCCGCGATCTCAAACGGAAAACTTTATGTGCGAACATTCAATGCACTCTACGCTTTTGGCGAAAAATAATTTGGTTTCGTCGTTCCGCTTTTTCCCAAACTCTGCTCGTGAAAGGCGCACTGTGAATATGAAAATCTCAAACTTAGTTCTAGGTTTCTTCGTTGCAATCTGTGGTTCTCAGTTGGCGATCTGCCAAGATTCCAACGAATCGAACTTGGCAAACGAGGACGCGAAAGTTGTCCATACAGAAGGTGCCGCTACGCTATCTTCCAAGAAAGAATTTGCGATCGCGATTCATGGCGGAGCTGGAAGCAGTGCCGCAAATTTTGATGAACAATCCGTCAAACGTCGAAAGGCTTCGATGGAAGCCGCATTGAAAAAAGGCGTGGAGATTCTCAGTGACGGTGGATCTTCGTTGGACGCAGTTGAAACGGTGATTCAGTATTTGGAAAACGATCCGCAGTTCAACGCGGGAAAAGGAGCCGTTTTCAATGCCGTTGGAAGCCATGAATTGGACGCGTCGATCATGGACGGAAGCAACAAGGCTTGCGGCGCTGTCGCGGGTGTCTCGCACATCAAGAACCCCATTTCGCTCGCGCGATTGGTGATGACAGAGACACGCCACGTGCTGTTGGCGGGTGAAGGAGCAGAAGAGTTCGGCAAACAACAAAACGTTGAGTGGGTCGAGCCAGGCTACTTCGACACCGAGTCAGCTAGAAGATCTTGGGAGCGATACAAACGGCGAGCGGAGCAAAAGAAGTTGAAGAAAACGGGTGCGATCGAATTCGATCCTGCTTGGCAAATAGGAACCGTCGGGTGTGTTGCACTTGATAAAGCTGGAAACCTTGCGGCGGGAACTTCCACCGGCGGCATGACATACAAAAAATTCGGACGTGTTGGCGATAGCCCCGTTGTGGGAGCCGGCACCTACGCCGACAACGAAACCTGTGCTGTGTCTTCCACGGGAACAGGAGAAGAATACATTCGAAACGCGATCGCCTATGACGTTTCGGCTCAGCTGAAATATAGAAACGTCACGCTTCGTGCTGCGGTCGACGACAATTTGAACAACCGACTTAGAAAAGGCGACGGTGGCTTGATCGCTGTCGATCGAATGGGCAACATTGCGATGGGATTCAATACCGGAGGCATGGCTCGAGCGTCCGCGGATTCGACTGGAAAGTTCGAAGTCATCTGGGGCGAGAAAGCAGGCGAATGAATTTTCGTTTGGTGAGTCGGGTGATAGAGTCAAGCGATAAAGTGGATCAATCGAGTCGATCAATTTAACAACTTCAATTCAACTTCAATTTAGCATCGCCATAGATTGCAACTCGGTTGCAAAACAAAAACGCGTCGGAACAAATGGCGGGCAGTCAAATCCATTAACTGCCCACCTCTTTTTTCCGCTCTATCTTGTCTACGTCATTGTTTGTTTAACGTGAGTTGGACCGCAACGTTCGAAGCAAATCGAGCGTGTCATCTTGGACTCGCATCGAAGCACCGATCACCAAAACTCTCAGTGGTCGGAAGTACTCGATCGAACCGTTGCCTCCATTGCGTCGCCAATGGTCAGGGTTGATCGTACTTTCGATCAGACCGCGTAATTCTTCACCGTGATCCCATGGTGGAGCAAAACGCCCACCCGCGTATCCGAAAAATTGATTGGGACCACCGCCGAATTGACCCATTAGCGAATTTGAATCGGAAGAAGCGGCGTCCATGGCGGAGCTTGGGTCGTAGTTGCTCGTCTCGTAGGACCCGGTTTCGTAAGCATCAGTTTCGTCGGTTCTGTTTTCGGAATTCTGAGATTCTGGCAAACGCGTTGCGAACCCCGCGTTGGACGCGACTTGTTGTTTGCTGGCCGCACCATTTTTCTTGTTGGCTCGTTGGGCACGTTTTTTTGCAACCTCACAATCTTTGACATAAGTCGTCAAACGTTTGGCGATCGTGGCTCGGAACCCTTGAATCTGTTGACTTGATTCGTAACGACTGTCGTTGACCAATTGAGCATGGAGCTCGCAAAGGTTGTAAGCCGCGTTTCGTTGAAGCTCTGGATCCTCGTGCTTTGAAAGCTTCATAAAAGCCTTCATGTCTTTCCGGTATTCACCGATGCTGCGAGATTCCGTTTCGTTGCCTTGAGTGAAGGCCGGTGGTTGATAAGCCGAATTTCCAACCGCGAAATGCGCGACCGCAAATCCCGAGATCAACGACGCGAGTAAGAAGCTTCCGATCATGATGCGAATCGAAAAATTAAAAAGAAAGTTACGCATTGCGATATCTCCTTGAATCGAAATGCCCTGCCCAAAATAGAGTCTAGAGAACTTCTGTAGAGAGTGCAAATCGAATTTGCACTCTCCAGACAACTCCCAGATCGTTGCTGTCTGCCTTAGGTCGAAGCAAATAAAGTTTACGCAGCCGATTGCCAAACGTCGGGTTCGATGTCTGAGGATGATATGGCTGAGGATGGTGTGCCAGATTCTGGATCGTTGAGCTTCTTCCAGTCGATGTGATTTCCATTTGCCAGTAGCAAGGAACCGCGGTTTTCAAATTTGCCCAGATAGAAACCAAAGCCCCAGTTCTGTGTCAATGCTCCAGCCATCATGAAAGCGATAGCCGCACCCGCGAAAACATCGCTGGGCCAGTGGGCGAAAGACGTCACGCGTTGAACCGAAGCCAGCATTGCGATTACGAAAAACAGCCAACGACCTTTTGGGAAAACACAAGCCATTCCGATTGCCAGTCCCCAGGCTGTCGCCGTGTGACCAGAGGGAAACGACTGAAGGTGGTAAACGAGATTGAATTGGTCGCGAGGAAAAAAGCCTAACCAAGTTTCTGACATGTTGACAGGAAAGTGTGCGATTTTCTCTTCGTCGAAAAAAGCGATCGGGCGTTTTCGTCCGACCAAAATTTTGACTAAGTGAACTGCCATCGGCGGCCATACTGCACACAGGAAAATTCTTGGAATGAATCGGCGATGTTCTTTGGACAGCAACCAGATTCCCAGCATCACTACTGCGATTCCAAAACCGTGAGCAAAGATCTCCGACAGGCTGAAGAACCTTTTCAAGTCACCTGGCAAATCGTCTAGACTGTCTGGATTCGCCAAAGTGCGATCAAACCATATTGCAACGATCGCCATCAAGGAAAGAGCGACCGTGATATACCAATATCCACGAAGCCCCGAGGGTTGCGAGGAAACTGGCGTTGTGGGTGGCTTGGTTTCAAATTTTGGTTGGCCGCGATCTATCATGGCGAGATAATGGCGGATTCCAGCGAAATGCTGAATAGCACTTTGAAAACAGTCCGTTTGCTTCCGAGGTTAGCAGCTTTTTCGCACTTCGGTTCGGTAATTCGCGACTCAAACGAATTGACTGGCCTCGACGATGATCGTTACTGATCCGTGTTCTCTGAACCCTGTGCGTTGTTGGCTTGGATGGCTTCAGCGATTTTGCTTCGATTGAGGAACCAGAAAACTGCCCCGATTGCAGAAACAGCAAACAGAGAAATGCGAAAACCGATTGCGACGATCAATCCCGTTGAGCATGAAAACGCTTCGTAGAGAACCGTCATGGCAGTCTCCATTCCGCCAACGCCACCCGGTAGTGGCACCGCGTTGGACACCATCGAAATTGGCTCGATCAAAAAGTGATTGCCAAACGAAGGAAATGAATCGGTCAAACCGCACGCCATTGCGAAAATAGTTATTGCAAAAAATAGGTTGACTCCTACGCTCATCGAAAAGCTCATCGCGATTGTTCGTGGCTTGCTGCGGTACATCAAAACTACCGACGTCAATCGTTTTCCTATTCCACCGATCTTGGGTTGCTCGAGTAGTTTTTGATACCAGTGGGTCGAGGCAAGTTTGGGAGTGAAAAAAATGACGCCAACACCGCCGAACCCGATCGCAGTCACAATCAGTGTCGCTCTGCCAACGAAATTTACCATGTTGAGTTTGTCAGGCATTGATTCCAGTGATGTTGTGTCAAAACAAAGATACGCGCAGCTTGCCACGAGAAACATTGTTAGCAGTCCAATGACACGGTCAGCGATCACGGAAGAAATGGCTTCCGGCGCTCGGTCTTTCATTTGACGCGTCACGTAAAACGCTCGGAGAGTGTCACCGCCAAGCACGCCAAATGCGACGAGGTTGAAAAACAATCCAATGAAGCCAATTCGAATGGCGTCTAAGACGGAGAAGGGCAGGTCGAGCGCACGCACCATCAATCGCCAGCGAAAAAATCCAATCAAATGAGCCGCAACGCAACTTGCAAACGCAAACGCAATCCAGCCCCAGCGTTTTGGAGTGCTAAAGAAGGCTTCAAACTGCTCTCGCTGTTCTGGCTTGTTGAACAAAAACCAAAGGATGGCAATGGAAGCACCAAACTTTAGCGCGGTTAATGCGTGGCTTTTTATTTGTTTCACGATGACGAAATGGGCTCTGTCTAAAGTAGAACAACGGTATCCGAGCGTTGTTTTGCGAGGAATTTTCTCTAATCAAATAGCACAACGCTGGCCGTAAACCCATGGAGAAAGTTTTTATTCCCTACTGGACCAATTTCCCCTGCAGCGAAAAAACCGGCTAGAGCGACTGTGTCGGTCGTTTGGTCTTCGTTCGATGCTTTTCTGCCGTGGTTCGCGACCACACTCGAATCGTGATGTGGATCAGGAAACAGGTTCATGCCCCGACCGTTACAAGTAAAAATCAACCCGCCGCGGTACGGTTGGGTTTTCGTCGCCGCAGTCACCATCTGCTGAAGTTCTGCCGACGCAGATTCGTCATCACGAATGTGGAACTGAACCGTTTGCCCAGTGCGCACATAGTCGCCGATCGAAATAGATCGAGTTTTCTTGTCGACGCCAACCATGTTTCGAATCAAGAAATCACCGAACTCGAATTTGTCTTGATATTCATTTATCACCCGACCCACATGAAGCCCGTTTTGAACCACGGCTTGCTCACGCGTTGGCAATGTCCGAAACAAATCATGAACAACATCCAATGACGGCTTGCCGCCCAACGTCTCGATGATGTTTCTCTCTGATTTCGTGATCACCATCGGTTCGCCAATCGGCCGACAGCCTTGGGAAACTAACGTTCGAATGTTGGCGCCAGAAATTCGTACAGCGACCAAACCTTCAGCAAACGTTTGGTCGTTGAGAAGCAGTCGGCATTGGCCAGGAGTTTGTGCACCGCTTGCCATGCCACCAGCAAGGCGGACCCCCGGACGGTCTTCGTTCATCCGTTCAAGCAACACGTCGACTGGAAAACTAAATGGATCGCCCAGCAGTAAAATTGTGCTGTCCTCTGGCCAAGGGCCGTCCGTTTCATCTGGCCAGCCAACGATCGCCGATTCACCGGCTGATCGTGCAAACGAAAGCTGCATCGGAACAAGATCTGCGGCGGGTAGTTTCGCTGCCCAAACCGTCAGCACCGGCTCGCTTTCAAATTCGAAAGCCCCGCCGATCGCCGTTTCACACGTACAGCCCAATACAATTTTCGCGTTGGTTCGGGTTTGCAGCGATCGCATAACTTCGTCGAACGCGGCTGGTTCGTGTCCGGCTGCAAAAGCAAAAACAAGATCGACGTTCGGATTTGCGTTGTCTGGATCTAATTCTGCAAACTGCTGATTGATCGCTGCAGTCGTTTGAGAGAGTGCGGTTTCCAGGTTCGGCGTAACGCAGTGGGATTGGGCAAATTGGTTTTGCAAGAGTTTCTCTGGATCGGTTTAAAACTTCAATTGTAATGAGACCAGAATCTTCAGAAAGCCCGCATCGCTCCGCTTGGCTGACAACGCGTCCGAAAAATGCTTCTGTCGAAATTTTCTCGAGAATCAAAATCTACTGATGGAGTCAACGCTGAACCTAGTACCGGTCCAACCGTCCTGGCGTTGTGAAAACACTGAACTTGTTCTTAAGAACGTCGACGCTTTTTTCGGACAATTGTTTCGTGTTGATTCGAACTTGGCAGACTGATTCAAGACTGTTGTTGGCTGAAAGATCAAAAATATCTCGATCTTCGAATTCGTTGTCGGTCAAATCCAAAGCCTGTAAATCACAAAGCGACTCTGATTTGGAAATCGTTTTCAATCCCATGGGTGAAAGGCTTTTTCGAGAAAGATCGAGATACCGCAGCGATGAAAGTGTTGGCAACTCAAAAATGTTCTTCAAATCTGATTCGGCCAACGAGTTGACGCCTGAAAGGTTCAGCGACGTCAAACCGTCAGCAGCGTCAGATTCAAGCAACGTTTGTAGTCCGCGCAGGCTGATTTTGGATGCGGTAAGGTCTAGCAAATCTAGCTGCCTGAGATGTTTCGATGAAGCCAGTAGCTCAGTCGAGCGATCGTCGATCCGAGTATTGCCAAGTCGAAGGATCTTGAGGTTGGCAAGCTCTGGAGCAAACGCAATGGCTTGAACGACGTCCGGTGGCATCTCCCAACCAGTAAGATCAAGTTCGGTAAGATTTGAAAGACAGCCAGAGTCTAACAGTCTGCGAATTCCCTTTGCCGTTGGGTTGGTGCCGAACCACCATCCGATCGCAAGTTTCTTTAGAGCCGGTGTTCCTTTCTCTGCAAGGTTTTTGAAGCCAAGGTCACCGATGTTTGTTAGCTTTATATTCAGCGATTGCAGGCTCCCCAATGCTCCACCTTTCGCCAGCGTGTTTGCTGCGCCGTTGCCCAGCGGATTGTCTGTCAATCTAAGATGCTCAAGATTTTCAAAGCACCCAGCCACGGCAAGCCTTTCAAGGCCAATAGACGTTATCTTGTTGCACGATAAATCGAGAGACCGAAGGTTTGCAAACGGTGTTTTTCGAATTGCCGTTAGTATTTTATCGGTTCCCATCGTCGGAGCGCGAAACTTGAACGACTCAAGCTCTTGCATGTCGAGTGAACTTAAAAAATCTGAAGTTGTCGTTGTAACATCGATGTGCCGAAAAGAAGCCAACAACGAAGTTGATTTGTCATCGACTCCAACTCCCAGAACTAACTTTCTGAGTGGAACAAGCGAAACAAGGATATCGAGCTTTCGAAACTCTCTCGCTTGTCTGAATTCAAAGTTGTCAACAAAACCATAACGGTAATGGAACCCGATTTTGTTGGTGACTTTTGGGTCGACGCTTCTCGAGCGAAAGTACTCTTCATCAGGCGGGAATTCTTGGGTTACGAACTCCCAGAAATCGGAATCCCACTGGCCGTCGTTTTGCTGCAACAAACGATCGGCTTCGAGTTTGGCATCGACGAACGCCGGTGACCAAGGATCCGATTCTTCCACTTCGAACTGGCGTAAAATGAATTCGCCGCGAGGATCACCGTGTTCGGCCAAGCAATCCGCGTAGATTCTACGGGCTTCGAGGTCGATTGGGTTTTCGAGAATTTGCTCGAACAGTGAATCGCGATCGTGTGTTAGTTCGTTTGGAAGCATGATAGAAAAAGACTAAAACCAAGTTTGCGGTCAAATCAGAAGTCTGCGTGAGTGTATCGGAATTGTAACTTGGGAAAATATTAGATTGACCCAGACGAATCATATCAAAACAATGGAACACCGCTTCGAATTTACTTACCGCCTGTAGGGCCCTTTCATATGCACCAATCAAGACATCAGATGTTTTTCGTGGCGCTTGGCATGATGGGATTAATTTTGTTCGGTGCAACGACCGAGAGCAAAATCGCGTTTTGTCAGTCAATCGAAGTCCCATTTATTCAAAAGAAACCGGACTTTGGCGGAGAAGCCTGTGTTGCGATGGTTTTAAACGCTCTCGGTCACGAGGTAGATCAGGATTTCGTTTTTGACTGTTCCAGAGTCGATCCGACAAAAGGCCGTGGCTGCACGACGAAAGAATTGCTGCGAGCGGTTAAACGGATCGGTTTTTCTCCAGGAGAGGTTTGGTATTCTGCCAGCGATGATGCGGCTCTTGCAAAAATCTGGCAGGCAATCGAAAAAGATTTGATACGTAAAATCCCAACGGTCGTCTGTCGAGTTCAAAATGGCGTCGAACAGTTTGTTTTGATCGTAGGTTTTGATCCAGCCAAGGACGAAATCGTCTTTCATGATCCCAATCAGCAAGCGGGCCAAAACAGAAGAGCCAATCGTTCCCAGTTCCTCAGAGCCTGTCAGTTGGCGCAAGCAAGATCTGCAGATGGCAAGATGTTTGTCAGAATTCCAATGGTGCCCGACAATTTAAAAGTGAATCCGCAATCCGGATTTACCGATGCAGATTTCGCGCAGCACATTCGCAAGTTAAAAAAACGATTGCCGCATGATGATTTCAAAATCGTTTTGCAAAAACCGTTTGTCGTTGTTGGGGATGGAACGATGGCTCAGGTAAAACGAGCCGCTACTGGAACGGTGAAATGGGCAGTCGATGCAATTAAGAAAGATTACTTTGAGAGGGATCCAGAAAACATCATCGACGTTTGGCTTTTCAAGGATTCGAAAAGCTACCAAAAACACAACCTCGAGTTGTTTGGAGAGAAACCAACGACTCCTTATGGCTACTACTCACCATCGAACCGAGTGTTGGTGATGGACATTTCAACGGGAGGCGGAACGCTGGTCCATGAGATCGTGCATCCGTTCATGGAGTCGAATTTTGAGGAATGTCCTTCTTGGTTCAACGAAGGTTTGGCATCGTTGTACGAACAAAGCTCCAGTCGAGACGGGCACATTATTGGTCTCACGAACTGGCGGTTACGTGGTTTGCAATTGGCGATTGAAGACGGTCGCGTTCCGAGTTTCCAAGAGCTTTGTACGACGACGCGGCGAGAATTTTACAATGGGCACGCAACGAATTACGCGCAGGCGAGATATTTGTGTTATTACCTTCAAGAGCGAGGGTTGCTGATCAAGTATTTCCACCGCTTTCGCGAGAACGTCGCGGAAGATCCAGGCGGTTATCAAACGTTGAAAGACGTTTTGGGGCGCGACGATATCGAAGTGTTTCAAAAACAGTGGGAGCGGTACGTTTCGAAGCTTCGGTACGGACGTTGAGTTCTGTTTTGCGCTCAACTCTGTTTGGATGTTGAACGCATTAAATTGGGAAGCTCGTTTGTTCGTTGGTATTTCGGTTTGCGTAAATACAAAAATGAAACTCAAACGAGAGCTTAATCGGAAACGCAACATCGAATGCGACTTGAGATTTGACTTAGATCACACTCAAGCGGTTGGCTACTTGAGTTTTGATTCCTTGATCAATTGCTTGATGGATTCTCGCTCTGAATCGTTATCTGTTTGGCTGAGAGCCTCACGGAATTTCATTCGGGCTTCGATGAATTTGCGCTGCGACTCAAGCTCTTTTGCGGCGGCGATCGTGTCGGCTAACTTTTGTTTCTTGGCCGCAATCAATCGCTCACGTTGTGCTTTGATACTTTTTACGCTGACATCACCTTGGGTCGCCGAGCTGGTTGGAGAGTTATAGGAAACCGCGCGTGCGGTTGGCGTTTCTTCTTCGTAAGATCGCAATGATCCACTTAGTTGGCCACTTTGCATGGCACGCGTAACAGCGTTGTCGGGTTGATAGGGCGTTGCGATTCCTGCTTGACCGCCGCCAACAAATTGCCCACCTACAACCGGAATATTACCAACAACGAAGGGGCGTGTTTGCCCGTTGATTAACGTACCACCGTATCCGTTTTGAACCGTCAGTGAAGGTGCTGTTGTGACGTTTGACCGACGGCTTCCTTTCGCTGCGTGGATGCCGAGAGAGAATCCACCGTTGGGACCTTGGCGTCTAAAACCGAAACGTGCGCCCGAGTTTGGGCTGTATCCGCCGAAGACCGGTGCTGTGTTTCCGAATCCATTGGAAAACGAAATGTTGGGTTGCAATCCGCCAGGCCCATATCCGACGACACGCGAGCCATTTCCTCGACCGCCCGGGATGGAAAATCCAAAACTGACACCCGTGTTTTCATACCAACCACTGTTAGTCGAAGTGAACGGCGTCGTGACGTTGATGTTCTGAGATTGGACTGATTGAATCGTGCACGCGATGGCAGCACAAAATGTGATGTTAAAAAGTAGGTGATACTTTGTGTTGAACAAACTCACGATCCCACGTCCTTTGGTTGGGCTAATAAATCATTAGCGTTGGCTGCCCGGCCAAATTCTACGGCAGCGGGTTAGTTACGGCAAATCTAAGAGGCCCTCATTCCACCGAGGCGATTAGGCTCAATGGGAACTAAACGCGATGAAACACACCGGTTTTAACGCAGCATGGCAAAAATACTGAAGGGAACAAGCTTGCTCAAATTGCATGCGACCAAGTGCTATTGGGGGAAGATGGTGGGGTCTGGTAAAAAACGGAGGCAATTCTGGCAAGAGTCCATCGGTTTGGGCCACATTGACGATAAAAGGTCAGATGCGCACCGATAAGCCAATGGATGTTTGAGGAACTCAAAATGGATTTTGATCAGCTCGCAGTTTACGCCAACCTTGCTTTGACATGGATCGGTTTCGGAACCGTTGTAGGTTTGGCAGCCAAAGCCGTTATGCCCGGACGCGATCCTGGCGGGGCGATTGCCACTGTCTTGATGGGCATCGCTGGGACTTTGATTGGATGTGCGATCCTTCAATATTTTTCAGTTGGACCAAGAGTGGTAGAACCGATCAGCGTCGAAGGTTTCGCCGTCGGAAGCGGTGGAGCCCTGGTCCTGCTGACGTTTTACAAAGTGCTCGGTGGATATTGGTTTACCGAAGGCGAGCGTTCCACGCTACGTACTCGTCGTCGGCGACGTCGTGCGGTTTACGACGACTGATGTCGCAAGCCATTTGTCTCGAACTTGCTGATAGGCGAGGCGAAGGACAAACCGGTTGTTAAAGGCAAACACAAACGAAAAAAGCCCGCTCATGGAAGCGGGCTTTTTTTTATGACAGTGGTTTTCAGTCGTGGTGGTTCGCTCAGACGCCTTGTTCTCTTCGGCGGCGAATTCGCTCGCTTACTCGATGCAGGATTGATTTTTCTTCATCAGATAAGCACTTGATGCCATCGCTGTGAAGTTTCTCAAGTATCTCATCGGCGCGTCGATCTTCTTCTTGTTCTTTGCGAAGATCGTCTTCTCTGCGGGCTTCTTGTTTTTCACTTAGCCATTGAGAGTAGGCAGTGTTGTCCGTTTCCTCGTGAGAGAAATCAAAGAACGATGTCTCGTTGTAAAGCGAGTCGTAGTCCATGTCTTCCATCTCGTCCCAATCCGTTTCAACCGTTTGGGTTTCAAGATTCAACGAGTGGCGTGCTGCAAAAATCAAAGTGATTCCGAACATCAACAGTACCATCCAAGTCGGCTGGATTGGCCCCGCATCGTAGTTTCGAAAAAGCCAAGCCATTCCAATGACGAAAAACGCAGCAAGGTTGCCGATCAATTTAATCGCTGATTCGATTCGATACCGTGGAAGGTCCATGTTGATCGAGTCAATCAGCGATCGAACTATGTTGGCACCGTCAAACGGAAAACATGGAATAAAGTTGAACAGCATCAACTGGAAATTCACCCAAGTCGTAATCTCGATCAACGAGATCTGCCATTGTTCAGCGTTAAACCAATGAGGTTCAAATGGGTTGATCAGTTGTGCGAGCGTTGAATGTTCTGACTGAACGAGCAATGCAGTTCCGAACAGGAAAATCGCCCCGTTAATAAACGGCCCAGCCAGGTGAACCATCGTTCTCGAAAGTGGCGTTTGAGGTAAAACAAAATCAGAGTTTCCACCCCATGGCATTAGCAAAAGGCTGTTCACATGACCGCCCAAATTGGCGATTGCAAAAATGTGAGCGAATTCGTGGATCAGAATGCTGGCCATCAACACAAACAATGTCGCCATTGCCGTGCCAGCGAAAAAGTTGAGGTTGGCTTGGCCCGAGTTCCACTCTGCACCAAACACAAAAACGATGAACAGAAAAAGAAAGAGGTGAATCCGTACCGGGATCCCCATCCATCTTCCAATGTTCGCGCTCCAGCTAAAATTATCTAACATCCTGAAAAGCTCCGGCGTTGGGCTCACTACGGCGAACGGACAATGGTCCGTGCGGTTCGGACTTTCGAAAAGTCGAAATCTACAAAGAGGCCCATCCTCAGTCGGTCCAGTTTATATTCTTCGCCCCGTGAAAACAATCTTATCAGTGACAGAGAATTCATGGTTTGGATCGGAGCGTTGAAAATACGGCTTATTAATCCGCACAATCGGGACAATTCGCGATGGATTAGCGCAAACTTGCCCTTCAAAATGCCGGACGGTCGTACAGGTCACTTTTTATCAGATCAGGATTCCCGTTGACGCTACCATCGCGAACTGTATGCCAAGTTCGATCGGTGGGATGTTGGTGGCGGTGAAGTGGCCAGTCCACAAATGGTTGCCTGCCAAGGGTTTCCTGTAATTTGGACGAATTCATCGTCACGTTGCCGGCGCGCGGAGGCATAGGACCGGCTTCGATTCGCGGGCAGCCAATTAAATGGTGCGGATCGTACCCCCCGACTCGATTGACGATTTGAGCGATTTGATAAAGCGATAGTTTGTTAGTTCCACCGGCGTGAAACAAACCAGAAACCTTTCGTGCGATCATCTCTTCGATGTTCTCGTTCAAACACTCGACATAGGTCGGCGTGCGTACCTCGTCGAAATACAAAGTCGCCGGTTTCCGTTTTGCGAAACGAGATTGAATCCAATCGATCGCTCCCGCATGTCCGTTGAAACTGATTCCCATTGGCAACGAAATTCGCATGATGCAGCTTTCCGGTCGCCGCTCAAGAATCAGGTTTTCTGCTTTGACCATGGTCTTGCCGTAGACCGTCACTGGATCGGGCTGGTCCGTTTCGACATAATCTCCATCGCCTTCGCCAGAGAAAACGAGGTCGATCGACAAATGCAGCAGTCGAATGTCAGTTCCTTCGATCGCCTCAATCAAACTCTTGATCCCCTCGACGTTGACTCGGTGGGCCATGTCTGGATCGAGCTCGCAGGCTTTGAGGGCGCAGCTGCCACCGCAGTTCACAATCGTTTTGATCTGATGTTCGTCAACCAAACGTTTAAAGTCGTCGCGGACTTCGACATCACAGCCAATAATCCCGTCGCCCTTCAAAGGCCAGTTCTTTACTGTCCGGAGCCCGATGACTTGATCGCCAAACTTTTTTCGGAAATAGAAAAACGCGTTGTAGCCAGCGACTCCAGCGATGCCCGTTATCAATAGCGGCAATTGGTCAGGTGTCAGCTCTCTAGAGATTGCTTCCAGAGCTTGATGGGATTCGGATTCGGAAGGAGCGTTCACTTAGAGACTTTTGACTGGTTGTTGTTAAAATTTGGAATAGGCGATTGGCTAACGCCGAGGCATTCAATCAATTTGCATCCCAATCCTATACGCTCGCTCTCAATGCTTCCATTTCAAATCAAGATATGTGGCGTCACATCGGTCAAAGACGCTTTGGATGTGTGCCAAAGCCACGCCGATGCGATCGGATTGAATTTCTATTCGCCAAGCTCTCGTTTCGTCAGCGACACGTTGGCCAAGGAGATCGTCGACGCGGTTCGGGAGTTTGATTCCAGTGCGGAACGTCAGGCTGCCAAAATCCAGCCAATGAGAATCGTCGGAGTTTTCGTGAACATGCCGCTCGCTGGGATCGCCGCCTGCGCGAAAACCGTGGGTCTGGATGGTATTCAGCTTCACGGCGATGAAGTGCCCGAAAATTTGGGTGAGCTTCGATCGCTTTTAAAATCTGCGGACCACGACGATCTGCCCTCGGGCATCATTCGAGCGATTCGGACCAAGCCTGCTGACGCAGCGTCGGATAACGAAGTCGCGCGAATCAACACTGAAATCAAGCTCTGGTCCGACGCGCGGATCAGTTCTGTATTGCTGGACGCTGCAGTTCCGGGGGAGTTTGGGGGGACCGGCAAAGTCGTTGATTGGCACGCGGTTCCAAAATTGGACTGCGACATTCCTCTGGTTCTTGCCGGCGGCTTGCGACCCGAAAACGTCAGAGTTGCGATCGACTTGGCGAAAGTCCTCTCGGTCGATGTGGCCAGCGGTGTCGAAGATTCGCCAGGCGTAAAAGATCCGGCGAAGGTGAAACTTTTTTCCAATGAAGCTTTTTCGAAGCTCAATCAAACGTAGAGCTCAAATTTGGCTTTAGCGAAAAAACCACATTGTGTCGGGAATCATGAAACCGCTATGTCGAGTTTAACGTTGGTTGATCGAGCGTATTTAGCCGGGATATCCCAAACTTCCACGTTTTACCGTAGTTTTTTGGGAAAACCGAGGTAGGTGTGATTTCAACGGTTGATAAAAACGCCTGTTGTAAATTATCATGGAGCTCGGTTAAACCTTCGGTGAAGTTCCCTTTTGCGGGCTTCGAAACCTCTGTTATTAAAAAAAAAAACAGAAGTCTCTGTCTCTCTTACCAATGCTTTATTTCCAGTTGCGCAGAACCTGCGCCACAAACCCTTTTAGTTAGAGAAGCATATATGAGCACCGTTACGGAACAGTACGTATTTACTCCCGATCACAAAAACGGCATCGACTACAAAGTCAAAGATCTTTCGCTCGCAGAGCAAGGTCGAAAAGAATTGGATCTTGCTGAGCAGGAAATGCCGGGCTTGATGTCTCTTCGCGAAGAGTTCAAGGGACAGTTCCCACTCAAAGGCCAGCGAATCATGGGCTCACTGCACATGACCGTTCAAACAGCCGTCCTGATCGAGACTTTGGCTGAACTTGGCGCAGACATCCGTTGGGTCTCCTGCAACATTTTCTCAACACAAGATCCTTCTGCTGCTGCGATCGTTGTTGGAAAAACTGGTACGCCAGAAGCACCAGCCGGTATTCCAGTTTTCGCTTGGAAAGGTGAAACACTTGAAGAGTACTGGGCGTGCACCGAGAAAGCATTGGATTTTGGTGATGGCAAAGGGCCAACCCAAATCGTCGACGACGGTGGCGACGCGACATTGTTAATCCATAAAGGCGTTGAGTTCGAAAAAGCAGGCGCCGTTCCTGGTCCTGAGACAACGAACAACACTGAGTACAAAGAAGTCTTGAAAACATTGGCCTTCACTTTTGCTCAGAACCCCAACCGCTGGACAAAAGTTGCTGCTGAATGCCACGGCGTTTCAGAAGAAACAACAACCGGCGTCAAGAACCTTGTTAAATTCGAAAAAGAAGGCACGCTTCTTTTCCCAGCGATCAACGTCAACGACTCTTGCACCAAGAGCAAGTTCGACAACGTGTACGGTTGCCGCCACTCGTTGATCGACGGACTAAACCGTGCGACAGACGTTATGATGTCCGGAAAAGTCGCCGTTGTCTGTGGTTACGGTGATGTTGGTAAGGGCTGCGTTCAGTCTCTCGTCGGTCAAGGTGCCCGCGTTATTGTGACTGAGATTGATCCGATCTGTGCACTGCAAGCTGCGATGGAAGGCTACCAAGTCACAACTCTTGAAGAGACTCTGCCTTACGCTGACATCTTCATCACAACGACGGGTAACTTTAACATCATCACTGCCGATCACATGGCGAAGATGAAAGACAAAGCGATCGTCGGAAACATCGGGCACTTCGACAATGAAATCGAAATGCAAGAGCTTGAGAAGGTCACAACGAAGACCAACATCAAGCCTCAGTATGACATGTATACTTTCGAAGACGGTCACAGCGTTCTTGTCCTTGCAGAAGGCCGATTGCTGAATCTTGGTTGTGCCACTGGCCACCCAAGTTTCGTAATGTCAGCTTCGTTCACAAACCAAACGATCGCTCAGATCGACTTGGCATTGAACGCTCAAGGCAAGCCAACACTTTCTGGCGAAACATACGACGGTGGACACGTTTACTTGCTGCCAAAAGTTCTCGACGAGAAAGTCGCACGACTTCACCTCGACCAACTTGGTGTGAAACTCACAAAGTTGACGCAAGAGCAAGCCGACTACATCGCGGTTCCAGTCGACGGCCCATACAAGCCTGATCACTACCGCTATTAATCCAAAACAGCACCCGCCGGGTGCGTTCTACGATACGCAATAGAATTTTAAATTCTGCGGCGCGGTTCGAAATTTTCGGGCCGCGTTTTTTTATGCGCTGATTTAGACATGCCGATTTAGGCACGCTGATATCGGACAGGAACCCGAGTTTGGGCGGTGGTGTTAGGGCGCTGTAGTCCCGAGCTCGCGCACAAACGGCTCTCGTCGCGAGCCGTAAAAATGGGTGCAAGAAGACGGAAGATCTCTGGCTCAGCTGTGAGTTGGGGGGAAGGCACTTACGGTCGTCGCAGCTGGAGGAGCAATCTAACGCGATTCTCTGCGAGCTCTCGAAACTGAGCCAACGGCTGCTGCTCACATAAAGATTTTGATGCTTGAATCAAAACTGGTATGATCGGATTCCTTTTCAATTTTTGAGTTCGTCAATTGTCGGTTCTACGTCGAAGTCAGGTGGATTGCCGTGAGATATTGTCAAAGTTTAGCGTTAGCATTTGTCGCGTTATTTTCATTCGTCAGTTGCGAGGTACATGGTCGCACTTGTTTTCAAGACAATGAAAGCGACAGCGAATACCCGTCGGTAAACGAAATCATTGAACGCTGCGTGGAAGTTGTAGGCGGATACGAAGCGATCGACAGCATTCAAAGCGTCAGGAAAACGGCTACCGAAACATCGGATCGAAACGCCAATGCGGTTTTCGAAATGCATTTTCGCTCTGATGGCTTTTTTAAAGAAACCTACACCTATCCAACTGGACGTGTTTATACGCGGATCGTCCGGGACGGAGTCGGGTGGGAAGGGTATCAGGACGTGCCAGCTCGCTATTATCACGGGAAAGAACTCGACGGTTACCTGTTTCGATATAGATCCTTTTTCAAATGTACTCACTGGGTCGATGATTGCGAGTCAATCGAATTTGCAGGGCTTGAAAGTGTCGAGGACATGGACACGTACAAATTGAGAATGAAATTTAAAGCTGGCTATCAATACGATTTCTACTTCGACGTTGAAAGTGGGCAGCTTGTGCAAAGCACGACAGACATGTTCTATCGCGGCAAAACGAACACGATCACTTCGACAGTTTTGGAGACTTGCAGGGTCAATGGGATTCTGATGACGAAGAAACTACGTGTCACTCGTGCTGGGCGAAGCTGGATCTACGAATACGATGAGATCGAGTTCGACGAAAATATTCCGCTGGATATTTTTGATTATCCCCAAGGAATGACGAAAGAGAAGATCGAAGAGCAAAACAAAAAAGCCGCCGCAGCAGAAAAGGCAATTGAACCTGGGATAGTCATTGGCGTTAAGTTTCCCCCTCCGCCACGTCTAGTCAAACCGAAGCGATAGTAGCTCGTGTGAACCGCAAGTCGTACAAACATCAATCCAATACTTTGCTGTAAAAACCAAGTTCACGAAATCCTAACATGCATCTTGTTCGCGGAAGTCAAATTGAATTCGTTCCTGCATCTCACGAAGACCCGAAAAATCCTGGCGTCCTGAAACGTGTGCTTGCCACTCACTCCAATCTGATTCGTGGCCAAGTCATGATGGTCAATTGGGCTCTGCTTCCCATCGGCAAATCATTCAACGCTCATTTTCATGAAGACATGCAAGAGGTTTTCATTATCCTCAGCGGCACAGCAACGATGACAGTCGACAAACAGGATCATGAGTTAGCCAAAGGGGACGCGATCGTGATTGATCACCGTGAAATTCACAAAATGCAAAACACCTGCGACCAAGACGTCGAGTACATCGTGTTCGGTGTTTCAACAGAAGAAGGCGGGTCGACTGTCAATGTCGAGTGAACGCCCTCGTCATCGCGCCTCCAATCATTCACAGGCGCACGTCCTCGTTCGCTAACGCCAATAGCTGGGAAAGAGGATGCCAATACGGCGCTTCCTCGGCGTCGTGTTGCTTCCGCGGGACGTGCGGATTTGCCATTAGCTCAGGGCGTTTGAAGGATGGCGCGACAAACATGATTCAAAAAGAGTAGTTCGACTGTTCGCTGGTTCAAATGGTATCAAATTGGGAGCTAGTGTCATCGAATTGATCGCGATTTTACGCTGAATCACGTGTTTTCTTGAGCAATTGTGCTGGCACGATTGTTGCTTTACTTGTTGGTGATCACTCAAATGATTAATGACCCAATCAAATAGTAAAGGAATGAAACTATGAAAGTTTCAAACTCAAATTTTGGCATCCTTACATCAATGGCGTTTGCTGTACTTGCCTTTGCCATGACTTCGGAATCCAACGCTACGACAACCAGGACTCACATCAATGCCCAGCACGCACGAGTGTTGCTTGAGCATGCTGCTGAGCTCAACTGTGCCAGTGATGAAATGCGTGACGAAATCAAAACGCACTTTCGCAAGGCCCGCTACTACGGAAAAATGGTAGGGACCAACGCCCAGATTCGTGGCCGATCAGCTGCCGTTGTTCGTCGGCTGAAGCGCGATCCGAACTATCGTGGTTTGTGCCGAGACGTAAAGAAATTGCACGAGCTTACTTGTGAATTGGAATCGCTTTACAAAGAAGCAATCTTGCGAGCGAGACAAGGCAAAGACCGTCCGATCTTCGAGGACACTTGTCATGTCGCTGCCCAAGTACGAGCGATGCATGAAATGGCTGACTGCATGTTGGCGATCTCGAAAGGGGAATTTGTCTTAGTCGGTGAGATTTTTGTCGAGCCGACGATCGAAGCCCCAAGCTACCCAGGCGTATGGGATAGAAGAGGAAATTCGATTCTTGACCGATAAACTTTGATTGCGATCGCTCAAAACAAAGCTGATCGCGGAGAGCTAAATCCAATGTATAGACTTGGGCCAGGCGATTTCGTCTGGCCCTTTTTTCGGTGTGCCGGCTGGAAACAACAGCCTACTCGCCGGGCGTTTGTTTAGCGTGTTGATCCCGCCGCGGCAACCAATTCTGTGCTAGCGTTTGTTTTCGCAACGATACTGATTTTCGGGTCCATACAGGCGTCTGGCGATTCCATCGAAGTCGTTCGTCGCTAAACGCGAGAGCCAGCGGTGGAGATCGCGTGAGCCTTGCTGTGGCAGTAGCGATCGGGCTGGTGCTAGCATTGCCCCTTTGACACAATGGCTTGCCTGCAGGATAGTAAATCGTAGCGACAGGGTTTGCGTCAAAAGACGTGAAGAGCTCGCGTTTTCACGAATCTTGCAGGCATTCAAATGGCGGACATTCAAGCGTTTCGAGGGTTGCGATACGACCTAGGCAAAGTCGGATCGCTTTCCGAAGTTGTGGCTCCGCCCTACGACGTGATCGACAGCGATCAGCAGGCGGCTTTTTACGATCTCAACGAGCACAATGTCGTTCGCCTGATTCTCAATCGTGGCGACGATCTGCTTCCCAACCAAACGATCTATCAACGTGCTGCGGAGCACTTGAAGTGCTGGCGGCGTGACGGAATCTTGACGACCGAGAACGTCGGGACCATCTACGTCTACCACCAGACGTTCACGTCTGAGGGGCAAACGTTCACTCGTCGTGGATTCATGTGCCGTGTTCGACTGGAGCCGTTTGGCGAAGGCTCCATTTATCCTCACGAAGAAACGCATTCAAAGGCCAAGGAAGATCGGTTCAATCTGATGACTGCTTGCCGTGCAAATCTTAGTCAGATCTTTAGCATCTACCCCGACGCGGAGAACGAAGCTCAGGAAATTCTCGAGGCCGCCATCGACGATCGCACGCCGCTAACCGCGATCGAGCCAAACGGCGTCAAGCACGAAATGTGGATGGTAACCAACGCCGATGCTATCGCGAACGTGTCCCAGGTCATGGGAAAAAAGCCCATGTATATCGCAGATGGGCACCATCGATATGAAACGGCTTGCAACATCCAAAAAGCCCGTGCCGAAGCGGAAAAACTAGGGCCTGATGATCCTGCCAACTACGTCATGATGATGTGCGTTAGCATGAACGATCCTGGGATGGTGGTGTTGCCAACCCACCGGCTGTTTCGGGGAATCGCTCCGATCAGCTCTGAGGAATTCCAAACTCAAACCGCTGCCGCTTTCGACTGCACTATCGTCGGAAAAGGAGTAACTCTGGCCCAAGACGTGTGGGATGAGATCGCGGTTGAAGACCGGCAAGCGACAATGGGTTTCTATTGCCGCAAAGATGATACTTGGGTGGTGGCAAGGCTCAACGCCGACGGCGCTGTTTTGATGGAAGAGCTTGCTTCAAACCAAAGTGAAGAGTGGCAGTCATTGGGCGTGGCTCTACTTCACCGTTTGGTGGCAGGCCGATTGCTTGGGTATTCAGATCTTGGTTCACCCAAGTATGTTCATTCGATCAAGGAAGTGATTGACGGTCTGACCAAGGGCGATGATTCAGGTCGGGATGCAACAGGCCAAGCAGGAAGCGGTGCCCCTTTTGAACTTGGCTGCCTAGTCATGCCTGCTAGCGTTCAAGATGTAAAAGCGATCAGCGAGCACGGCGAACGCATGCCGGCTAAGAGTACTTACTTCTATCCAAAGATGCTCAGCGGCTTGGTTATCAATCCTCTGGATTAGAGTTGTTGTGGGGAAAGATTTTGGCTTCTTGTGCAAATGGAGTGATCGGCAGGGGTGTTGAACAGCAACGAATTGCTTAGGCCATTGAGAGTCTTGAGGGGCTGGATTTGGCTGGTTTACCCTTTCGTGATATTAGTTTTGCTTATGTTCTAGTTTCACGTGAAACTGAGAAAAATCTGCTTGAATCCCCGGGCCACAGGTGAGTTTCACGTGGAACCCCTACATAAGCAAAACTTCTTGATAGCCTACGATGGTATCGCACGGTGCTGTCGAAGACAAAGGTTTCATTGATATGTTGGCAGTTCTGGATTGAAGTCGGATTAGGTGTCGCTGTTGATACGTAGATACGGCACAGATCCGGATTGGTTCGCTTGGAGTTTCCCAAGCAATGGAAAATACCTAGGCGATGGATCAATCGCGCCCCGCGAGTGTCAGTTGGAGATGCTTCTTCAGCCTTGCGTTGAACTAGTTGCTTCAACCCCGTCCCGCGATAAACCAGGATGCTTTTACGAAAAATTATGTCTGCGGGACGCTCCGCGGGGAGCTCGGTAAACACTAAAAACTTACCGCCCAACCCACACGCGGTTGTTCTCCTCTACCACAAATATTCTATCCGGTTGACGATATTTCGCGTCCAGGCAATAAGAAAAGTAAACACTTCGGACGTGCTCTAGTTGCGGACAGTCGAGATGCTTTCAATCCATTGAGCCCTTGCTGCCACCTTATCTCGAGAGGCATGCCGTATTTCTAGGAGCCGGGCGTAACGTGATCGAGAAAAGTGTTGGATGCTCCATTTACAACGAGTGTTTAAACTGGCGGAATGTTCGGCTCAACAACTCATTGCCAATTTATGTCAATTCATCATGCATCTGGCAACGGTTCGTTGAGTCAAAAGGGCGCTGGCCGCGGAGCGTCCAACGCACATTTTTTGATCGCTGTTGTTGCTGCGTAATTCTCTCAGATGCAGCAGCTGACAGCACCCTTTGGCGACCAACTTGGCATTTCAACAACTCAGCGTAAGTGTTAGTTTTTGGAGACAGAAATTGTGCGCTGCTTAGTAGTTCGCGATGATCTGAATACGATAAGTGGTAAGGTTTGGGAAAGAACCCCGGCCAAGACTCGCGTTTAAACGGCGTTTTATCGTGTGATATACGTACAAGATTTACCAAGGACGGTAATTTGAGCCGCACATTTTGCATAGCGAACCAGAAAGGTGGAGTCGGTAAAACGACGACTTCAATCAATCTGGCTGCCGCTTTGGCGATGTCTGGCAAAAAGACGCTGCTTGTCGATATGGATCCGCAATGCAACGCAACGTCGGGAGTCGGACAAACGCCCGTCGATCGACATCCTCTCGTTGTCGACCAAGCCATCCGCCACAGCGTTCTTCCAACTTCAATCGAAGGTCTCAGCCTTCTTCCAGGTTCAAAGTCGTTTCGTGATGTCGACATGCTAGCAACTGTGGGCTCTGAGGAAAGCAAAGTCCTCGTTGAGCATCTTGCTAGCGGAACGTCGGTTTACGATTATGTGCTGATTGATTGCCCACCTTCGCTTGGCCATTTAACACAAACAGCTTTGTCAGCTTCGAGTGAAGTTTTCATGCCTATCCAGTGTGAGTATTTCGCAATGGAAGGTTTGACTCAGATGATCGACTTGATTCGCAAAGTCATGCTTGACCGTCCTGGCCAGCTGACGTTTGGTGGGATCCTTTTAACGATGTACGACTCGTCGCTTGAGCTGACGGCAGAGGTCGATGATGAGGTTCGAGAATTTTTTGGAGAAGTTGTTTTTGATACCGTTGTTCCACGAGACGTCAACGTCACGGAAGCTCCAAGTCACGGCATGAGCGTAATCGAATACGCCCCGCGATCGCGTGGAACGAGGGCTTATATAGAACTCTGCATGGAGGTGTTGGAACGTGACTAGGAAGAAACGATTAGGACGTGGGCTCGAGGCGTTACTGAACTCAACAAACGAACCGGTTCAGGGCAACCTTTCGCCTGGTGCGTCACCAGGAAGTGTGGTGCTTGTTGACTCCTATGAACCCATCACCAAGGAAGAGATCCCGCAACCGAAAACCAATATCGATGTCACTTCCTCTCAAACGGAATCCAGTGCTGTTGAATCAACCGCAGATGATCGTAGCAACTTGTTACACTTAAGCGTGTTTGAGATCGAAGACAACCCTTTTCAACCGCGAAGGGTGTTTAGCGAGCCGGAAATCGCTTCGCTTGCCGAGAGCCTAAAAGAGCACGATATCCTCCAGCCCATCCTGGTGCGGGTTGTTGACGGACGTTATCAACTCATCAGTGGCGAGCGTCGGTTACGTGCCGCAATAAAAGCAAATTGGCAAACCATCCCAGCTCGTGTTCGAGAAGCAGATGATCGTTTGGTTTCCGAACTGGCAATCGTCGAAAATTTGCAGCGTAAAGACCTCAATCCAATCGAAAAAGCTTTGTCGTTTAGGCGATACATTGACGAGCATCGCTGTACCCAAGAGGGCCTAGCCAGTCGGTTGAAAATTGACCGCTCCACCATCGCAAACCTGATGCGATTGTTAGAATTACCCACCACGATTCAAGAGTCACTGCAGAATGGATTGATCTCCGCAGGCCATGCAAGGGCGTTGTTGCCTCTGGGGGATGAGCAGATTCAAATCGACTTTTGTGATCAGATCATGAAAGAGCAGATGAGCGTGCGGGCCGTGGAACGTGCGGTCTCAGATAAAATTGCCGCAGAGGATTCGTTTGGGATCAGCAATTCGACCAGAAAACGGCGAACCCGTGACCGCCAAATTGAGTCTTTGGAACAAGACCTTAAATCCGCGTTGGGCACGAAAATTCAGATCAAACAAGGCAGCCGACAAAAGGGGCAAATTGTCGTCCACTACACGAACGCGGCTGAATTTGAGCGTCTACGAGAAATATTGATGGGGCAGTCGTCAAATAATCGAGTCGCCTGAATGTTTGAGTCGTTCCAGTGCAGATTGCATAGTTCCGCCGAGGTTTCTTAGGCGTCCTTTGCAGGGCTTTGTGGAACGACTGTGAAACATTAGGGAGTGAAGCCGGTCGATGGATCAGGCGTTTGTGGCTGAATTCAGGGGGCCATAAATGACGTGGCTGAAAAATTTGACAATACCGTCGAATAGGACTGAAAACCCGATTGCATGAAAGTGATCGGATCGGTAAAGTGTTGTCTTGGGAGTGAGAAACTCATTTTCAATGTTATCGGGGTGTAGCGCAGCCTGGCTAGCGCACCTGGTTTGGGACCAGGGGGTCGAAGGTTCGAATCCTTTCACCCCGACTTTAGAAACCGTTCGAGTTAATTCTCGGACGGTTTTTTTTGTTTGGTTTTGATTTGATGGACAGATCGTTTGTGGTTGTGAATTCGGTCGCAAGCGAGCCAATCTGTTTAGCTTGGTTGTCCAAGCGTTCCAGTTGTCCTAAGTCAGGCAATTTAATACGATTACCGCTGGTAACAGTGGTGGTTACGATCGTATTCAGCAGGGATTGCGCGGGATGGATTCTCCCTTATATTTCGACGAGATTGATGTTGGGCGGATTTGGGTTAGCCCAGGTCGCACCGTAACCGAAGCAGACGTCATACAGTTTGCAACCTCAACGGGTGACTTCAATCCTCTTCACGTTGATTTTGAGTTCGCTTCGAAAAGCCACTATCGCCAACCGGTCGCGCATGGATTGCTGGGCTTGGCTTGGGTGGCAGGCTTAGGTAGCTACTCTCCCAACGTAAACACTTTGGCGTTTACGGCTGTACGCAATTGGGAATTTCACCGACCGCTTTTTTTCGGTGACACTGTTCGGGTCGAAACGACTTGTCAAGAAAAAATTCCCGGTCGGCGTTCGGGTAAGGTTACTTGGTTTCGAAGATTGTTAAATCAATCAAACCAAGTTGTGCAGCACGGCGTATTCGAAACTTTGGTCGCGGTAAGAAATTCAGTTCCGGATAACCATCTTGGTGCTTCGGGGCAGAAGTCAACAACGGGACAGCCCGGTGAAAGCTCTGGCGGCGGTGTTGAACGTGGACCAGGTGCGAACAGGTTTATGGAGAAGCCCAGCTAGCCGTTTGTGAAGGCGAATGTTTGGGATGACTTATTCGTTTCAGAGTTACGTGCGCGGTTCCGGCTTTCTCTAACACAGATTGCTCCAACACATATTGCTCCAACACAGCTTGCCCGACAGCAGAATGTTTGAGCGCGGATGGCTAAAGCGGGGAATTGCTTAAACAAGTCTTGCTAAACCTTGGTTGATTGACGTGCTTTGCTTACCGTGGGTTACTCGTTGTGGAAAACGAATCTGCCGTGATGGGTTTTTCGGTATGTCAAAACTTCATCTTTCCTCACGTGATCCAAGCCTTTCGCCCCATCCAAGCTCGATGTTGTAAGCGGATTCTCTGTGGATGGTCGGCTCTGGTCCTGCTATTGTTCCGAGCTTCCGTTAGGGTTTGGCCAAGGAAAACTGCGTTTTCCGTTGCTAGCTCTAATTACTACCCTGATAATCGTTAGAAACTGCCTCAAACCGCTCAAGCCATAGGTTTGAGACTGTCGAATATCCGAAAGGGTGTTTGTATAAATCCGCAGGATTTTCCGCGCCTAAACCAAGTCAAAATAACAATTGAAAATGGCTCAACCACCTTATCAACCCAGTTCATTGGTTTCCCAAACCGACTTTCGAATGCGATTGCTGGCCTTTCTCGTTACCAGCATGGCAGTTTTCGTTTTTGCATGTTTGGTCTGGCCATTGACTGTAAGCACATTTCGCACAGCCGCGTCGATCAATGTTTCGGCAGGCAGCTCGGTCGATTCAAATTCGCTCGAGCAGATGTTGGTCGAGGCAACTCGCCTTGAAACAACACCTGACTCGATTGATCGAATCATTGATGAGATCGAAGAGGGCGGTAAACCAAATTCCAAATCGTTAGAGTATCGCGATCACGAAAAAATTAAGTCGTCAATTCAACTTGGCGTCGCCGAGCGTCCAGGCGGTTATCGGCTGCAGGTCGTTTACGATGGTCAAGGTGGCGAAGACGAGAAGAGCCTGGTCGACAAGATCGCGTTCCGAGTGGCCAAACGTGTTTCGACTTCACCTTCAACTGCTTCAATGGACGAGACCGCGATTGGATCCTCCGACGACATGAATGTGTATGAGTTCGAGACTTCTGCCGGAGCGGACGATCTTGCCACGATTCTTGAGCAAGCCCGTTGGGTCATGGATCAGGTTGAATCAGATTTGAAGTTCGTATCTGATTCGCTTGCGAGCTCCAGTCAATTGGAAGGTTCAAATCAACTTTCATTGCAAGCCGATGATGAGTCATTCGATCTCGATGACAATCAATCGAGTTTTATGAATGCGTCCAGTTCGCGAGTTGTTAGACAGTCAGACCAAGAACTTCATCAGTCGATTGAGTCGATCGATGTTGATTCGCTTCGAAACATAATCAACCGAATTGAAGCTTCGGTCGCAGCGTCAGATGCGGGAAGCACTGGCGTCATCGTAAATGGAATCGACCCTGGGCAAACAATACCGCTCAATGGCGTACCGGGATTTGCTCCGATGATGTTGTTTGCGATGGTGTCCGCTCTCATCGGTTCGGTAGTTGCATGGAACTTTGATCCGTTTGAGACAAGAGGTTTTGATGGAATTCAGCATGTTGCCGATACGCTGGGCATTCCAGTTTTGACAACCCTCCAAAGTGATGGTCGGTCAGACCAAACCGGTCAGGCTGTGAAACAGAAGGTTTCCATTCCCAATCAGATTGTACGAATCTGTGGTTTGCTTTTGTTTGGTGTGTTTGTGGTGATTGCAGTTTTTGTGATTTTGAACCCCGCCGTCCGGGAGGTATTTTTCTCGAATCCTTTTTACGGATGTACGAAAATCGTACGAGTTTTCGCTGGCTATTAGCTGGCAGCCTTTGACCCCGCAGGCCAAGACGGAACAAGGATGTTCAAGATTGGCAATTGAATTAACAAGTTCGACAGGATGTCGTGATGTACGAAAACGCTTTCAATTTTAATGCTCGCCCTTTTACTTCCACTCCGTTTGTGAAGCATTATTTTCCGGCGGAGTCGATTCACAATTCACTTGGCCAAGCACGGTTGTGTATCGACCGCGGTGCTGGACCGGTGGTCGTTGTGGGACCGGTGGGTACAGGCAAGTCGCTGATGTTGGCGATGCTGGAAGATCAGTACAAATCACATTACACCGTAGTAAATCTTGGCTCAACAAGACTAGGAAGCCGAGGGGAATTTCTTCAAACCGTTTTGTTTGAATTGAAATTGCAATTCAAAGGATTGACCGAAAGCGAAGCACGCCTGACGTTGGTTGATTTTTTGAAGCCAAGTGACCAGTGTCCCAATGGCGTCCTGTTGTTGGTTGACGAAGCCCACACGTTGAGCGAAGACTTGCTGGACGAAATCCGGTTAATCACTAACTACGTGCGAGATGGACAACCGCGTGTTCGATTGGTCATGGCCGGAACTCAGCGATTGGAAGACCATCTTGCAGATCCGAAGCTTGAGTCTTTCAACCAACGAATTGCCGCTCGTTGCTACCTTGAAAAAATGAACCGGGATGAAACTTCTCGGTATGTGATAGACCATATCGACCGAGTCGGTGGCAATGGCATCGAGCTATTCAACACCGCCAGTCTAAAAACAATTCACGAAGTATCCGACGGATGCGCTCGACTTGTAAACCAAGTCTGCGACCACAGTTTGATTTTGGCCGGCACTCGTGGTGAATCGGTGATTACCGAGAATACAGTACGTGAAGCCTGGGCTGATGTTCAAAGCATTCCAGGAGGCTGGGCTCCGCCTGCCGAGCAAGCGACGGACACGTCTCAATTGGATGACGACGAAAATTGGACTGTGATTGAGTTTGGTCAGCTGGACGACAATCCTAGATCGCAAGATGCGGATTCTGCATCCGAAGAAAACTCCATCGTTTATGACTTTAGTAATTCAAGCGAATCTGAGGCTCCTGAAGTTTCTGAATTGCCAGCTTCGACAGAACTGCCTGCATCGTCAGAAAGGCCAGAGACGTTTGAGCAGTCTGAATCCGAGCATGAGCAGGTTGATCTCGCTGGCATTTTCAACAGCGGGGCTCCCGCGACCCAAGAGCAGCCATCGGGGCACGTACAAGATACTGAGCCCACTGACAACACGGTCGAGATTGGCTCATTGAGTTCTGAACCTGAGACGGTAGAGCCCTTCAATTCGACTTCGGAAGAAGCCGTCAAAGAAGAACAATCCAACCTCGAAGACGAATTCAACGCAGTTTTTGGAGTTGCTCCAACCAAGCCAGAGTCCAAACCTTTAGAGGCTACGGAATCCGTTAATCCGTTTTATGAAGCACCGATTGCTGGGCAGGACACTATCCATTCGACTGAGAATAGCGAATTGGAGAACCAACAGATTCGTGATCTCGAATCAGAGCAAGAGCAGTTGTTGAACCAGGTTGAATCTGAAACTGGAGCGGGTGACGTTGCTGGAGCTCTTGGAATTGGTGGTGCGATTTCGGGTTTGGCCGGAATCGATGCGATGAATGAGGGAGAAGAGTCGGTAAGTTCTGATTCCGATTCTGTCGAAGAACCAGTCGCTAGTTCGGTATCGGAGACAATGGTATTCGAAATCGAGGGCCCAAAGGCTTCGGTGGAAATGCATGCCGAGCAGCCACCGCAAACCGTGGAGGAACCGCAGTTCGAGCAACGGCCAGAGCTCAACGAGCACGTTGGGCATGCAGACGAACAAGAGCATGCTGAACAGCAACAAGAGCCAGAGTCGGAGCAGCAACAGCAGGCCCCTTACGAGCACCCTGTTTCTCAAGAAACAATCGTAGAAGAAAGTCCCAACGTAGAGCATGAGGCTGAGGAAATCGCGGCCCCAGCAATGCGAGTGCCCCAGGAGACTGTCGACCCGTTCGCAGAAACGTTTGCGGAAGAAGAACTGATCAAAGACCGCTTTGCGCCGTTCGTTGCACATCAGAATCAAAGCTCGTTAACGATCACGTCAGAAGAGTTGGATTCCATCGTTCCGGTTAGCGATAGTTCATGGGATGAGACACCAAGTACCCATGGTGTCGATCACGTCGAAGCTTCTGAGCAAATCGAAACTAGTGATGATGCAGAACAAGTCGATTCAGTCAGTCAAGAAAATGCTCTTGATCAAGCCGATACCATCAGGCTGTTGGAGGCAGGTGATCAAGCAGGTCCAGTTGAAGGCATGACTCCTGGTTACACCGACCCTGAAAGTCACGCAGAAGAGCCTGTCAAAAATGAAGTAACAGCTGACCCAGCCCTGTCGCTTACAACCCAACCGAGATGGGGCGACGCAACTGCCTATGCCGACAACAACGGTTCAACTGATCCTCATTCGGAATCAACTCCTCCAACCACACCAGGCGTTTTTGTCGTTGGACAAGAACCGTCGGAATCAAATGAAGTCGAAGCAGATCATTCTGGTGCAACTACCTTCCAAGCACACCAAGAAGGAGTTCGCGAAGAGGAAGCTAATGAAGAGGAGGCTTCTAAAGATTCTGACCTGCCTCGCACAGTCGCGTCCACCGTTGAGTTGCCAAGCGAAATTTATTCGGTAACGAATGAGTCGCAAGCTAATTTGTCGATTTCGCCTGAACCCACAATCGAGGTCAGGGAAGAAACCGATGTTATTGAGTCTTTAAATTTTGCTACACCAGATAGCGCTGAAGTTTCAAGCGAAACCGAAACTGAGTCGACTCATCATCAGCACGTTTCGGATGTGGCCTCGGAAGAAATTCAAAGACAAGCCGACGAGATACTCAAACGGTTGAGCGCCGGGAAAAACGTTTCACATGAAACGAGTCAAGACCAAAATGAACCGGTTTCTGAGGCAGGTTCAAACAAACGCCAGATTCCAATGACCATGCCGATGGTCACGGTAGACGCTGGAACATTGTCAGATCAGCCGCCTACAGAAACCGAAGCGGAACAAAATTCTGGTGATGAAGAATTCAACAAACAACGTTCTGCGTTGGATGCAAGCCAAAGAATTCTCAACGAGATTTTGGCTCAGAAAAATATGATCGCTGAGCAAAATGCCCAACCAGATTCACGGCCAGTTCCACCCACGATGCAAATCGAATATCCAATGGAATCTTCAACGCAAGAGTCGGATCAGTCGAAGGATGACCGAGAAATGATCATCATCAGTCGGATGGAAGAAGAGGCGCAGTCGCCCAGGAAAAAAGAGGATCCAATTGAATTTCCAAGCACGCCCGTTTCAACGGGACGCGCTGAAAGAATGGACTACCAAAAATTGTTTGATCAACTGAGAGATATCTCCAAAAACGATTGACGATGACACCGAGGCAAAGTCCTCTTACACTTCAAAAAAATCCCACTATCCAAGCTATTGTTATGAGTTCAAATTTTCCATCATCGAATTCGCGGAGTGGCACGTTTTCAACCGCGTCCGGTGTCGATTGGCTTGAGGAAAGGGTGCGTCCTGAAACGGAACAACGCTCCCAGTCAGTGGTTGTGGTTGAAATTCCAGATGTTGGCAGTTTGCCTGTACTGGGCAGTGGGCAGCAAGAGGAATGTGACGCAATCACAGAGACGCTTACTCGTGCAGCAGGCGAGTTGGGACAACCCGAGCCAGAGAACGCTTTGCCGTTTGCGTCCGCTAATGCGGTTCAAGAAAACCCAGCCCAGTTGCGTTCTGATGAAGAGTTGGGCTCGATCCAAGAATCGATGAAACGTGCTTCCGTGTTAGCGTCCATCGCTTTGCCAAATGTTGCAGCAGATATCTCCGAAAAACCAGTTGATTGGACAGAAAGTCCACCTGACACCAGCAAAACGTCGCGTGTATCTAAAATTCACGAGTCGCAACAATCGGATCCTTCTGACCAACGAAACGGTCGTATTGATCAAGGTGTTCGTCATGGGAACGAAAGTAATTTTGGCCTGAAGGAAATCGAAAAAGGCACCTCGGGCGATCAAAAAGATGACGAGAAAACCGTCGCCATCCAAACGTTAGTGACTTCGATTCTTGATAGATTCCCGGTGGGCGATCCAACGGTAATCGTATTTGTTGGGTGCGAGGAAAATACGCATACCGACGAGACTTGTGCCCGAGTCGCTTCGGCGCTTGCAGATCGAAACATCGGACGGATCATGTTAATTGATTCCGACGTAAAAGGTCGTGCACTTTCCTCTGCAAGCGGACTACAAGGTCAGCCTGGGTTGGCGGAAATTGTAAACACCGAACGTAGTTGGGTTGATCTCGTTTATGGTCGTTCGTCTTCCGGGTTGGATTTTGTCGCAGCGGGTTCTGGAAAACTGTATCACCCCGAACGGCAAGACCGATTGCGAACCGCGATCAATGGAATGAAAAAAGAGTATCAGTTCATTTGCGTTTCTGCGGGCGACGCGCATGGCAAATCGGCAAAGATTTGGAATGATATCTGTGATGGAACTTACTTGTTGGTGAGTATGAAGAACTCTAACGAAACCATCGCTAAATCAGCGGTCGCTGAGCTTCAAGCCAACGGTGCGCGACTTCTTGGTTGCGTTGTCACCGACGCCAGCTGATTGCAAAAAACACGAGCGGGTTTCGTTTTCGAATCTGGCTGGTAAAATTTAGATGCAATTCGACTCCGCCCGTTCTCAGGCTGGCAGTTACCTCTTTCAACTTTCGCTGCGAGAAAAAAGATGAACGTATTGGTCACCGGTGGTGCTGGGTATATTGGCAGCCACACTTGCCTGGAGCTTTTAAAAGCCGGACATCAAGTAACGGTTGTGGACAATCTCAGCAATTCGTCAGAAGAATCGTTGCAGCGCGTTTCGACATTGACCGGCAAGGATATCACGTTTTTCAAAGTTGATTTGTTGGACCAAGGCGAACTGGAACTCGTGTTTGAAAACTCAACTTTCGATGCGGTTATTCATTTTGCCGCGCTCAAGGCCGTCGGTGAAAGCGTTGCAAAACCGCTGGAGTATTACCAAAACAATATCACTGGGACAGTCAATCTATGCCAAGCCATGGGGCGTCATGGGGTTAAGCATCTTGTGTTTAGTTCAAGTGCCACCGTTTATGGTATCCCGAAATCTTTACCGTTGACTGAAGAGTCTCCGACTCCCATCCACGAGGTCACCAATCCTTACGGTCGAACCAAGTTGATGTTGGAGTTTGTCTTGCGTGATTGGAACGCGGCCAGTCCAGAAACTAATGTTGCGTTGCTTCGTTATTTCAATCCAGTTGGTGCCCATGAGTCAGGTCAAATTGGCGAAGATCCAAATGGAATTCCAAACAACTTGGTTCCGTATGTGTCCCAGGTAGCGGTGGGGAAACTGGCGCAGTTGGGTGTGTTCGGTGGTGATTACAAAACACCAGATGGCACCGGTATTCGCGACTATATCCACGTTGTTGATCTTGCGATTGGTCACGTTTTGGCGCTGGACAAACTGGCTCAAAATCCAGGTGTAGTGACATACAACCTTGGCACTGGAAATGGCTACAGTGTGCTGGAAGTCGTTGCAGCGTTTGAGAAGGCAAGTGGAAAAGAGATTCCCTATCAGATCGTTGATCGCCGACCAGGTGACATCGCGGCCTGTTATGCAGACCCGGGCTTGGCCAAAGTTGATCTGGGGTGGGAAGCCACTCGCGGCATCAATGAAATGTGCCAAGACGGGTGGCGGTGGCAGTCTCAGAACCCGAATGGGTATCAAGTTATGGCCGATGCAAAAAACGGGTAACGACAACCCGTTTTTTGGAAGTTAGTGTTTGAAATCAGAAATGCACTTTTCAACGCAACGCAACGCATACCAGCTGAGAACCAAAATCCACATTGCAACGTTGAGGCCGGCCTCCCGCTCACTCGAACTACTTGTGCTTAAAAACAGCAGGTCGTTTCAATCATCAATCGTTTCAAGGAAACTTGCTAACTCTGTCCAGTAGTTGAGGGGCAAGGGATCCCAGTGAGTCATTCCTTCGACCTCGAAAAACTGCTTTTTCTTAGCTGGTGAGTTTCCGAAAAGAATCTTGCCCAACCTAATCGGAATCACTGTGTCGGCATCGCCGTGTGACTGGAAAATGGGTGCAGTTACCGTCTTGATCTTCTCAAAAGACGGGTACTGGTTTCGCATCAGATATTTGACCGGTAGCCATGGATATTTTGCTTGGCCAGCTTCAGCGATAGAGTTGAAAGTTCTTTGGAGGATCAACACCTTGCAACCAAACTTGCTGGCAAGATGTACTGCTGGTCCGCCTCCGAGTGAGTGCCCAATCAAAATGATCTCTGTTGGTTCTTTGTTGGTTTTCTTGCACAGCCATTCCAACGCGGCTTCGGAGTCCTCCAGAACGCCGGCTTCGAAAGGAATGCCTTCGCTTTTGCCATATCCTCGATAGTCAAATGCGAACACATCGGCGTTGAATTTCTGACGAAACTGGCCACCCATATAGCGGCCCGATTCAGCGATGTTTTCAGCGTTGCCGTGACACAACAGAAAAGTTAGATGGGACTTGGGATGGGAAATTTCTGATTCCAAAGTCTTTGATTCCGAAGTTTCTGCTGCAGAGGTATCAGATGCGTTTGGGATACCATTGGTAGTGTTGTCGCGCGTCGGTTGTGGAAGGTACCAACCGTACAGTTTCGTGTCGTCTTCTGAGTAGAATTCAATTTCCTCGAAAGCGAAGTCGCGCGGCTCCCAATCACCTTTGGGGTATTTGGATCCGGGGTAAACTAACGACGTCTCGTTCCAGAGAAGAAAGCCAATGATTGCGATATAACCCACGAAAAGTATCAAGATGATGCGAGCCACTTGTTGTTTCCAAGTCAATTTTTTGTTTCGTAGTTCGCGAGCTTGCTCTCGAGTTTCACGTTTTTGACGCAAAATGTCATCAATGTTGTCCATCGCAGTGTTCATTGTTGGTTTTCGTGTTGAACTTTCCGATAGTTTTACAATAGAACATGGATTGTATCAGTCGAAACCAACGAAGTGTTGGCTTATTAGGTTTCACGACCCGCAAGACATCTTGCTCCAAGTAACTAAAAACCTTTGGTAAATCTGATTGTGGCATGCCCCGAAAAGTTGCTAATCATCGTGGCAACTTACAACGAGATCGATTGTTTGCCACGTTTGATTCACCAGATCGATGAACTGCTTCCGCAGGCTGATATTTTAGTAATTGACGATGGGTCGCCAGATGGGACTGGCAATTGGTGTGAGCAAGCCACAGAAAAATATCCTCGGTTATCGGTTATACATCGGGACGGAAAACAGGGGCTTGGTACGGCTGCAATTCGCGGATTTACGTACGCACTTGAACGAGATTACACACTCGTCGCCACGCTCGATGCCGACCTCAGCCATTCACCTCAGAGTCTTTTGGAAATGGTCAACATGATCAGCTCGCCGAAGAATAAATCTGTCGAAGTGATTCTTGGCAGTCGCTACATCGAGGGCGGCCGCACCGAAGACTGGCCTCTGACGCGGCGTATTGCTTCTCGAACCGTCAATGGGTTCGCACGATTAATGCTGGGCTTGAAAACAAAAGACAACAGCGGCGCGTTTCGAGTCTACCGATATTCAGCACTTCAGAAACTCGACCTGACTGAACTTCGAAGCACTGATTTTGCTTACTTGGAAGAAATCCTTTGGCGGCTTTCAAAAACAAACATAAAAATGGTTGAGTATCCGATCGTTTTCAAGAATCGAAAAGAAGGCAGCTCTAAAACGAATCCATTGTTGGGCGTGAAAGTGTTTTGGCAAATCGCGTTGATGGGTCTTGGGCGTTGGAAGTAGAGTTTACGTTCCAAAGTGCTTGTCGGCCACGCAAGAACGCAGAGGCGCCAAGTCGCAAGGCCGCTAAGTCCGAGGGACTTGTACTGTCACGCGCTCATCTTCGCGTCATAGCGTCTTGGCGGCTTTGCGTTGAATTCGATTGCAATGAAAACAGAATCAACCCCGTCACACGACAACGTCTGAGCTATTTTGAAAACTAGCCTAGCCGTTCGCGGATTCACAGTTCCCAAGCAATTGTCGACCACGCATGAACGCAGAGGCGCCAAGTCGCAAGGCCGCTAAGTCCGAGGGACTTGTACTTTCACGCGCTCATCTTCGCGTCATAGCGCCTTGGCGGCTTTGCGTTGAATTCGATTGCAATGAAAACAGAATCAACCCCGTCACACGACAACGTCTCAGCTATTTTGAAAACTAGTCTAGTAAAACGCCCCAAATATGAGTTACGTCGTGTTCAATCACTTTGCAAAAATTTGACTCATGTCCTTGAACGCTTTGAATTCTAGCGCATTACCTGCAG
>JBGCDK010000037.1:0-9166 GCA_045105295.1 Mariniblastus sp.
GTTGACCGGTATTTATCCTCGCGGCGTTAAATGCGGTGGCGAATACAAATTGCGGTTTACAGGGGCTCGCCTCAAAGACGCCGAAGAGATTTTGTTTTACGACTCCGGCGTGTCGGTTCTTGAGATCAAAGCAGTCAACGCCAATGCACTCGATGTCAGGGTGAAGGTCGACGAGGATTGTCGAATTGGCGAACATGTTGCTCAAGTTCGAACCAAAAATGGCATTTCCGATTACCGTTCGTTCTTTATCGGTCGACTCTCAGAAGTCGCCGAAGCAGAACCCAACAGCGCCCTTGATCAATCTCAAAAAATTGAGATGAATGTCACGGTAACGGGAATCGTGACCAACGAAGATATCGACTACTTTCGTATCGAAGGCAAAAAAGGCGATCGCGTTTCCTGCGAAATCGAAGCACTCCGAATGGGATTCCTGTTCGACCCCGCGATCGCATTGCTGGACAAAAATCGGTTTGAATTAGCGGTTTCCGACGACACACCACTGACGAAACAAGACGGTTATTTTTCTGTTTTGCTACCCGAAGATGGCGAGTACTTCATTACCGTCCGCGAGTCATCGTTTCGAGGCAACGGGCAAAGCCACTATCGTTTGCACGTTGGTAATTTTCCGCGTCCGGCTGCTGTTTATCCGGCCGGTGGAAAACCAGGCGAGAAAGTTAGCTTGCAATTCATCGACGCCTTCAAAGAAGGGCAAGACGTTCGCTCCGTCTCTCAGGAAGTCCAGCTTCCCAAGGAAGAAGGATTTCGGTTTGGCGTATTTGCCAGCGACGAGAACGGATTTTCCCCGACGCCGATGCCGTTTCGTTTAAACGATCTTCCCAACTTTCTTGAACAAGAGCCTAACAATTCGTTCCCTGAAATGGCTGCGCTTTCACTTCCGCAAGCCATTAACGGAATCGTAAGTGAGCCGGGTGATATCGACTATCACAAGTTCACTGCCAAGAAAGGCCAAGTCTGGCACATCGAGTGTTTTGCAAGACGGATCGGTTCGGGGCTTGATGCAGTAGTCAATGTGTTCGATGCAAAAACCAAAAAGCATCTTGGAGGGAACGACGATCTGCGAAAGTCCGATAGCTATTTTAGATTTCAAGTGCCCGCTGATGGCGAATACTACGTTCGAGTTTATGATCATCTCAAACGAGGTCAGCCCGATTTCGTCTACCGCTTGGAAATGATGCCAGCCAAGCCTGAACTGACCGTCGGGATCAAGCGTGTTGATCGCTACTCACAACAGCGCCAATCGATCGCGATTCCTCAGGGCAGTCGATTTGCTGTTTTGGTTGAGGCAAAGCGAAAAGACTTTGGCGGAACGATCGAGTTGCTAAACGACAACCTGCCTCCAGGGGTCAAAATGACGGCTCCTCCGATGGCGAGTAACTTGAATTTGATGCCAGTCGTTTTTGAAGTGGAAGAGAATGCGGCGCTGGGCGGCCAACTGGTTGATTTTCGCGCTCGCCACAAATTGAAAGATAAGAATTTCGTCGAAGGCGGATTTCGAAATTTTGCGGACTTTGTATTGGGCCAGCCAAACAATTCTCTTTACTACGGTTGTACGGTCGACAAATTGGCTTTTGCCGTCGTCGAAAAATTACCGTTCAAACTTGAGTTAGTCCAACCCAAAGTCCCGATGGTTCGCAACGGGCAGATGAAAATCAAAATTGTCGCACACCGCGACGAAAAATTTGATGCTCCCATTAATTTGCAATTTCCTTTTCGAACACCCGGTGTCGGCACGACGTATCAAATCACCATCCCCAAAGGGAAATCGGAAGCGTACTATCCGCTTAATGCCAATAGCGGCGCACAGATTGGAAAGTGGCCGATGGTGGTGATCGGAAATTCCAATTTCAAAGGTGCGGCTTGGACTTCGACAAAGATGGGCGAGCTTGAAATCGCTGAGCCATTTGTGACTGCTGAAATGCCACGAGTGACAATGGAGATTGGCAAGACTGCACAATTGGTTTGCAAGCTCAATCAATTGAAACCGTTTGAAGGCGAAGCCGTCGCGAACATTGTTGGCATTCCGCCCAATATCATCATCGATACGCCAAAGAAATTTACCAAGGACACGAAAGAACTGATTTTTACCATTCAAACGAATGAGAAGAGTCCCATTGGAAAACATGGTGGAATGTTCTGCCAAGTAACCATCACACAAAATGGCGAGCCCATCCAGTCTCGTGCTGGAAATGCAGTGGTGCGGATCAATAAACCCAAGCCACCGAAAAAGCCAAAAGTTGCAGCGAAGAAGGCAGTTGCTCCTGCGGCGAAACCAACGGTTCCGACAAACAAGCCCGCCGCTCCCACGACGAAACCTACTCCTTGATTCATAGTTTTGCTATGCGGTGGCAAGGCATCAGACAACAAAAAATAACAGACTCAAACTGATCGATTGAAATGAATTTCACACGAATCAATACAGTACTCGCGATAGCCATTTTAATGGTGTCACCGACGCTCGGCGTTTGCGCACAAGAAGCAGAAAAGCCTGCGCCGCCAGCCACACCCGTTGTCGCGCCAGCCAAGACCACTCCGGAAGCCGCCAAACCAGCCGCTCCGGCGGCCCCTAAACCAGCCTCGCCAGTTGAGACCGATCCGGCTGAGACCGATCCAGTTGAAGCCAAACCTGCGGTCGCTTCAAAACCCAATCCTGATCTCGAAGCCAAGCCTGAACTCGAATCCCAACCTGTCGAATCGGTTGCCAATCCGCCAGCGGAAATGAAACCGGCTTCGAAAACACCCGCCGTTCCGGCTGTCGTATCGGCCCCGCCAGTTGCAACAGCACCCGCCGTTGTTCTAAAGACTCCACCAGTCAAAAACGCGACACCTGTCAAACTTCAAGTCTTTCCAGAAAACATCAACCTCACCAGCGTTCGTGATCGGCAAAACTTGATCGCTCAAATGGTCTATTCCAACGGAATCACGACCGACGTTTCAGATTTGGTTGAAATCAAAGCCGCAACAACAAACCACATCAAACAAACTGGCAATGTGTTTTCACCGCTCGAGGATGGAGAGACATCGCTCAAAGTTTCGATTGACCAATTCACCGTCGATGTTCCTGTCAAAGTCAGTGGGGCGAAAACGAATCCACCGCTTAGTTTTAGTAACGATGTAATGCCCGTGTTTTCAAAGGCCGGTTGCAATGCGGGTAGTTGCCATGGAGCCGCCAGAGGCAAGGACGGTTTCCGGCTTTCGCTTTATGGTTTCGATCCCAAAGGCGACTACCACCGAGTGACTCGAGAAATGTTAGGGCGGCGAGTCAATCTTGCCGTGCCTGATGATTGCCTCTTGATTACCAAAGCAACCGGTGCAGTTCCTCATAGTGGCGGTGAATTATTTAAACCGGGAACCGAATACTACAACACATTGCTTAATTGGCTTGAATCTGGAGCGTCCTTTGATCAAGGCCCGATCAAGAAAGTTTTGCGGATTGAACTGTATCCCAAATCGGCTGTTTTAAATGGTGCAGACTCAAAACAGCGATTGACCGTCCGCGCGTTCTACGAAGACGGAACCGATCGCGATGTGACTTCGTTGGCGTATTTTTCTACCAACAACGACAACTCAGCTTTGATTTCCCAAGACGGAATCGTCACCGCAAAGAACCGCGGTGAAGCATTCGTTATGTGCCGGTTCGATACGCACACCGTCGGCTCCAACGTCATCGTTCTCCCTAAAGACCTTGAGTTTCAGTGGGACCAAATTCCTGAGAACAATTACATCGACACGCGAATCAATGAAAAACTTCGCAATCTTCGGATTCAGCCTTCCGAGTTATGTAGCGACGAGGAGTTCATCCGACGTGCTTCGATCGACATTTGTGGAATCGTGCCTACTCCCGAGCGTGTCACTCAATTCATCGCCGATCAGACTCCCGAAAAACGAGCAAAATACGTAGACGAAATGCTTTCGCGGAAAGAGTTTGTCGAAATCTGGGTCATGAAGTGGTCGGAGTTATTGCAGATTCGATCATCGATTCGTGTCAGCTACAAATCAACGCTGCTTTATTACGACTGGTTGAAAGAGCGAATCGCGAACAATGTTCCAGTGAATCAAATGGTCGAGGAATTGCTTGGCTCTCAGGGTGGAACTTTCTCGGTCCCTGCAACCAACTACTACCAAAACGAACAAGACAACTTAAAGATTGCCGAGAACGTTGCACAGGTTTTTCTTGGGATGAGAATTCAGTGTGCACAGTGTCACAACCACCCGTTCGATCGCTGGACGATGGACGACTATTTCAGTTTTGCGTCTTTCTTCGCTCAGGTTGCCCGTAAAGCCGGCGAAGATCCACGCGAGCAAATCGTTTTTAATCGAGGTGCAGGCGAAACCAAACACCCCGTCACTGCCCAAGTGATGAAGCCAAAATTTCTTGGAGGAATTGAGCCAGAAACCAAAGGCAAAGACCGCCGCAAAGTTTTGGCTAAATGGATTGCTTCACCTGAGAATCCTTATTTTGCCAAGAACCTATCGAACATTGTTTGGGCTCACTTTTTTGGAAAAGGGATCGTTGATGAGGTCGACGACGTGCGTATTAGTAACCCCGCCGTCAATCCGAGACTGTTGGATGAGCTTGGAAGTAAATTCACAGAGTACGACTACGATTTCAAGAAATTGGTCCGAGATATTTGTAACTCGCGGACCTATCAATTGAGCACCAAAGCGAACGCGACCAACGAAACGGACCTGACGAATTTTTCTCATTCATCGCTTCGCCGAATCCGAGCCGAGGTTTTACTGGACATTATCAGCCAGGTTACTGAAACGAAAAATAAATTCCAAGGCCTGCCGTTGGGAGCTCGAGCTGTACAGATCGCCGATGGCAACACGTCAGATTATTTCTTAACGACGTTTGGTCGAGCAAAACGCGAGTCGGTCTGTTCTTGCGAAGTTAAAATGGATCCAAGTCTTTCCCAAGCCTTGCATCTTCTCAACGGCAACACTGTAAATGAGAAGATTCAAAAAGGGAAGCTTGTCGAAAACTGGCTGGCTGCAAAGAAGCCTCACCCGGAGATGATAGACCTACTGTTCAAACGTTGCCTCGGACGAAGCCCAACGGAAAAAGAGCGAGTCGCGTTATTGGCAACAGTCGCGGCTGAAGAAAACAAGAGACAGGCACTAGAGGATATCTTTTGGGCACTATTGAATTCACGCGAATTTGTGTTCAATCACTAACCCACCCTGCCGAACTGTATCCTGTTCGCTGAACTCCTTTCACTACGAACGAACAATCATGTATTTCAAGTTAGTCAATTCGAAATTCCTTTTGCCCATCGTGCTGGTTTCGGTGGCGGTCGTCTCGTCCACTGTCGCGCAAGAGAAAACTGAGAAGATCACCTATGACGATCATGTCAAACAGATTTTGGTCGCGCGATGTTCGTCGTGTCACAACGGACAAAAACGTGAAGGCGATTTGGATGTCACGAACTACACGAATTTGATGCAGGGCGGCGGAAGTGGTGAAGTCATCGAGCCGCAGGATTCTGGCAACAGTTTTCTCTATCAATTGATCACTCATGAAGATTCTCCAGAGATGCCCCCCAGTGGTGTAAAGATTCCAGACCCGCAAATCCAAATGATTGCCAAATGGATTGATGGAGGAGCTTTAGAGAATAAGGGCAGTAAGGCTGCCAAGGCGAAACCGAAATTCGACATGGCGCTCAGTGAGAGCCCAACGGCTAAACCAGAGGTGATGCCCCTTCCACTTCGAATGCCGCTTGACCCGGTTATCAAAACAGTGCGGCCATCCGTTGTCACCATTGCCACTTCGCCGTGGGCTCCAATCGCAGCAGTCTCAGCACCCAAACAAATTTTGCTTTACAACACTCAGTCGCTCGAGCTCGTCGGTGTGCTGCCGATGGAGGAAGGATTGGCTCATTCCCTTCGATTCAGTCGCAACGGGCAGCTGCTGCTCGCCGGTGGTGGAAGAGACGGTGCCAGTGGGAAAACAATTCTTTGGAATGTTATTACAGGTGAAAGAATCACCACAGTAGGCGATGAACTGGAAACAGTGTTGGCCTCGGATATCAGCCCGAATCATGAATTGATCGCGCTTGGGGGACCAAAGAAATTAGTAAAAATTTTCAATACTTCCGATGGGACTTTGGTTGCCGAAATCAACAAACATACCGACTGGGTTACAGCGTTAGAGTTCAGCCCAGACGGGAAGTATCTTGCAACCGGTGATCGCAATGGTGGATTACATGTGTGGGATGCCGAAGGCGGAAGCGAAGTCTACACGTTGAAGGCTCATTCCAAATCGATCTCAGCGATTAGCTGGCGAAGCGATAGCCTCATCGTCGCATCGGCCAGCGAAGACGCTACGATTCGAGTTTGGGAGATGAAAAAAGGTAGCCAGGTCAAAGGCTGGGGGGCACATGGAAATGGCGTCACATCTATCGAATTCCAACGCGATGGTCATATTGTCAGTTGTGGGCGAGATCGTGTCGCCAAGGTTTGGGACCAGGCCGGAAAAATGATTCGCCAATTTGGTGGACTCACGGATGTTGCGGTCGCTGTCTCGTACTGTGACGAATCTAAACGTTTACTGGCTGCCGATTGGAACGGTCAGTTGAAGGTTTGGAACGGTGCCGATGCAAAATTGCTTGGCGACCTCTCCGCTAACCCGCCGAAACTTGCGGAGCGTTTGGCTAGTTCTCAGCAACAGCTCAATGCCGCCAACCAGAAACATGTGCCGCTTGCCCAGCAGGTCTCCGCGACGAAACTGAACCTCGACGGAATTGGAAAAGCTCTTGCTGCTGCCAAGCAGACCCAGCAACAAATGCAGGCGAAGTTGACTGAGTCTCAAAAGCAATTCGAAGCCGCCAAAAAACAATTTGATTCAACGCAAGCTCAACACGCTCAATGGCGTACGGAACGCGATGCAAAAGCGAAGGCCAAACCGTTGGTCAAGGATTCTCATGAAAAAGCAATCGCGGCGGCGGCAACACTGCCCAATGACGCGGACCTAAAAAATATGGTCGCTGTTTTGGCCGGGAAAATTAAACAGATTGATGAACGTTTAGGTGAGCTCAATGGGTTGGTTGCAAAATCGGATCAAGAAAAAAAGACAACCAAAACTCAGATGGATGCGTTTGCAAAATCTCTTGGCTTGACCAAATCTGAAATGGAAGCCGTATCTGCTCAAGTCACAAAACTTCAGGGCGAGTTCGGTACCGTCACCGAACAACACAAAAAAGAAGCCGAAGCCGCCAACGCTGCCCTCGTCGAAGTCCAAAAAGCGAAGCAAATGGTAGATCGTTGGACAAGCGATATTCAATTTATTTCCCAGTTGAACACGCTTGGCGAGCAGTTGAAAACCAAGCATCAAATCGTCGAGGAGAAACAAACTCTTGTTGAGCAAGCTCATCAAAAATTGGTGGAAGCTCAAAGGATCGTCGATGAAGCCAAAAATCAAAAGGCCGCAATCGAGAACGAAGCGAACTCGATCAAGGACCAAATTCACAAACTTCGCGGTGGCAAATAATCCCGATGGTCGAAAGTTGGAAACTGTGTTGAATCTTCACCGCGTTTGCAACGTCTATGCTCGCAATTTTCTCACCAACCATAGAAAGCAATCGCCATGCAAATGATTGTCAGGCTCACGTTCGTCTCGTTTTGTTTGCATCTCAATTTTGCTAATGCAGCTATTGATGGAGATGGCCAAGGAAGCAACGAGGGTTCGAAGGCGTCAAAACCCAATATCATCTTATGCATGGCAGATGATCAAGGTTGGGGTGACGTAGGGTTCAATGGACACAAGGTTTTAAAAACTCCACATCTCGACAAACTCGCCGGTGAGGGGCTCAAGTTCAATCGTTGGTACGCGGCGGCACCGGTGTGCAGTCCAACGCGAGGCAGTTGTTTGACGGGGCGGCATCCGTTTCGCTACGGAATTTACCACGCGAACACGGGCAGTTTGAAGTCGAGAGAAATTTGCGTTCAGGAAATTTTGAGACAACAGGGCTACACGACAGGGCACTTCGGGAAATGGCACCTTGGAACGTTGACGACAAAAATCAAAGACGCTAATCGAGGAAAGCCAGGAAATACGAAAGATTATTCGCCGCCATGGGAGCACGGGTTTGATGTTTGTTTTTCAACCGAATCAAAAGTCCCAACGTTTGATCCAATGAAGAATCCAGCGATGGTCAGCAAGGCAACCAAGAAAGGTGTTGCAGTTGGTGGTGATTACGGAACTTATTACTGGACCGGTGAAGATGAAAGCGTTCCAAATGACCAACTTGTCGGTGACGATTCCATGTTGATTGTTAAAGAAGCGACGAAGTTCATTGAGGAATCTATTAAGAACGACAAGCCCTTTTTCGCTGTGATCTGGTTCCACGCACCGCACTTACCTGTCGTCGCTGATAAAGCTCACCGTGATCTTTATCCCGACCACCCATTCGGCAAGTACGGTCAGCACTACGCTGGTTGCATTTCGGCGATCGACGATTCGGTTGGGCAGCTGCGAGCAGAACTAGAGCGGTTGGACGCGTTTGACGACACGATGCTCTGGTATTGTGCTGACAATGGTCCAGAAAGTTCTGCAGCAAAAGGCCCAGGAACAGCTGGACCGTTTCGAGGACGGAAAAGAGATCTCTACGAAGGTGGCATTCGCGTTCCCGGTTTTCTGGTTTGGCCCAATAAAGTGAAATCACCAAGGACAACAGATATCCCTGCGGTGACGAGTGATTATTTGCCAACCATTCTCGACGCGATTGGTGTCGATGCTCCAGATCGTCCGTTAGATGGCATTAGTTTGCTTCCGCTGATCGAAGGCGAAATGGAAAATCGAAATTCCCCGATCGGATTCGAATCAAAAAACGTTGCAACTTGGAATACCGACCAGCACAAGTTGGTGGTTAGAAAAACAAAAGTTGCCAACGGAAATCACAACAAGAAAAAGAATACGAAAGAGAAACCGAATTCGAAGGCTGGAGAAGAAACCGTCGTCGAACTGTACGATTTACTTGCCGATCGTTCGGAAAAGCGTAATATCGCGAGTAATGAACCAGAGTTGGTCAAGCAGCTTTCTCAGGCGTTGGAAGCATGGCAGGCTTCCTGTAAAAAATCTGATGGTGGCGGCGATTATTGACTGAGCAATCTGCGGTCGGCTTTGTTTGCCAGGCAGTTCAATCTGCAA
>JBGCDK010000038.1:0-154879 GCA_045105295.1 Mariniblastus sp.
CTGGGCGGTAGGTCCAGACGGTAAAATTGCAAAGTGGCTAGGCATTCCCAGATCACGGCCAGGCCAATCATTGCCAGTCAATCGCTCGCGTACCCAGCGTTGACTCTTCGGTAGGATGGACATTCTTGTCCGTCTTTTTGCGCAATGCAGCCGTTGGACAGGAATGTCCAACCTACGTACGGGCCTTACAGCCCGAGGCGTGAGGGCTAGTGAAACCGGGGTGTTGTCGGACTCATCGTGCGAATTATTACATCGCTTTGATCGGTAGGATGGACATTCATTCTTGTTCGTCTTTTTGCGCAATGCAGCCGTCGGACAGGAATGTCCAACCTACGTACGGGCCTCACAGCCCGACGCGTGAGGGCTATTGAAACCGGGGTGTTGTCGGACTCACCGTGCGAATTATTACATCGCTTTGATTGGTAGGATGGACATTCTTGTCCGTCTTTTTGCGAAATGCAGCCGTTGGACAGGAATGTCCAACCTACGTTTTGGCACGGTCGTTTTGCGCTCAGTCGCAACCTGCGACTGGTCACGTATCAATCACAACTCGGTTCAAACGTTCAATCAACTCGCCGAGGATGATCGCAGTTGCGCCCCAGACTTGATGCTGCCCGACTTCGTAATACGGAACATCGAGCTTCTTGCCTTTTGCTGTTTCAATGTCGCCACATTTCAAAGTCGTTGCCTCCATCAAGTGAGCGACGGATACCTCAATGACTTCGGCGACTTCATCTGGTGAGGGAACGAAATCGGGCACTTCTGATTTCCAGCCAACAAACGGCGTCACCGTAAAATCAGAGGGTGGAATGTAAACAGAGTTGAGCGGTCCAAGGATTTGGATTTCCGCCCCGCGAACTCCGATTTCTTCTTCCGTTTCTCGAACAGCCGTTTGCTCCAGCGTTTCACCAGCGTCTTGTCGACCACCCGGAAAACTAATTTGGTTGGCGTGCTTGGATAGATTTGCATTGCGTTTGGTCAGCACAAGTTTCAGTTCTTCTGGTTCCTGATGCTGTTCTGAATCGATGTAAATAAGAATCATGACCGCGGCGATACGTCCGATACCGGGAGTATTTTTTGGCCTCGCCGTGGGACGATCGAGATGCGGGACGTCGACGCTGGGCCGCCAGTTTTCAAAACCTGAGAGCGCCATCGCGTTGCGCAAGTGTTGTTTTGTCAGCATTAGTTTTGAAGAGCAGAGGCGTGGATGGTTCGATTCTGATTGTAGTCAAATATGACCCAAAGATCGTTAGCATCGAATCAAGTGATGAAGATGCCAGAATGGCTCAATCGTCAGGTTCAAGCATCTTCAGCAATTTGCGACCGCGGTTTTGAAAACCAGCACTAGCAGTCGGCATACGTTTTCGCAAATCATCACAAAGTTTAAACGCCGCGGTCGGATACCGATCTGCCCGAACCGCAATGAACTGCATTGCAAACGCTCCGATTGCTGTGGGGACCTCTGGATCGGAAACAAATGGACCGCACAAGTTAATCATCTTTGTTTCCAGCTCCGAAGGGATAGGCTCGTCCAGCTCACTGAAATAGCGGACAGCGTTGCGACGAATGGCTTGGTGAACCGGTTTCTCGGTCGCCTCGACCAATTCTTCAAGCCATGGCAACAAAAGACTGGGCTCTTGCCGACCAAGATCGCCAACGACTTGAGATGCTCTTTGGGCGACGGTTATTTCGTCACTGAAAAAACAGGCCATCAATTCAGGAAGCAAATCGAGGTTGTCCAATACCATCGCCAAGATTCTGTCAGCATTGGCGCGGGAATGTTGCTCTAGCAAATGGCTGCGAATTGACATTTGAACTGATTTCCAGTGATTCCATCAACGATTCGGGGAAAGACGGTGTGCTATTTTCACCTCTGGTCACCGGTTACGGAATCAGGCGTCAATTGGTGTTTGCCAATTTAACTAGCCGATACGATGATAATTTTCGGCTGGTTTGTCCCAATACCAGACGACGATCACCGAAGTGCTGTGGTCGCACGAATGCGAAATATTGATCATCCGGCCAGCACCGATTTCGGTCGCGAATTGACTGGCTTCATCGAAAAGAGTTTGCCAAGACTTGGTGCTGGATTTAAACATTTTGTACTGAGCGACCATCTGGGCGGCTCCTTTCGATCAAGGGAATATATTTGGTTCCCGGTCTATTCGACCCTCAGTAAGTGATATTGGAATTCGAACAATTATTTGTGTTGGAATTGCCGGAAAAGTTCAATTGGAATTGCACGTGATCAATCAAATGAGCTGAAGGAATTCGAAAAGAGTGTTGATAGGAGATCTTGGTAACTTCGTGATCGGCGGGATGGAATCAGCAGGTTGGACATTCCAGTTCACGTAATAATGACGGACAAGAATGTCTATCCTTCTACGTTTGGTTGTCGCTCACCATCCGCCACTTGCTCCGCCTCCCGATGAGCTGCCGCCGCTGAATCCGCTACTACTGCTTCCGCTACTTGAGCCGCCACCGAAACTACTTCCACTGCTACTGTTGCTGGACGGTCTTTGTTTGCGAGGCGTCGAGTAAGTGTAGCGACGATGGAAGTCACAACTCTTGCAATCCTCGGTCACAGAAACCTTGCCTCCATGGTCATAGTCTGCATAGACCAAAGTCTTTTCGATCTTGTGAATCGTGATGTACCAACATTTTGGACACTTGGAATATCGTGTGAATAGTTTTCCGTAACGAAGTTTAAGAACCTCCTCGCATTTCAGGCACGCCCATATATCGTAGTCGACGCTGCCAATGTGTTCTTCGATTTGTTCTGGATCATCGAGGAACTGATCGTCTTGATCTTCCTGCAATCGAATCATTTCTTCTGAACATTTGAGACAATGCCTTGTTCGGTATCGCATGTAGTATCGACCGCCAATCATCAGGCCAATTCCGCTAACAACACCACCGCCCAAGATCCACGGCAGGTAAGTGACCGGGCCGCGTTGTTTATGTTTTCGATCCTGATGTACATATTCGATTTCAGAAACGGATGGAAGTGTCGCCGGTTGGTCGAGATCTGCGACGGAGAAAATCCGCGTCGCACTCGCGCGAATGCCTTCATAAAGCGCCGAGTCTCCATCGCCTCGTTTGAAATTTGCAACCACGATGTCGTCGATGATCTGCTCCGCAATTCGCGTCTGCTCTGGCCCATCGATTGACGAACCAAGAATCAACGCAGCTCGCCTGTCTTCGATCGCGGCAAGCAAAAGAATGCCATTGTCGCCCATCAAGCCAGTATTTAAGACGCCGGGCTTCCCGACACCCCAATGGTTGAACAATGCCGTTCCATATTCCATGTGGTTTCTGCCGCTGGTCGTTGGGATCACAACAACGGTCATCTCTCGATCAAGGCGGTTGTTGACTTCTTCGCAAACGAGATTGATGTGCTTTATCGCCTCTTCGGAAACGGTGTTGGTCATATCGACCACCCACTCGTTGCTTAGCCGAGGCGACGGGATGTCTGTAAAAAGAATTTGTCCCGGCTCACGTTCCGCTTGTTGAGCAATGGCTAAATTGGACGCACATAAAAATAGACACATCACGACAATGCCAAACGCACAGCGCACATTCCAGCCGATCTTATTCCGCTGAGCCGAACGTGCGTGGTGGTTAATTGCAGAATGTGAAACTAGGTTGGGCAGCATCGCAAGTCCAGTAAGCAAATTCGTTTGGGCGTTTTGTATTTTACCGGAATCCAGACCAGCGACCAATCGAGAACCACAACAAAAACGTTGGAGGAGTAAATCGAAGGAGTTGAGTTCAATTTTGATAAACAAAAGTAACAACTTGATCGACACCACGTTTTGGGCCCGCCTTAAGCTTCAAAGTGGGATTTCTCGTTTCTGTTCCAATCGAGGACGCGGTTGAGGAAGGCCACTATCGATTCAACGACCAAATTGCAAAATTTAACACCGATGCAAAACTAACCCAAGCCAGATAGGGACCCAGCAAACCTGCAGCAAGTTTTGAGTGTCTGGCAAACAAGACCATCGTTGTTACGATCGCGAACCAAAGTACAACGATTTCGATCAACGCCAAGTCCGGTCTTTGCATTCCAAAAAATAGAACCGACCAACCAACGTTGAGTACTAGTTGAATTCCAAAACAGGTCAAAGCCGTTTTGCCATTTTTAAATCCAGATTGACACCAAACCAACCAAACCGCTACGGCCATCATCGCAAACAGAGTTGACCACACGGGGCCAAATAGCCAGTTCGGTGGATTCCAATCTGGTTTATTCAAGTTGGCAAACCAATCCGCCAAACTCGGCGTCGTGGCTGCACTTCCTAGCGCGGCGGCACCAAAACAAATCAGGAACGAAACGACCAAACCGATGGTCTTTGTCTTGCTTGAAAAAAGTGTTGAATTCATGACTGGTCAATAATTGAGAGTGATAGATTGAAAAGTGCAAACTGTGAATTGGCTTGGAGGTTAACCGACCGAGGTGAGTCCGTCACCAGACGAATGTAAATACGGATCGGCACCTTCCAATTCAGGCGTGCCTTCGAAATAGAATAAGTAATCGGTGGTAACGCGTTCATTGCTCAGAATCGGCATAATGCCCGCAAATAGTTGCTGGGAAACAGCCACGGCAATTGACGGGTAACCTTACGCAATTGGGCGTTTGACGAACCCTTTGCTGCTGCCGACAATGACCACGCTACTTTCCGCGACTTCGAAAAGGTACCCCATGAAACATCATTCTAGTTTGTCACTAATTACAAGACTGCAGCCAATGATCGTTCGGTCACTTATGGCCGTCCTCACTGTTCTCAGTTTTGCGCCATCAGTAAATTCGTCACTTGCACAAGAAACCGAATATGTTTTCGGTGAGGATTTCAAAAAGCTTGAATCCATGGCCACCGGCGAGTGGTGGAAAGTCAAACCGAATAAACGTCGGACAATGAACCTCGATGTTCCTCGGGATCAAGTCGTCGCGTTTGCCGTCTATACGCACGATCACGGGACGTTGAAGCTTTCGGCGCAACTGTTCCCATTGAAACCAGATGAAGCCAAAAAAGTGACTTTGGAATTCAAGGAAGCTAGTGGCGACTGGAAAAAGGTTGCTCAGCAGGACGTCATCGAACTTGGCTGGAGTGCCCACTTTAGAATGGATGATTGGGACAACACCAAAGACGTTATCTATCGAGTCAGACATGGCGAGAAAGCTCAATTCGAAGGCTTGATCCGTAAAGATCCAATCGACAAGGAAACGATTGTCGTTGGAAATCTTTCTTGCAACAGCTCGCGGACTCCAGGCCCACGTCCGAAAATGATCGACAACTTAAAAGCAATCGATCCCGATTTTTTGTTTTTCGCTGGCGACCAATCGTATCACCATACCGAGCACACTTATGGTTGGTTGGAATTCGGCGTTCAGTTTCGTGACATTCTTAAGGACCGGCCCGTCGTGACGATTCCCGACGATCACGATGTCGGGCAGGCAAACATTTGGGGTGAGAACGGAATCAAGGCCACCAACTCTCAAGGCCCAAGCGGTGGTTACTTTTTCCCCGCCAAATATGTCAACATGGTCCAGCGATGCCAGACTTGGCATCTCCCTGACCCTTACGACGCGACTCCAATCGAAAGAGGAATCAGTGTCTACTATACCGACCTCACCATTGGCGGAATCAATTTCGCAATCCTTGAGGATCGAAAATTCAAAAGCGGACCTGAAGGAAAAATTCCCAAGATGGGTCCACGTCCGGACCATATCAACGATCCAAAATACGATCGCGGTGCTGTCGATCTTCCAGACTTGAAACTGCTTGGCGATCGACAATTGAATTTTCTCAATAAATGGAGCCAAGATTGGACGGGCGCCGAAATGAAATGCGTGCTTTCCCAAACCGCATTCTGTGGCGCTGTTCATCTTCACGGAAAAGAAGACAACCGGTTGCTCGCCGATCTCGACAGTAACGCTTGGCCACAAAAAGGGCGCAACAAAGCACTGACGGAAATTCGCCGGGCGTGGGCTCCTCACTTGTGTGGCGACCAGCACTTGGCCGTCATGGTGAAACATGGCATCGAGTCGTTCGGCGACGGACCTTACGCGTTCACCAGTCCAGCGATCGTGAACACAATCTACGGACGTTGGTGGTGGCCAGAAGACGAAAAGGCTGGACCCAATCCGATTGCCAACAGTCCGCTTCCTTGGACGGGTGATTATCTGGATGGTTTAGGCAACAAGATTTCAATGATGGCGTACGCGAATCCTCCAAATCGTCAGGACGAAAAACAACGAGGTGACGGGTTCGGTGTGGTCCGATTCAACAAGAAAACCCAAAAGATCACGATCGAATGCTGGCCACGTTTTGCAGATGTTGCAGACGGCGACAAAGCTCAATTTGCTGGGTGGCCGATTACGATCGACTACCGAGACAACGACGGTCGCAAGCCCACGGGTTACTTGCCAGAGTTAGTTTTCAAAGGGCTCGATCGACCTGTTGTTCAAGTGATCGAGGAAGCATCCAAGGAAGTTCTGTATACGGTTCGTGCGACATCGAATCGATTCAAGGCTCCTGTTTACGCCGCTGGAAAGTACACAGTCAAAGTCGGCAAAGACAAACCAGATGCAAAATCGGTTGAAGGCATCATGCCGGTCGCCGAAGGAGCCAGCGCCGAGCTATTGTTTGGTTTCGAGTAAGAGTTTTCGAGTTTTTAGTTTTAAGGAAAGCGGAATCTAGGAGTGCGGGGTTGATCTTGTTCGGCTGCGCATCATTTCGTTGGCCAAGGTCTCTAGACAAAGACTTTCTGGACAAAGACTATACTTCGTTGCCGAGTAATGTTTCCCACGGAAGTCATAAAATTTAGCCGCGACCGTTTCGTATGGATCGCGGCTATTTTTTTCGCCAAACTTAAATGAAAAGGCCATCAATTGGCGCGACCAATCGGACGCAAGAAAGGGTCAAGATTTGCAAACTCACTACCGAAAATACCCTAACTCGAAGGAATCGGTTTAAGAGAAACTGGTTTGTTTTATTGGTCCAAACCAACCCGAAAACAGGACGATAGATGGGATTTTTGTCAGGAAGCACAACGTTTGAGCGGTTCCGCGTTACCAACGACCCCACCGGTGATTTTGGTGAGGAGCATATCAAAATCCTGACGGACAACCGCATCGGTGCTTTCGAGGTCAATTTGGCCGAGCAAGCTAGTATCGGATTTTCCGGTGGTTCGCATTTGTTGGACACTCAATTTGATTTAGAAAAAAACATTTTGGGTGAAGCGATGCACTTTGGAATCCGAATCGATTCCTGCAGCGTCCCGTCGCCGATCAAAAAAGCCTGGATGAAGATCGAGTTGGCCGGAATTATGGCTGACAACATGGGCAGTCGACCGACGAAAGTTCAGCGCGAAGAGGCCAAAGAAGCAGTCGAAGCACGTTGCGCCGCAGAAGCCGAAAAAGGGAACTACTTACGAATGGGCGAGACGTCCGTTCTTTGGGATGCTCCAACGGGGACATTGTTTCTTGGTGGCACAAGTGAGAAAACGAACGAGTCATGTTTGGGTCTGCTCGAGAAAGCTTTTGGGCTTGAGTTCAGCAAGATCACATCTGGAAAACTCGCAATCGAATTGGCGGAAGACGGCGACGCAACTGCGTCACTATTTGGGTCCAGCCCGACTGGTTTTCTTCCCGACGAAGGTCCCGCCGCGATCACGTGGTGGAACGGGATGACAGACAACTACGACTATCTCGGCAATGAGTTTTTGTTGTGGCTGTGGTGGAAGTGGGATGTTGGCTCGGACACGATTACGCTTTCTGATTCATCCGAGGTCACGGGCATGTTCGCTCGGTCACTTAGCCTCGATTGTCCTTATGGCGAGCACGGGAAAGAATCGATCTCTTCTGAATCGCCAGTGAAACTTCCCGAAGCCGCAATGGCTGTTCGCATGGGCAAGCTTCCTCGCAAGGCTGGTTTGACGCTGATTCGAAATGGCGAGCAATACGATTTTTCGGTTCAGGCAGAGATGTTTTCTATTAGCAGCGCTCGCATCAGTCAGCCTGGTGACGGATCGGCCGAAAGCCGGGACACGCTGGACCGCATCGAAAGCATTCGCCAATTGGCCGAAACCGTTGATCTGCTTTTCGAAGCGTTCTGTGACAAACGAATTGGCAAATCGTGGGCGGCTGAATCGAAAAAGATCAGCGAGTGGCTACAGCGCGAAACGGCTTTCCGACGACAGGTGAAGGCCGCCTAAGTCGCGGTTGCTTACGTTTCGGTTGCTTACGTTTCGGTTGCTTACAATCGGCAAGCAGTTTGAGATCACCACGATGCAAGTCCGGCGTTTTGTCTTTTGAACGCAGCAATTTTTCGTGATGAAGAATGGTCCGGCGGTGGTCGAGAGCAGCGCATCCACACGCCAATGTTTATCTTGACGGTATGTCGATGTTGATAGCGTTTTCGCCTTCTACGATATCGTATTCTAATCCACTCGATGAAATTCTGTAGTACTTCGCGGGAATGGTCGCCTTCGGCGGTGCCGCCGGTCCACCGTCCAGCATTTCGTCGGCTGTCATTTCATCGACGTCCATCGCTCCCGCTGGAATAATCATGACTTGGTAACTTCCCACTGGAAGTCCGTCGTAGATGGTACCTTCTCGTCTCCATTCGATGCCAAAAGATCCGTCGTCCAGTGTGATTCCGAATCCCATATGCCCGGAGATGTTGTCTTGGAAAATGACTTTCGAACCCGCAGGTAATGGTTTTCCATCCATTGAGAGTTTGCCTGCAATGCTACCGATGGGACCAAAATCTGTGCCGCCGCACCCAACCAATCCCACGACCAAGACGATCGAAAGCAGTTGGAAAATTCGCGTGGATGCAATTGAATTCATAAATCGTAATCCTATCCGTGTTGTTATCGGTTCAAATCGTTTTGGTCGAATGTGCGTCTCAAGTGCGGTGAGAACCCGCTGCTGTTCTCATCTGTTGAACTTCAAAATAAAAAGAACTGGTGTTCATGACACCAGTTCTTTCATTCGAGAATTCGATTAATAGTCTCCGACAACGGTTCCGTCGTCCCGGGTGGCCATTTGCTTTAGCGTTTCAAGGTACATGTTCTCAGGAAGGAATGTAACTGAACCGTCAGTCAGTGCGACTGAGACACCACCAGGGTGATCTGAATTCAATGGATTGTTTGCACCTACGTTGCTTCCCATGCCAGGAAACAATTGGTTGGCAAACGGTTCTTGGTTAATCGCGTACCGGATTGATACTGTGTTGAATACTCGGTCGTCACCAGTCGTGCCTGAAGGGTCAAGCCGTGGAGGAGTTCCATCGACGCGTGTTCCCATCAACCAGCCGTGAGTCGTACCTGATGCAGTCACGAAAGAATAAGTACCTGCGATCAAACGTTCCAGCTTTCCAGACATCTCGCCAAGCAAAATTGTGTTGCTTGTTCCATCGGTGCAGTCACCAAATTTCACGCCGTAGTTTGCAACCATCATTCCACCACCACAAATCAAACCCAAATAACCATCATCAAAGATACGAGTCTCGTTGAAGGTAACAGGATCGACCCCTCCCGAGACGCCCGCGTAGTGAGCGAATGGTGAGTAGGTGAACTGTGAGTTGCGAGGAATCGCTTTTGGACCCGATGAACTTGGGCATCGCATTACATTGATGGGTCCGGCCTGGAGAACAAAGGGACGGTTGGCTTCACCAGCATTGTTGCTTGAGCCACCACCTTCATGGATATAGCCGGGTGAACGACCTTTAAAAGTCATTTGGTTATACAACGCGTTTTGCTCAATGAACGGCAAAATTTTACCGTAAAAACTTGGTCCAAAACTGAAGCCAGAACCACCGTTAGAACGCGGGAATTCCGAGCAAGACGCGCCAGGTGCGAACTCTTTATGTGCCGACTCATAGTTATGAAGGGCCAGTGCAACCTGTTTCAAATTGTTGGCGCAAGTGATACGCCGAGCCGCTTCTCGTACTTGTTGTACCGCCGGAAGCAACATTCCAATCAGGATACCGATAATCGCAATTACAACCAGTAACTCGACCAGCGTGAACGCTTTTCGTTTCATAACAACTCCAATAAATGAGAAAAGTAACCCCGTGTTGGGGAAATATGACAACTTTTAAATCATTCTTCTGACAACTCGAAAACACAACAATGAGAATAAGCGCAATGCATCTTTGATTTTTAACCGACGCATGCACAACCAAGAAGTTTGCCCAATCGAGCGAGCGACTGTAACGGCAACGAAGCCGCCGTAAAGGCTAGGAGGGATCCGCGAAAGGAATTTTGATTTCCATTCGTGGTTTGGGTCTTTCCGCAATTGAATGGGGAAGATGAAAGCTCCACTGGTCGGAGTTAGCGAGCTTATTTTGATTCGAAAGTGCGTACCATCACATTTGTAGAGGAAACAGTTCGCACGGTGCTGGTTGTCGCGGGTAAAGCGGCGTAGATTGCAGCCATTTGTTATGACGAATTTCTGGCCAATTGTTTTCGTCAGCCTTGATTGCGTTTTACATGCGAATTAGCCGTCATTCCGCGTCAGGAATATAGTTTAACGTGTAATAACCGACGGGATGCCAAAGCGGTTTTCCTTCTGCGGATGTGACACCATCGAGATGCAACTCATGCACATGACCTTCGTGAAGTTTGTCGACATGCAAACGTACGGACATTCTGTCGGACGAAACAACCGCCCTAGTGATCTTTGATTCGACATGATCGACTTCCGGGCTGCCGTAACTTTCCTGATAGATGTAGGTGTAAGTCGGCAAAGTGTACGAAGCAATATCACCGGCTGTTTTCGGATCGACCGGCTGAGTAAATTTCAGTTCAAACCCATCGTGTTTGGCTTTCATATTCAAAACATCAAACGGCGTTTTTCCAGTCCACTCCAGACGCTCGAGAGCAAAATTCTTTTTGCCACGTGATCCCCAACCGCGGTTGGTTCCGCCCACAAACATCATGCCGTTAGAGGCCTGCTCGATCGCAAGGTTGCCAGATCCAAAACCTTCGGTGAACGGAAAACATGCGCCTTGGTAATGGCCTTTTACTTTTTCGAGATCGACTCGCATCACCCAACTGAACGTCTGGTCACAGACAAACATTTGGTTTTTATAAGGCCCAAACTTTCCGTCCGAAGTATCGCAAACGATACCGGCGGCTGATTGCCCCATTTTTTTATACGGGAACAAAATCGCGGTCGGTTCCAGTTCAGGAATCTTTTTCGCTTCGGTCATGATTCGCGAACCACTGGTTGGTTCGGTTGGACGATCACCGATGGCAGTGGTTTCTTTATACCAGTCGTTGCCTTTGGGGTTGCCTTGGAATGAACCCTTGCGAAGCCATTTTAAACCACAGGTGCCGTTCCAAGGGCCTTGGTTATCGGTGTAGAAAACTTCGCCATCAACGTTGATGCCCATTCCACCAGGCGATCGAATTCCGCTGCAAGTCGGTGTGACGGTTCCATCAGGAGAAACGCGAACGCACCAGCCTCGGTATTTGTTTTCACTCGTGAATGAACCCGTCAAACAGAGCGTCACCCAAATGTTTCCTTCGGCGTCGAACTCAGATCCGAATGCGTACTCGTGATAGTCGCCGTTGATTCCCCAGCCATCAGCAACCGTTTCGCAAATGTCAGCCAGTCCGTCATTGTCCTCGTCGGTCAACCGAGTCACCTCCCCACGTTGGGTCGCGTAAAGCGCTCCATCTCGGTATGCGAGGCCGAGAACTTCATGCAGGCCGTCCATGAAAAGTTTCGAAGTGATTTTTGAAGCGTCAGTTCGAAGCGGTTGATCAAACATGTAAATGTCACCACGTCTCGAAGAAGCCGCCAATCTTCCATCGGGCATAAATTCGAAATCACCCACTTCCAGCACGACATTCTCAGGCGTCGGGACGGGAGTGATTTTGTAGAATTCCGATTGAGCCGGATCAGTTTGGGCCAATGCAATTGAGTTCAATGGGATCAAGCTCATAACGGCGAAAATGAGCAACGTTGGGAATCGAAGTTTACACATGGCTTTTATTTGAGTGGTGTTGTGCTTGAAGCGTTGAATTGCAAGTTCGTCAGTTGACTGATGCCGCCAAAGTTATGTGAGCTCGTGCGCGCTACGACTACCAGTCGTAGTCTTGCTCGATTTCGGCAGCACCGTTTGTCAACGTGATTGTTGCGATCAACTCGTTTTGTTGGTTAATGGAAAGCGTGACGGGTCCATTGAGAATCACTCTCAACCGATCATCCACGATGGCGGAGTTTCCTCGGGCAGTGATCTTTTTTCCTTTTGCCACAAGGAAGTAAACCGTCGCTTGGCTGCTGGACCTGATTTTGATTTTCCGTTTCAGTAGTGGACGATCTTCAACCACATGCGGAATCGGTTGATCGTTGACCTTCATGTCACCGAGTTCGTAATTGAAAATCGGACGGCGATTCTCGTCAAAACGATAACCTTTGAACTGAGGCTTGAGCGGTTTCTCAGGCCAAGCTCCCGATTCCAATTTTGCTGAAATCACAATTCCCTCAGGCAGCTGAAAAACGTTTTCGCCAAGCGGTGGTTCGTACCCTTGTCCGCGTCCAGTCCAGTGTCGAGAAGCATCGATGAAGTTCTCTTGCCAGATCAACGCCAAGCGAGAATTCTCTGCGTCGAAGGCAATGTTGACTTGCTCGGGATAGCCGACTCCGATCGCACGTGACCCGGCTCCTTCGATGAAGTTTCGATACATCTTTGGTGCGTCGACAGCCTTGAGTTCCATTTTCGAGCGAACCAACCCCTTTGGCTTGGCAGCCAGATCTCCATCGGCAAGGTACTCCCAAATCGCATCGATCTGTTTGTTTGTGTCGCCGTCGAGAACATCAGGATAAAACGATCTTCCGCCCGGCCAAGACTCTGGCATTCGAGTGCCACGCCGGAATCTTGATGGCTTTCGCATGTAGACTCGGAACCAGTCTTTGTTGAGTCGCTCTGTCATCGTCGTTAGGTCGATGGCTTGAATTCCGGTTGCGTTGTATTTCCCAAACGTATGACACTTGATGCATGACAGTCCGTCTTCACCAGCAAAAAATCGCCCGTGTGCTTTGAGCTGACGCTCGGTTTCTGATTGGGTTACGACGGGAACATCAGTAAGCCGGTCAACAGAAACCAATTCTTCGGCAAGCTGCCCAAGATTGTCTGCACCGAACTTTGGCATTCGCGTCAGCATGTAGGGGCGGCTTTTTGGGCCATGTTCGAAAACATGTTTCAGCCATTTCGGATTAAGTTTCGATCCAACCGATTTCAAGGAAGGCGGGTGCTGCCCCTCGTCTCCCATTTCGACTTGGGTGCCGGTGAACCAGTCTTTGCGTTCATAGGTTTCAAGTGAATCACCGATCGTGTCGACAACGCCACCGAACACGAGCCCTTTTTCTTGTTCGCGATTGTGGCAAGCGTAACAATTCAGCGTCACCAATTTTTCATGAACCGTTTGATTGGGATCGACGGCTCCCGGTGGCGGGTTTTTGATCCGCTCGATGCCGGCAATGATTGATTTGACTTGCTGTTCTGATAATCCAAAATCTGGTGCGTTTGCCGCGCCAGTGAGACAGCCACCTGCCAGTTCCAATTCTGTTATTGGCTGGGCCTTTGCTGCAACTGTGGACGTAAGCATCGTGTTGTCAATTTTTAACTCGTGACATGATGCGCAACCAACTGACTGAAAATACTCTCGGCCAACTTTTGCTTTTTCCAAGTCCAGTTTAAAAGCAACTTTCGTTTCGTCTGTCGGAAGTGTTTCGGTGTCGCTCAGCAACGTGGCGAACGACGCTTTATTCAGTCCTCCACCAGTCACGTTTGCTCTCAGTTCTTCACCGCCGCTGCCTTCGAAAAACTGAATTTGGACTTTGTGGACGCCCGCAGGAATTGTCTTTGTCGCATTGTTGCTTTGGTACGCGTGGATGCCATCGCTTTCGACAATCATTTCGCCATCAATGAGTAGCCGTGATCCATCATCGGATCCAATCTCGAAAACGTACTCGGCTTCTTTGTCCGTTTTCCAATAGCCGTCAAACAAGATTGCAAAATTGTCATTTCGACCGATACCCAGATCAAAACCAAAAACGGTCCCTGACTTAAGCGGTTTCAGTTGGGCGAAATTCGGAAGCTTTTCCCATTTGCCTTCGTAGTACTTGTAGTTCAATTTCGAACTGGTGTTGCCGTCACGGACGAGATAGGAAGCGATCGCCTGAACTTCCTCGCTGGTTAAATCGAATTGAGGCATGCGCCCCGAGGGCCGAACATGCATAGGATTGGCGATGAACTGAATCAACCCATTCAAGCTATATTTTTTGTGAAGCTCCCCAAAAGGAATCGACGTTGAAATTTTAACGTCAGAGTTTTGTGGGTTGTGGCAAGCGACACAGCCGACCTCGTGATAGAGTTTCTCGCCTTTTGAAATCAATTTCGAAGTGGAGTTTTGTCTGATGGGTTGGCCTGTCGTTGCGAGAAAGTGACTGATCGATTCGGCGATCAACTTTTTCTCATCCGCTGATTTTCCATCCAACACATCGGGCATGGTGGTGCCCGGTTTGGCGGAATGCGGATCGAGTAAGAAAGCCTCGAAATGTTCAGGCAAGATCCGCGAGCCGACTTGAGAAAGGATCGGTGCCTGTTTTGGAGTGACAGTCCAAGTCGCGTTTTTCGCAGCGTGGCAGGACAGACAATTGAGTTCGTTCAGTAGCAATTGCCCACGCTCTGCATCGTTGATCTCATCAACGTCGACAAATCGTTCGAACCCTGGAACGATGGGATGATGTCTATCGTTCGCGACGGAGAGCGAAGTAAAGACTGCAGATAGAAAAATCAAAAACGGGATTGCGAAGACGAAAACGTGTTTGATCATTTGCTCTTTTTCTCTGGATCTTTTCGCAGCGGAATTTAAGACGGTGAGACAATCTTAGTTTATTTGTCAGTAGAATGTAGATCGCTGCGCAAATGAATCAACTATTTCAGATGTGCACGATTTGCAAGAATCATTTTTACTTGGCCGATTGTTTTGGCTTGTTCTTTTTGCGCTTTTTATTTTGCTCGGTACTTGGGTGCCGCGGGCCGCGACCGTAGTATTTTGTTTTCTCAAAAACGGCATCCGCGTCAGCATCCGTTTCTCGTGGGTCGCTTGACGAAATCAATTCCGATTTCAACTGGTTGATCAGATCGTTTTTGATCTCCGCGTACTCGGCGACATCAGCCACATTGTTCATCTGGTTTTTGTCTTTGCTCAAATCGTATAGCTCGAATTGAGGGCGTTTGCCAAACGAGAGTTCGTATTTTTGCCGATGTTCATCGTCTTTGTCTTTGTTGTCGACCATGTAAGTTTTGGTTGGGCCGTTGTCGCAATCTCCGAGCCAGCACCCAGGAATGTAGGCGTCTTTAAAATTGGGCGTTCCTGCTGGCCAGCGATCTGGGCGATAGTTGTGAATCAATAAATAGTCATCGTTACGATACGAACGCATGGGTGTACCACCCGAATCGGTGCCCTCTTGGCAGGGAACGTGTCGCTCTTTTCCAGTGAGAACATGATCGCGTTCGGCTTCGATGCGACCGGAGTCTGGTGATTTGAAAATGTTCATCCAGCTCTTGCCCGTCATCTCGGTTGGAATGGCGACACCAGTGGCTTGGAGGAAAGTCGGTGCGAGATCGGTAGTGCTGACGAAATCCGTGACGACTCGACCAGGCTTGATGACTTTGGGCCAGCGAACGGCCATCGGGACGCGTGTCCCGCTGTCATAGAGATTGCTTTTGCAACGAGGAAACGGCATTCCGTGGTCACCGGTCATTACAACGATGGTGTTTTCAAGCAGACCCAACGCCTCCAGTTTTTTAATCGCTTTGTCAACGTCGGAGTCAAAACGTTGGACTTCGAAATAGTAGTCTGCAACGTCAGAGCGGATAGTTTCTGAATCTGGATAGTGATCAAAGAGTTCGATCTTGCTGAGATCCATGCCGCTTTCACGACCGGAATTTAATTTGTATCCGCGGTGTGGATCGCTTGCACCCAGCCAAAAACAAAATGGTTTGTCAGTCGGACGAGATTCAAGAAACGCGTTGAAGCTTTTAAAGTTATCACCAGCCGGATGACCTTTTTCTGTTTTCATCCAGTTGGTTACTGGGCCAGGGCCCCAACTCTTTCGCCAATGTCCAGTGAAATAGCCTGCGTCTTCGAGCAAGTGTGGATACGTTTTGTGTTTTGTATCCAGAATGCTGTGAAGATTGCCAGCATGACCCAATCGCCAATGAAACTGCCCTGTTAGAATCGCACTGCGCGATGGTGTGCAAGACGGAGACGATACGAAAGCATGCTCAAACAGAATGCCTTCCTTTGCGATTCGATCAAACGTCGGAGTTTTGACAACTGGATCACCGTAGGCGCTGGCATGCGGCCAGCCCCAATCATCAGCAATGCAAAATAAAATGTTGGGCCGCTCGTCTGTCGTTTTCGATTCGTTGGCAGATTCGTCGGCGAGTTTGTGAGCAAGTTTGTGAGCGTAACTTGCCTGAACGAAAATCAAGGAACCAACGAACAGTGCGAGCAAACCAAAACTTCGATACGGCTTCAACATCGGCGTTACCTTTTTCAACTAGTCGTTGTCGTTGGTGGTAGGCCAGTTGGCCATTCAAATTTTGCAGCAGAAACGTTTCACTGGTTTTGCAACACAGGGCGTGTCCGACCAGAAGCCATGATGGACTCCAGTTTCTCGCGAAGCTCTTCGAACTTTTCAGGGTTCTCGTCTCGCATGTTTTTGGTTTCACCACCATCAAACGCGAGGTTATAAAGCTGTCCTTTTTTCTCAGTGCCGAGTTCCGTGTTGGTGTTTTTGTTGATCTTTGGAACTTTACTTGGCTGGACATATTTCCACGGGCCTTGGCGTAACGCCAATGATTTCGCGTGCTCAACCAACAATGGCCGGCCAACATCTGACTTGCCTGTCAGTGTCGCCAATGCATCCATGCTGTCGGGAATGGCTTCGTCGGTGATCGTGATTTTCGATTCGTTACCGGGGATGGCTGCGAAGGAAGCAGCAAAGTCGATTTGACCGACGAGAGCATCGGAGACGGTACCGGCTTTGATTTTTCCGGGCCATTTGATCAGCAATGGAACACGAGTACCGCCTTCAAAGTTTGAATACTTCCCGCCTCGCCAAGGTCCAGCAGGTTTGTGATCGCCAAGCCGCTCAACTGATTGGTCGTGGTATCCGTCATCGATGACGGGTCCATTGTCGCTGGAGAAAATCACAATCGTGTTGTCGTCTTTTCCATTTCGCTTGAGAGCCTTGAGCAACTCGCCCACGCACCAGTCGGTTTCTACGATCGTGTCGCCGCGTGGACCCATGTCAGTTTTGCCGACGAATCGTTTGTGTGGCACGCGTGGCACATGAATGTCGTGAGTGGAGAAGAACAAAAAGAATGGTTCTTCGGCGTCTTTTTGTTTGTCGATGTAGGCGACTGCTTTTTCGGTAATTCGGTCGGCCATGTCTTCGTCGACCCAGCGGGCTTTCTCGCCACCGGTCATGAATCCGATTCGACTGATGCCGTTGACGATCGTTGAGTTGTGGCCGTGGCTCCATTTTTGTTTCAATGTTTCAGGAACGTCTTTGCCGGTTGGAGCGTCGCCAATCTTCTTTCTGAAGCTAACCGTAATCGGGTCCGCAGGATCCAGGTCAACGACGTGATGGTTTTCAACATAGACACAAGGGACTCGGTCGCCGGTAGCTGGAATCAAGTAGCAATAGTCGAATCCGATTTCGAGCGGTCCAGGTTTAATGGCCTTGTTCCAATCAACGTTTCCGTCGCCCAAACCGAGGTGCCACTTGCCGACAACGGCGGTGTTGTATCCCGCTTGTTTAAGCAACGAAGGCATCGTGACGCGGCCTGGTTTGATAATCGCCGCTGCGTCGCCTCGCGCGATTCCCGTTCCCTTTTTTCGCCAAGCGTACTCGCCCGTCAACATGGCGTAACGAGACGGCGTGCACGTCGCAGACGGTGCATGGGCATCGGTGAAACGAATTCCCTCCTTTGCGATGCTGTCGATGTTCGGTGTCGAGACGGCGGTCGCTCCGTTGGCACTGATGTCACCAAATCCAAAATCGTCAGTGTAAATCAAAACGATATTTGGTTGGGATTCGTCAGTCGCCGAGGCGATGTTTAAATCTGCAACGCAACAGGAAAGAAGAAAGACAGTCGTTAACGTGAGCCGTAGTAACATGATTCGTCTCGTTGTGGGCTGGTAAAATCTGGAAGTGCCAGACGTTCAATGCGAATGAGTTGTCGTGCAAGATTATAGCCAGAGACGAACGTGTTTGCGATTACGAGATTCTACAATCGCTTAATTTGATTGACATGTGATTCCGTTGGTTAATCAGCCGAAAATTTTTCAATAATTCAATTGTTTTGAGTCGCCCCCGCGTCTGGTGTAGACTTTCGCTTTGAGATCTTAAAATTTTACAAGGTTCGACGAATGAAATTTCTGGCTGTCTGTTTCACGTTTGTTTTTAGTGTTTGCATCACAAGCGTTGGAAGTTTCGGATCGACTTCATTGGGGGCGGTGGAAAACGGCAACGGTGAGAATGCAAGTACCGCGAAGAAAAAAGCCCAGCCGAACATTCTATTTATCTTTACCGACGACCACGCCTATCAATCGATCAGTGCCTACGGTTCGAAGATCAACGAGACTCCTAACATCGACCGAATCGCCCGCGAAGGAATGCGTTTCGATCGTTGCTACGTGACCAACAGTATTTGTGGTCCGATGCGAGCCGTGATTCAAACGGGGAAGTACTCGCACTTAAATGGATTCGTTTGCAATGGAAACAAGTTCGACGGAACGCAGCAAACGTTTCCGAAACTTCTTCAAGCGGCAGGCTACCAAACGGCCGTCGTTGGCAAGTGGCATTTGGGGACGCACATGGCCCCACAAGGCTATGACTATTCTGAGGTCCTGATAGGGCAGGGGCCTTACTACAATCCGCCGATGCTTAAGAACGGCGAGAAAACGAAACATGTTGGCTATACGACGGACATCATTACCGACCTCGCACTCGATTGGTTGGAAGAGAAACGTGATGACGAAAAACCATTTATGTTGATGTATCAACACAAGGCACCCCATCGCAACTGGCAACCCGGCCCAAAACATTTAACGCTGTACGACGACGTTACGATTCCCGAGCCAGATACGTTGTTCGACGACTATGAGGGCCGCGCAAAACCGGCTCGTACGCAGGACATGACCATCGAAAAAACGATGACGCCCTACGATTTGAAATTGGTTCCACCAAAAAATCTAACCGAATCGCAGTTAGCGGTTTGGAATGCGGCTTATGAACCAAAGAATAAAAAGTTTAAACAGGCGAACCTTACCGGCAAAGATTTGATTCGGTGGAAGTACCAACGCTATATCAAAGACTACCTTCGTTGCATCAAAAGCGTCGATGAAAACATTGGTCGAATGCTGAAGTACATCGACGACGCGGGGTTGGCAGACAACACGATCGTGATCTATTGCTCGGACCAGGGTTTTTATCTTGGCGAGCACGGTTGGTTCGACAAGCGTTGGATGTACGAGGAAACGCTCCGTACGCCGTTCTTGATTCGCTGGCCGGGAACGATCAAGCCTGGGCAAGTGAACAGCGTGGACATTGTTTCTCCGCTAGATTTCGCTCAAACGTTCTGTGAAATCGCGGGCACCAAAGTTCCAACCGATATGCAAGGGCAGAGTTTGGTCCCGATCTTCAAAGGCAAAACCCCGGAAGATTGGCGGAAGGTTTTCTATTACCACTATTACGAATACCCAGGTGCGCATTCCGTTCGACGTCATTACGGAGTGACAGACGGCCGCCATAAATTGATTCGCTACTACGAACCCGATATCGACGAGTGGGAGATGTTTGACCTCGCGTCGGATCCCAATGAAATGAAAAGCATCCACGCCGACCCGACGGCGGCAGGCGAACGGGCACGATTGACTGCAGAGCTGGATCGGCTGCGTCGAGATTTGAAAGTACCCGAAGAGGATCCGCCTCAGTCGTTTCGGAAAAAGCGGAATCGGAAGAAGAAGTAGGCAGTAGCAGTTGGGCTTTGCATCTAACTGACACGTTTGGAGTTTGTTCGCTGCCTTTCGGGTTGAACCATCATGCAGTTCGCAAGATGTCACTGACTGCCGCTTAAGTCGGGAGGTGGGAGCGGTGCCACAGATGCGGTGCAACGGAAGCGGTGCCATTGGTTGCCTTGCTCGCGTAGTTCCTTGTGTTGCCGTGGATGATTTGCTGCGGTTAGAACCGACCAAGATTCATTTGATTGTCAAACTCGCACAAATTAACCATGCCTGAAGGTCACACAATTCACCGGCTTGCTCGTGATCACTCCAAAGAGTTCGTGGGCCAAAAAATGATTGTCGACTCGCCACAGGGACGGTTTTCAGAAGAAGCCGACAAGCTAAATGGGAAAAAGCTCACCGCCGTTGAGGCGTACGGCAAGCATCTTTTTTACCGGTTCGGTACTCGTCGAAGTGAACAATTGGTCCACATTCATTTGGGGCTGTATGGAAAGTTTCGGCTTCACAAAAACCCCGCTCCTGAACCGCGAGGCGCCGTTCGTGTACGCATGATTGGCAAAAACAAAGCCTTTGATTTAAACGGCCCAACGTGTTGTGAAATTTTGCCAAAGGCCGGAGAGGAAAAACTGATCGCGAGACTCGGACAGGATCCGCTGAGAAATGACGCGGACCCGGAATTGGTTTGGGAACGGTTTTCCAAAAGCCGATCCGCTCTGGGGACTTTGTTACTCAATCAAGCCATCATCGCTGGCGTTGGTAACGTCTATCGCGCTGACATTCTATTTTTGCTTGGACTTCATCCAGAGCGAGCGGGCAACAGCATCACCCGCGAAGAATTCGACGAACTATGGGATCTGACGGTCCGTTTGCTTCGTATTGGAGTGAAGTACAATCGAATTATTACGGCCGACCGTAGCATTGTCGACAAACCGCCCAGTCGCATGAACTCGCGCGAGCGGTTGGTGTGCTATAAAAAAACACGCTGCATCACTTGCGGTTCACGAATCAAAAAATGGACGCTTGGCAGTCGCAATATGTACGCCTGCGAAAAATGCCAGAAGTAACAAAGCCTAGCCATGTCATTTCAAAACGAACTTTATCTGCTTGGCTGTCCCGTCTGGTCATGCCCGCAGTGGAAAGGCTCGGTTTACTCTCCCAAGGCACCAAAGGATCGGTGGCTCAGTCACTACTCTTCTGTTTTCAATACCGTCGAAGGTAATAGTACGTTTTACGGAATCCCTCACCCGAAAACGTTTCAAAAATGGGCCGACCGAACAGAGCCGGGGTTCAAATTTTGTTTGAAGTTCCCACGTGCTGTTTCGCATGAGAAGGAGTTGCTGAACGCGGATGCTGAGACGGATCAGTTTTTGAAAGGGCTTGAGATCTTGCACGCGGCCGATCGGTTAGGTCCGACTTTCTTGCAACTAGGGCCTCATTTTGGTCCAACCCAATTCAATTCGTTGGCGGCTTATTTGGAACAACTGCCCACGGAATTTCCTTATGCGGTTGAAGTCCGCCATCCCGATTGGTTTGGTGAACCAGCAGAGTCAGCGCTGGATCAGGTGCTTCGCGGATTGGGTATCGATCGAGTAATTTTCGATTCGCGACCGCTTTACTCGGCACTGCCAACGGATCCCATCGAAGCGGCAGCTCAGCAACGCAAACCAAAAATTCCAATTAGAAAAACCATAACAGGCATTTCACCGATGTTACGTCTGATCGGTCGCAACGATCTAACAACGGTTAAACCATGGGTCGAAGAATGGGCCGAGGAAGTTGCCAACTGGATCGACGTTGGACTCAAGCCTATCGTTTTTGCACATGTGCCAGACGATCAATTCGCACCTGAGTTCGCAATGATGTTCCACAACGAATTGGCCAAGTTGGTTGACGAAATCAAACCGCTGGAAGAATGGAAATACGCAGCGCCGACCCAACGTGAGCTATTCTGAATTACAGCGTCAGCTGTTTGAACCGCAATTGGAACTAGCACTCAATAACGTTGACGGCCAAACCACCGCGAGCGGTTTCCTTGTACTTCGTCTTCATGTCTTTGCCCGTTTCGCGCATCGTTTTGATCACCTTATCAAGCGACACGAAATGTTTGCCGTCGCCGCGAAGTGCCAGCCGCGCGGCATTGATGGCTTTCACGGCTCCCATCGCATTTCGTTCGATACAGGGGACTTGAACCAACCCGCCAATCGGGTCGCACGTCAAACCTAGATTGTGTTCCATCCCAATCTCGGCCGCATTTTCGACTTGTTCTGGAGTACCGCCAAGGACTTCTGCCAAACCACCAGCCGCCATAGAACAAGCGGACCCGACCTCGCCCTGGCAACCAACCTCGGCTCCAGATATCGACGCGTTGATCTTGAACAACGTGCCGATCGCGGCAGCCGTCAACAGAAACCGCACGACACCATCGTCGCTGGATCCTTTGCAATACTTAACGTAGTAGTGCAACACTGCGGGGATGATTCCCGCAGCTCCGTTGGTCGGAGCCGTAACGACTCGACCGCCCGCCGCGTTTTCTTCGTTCACGGCAAGTGCCCAAAGGTTCACCCAGTCCATTCGGGTCGGTGCTCCCATCGGTCCCATTGTTTCGGTTTGAAGTTTGCGAAACATGTGCGATGCACGACGTTTGACCTTAAGTCCGCCGGGCAAGATGCCTTCTTCCTCGCAACCACGATCAACGCACGCTTGCATGACGGACCAAATTTCTAACAGCTGTTGGCGAATTTCGGATTCGGTTCGCCAAGCCGTTTCATTTTTCAGCATCAAGGTGCTGATCGATAGTCCGTTGTCTTCGCAGAGAGAAAGTAACTTTTCGCCAGACTCAAACGGATACTTGACGTCAGTCGTGTCGGCCACGATTCGCTCAGTCCCGGACGCACTTTCGTCAACAACAAACCCTCCGCCAACGGAATAGTAAGTCTTTTGAAGCAGTTCCTCACCCGAATCGTCTTGGGCGGTTAATCGCAAACCATTGGAATGAAAATCAAGCACAACGCCAGAGAACTCAAGATGTTGTTTGGTGTCGAACTCAATCTCGTGTTTGCCGAGCAGAGAAAGCGTTTTGTCGTTCTCGATTTGCTCAACCAAAGAATTGAGTTCACTCGGGTCAGCCGATTCGGGCGCGTTTCCACACAGCCCACCAAGGATGGCTTTGTCGCTGCCATGGCCTTTTCCCGTTGCACCAAGAGATCCAAAAAGCTGGACCAAAACAGATTTCGTTTTCCCAAGCAACCCTTCAGATTCCAATCGCTGCACAAACATCAACGCAGCACGCATCGGTCCGACCGTGTGAGAGCTAGACGGGCCGATGCCGATAGAGAAAAGTTCAAATGTGCTGATGGCCATTGGTTTTTCGGTGTGGAATACGCTTGGAAAAGTGTTTCAAAACGACGTTGCCGAAGCTCGGTACGTTCGAATCGAGGTCAAGGATCTTGAAATTTCGATCTCGAATTTGATGACTGAAATCACGCGACTTCAACTTCTCTAGATCCTAACCACAATTTGATCCATGGGCTGACGAACTTTCTTGGCTTGGCTGTTTTTGTCATCTTGGGCTCGAAAACCGATAGGCAACACAACCGCGGCTGACAAATTGAGTTTACCGAGATCCAAAATTTCGTTGTACTCCGGCGAGACAAACCCCTCCATTGGACAGGCATCAATTTCTAGTGCGCCACAGGCGGCCATCATGGTGCCAAGTGCAATGTAAGCTTGCTTTGTCGCCCAAGCTTGCATTTGCTCCGCAGACATTCCGCTGATCGCGCCCGTCATTACGGCTTTGTATTGATCCAAGGTTCCACCATCGAGCCCGCGCTCAGATTCCATCAGGTCTACGTATCGGCTGATGTAATCGTCATCAACGTCGGAACGGGTGGCGATCACGATAACGTGAGAAGCATCCGCAACTTGACGTTGGCCATAGGATGACGTGACCAATTTCTCTTGCAGTTCTTTGTTATGGAGGACGACAAACTTGAACGGTTGCAGCCCATAAGAAGTCGCAGTCAAATTCCCCGCATCCAAAACCGAGTTGACTTGGTCTTCGCTGAGCGTTTTGGTGGGATCAAATTTTTTGGTTGCGTATCGCCAGCGCAGGGAATCGAGAATATCCATCTATATAAATCCGTTTAGTATTTAAAAAATCAGAGGCGAGGTTTGCCCCCGCCTCAAAAGCTCATTATTGCGCGTTGCTGAAAGAATGCCACCGCAAACCGATTTTCTAACTGGCCGTTTCATTAGGCGAACAATTTGACGGCCAATTTCTGCAATCAAATTTCTCGATCAATTTGCCGCGTCAACTCGAAAACCCAATTCAACTATCCAATTGGTCCGTCCAGCTCGCCTGACCGATTTCTCAGGCACATTTCTTAGCTGGCCGACTCGGCAGGTGCAGGTTGAAACATCGGTGCATGGCCTAAACCGCGATGGGCGATGGATAGCTGCCCCGAATGAATGCCTTCGTGGTATGAAGTAAAGATCAGCATTTGGGCCATGTTGGGCGCGTCGGCAAACATGCCTTCATCGGGGGTTGGACTATCAAGGAACTCGTCCGTCAAACCTTCAATCGCGACCAACAGTTTCTCACGACGCTCGCGGAAGAAACTCAACACTTCTTCGCTGGACGGATACTTGGACGCGTCGGAAGAAACTTCAGATCCAAACCAAAACAGTTCGTCCCAGCCCTCAGGTTTGGTGTCAGCGTCTGGTTGCAACCGAGACAGGAACATGTTGTCGGCCAATCCCAGATGTCCAACAATCCACATCGCATGATTGGCTTTAGGGTGTGATTGGTACATCCAGTCTTCTTGAGAACTGAGTGCGCTGATCATGCCTTCTACCATTTTTCGCGATTGGGTCAGCGAGTAGATAATATTTTCTTTGATGGCCATTTGTTTTCCTGTTTGAAATGTGGTGAAGGGCAAATCGGTAACCGATCAGAATTACTTTTCACCAGTTTAGCGTCTAGAATGGTTTCGTTGGCGTGAGTTTGACTACATGCCAAATTGTTAATCGTATTTTCGCACGTCAAGAATTTAATGTCGTCAGAACTAACTGATCCAACCAGAATTTTAATTGTCGAAGACCAGCCTTCGATGCAACAAATGATGGAGGATTATCTCAATCCCAATGGTTGCGAAACCGAATGCTGCAACTCGGCTGATGAAGCCATGTTGCGTATGGGCATAAGTGATTCAGTTCAAAATGCTGGACTGAATGCCGCTGATCAATTTGGTTTCGAACATGCTAAAGGTGAGAGCAACAAAACTGATACCCAATCATCTTTGACCGCTGAATCGAAATTCGATGTCGTGTTGACGGATGTAAAAATGCCTGGCACAGACGGATTGGAATTTTGCCGTCGTGTTAAACAGCAATTTCCCAGCCTGCCTGTGATCGTGATGACGGCTTATGGAAGTTTAGAAACGGCGGTCGAAGCACTCCGCGCTGGCGCGTTTGATTTCGTTACTAAACCGGTTGAATTGGAACTCCTCAGGGCATCCATCGTTCGCGCCGCAGAAAACAGCCAACTCCGACGCCGTGTCCGTTTGCTCGAATCACAAGTCCAAACAGAGTTTGCTGAATTGATCGGGCAAAGCGACGTCATGCTTCGGCTCAAAGATCAACTCTCCAGGATCGTCGATTCATCCGCGTCCGTTTTATTGACAGGTGAAAGTGGATCAGGAAAAGAAGTTGTCGCCCGCTCCCTACACCAACAAAGTTCGCGAGCCAACCGGCCCTTCGTCGCCGTCAATTGTGCCGCACTCCCGGAAGCACTTTTGGAGAGTGAGTTATTTGGGCACGTCAAAGGTGCATTCACTGACGCGAAAGAGAATCGCATTGGCTTGTTCTTGCAGGCCAACGGCGGCACTCTGTTTTTGGATGAGATCGGCGAGATGCCAATCGAGGTCCAACCCAAACTGCTTCGGGCGTTGGAGCAAAAAACAGTTCGGCCCGTGGGTGGAAAATCAGAACAGCCTTTCGACGTTCATCTAATTGCCGCGACGAATCGAGATTTAGAAACGGCGATCGAAGAGAAAACGTTTCGCGAAGATCTGTACTACCGCATCAACGTTCTTGAAATATCGGCGCCTCCGTTGCGAACGCGGGGGACGGATGTGCTATTGTTGGCCGATCATTTTCTCCGCGAGTTTGCAGCGCAATCTGGAAAAGCAGTAACTGGTTTCGAAGACCGTGTGTCGGAGAAATTGCTGGCCTACGACTGGCCAGGGAACGTGCGTGAACTGCGAAACGTAATTCAACGCGCGGTTGTGCTGTCCCAGCACGTCAAGATTTCTGTGGACGATCTGCCGCAAAAAATCGTTGACCATAAACCAACGAAACTAATCATTGATGAAGGCGATAATCAACCGCTCGCATCACTGGAACTGATTGAGATGAGATACATTCGCTACGTGCTCGATCGCGTCGACGGCAACAAAACGGAGGCCGCAAAAATCTTGGGTCTCGATCGAAAAACGTTGTATCGGAAACTAAAGGATTGACAGGCGAGGTGACCGGTGGACAAAAAAGACCCTCTCGGCGAGCCGCGAATAACGATTGGCGAATCTTGTTAGCGATCTTGGAGGGTTCAATTTTCGATGCCAGTCAAACGTCAATCGCAGGCAGCTCAATTGAGATCGTGGTTCCTTTTCCAATCTCGCTTTCGCAATGGATCGTGCCGTCGTGATCTTCCACGATTCCGTGAACGATTGACAAACCCAATCCAGTGCCATCGCCGACTTCCTTTGTCGTAAAGAAGGGTTGGAAAATGTCGTTCTTCAAACTGGCTTCGATTCCTTGGCCCGAATCGGTGACTTGAATTAACCAACGATCTAATTCCGGTTCGACGGTTTGATTTTCTGACTTCTTCAGAACGACACGAACCGTTTGGCCATCTTCTGAAGCATCGACCGCGTTATCAATTAGATTCAACAGTACTTGTTGGATCTGGTTGAAGTCAAAATTTGCGTTGGCCACGACCGATGGCAATTCCATTTCAACACCGACGCTGCGTTTGTCCATCAAGGGCTGGATCAATTCAACCGAGTGCTTTATCACCTCGCACAAGTCGCCGTGTGATTTTTGGCTGGGACTTCGACGCGCAAAATCCAATAGCTTGTGAATGATGTTCGAGATTCGGACTGATTCGTCCTTGATCGCAGCCGCATGTTTTTTCAGTTGATCGCGCGTGAGTTCTGGTTGACTCAAAATCATCTCGGCGCGACCCGAAACAACGTTTAATGGCGTGCCGACCTCGTGAGCAAAACCAGCAGCTAATTGACCAACGGTTTTCAAGCGATCGGCGTGTCGCAGTTGATCCATGGCTTCGATTCGTTGATTGGTTTCACTGATGATCGTTGCCTGTTGTTGGCTCAGGCGTTCACACATTTGATTGACCGCAGCCGAAAGCTGGCCAAGCTCGTCGTTGGAGTGGATCTCAAGGTCACTAGAAAAATCGCCTTGACCAACACGCTGCATTTTTTCCGTCAGCCGTTCCAGTGGTCGCGCAATCCAGCGAACACCTGCGATCATGATGACGCCAATGCTCAGCAGTCCCATCGCACCAATCGTTAGTAACGCCGTCAACCAAGTGAATCGTGATTGGGCATCGACATCGTCCAGCGGTGAAGCGATCTCAACCGCACCAGGTTTTCCATCCAGTTCAAAAGGACAGTAAGTGAAAAATACGCGCCGCCCTTGGTGAGAAGTTCCAGTGGTTGAATATTGCTTGGTCTGCGCAATTTCAATCGCTTTCGAATCGGACAGGGCTGGTTTGAAATCGTTGGGAGTATCGTTCCCAAACCATACCCACCGCACGCCAGTCGCGTCTTTTGAGGCGGTTCGGATCATGCGCTCGAAATATACATTGCTTCCTGAATTGACCGCGTCACGGAATTCAGAACTGGAATCGATTCGCTTGACGTTGGACGCGATTATCTCATGTCGCTTTTCAAGGTTGGCAAAATACTGCTTGCTCGTGAACCAACTCGCCATCGTGGTGACGGCGATTACAGCGATCACAAAAAGCAGAATGAGTTTGGCGGCAAGTTTCATGATTCAATTTTAGCTTGGATGAAGCAGTGGGGCGTTTTGCCCCGCGCGGGGTATCGTGCCTCGTTGATAGTATCGTTCATTCTCGGAATTGGTCGATTTTTTACGTTTTCGTCAATCCAAAAATGCAATGGCTGTTGGAAAGTAGCAATATTGGTTTGCGATTTTCACATTGGTATCGCTTTGGCATATCGCTCTGGCATATCGCTTGCTTTGAAAAGGTTGTGCTTCTTTTGGAGCGCGACCGGGGTAACAAAGAATGTGAGGGTCACAATGATCAAACTTAATTCTGAGCGATTCGAATCTGCCTTCGAAAACCCCACTTCCAAAAAACGTGTTAGCAATTCAATTCCCTTAGGTTCGGGAATTGGTTTGTATCTTTCTCAGGCAATTCAGTCTCCATTACTTTCCAAATCGGAAGAGCAGATCCTTGCTCAGAAAATTTCTCGTTATCGAACGGCATTCCAACGTTTGATTTTACAAGAACCCGCTGTCGTTGAGCACTTGGTTGATTTGTTGACAAAGTGGGAAAACAAAAAGCTTCGATTGGATTCGGTTTGCAACGTCGCACTTAGCGAGACAGCGAAACGCAAAACGTTGGAGCCAAAAATTCGCAAATCGCTAAAGACACTTCGGCGTGCCGCGAAACAGCTTGCTGCGGCGTCAATGAGCAACAAGCGTTCCGTTATTCGCAAAGTCATTCGTTTGGTCGAGCCGCTGATGATTCGCCCTCGACCTTTTGAGACGGCTCCTTTTGAAAATCCCAAAGCGATTCTGTTGTTGTGCAAATACAACAAGCTTTGTCAGCAGATGACCCAATCCAATATGAGATTGGTCGTTCAGGTTGCCAGAAAACTCTGTGGCGGTTCTCCAGTTTTGATGGACATGATTCAAGAGGGCAATCGCGGATTGATGCATGCGGTGACAAAGTTTGATCACTGTCGCGCCATTCGGTTTTCAACTTATGCGACTCCATGGATCAAGCAAGCGATCTACGCAGCGCTGCCAAATTCGCAGCGCAACATTCGTGTGCCAGATAATTTTCGAACCAAGGGTCGCGCCATCCAGCGACGAATGTACGAGCTGATGGATGGAGAGAACTGGCCCCAGTTCGATTCCAACTCGGACCGAGTGATTAACACGATCGCCGAAGAGATGGATTTGTGTCCAATCGAAGTTGCCAACGTTATCACCATCCAACGAGACACCTGTTCGCTTGACCAGCCCATTCAAGGCCGCAACAGCAGTTCAACGCTGGGTGGAATGATTGCCGACACGCGAGATAATTGTCCTCACTGGTTGGCTAACGTTCGCGAACGGCAGCAGCTTGTTCGTGCGACGATGAAGCGTTCGTTGAACGATCGAGAGCGGGAAGTAATCTCGCTGCGATTCGGAATTGGCGACGGCAAGAATCGTTCGTTCGCCGAGGTGGGTCGTGAGATGGGCATAACGCGCGAACGCGTTCGTCAGCTAGAGAAGCAGGCGATTGAAAAACTGGGGCAGTTGGAGTCGCTCTTAAGAGTTGCCGCTGGCTGATTCGCTTGTTAACGGGCGAAACTTTGCTTCTTCGTGAAACTCCCAGCCTAGGGCTTGGTTTACCATGGTGTAAGAGCCTGTTGCCGATTTTCGACTGGCCAACGGCAAGCCATCATATTGGAAGGAGTAGTTAGACTCGCCCGTGCGTTTCCATGCGTTTGGCGACTCTTGCTGCCCAATATTCACCCGAGGTTGGCGATTTCTGCTTTCTGACGGTAATCCAGCGTTTTCTCATGAACGTTTGGTAGGTGAAACGAGTTGGGGCAGAAAATCAGCTGTCAAAATCGTTCAAGGCGTCAATATTGTACGTTCAGGCTAATTTTGTGGCATAAACGTGCCCACTCTTTAAATTCCCTTCCCCATCTAATTAGAATGGGGACAGTTGGAATTAAATAATTGAGGGGAAGTACTATGCGTCGATTACTGGCTTTTACAACTTTATTTGCGATCTGTTTTTCTATTCAAAGTGTCTGCGAAGCCCAAATGTTTCCCACGTTTGTCCGCGGTGCGTTCACGCTGGGTAATGAAACTGGCGACCCATACGATTTGGCCGATACGTTTTTCCTTGAGACCAACCCTGGCGCCTCTCAAACGATCTATCTCGATTTTGATGGGCATCATTCCGTCAACAACGTTTGGGGGCATGATTTGGTATTCGACGCCTTCAACGCTCAGGGCGATGTCAACAGTTTTACAGATGCAGAACTACGTCAGATTCAAACGCAGTTTCAAAACGTTGCCGAAGACTTTATTCCGTTTGACGTTAACGTAACAACGCGTGATCCAGGTTACGACGCGTTGGTTAGGTCCAATGCTGCGGATACGACTTGGGGGCTGCGGATGTTGAACACTCAAAATATTGCCGGCAGTGGCGCTGGCGGTGGAGGAACAGCATACGTGAACAGTTTCAATTGGATTGATGATCGCGACAACATTGCATTTGCGTTCAACAAAGGCGGAAACAATGGCGGAATGACAAACTCACATGAGATTGGCCATACGCTAGGATTGCGACACGACGGTATTGGATCAACGACGTATCATCCTGGAACTGGATCGGGCGACACACGTTGGGGACCTTTGATGGGTGCGCCATTCAACGCCAACATTACTCAATGGAGCAATGGAGACTACGCTAACTCGACCAACCAAGAGGATGATTTGGCGATCATTACCAAAACCGCCAATGGGATCAATTACCGTGCGGACCAGATTGGTGATACTCTTGGAGACGCTGGTGATTTGGTTGTGGGGGGCGATGGGACCATTTTTGATTGGAACATCATCGAACAGAATACAGACTTTGATGTTTTCAAATTTACAGCCGGCGACGGGCAATTGATTTTGCAAATCGATCCATTCAGCGGTCGTCCAAACTTGGATATTTTGGCTGAGCTATACGACGCAAGCGGAACCCTGTTGGACACAAGCAATCCAATAGACGGTCTCAACGCGGCGTTTGATTTGGCGGTTACCCAAGGCGATTACTATTTGTCGATTACGGGAACGGGACGAGCAGGGACTTACTCAGACTATGGAAGTCTTGGGTTTTACACGATCAGCGGTTCCGCTCCGCTTAGTTCTGTACCAGAACCCTCGAGCGTGTTGATCTTGATGATCGGTTTAGGGTGCGTCGTCGGGAAGCGGCGTCGTAGAAATTTGGTTTGAAGTTAGTTTCAGTGCTTGTGGATAAAGTCTACGATTCGCCGTTTCAAGCGCCTCCTTGATCCGCCCTTCGTCCACCTCTTCGCGGTGAAACCAGTCATAAAAAAAGCTACCGAACTCGGGAAGTTCGGTAGCTGCGGTTTGCTTTTTCACGTTGCTTTCGACGCAGTGCGTTGGGCTTACTCGATGATACCAACTTTTAGCTGCGTTCCCTCTTGATAATAAAGCGTACCGTTAAGGGGCTTAACCTTCGCCAAACCAGTTTCGCTTTGGATGACTTCAACGATTTGATTGTCGCCACCCGCGTTCTCGACATAAAGGCTTTTTCCAACTGGGATGATGTAGCTGTCGTCAAACTTAACCAGGTAGGCATCGTCCTGATAGAATCTTTTGATCTCGGCATCCAACATTCGGTTTTCTGACCGGTAGCCGACAGACTGGAATGCAGAGTTGCGACTACGAACCGTTGTGTCGTCATCAAGCGATTCGATGGAACCTTCACCCTCTTTCTTCATTGGAACTGCGTCAGAATCCGGGCCAGGTTGCTCGTCTTCTTTTGGTCCTTCAAGCTTTACATCGCCACCGTCTTCACTGACGCCTGAAGACTCATCCTCGTCACCGGGTGTTTCCGAAATTCCGTTCTTGTTTTTCTTGGTAGGTTCTGCAAGTTTCGGGCAGACATTGAGAGCTTCTAATGCAAGATTGCGAACGTCGAGCGATGGCTCATAGTTACAATTTTCACGTTGCGGATCTGGCTCAAATGCGATTCGCTTGAGCTCGGCCATGATTGCTTTGCTTGGGCAACATGTTTTGCAACGGTCATGCTGTTGGCACTCAACGCAGCCTGTTGTTGGTTGGCAAACGGTGCAAGGTTCAGAGTAAACCTGTGTTTCCTGACCGCAGTAGTTGCATGAATCACATCCACCGCCGCGGCATCGTTTGCAGTGTCCAGTAAAGATCTTTTTACGTTCGCGTTTGCCACGACAGGCGGTACATTCGCCAACGGCTGGGGCAGGTGCTCCTGCGGCGGCCACAGTCTCGCCTGTTGGCTGGCCTGATGTCATTCCAACGGGTGAGGTTCCATCGCCAGCGGTTGGTGCGGCGGGAGCGGGTATCGGCTGGCCAAACTGGTCAATCGGTTGTCCGAATTCGTTATATAGTTGTGGAGCCGGTCCGCGTGCTGCAACGAGAACAGCTTGGATCGCGGCCAGACGTACGTTGGCGTCGTGGTCTTTAAGGCCGGCCAAGATCGCTTTTTCAACGCGTGGATCTTTGTTACATCCAAGCTTGGCAAGGAACTCGAGTGCCTGTTGTTTTTTGCCGGCAAGATTGGCATCTTGTTTCGATTCAGCGGCGAGCTTTAGTAAGTCGCTTGGGGATTCGAGGTTTTCAGGGTCTTCAATTTCCCATGGCTTGTTTCGCTCGGCGTCTTGCTCTGCGGCAAGTTTCGCATCGAGTTCGGCCTTTTTGGCTTCCGATTCAAGCTTTTTCAATTCGGCTTCTTCGAATCGTTTTTGAATCGCTTGATTGGCATCTCTGCCAGCGGCTCGTTCCTGGCGAGCCTCGACACCTTTGGGTGAAATTCTCTCGCCAAGCGATGATCGTTGGGCGTCAGCGATCACGCCATTCGCGGCTCTCTTGCGTATATTCTTCAGCAGCGGCTGGAAGAGGCGCGGTTGTTCACTGAGTGTAGTTTGGGCAGATGCGGTTTCGTTGCCAGCGACGACAGCGAATGCCACAAGACAGACGATGATTAAACGGGCCATGTTAAGTCTCAATCGTGTTAGGGAAACAATCCTTTGTTCACGATAAAGCTCGACCTGATTGAAAGGACAATTGAGGTTTACCACTTTTAGAATTATTACTGACACGACTAAACTTGCTGTAAATTATGAAAAAACCAGTATAATCGCACTTGATTGACAGCTTCCCCAGAACCACTCGAGTTCCCCTATGGCTCGTAAGAGACCCGCGCGTTCACGCGCATCAGAGTTTAAATCCCAACAGCGTAAAAGTTGGGTCCGGTTTATAACCAAGATCAGTTTGTTCGTTGTGCCGATCTTGGTGGGGTCTGTATGGCTTGTACTGTTCTTGCTGCGGTCGGGTCAAACTTTGCCGATTATGGTGCTCGACTATGAGGCCGACAAAGAGAATCGGCTGACAGATCAGGTCTGGAACAAAGTCGGTTTCCTGTTGACGGGCGAGTCTGACAAAATCGTTTTGGCACAAGACTCAAATGGCCAGCTTACACCCGGTGGACCAAACAATGACGTTGTCGTTGTCTTTAGCGATTTGTTAGGTTCTGCCCGTTCGTTGGGTGAGGGGGAGTCTCCGGTTGCATGCATTTTCAAACCTTCCACTGCCGAAGAGCATCGTACGCATGCTTATCGAGGGTTGTTAAACAATGAAACTGCCGCCGAACTGAAACAGTGGGTGCCGGTTGAAGATTACTTGAAAACGATCGTTCAAGGAGTCAAAGACAAATCCAAGGTCAATCCAAATGTTCGAGGCAAAATCATCATCGTCCTCGATGTGGATCACCCAGATCTGCCGGCGCGGTTGCCGCCTCAAGCCAACGAGTTTATTTCGCTTTGCAAAAAACAATGGGCCAGATCGCAGGCAGAGCTCAACGAGGAATTCGATGTCTTTGTTTGGCTTTCGCATTCTGAGGGCCAAAAGAGCTATTACGATTCGAGTTACGATTTGGTCGATTCGATTTTCAAACGTCGTTTTGAGTTTGGAATTACCGGTGACGTTTTAAATTTGAAGAACCGTAAAAGCAAAAGAGATATCTATTACTCAGATCTAAAGCGGTACATGCTTCAGTGGGTTCAGTCGGATTCGGATGTTCACAAATTGGCCCAAACACCTTCGTTTCTTGAGCCTGCGGGTGAACTTGATTTTGCGATGTTGCGGTTGAAAGACTCTGCCAAAGCAAGTGCTAAAGTCGGAGCGATTTTTGATTATCCCGCTCGCAAGAAGGAACTTCAAAATGGAATGGAGGATCTGGATAGTCTTTGGGGTCGCTACGAATCGGTGAAACGCAACGCGGGCTGGACGCTTGAGAACCCTTTGCTTTCTCAACGCGCGACGATGTTGCTGCTGCAGTTGGAGAGGCTTTGGTTTGTGGGGAGAGCAGAGTCGACTTTGTTTAGCGATCTCCATGGCGAATTGCAGAGTATTCTTGAAACGGAGACAACGATCCAGCCTGTAAAGCATACGGCCTACGACGGATGGGCAGCGGCTGCGAACAAAAATTTTGATTCGTTTGATTTGACGAATTGGTTGCCTGCGCCACCGCTTGCCGAGGGAGAGGAATTGCCGCTTGCGGAAGAGATTGCAGCCAAAAAAGTTGAAAAGGAACGCAAGGAAACTGTTGAACAGTGGCAGAGCACCAATTCGGATTGGGCTGGCGCTATGGGGCTGTGGGTCGCGATTCGAGACGCTAAAGATGACGATGTCACACTTTCGAATATTGCTGTAGCGCTTTCGCAAATTTCGGATGGCCAGCGATATGTTTCTCACGCTGATTCGGCAGAGGGACTATCTAAAATTTGCTGGAATGAGATCGCGTATCTTGAACGCTTGGTTGGCGAGCTTAGGTGGCCGACTGATGAAAATGAGCGGAAGGAGTTTGGCGAGCTAGTTCAACTTTCGATTAAGAATCGTGATCTCGCGAATGAGTTTGCTGCGAAACTGGCTCCTGCATTGACGCTGGAATTTAAACAAGCATTTGGTGAATATGAAAATCGCCGTCGTGTCTTGGAAGACCGTTTGTTTGCTAACGATTTTGTGGTTGGGCAAAAGAGTTTGAAATCGGAGCTAAGGGAGCTTCAACGAGAATATGAAAAACTTCTCAAACGGCATGAAGACTTAAAGCGGGAATTTGAACGGCTTCAAAGCGCGTTGATCTCCGCGCCTCATGACCTGAGATACGCAATGGAGAGCTTGGCTGTGCAAGCGCAAAGTGGCGCCGAAAAAGATCGCCGCGTTCGGATCGCTGAATTTGCGAGCTGGAGTAGGGGCGGAAGTGACGGTGAGGAAGGTTTTCAAACAGCTTGGAATTCACTGTGTGGCAATCAAACTCTCGAATTGGTTTTGAAGCGTGCCGATGATTCGACGATTGATCAGGGCGAGTACACAACGAGATTTGAAGCTCTAAGACGCAAAGGATTTTCGACCGCAAACTCAAGCGGCGAATCTGAAGCTCAGACCAAAGCTCAGACCAAAGGGCTGGCCACAAATCCCTACGTCGATAACGAGACGTTCAACCGCTGGATTGTTGAAACGGGAAACCAACCGAGCAACGCGATGAAGGTGGCGGATGGAAATTTGCTGGCGCGGCGATTGTTGCTTTGGCCCGGGTTTGAATTGAGCCAGCGTGAGGCGGCACGTGACGGGCTCACGACAATGAAAGTAGAAACGTCTGGCCGAACAGACGAAACGGAAGCGAACAAGGATTTGGATTTTGCAAACGCGGAAATTTCTCAGCAATTGGTTGAAACCTTGCGAGACCAGCCGATGAACTTGATGACGGCATCCAATGCATCCATTCCATTCTCCGAACCGAATGCGGATTTCTTTTCTGATGTAGCGTTTGGTGCCCATCGCTTGCTAATCAAGCGAAGCGAAGACCAGACGACTGAGAACGTGTTAATTGCGATCAACGATTTTCGAAGCGAGAAATCTGATTTTGATTTTAATCGAGTTGCCAATGATCTTTGGGCAACACCGCCCACCAATACAGATAACTTTGTCAATTCGGCTTTGAGAAATCATCGCAGCCTGACTTTTGTACGAGTCGACAATATTCACGGCCGAATGGAGACGATAGAGAAACTTCGCACCAACTGGGAAACCAAGTGCAAGGCGAGCTGGAAATTTCGAAGTGATTCGGTGAGAGAGTTTGGAGAAAATTTCCAACGATGGAAGTGGAAACAAAACCAGCAAAAAGCGTTCAATCAGCCGCTCGTTGAGCCCATCCAGTCAGCTGAAAATGACGGTAACTCATTTACGTTTTCGCTTTCTCCAAAAGAACGAAACTACAACACGATTTTTCGAGGCAATTTCGATTTAGAAAACCAATGGTTGGAACATCGTCGAGTCAGCGGAAACAAATTATGGGTTTACCTACGCGGCCACCTCGCTGATGTCGATGTTGTCCAGCGGGTTGCTGATCGGGAGTCAGTTCCTTTTGATATCGATATGCAAAATCGGAATCTGTCGGGCGCGAAGCTGATCGTTAAAAGAGCGAAGCTTGGCCCTATCAGTGGCCATATTACTTTGGTGATCGATTGTTCTGGTTCCATGGTTTCCAAGAGTGGGAATCGAATGACATTTGCGAAACAACAAGTGAATCAGTTTTTGGAGCGGATCAGTAAACGTGGTGACATCTCCGTTTCATTGGTTGCCATCGGGCTTGTCGAAAATTGGAATCCCAAAAAAGATGGCGGGAATTGGGATTATAAGAACGAGTCGGATTTCCCAAGCTGGGAGCGGGTAAAGAAACCAACAGACCCATCAACTGCTCCAAAATCAAGAGACGTTTTTGTCTATGAAGACCAAGAAAAAATCGTCAACAAAAATACTCTGCCCGGGCTCAAGAAAGCGATCAATGAACTCCAGGCGTTTGGTGAGACTCCCATTTTGGCTGGTCTCGATAAAGCACTGAGTCTTTCAAGCGGAGGATTAGGTCGTCCCAATTTGATTGTGTTGTTGACGGACGGTTTTGAGTTTGGGAATCGAGGTAGAGAGCCGGACCAAATTTATGCCCCGATGGATGAATCGCTTTATGGGCGTATTAAGCAGAAACAAGCCGAGGTTGGCGGGGAGTTGGTCGTATTCAATTTTCTTTCGTCAAGCATCGGTGTGTATTTCAAAAGCATAATCGACGCTGGTGTTACTGCGAGTGAAATCGAAACTCGAATCGAGAAAATCAAATCGCTTGCCACGATCAAGGCCAATGCATCCGATACGACATTGGAGGCATTCCTGTCTGGATTGCTTCCTCAGCCTGTTGTGTTTTTCGAGGGAGACGGAATGAAAATGATTGAACGTCAAATCAAGCTCGGAATCGACGCGCGGGATGCTGGAAAATCGGAGGCAGAGCAGGGTACGATGGCAGTGATTGGTCTTAGCAGCAACGATCGCCCAGAGAAATGGTCGGCAGGTGTCAAGTTTCGTCAACGTGAGATGGGCCGCGCGGCAGAGTCATTTGCGAAACCCCCGTCGAAATGGAATTCTAACGCTCGGATTGAGGGTAACGAATTGTTGGAGTTTCAGTACGATCCTTTTAGTCCCTCGTTCGAGTTGTCGACTGGTATCATTCAACAGCCAAAAGAAGTTGAGGTTTCAACACCCTCCGGCGGAATGGCATTGTTGGTTGGCGAGACGAAACAGCGCAATCGAAAACCAGAGTTTGAAGTTCGGGCAAAGGATGGAAATAAATTGACTCCGGCTGTCGCAATGGCGTTCGTGACATTCAGCCAATCCGGAAACCCCAAGGACACGGTGTTACTACAAGATATCAATTTCAAACAACAGATTCGCTCCAACGTTCATCCGTTAGAGTTTGGCGAGTTTCAAAACGCCCACCGCCGCGCGACGTTTGATAGTCGTAAGCCAGTCGATATGAGATTGCATCTGGTGCGGTCGTTTCCAGCCCAGTTTTGGTCAAAAGTCATGTTTGATGACGAAGACGTTTGGAGCATGACGAGTGCGAATCGAAAGCAAAACATCAATCGCAGAGATTATGTTTCGTTGGCCAACTATCTTCCAAAAAGTCGACCGTTCTCGGACTATAAAATTTCCGTTCGACGCGACAACAATCAAACCGAGACCGCTGATTATTGGGTCAAGATCGAGTCGGTTGACAAAGACGTTCCACTGGACCGTTGGTTGATTCAGGTTCTCAATGAAGACGGAGAGATCGAGCGAGGAATCAATCAACAGTCACGTCGGAGGTATGTGTTCCGGGAGTTGTCAGACGGGACTCGAGAACTCGCATATATCCAACACCGTTTTCGAATCGTCAAAAACGAGCTAACGGGATCGAAAGCATTTTTCGGTTTTGCTCATCTTGATGAAGTCGAAAAAGATGCTGCAAAAGTTGACTATCAGAATCATTTTGACGGAAAGTAATTGCAACGCGGGCGTCTAAGTGAGGCGTTGCATCAAGGAATACGACGCTCTGACTCAGAAAGCTGCTTCTTCGTTTTATTCGTCTTCTTGTTCCATTGCTCGAAATCCGACACGTTTACCCATTTCTTCCAACGGACCTTCGTCGCCGCTGAGCAACTCCTGAAGCAGTTCTGGAAGATCCATTTTGCACCAACGAATGGTTTCGCGGATTCGATAGGAAACGGGTGAGTGTCTTTCGGTGCGATGAAAGAAATCGGCGATTCGGCGAAGCTGCTCGATGGCTTGCTCGCGAGTGGTGATCTCTCCAGTGGCAGCAGCCACAGGAGCAGCTCCGGCGACCGCGGGGGCAGCTTCTTCTTCTATCATGATCGGCGGGTATCCGCCACAGTTTTCTGTCGCCAAATTTTCAACGATGGATCCCATTCTCTCCACGGATTCAATGAACCCAAAACTGACGATTTCAAACATTGGATCGCCAAGCAAATCGGCTAGTGCGGCATTCGCGGCGCGAGCTGATTCAGCGACTTGTTCTATTTCGGCAATGAGTTTTACATAAAACTCAGGACTCGAAGAGGCAGCGCCTGACGCGTATCGGCCGTCCGATTCAGGATTGGAGCCTTTCAAACGAGAGTTGCGGAGCAACGCGTAAGGGAGGCTGTTGTGTTCTGTAATTGGCAGATAAAGAAACAATTTGTAGTTGTCGGTGACTTTATCATCGTTGCCGACGTAAACGCCGCGGCGGAGAAAGTTCAGAATTTTTTCACGATCCTGAGGATACAAAAGATCCCCATAACGCATGACTAATTCGCGAAAAATATCCAAGCCTGCACTGAATCCTGACAACCCGTGGCCAATCAACATCAAGTGAGGAAGGTAGGATGCGAGAACAAGCGATTTGCAATTTTGTCCCAGGCATTGTGTGATCTGTTCAACCAATTCGGCTGCGTCGCGGCCCGTGCTCGCCATGTCGAACATGTTCATGTTGTCATCACGAACGGCTTCGCCAAAACTGACGCGGAGCGCTTCGTGGATCGCGTCGCCGGAAGTTTCGATTTGCGAAACGACAGACGAAGCTGCGTCTTCTGACTCGCCGCATGGATGTTGGTCGGAGATGGGGGCGACTGATACTCGGATGAACTCGTTGAGCTCTTCGTCTTCGAAATTGGCTTCGATCGGCTCGTTAGAAAACGAAGGTGCCTCAGAAGTTTCAGTCTCTTCTGTGGACTCATCAGGCGTTGATTCTTCGACTTGGTCGTCGGTTGAATCTTCGGGAAGCGACTCTTCAACGGCACCTTCGGTGTCATTTGGCAAGGACTCTTCGACTTCGCCGCTCGCTAGTTGTTCTTCGTCGCTCATTTGTTAGTCGCTCTGGTTGTTCGATCAAGTGGGGCAATTCGAATCTCTTATTCGAAAAAGTCGATCAGGATTCGACTTCAGAGCCCATCAACTGACCGCCTAATGTTTTTAGGACCTTCGCGTGAGTTCTGCTTCCCCAGGATCGGCTCTTGTTAAGTTTCTTGGCGGCTTCTGCAAGAGAGAGGTTTTGAAAGTAGGTGAGTTGAATGAGTTGTTGTTCCTCGTTGCTCAATGTCGCAATGGCCGACATCAATTTTTCACTTAGCTCTCGTGTCTCTGCTCGCTCTCCTGGATCGTCGTCGTTTCCAACTAGTTGATTCTCGATCGGATTTTCGGTGTCTGCGGCCGAAAAAAGATAAACAGTTGATAAGTTTTCGACCGTGTCGACAAACCAACCGGCATTTTTCTCAGGATCGGAAGAATCGTCATCCGTGGTGGTGGCTTCGACTGCGGAGTTCGCCATTTGCAACGCTTTGTAACGGCGATACTCGGCGCGAGTGGTCCAGTTCATTCTGGATATCCCGTCAAAAATTGCGCCGCGAATCCGGTAATAAGCGTAGGTCGAGAATTTTGCTTCGGGCTGCGGTTGGTAGGTTCGGGCAGCTTGTGCGAGACCGATTTGGCCACACGAAAGCACGTCATCGTAAGTGATGAATCGTGGAAGTCGCTTGTGAATTTTGCTGGCGATCGATATCACCATCGCTTGGTGATTCTCAATTCGTTGTTCGAAAGTCTCGATCATTGTTGGTTTTGCATCCGACTAACGATGGTGTTCCAAAGTATTTCCGTTCGTTCGTTGGCGACTGGGTCTTCGTAAATGCAATTCGCGATCCAGTTCACGCATTCTTCCAAGTCGATCGGAAGTTTTTCAATGTTGGTACGCCCCAAAACACAACGAATTAGTTCACTCAAGTTCTCAAAGTCAAACTTTGAGGGCAGGCGATTCGTTCGAACATAGTCTGTCAAAAAACCGTGACAGCTGTCGTCCTCTAAAAAGTGCTTGGTCTTCTCCAGCATCGACCCCAATAACTCTTCGGGCGAGTCATCTCCGTGACTTTGAACATCATGGTTCACTTCGGGTTCGAAGTTGGAACCAGCGTCGAAAGGTTGTGGGTCGGGTTCAGTCATTTTTTCACAAGAGATTAAACGTGCTTGGTCCTAGAAGACAACTTCAAAGGTCGGCAAAAGGAATAATCGATACGGTAAGTTTTTCTGACATTTGTCTGTGCGTGCTGTCGACCACTTCAATCGATATGGTATCAGCATTCGTGACTGAATCCAGAGAATTCGGTTTTTCCAAATCAACTGACGCCACAGCTAGTTTTGTCGTCAGTATGTGGAGTGTGGGGTCGATTCCACAAACAGATTTAAAACGTTTTTCCCCTAACCAGAAAATTGGTCCGTCCCACTTAGATGCGAACAAGATGAAAATCGGTTGAATAAAACGAATAAAAATATTGTAAAGGCGGGAGGGTAGGGCAACCTTTGGATGTAGTTTGGAGCTCGGGAGAAAGATCGGCAAACTTCTAGGAAGTCTGATTCCACAAAAAGATGCTAATTGCGACGATGACGAGTAATGAAAGCAGAAAAAGAACTGTCGAGAAAACAGAGAGTGTTCGATCGCGGTTGATGATCGCTTCGCCCCAGCTAGATGTTTCGGCGAACTCTTCGCACTTTAAAAACAGTCCATTGAGAAAGCCGCGGTCGCTGGAGTGTTCGCCAGTGGAAACAAAATAGCAACCGGCCAGTGTTAGATCCGTTGGGCCACCGGTTGGAGATTCAGAGTTATTCCAAAGCAACGCATTTTCCATTAGATGCGTCAGATTGGGACGGAATGTTTGTCGCACTCGCACGATCATTTTATAAAGCTCTTTGTTTTGAGCTGCCCGAGAAAGTTGGCTTGGTTTACCCCACCGGTTGATGACCCAATCTTCAAACGATCGGCAAGCGCGTTGGACTTGGATTGAAAGGTTCTTTTTGTCCAGCGTTGGTATATCGGTCAAACGACAGCCAGCGCCGAATCGTCCCGTGGAACTACGCTGCGATCCGAGCAAGTTCTGAAGTTTGGGAAAGCCTTGGTCTTTTTCCATCGAACAAAAGACAAACGAAACTGGGAACGAAAGATCAGTTTGTGCGCGGATTTCGAGTAAGTCTTTTTTGACGGCCGCGGTGATCGTTTTGTAGTTTTCGCGCGTCATGAATTTGTCAAACGGAATGACAACCAAGACACCATTGAACGGAATTTGGCCTTCGGTTTTCGCTTGGATCAGTTTGCACAAATAGCGAATGCGGTCCTGAGGAGTGTCGCCGTCTTCACCCAGTTCCTCCTCTTCGCCGTCGGTGTCAGCGGCGTTGTCCTCTGATTCTTCTGGCGATTCAAAGGACGCCGAATCGTAAGGATCTAGAGATTGTGCTGCGTCGAGAGAACCGCCAAACGCGCCACCTGATGCACCAAACGAACCGTCGACTTCTGCGGTTACGTCGTCGATGCCGATGCTGGCTGACCAATCGGGAACACCAACGGAGGCTTGAAGTGTATTGGTTGGGTCGATGCTGGGTCCGCGTTTTTTACCTGAAACTTTCTGAACGCGCTCACTCGTGTTGCAGACGTTTTTTAGATGCAGGTAGAGACTCTCGTTAGTTCCGAACCAGTGCATCCATTCGTTGGTGCCGGTGGGCAAAGCGCCAATCTTGCGATCTTTCATCTCGGCATGCATGGCTTTGGAGACAGCCATGTCGGAGCCAAGAACGAGATATCGCTTAAATTCGTGCCAGTCGATGTTTTGTTTTTCCCGCCACTTTTCAATCGGCGCCCAGCACTGATCAATCTCGGGATACAGCGATGGTTTTTCCCGGGTGGCCAGTCGAACGCCCCAGTAAACCGCCACCGAAATCAATAATGCGATCAAGTAGTAAAGGATGTAGTCAACGATCGTGACTTCGGAACCAAACCACATATCTGTGATCGAGTTGAAGCGGAACGATTGGTCGTTGAAAAGGCTGACGACCCAAATGATCGTGATGAAGATCGCAAAGCAAAAGAAATACGCGAACGCGATTTTCCCGGCCAACGTGAGTTTGAACGGCGACTTTTTGCCGAGCAAGAGTGTGATGCCGCGACCGAAGTACGCCCATGCCGCGCGAAACGGATAGAGTGCGTTTTCCAGAAACCGAATAAATAAATTCATGCTTCAACCTTCGTTATTGCTTTTACTGCTCTAGCGTTTCATCGACACGAAAACTACCAACGCTGCCACCACTAAAATGACACCAAAGAAAACAAGGCTGTTGATAAACGAGCTTTGTCCTGTCAGTGGTTGCTGCAGCCAATCTTCGGGTTTGGTCTCGTGCCACTTTTCGGCTTTTTCGGACTTGCGAATCCGGCCCAAACGTGCCGCAGCTTTCTTTTGCCATTCAGCGTCCGTCAGAGGTAAAACTTTTGGAACGACGGTCTTGTCGCCAGTTTGGTAAACGCCGTGATAGCCGAACATGAAACAGGTGTAGAAAACTTCAAACGCATTGAAGTACCGTTTTTCATAGGCCTTCTCGGCTCGTAGAAAAAACTCGGTGTAGGCGTTACCTGTTTTGAAGTAATGAGCTTCGAGCGTTTCGTCTTTCCACCGATTGTGGTTGATAATGATTTCCGAATCGACCCATGCCACCATCGCGTATTTGGCGTACTTCCATTCGCGATCGGTTTCCATTTTCAAATCGGCCCGATCAAACTCCTCTCGAAGTTCAACCGTCAAATCACGAATCGTCAATTGATCGGCACGCTGAACGATCCCCAATAGATTGGTGAGCATTGGATCAATTACGTTTTCATACTCGGGTGACATCGCGGCGGTTCCAAGCGTTCGATTCTTTGCTTTGGCTTAATGGCTAATGCTAATTGGCGTCGGACTAATAGGTAGAGACTTTTTGCCGTCCAGATTCGTCGCCAAGTGTCATTCTAGTTCTTTTTTACTGCGAATAATGACATTTTGTATTGGAACGTTCGTTGATTGATGCCGACGGTGATCTTTTCTGTCCCTAAATCAGACATGGGAGTTCTCAAGTTTTCCTGATCGATTCTCAAACACAAAGTCCCAGAAAGTTGCACGCCGTCCCAATACTCATCACGTTTGATATCCGAATAGATCCATCCGCTTTTGCGAGGGAGGTCAGGTTTCGTTCGCTCTGGGTTGTCGAACATGACGCCTTGCTCACGATTAACAAAGTAGCGATCAATTTTCTCGTGGCTGCCAAGTTTCCAGTAAAACTGACTGGCGTCACTGAGGTAATCGTTGAAGAACAAGTTCGCGTCCTCCTTATTCATTTCGCCATAATTGAACGCTAGAAAAAGCTCCCATTCGCTGGAGAAAATTTCAGGCGGAATGACGGCTTTCATGATGACGTCGTTGCCTGCTTCGGTTTGCATCGCTTCGGCAATCAACGGAAGACGCCGGATGCGCGTATCGCCCGGGTCAACAAAGCAACGACGGATGTGTTCCCACGCCCACTTCATCGAAGCGTAAATGTCGTCGTGATCGTAACGGGGATAGTTGACCAAGCGTTCTCGTTTCGGATCAACGATCGCCAGTGGACCAATGGCTTGGCAAAGGTATTGGAAGCAATCAAAAGGATGACGACCTGGCGATTGATTATGCGTGACCAACCAGCCACGGAGTTCGCTTAGTCGAAAGTAGCGATAAAGCGTTTCGCTGTTTTCCTGATCCGCGATCCCAGCAATGTTGAAACCAGTTGCATCGAGGTACTCAATCAACCGACGAAGATAGCCAGAAAGCTGATCCTCCATCGTGCGATACATCTGCCTGGCTTGACCCGTAGCCTGACTAAGCGTCGAAGGTGGTTGATACAGGTTGGAGATCTTTGGAATTTGCCCACCAGCCGACTCTGTCAATTCAAGCCGAGCAATTGGCAAATATTCGTAATCAAGACTGCGTTGGTTGGAGCAAGTCAGGGTGGCTTTTAATTTTTTGAAAACGATCGGCCGATCGTTTCCGCCACAATGTAGATCAAATACGGTCTCTTCGAACTCCAAGAATCGCGAGTTGTCAGGTTGGTCTGTGACGTTTGGCGCGTTTGGTTTGGCAGTGGAGAAGGCAAGATAAACCGTGACGGGTTGGTTGGTCTCAAGTAATTTTTTTACTTCCCCATCATCACAAGTCTTTATATCAAGCCGCGGAATTTCGTTGGCCTCAAACTCGAAAAGCGTTCCTTGTTTGGTTCGTCCACTGGCTTTCAAAACGCCGAATTGCCAATCCTCGAAAGCCTTTTCATCGATTTCAAGGTTTTGAAAACCGTAATAAAAGGGGGTCTCAATTCGCGAACTGGTAGCCAATTGGTGATCGAAATAGACTTCTTGCCGCTGGAAATGCTGGGGCAATAGGAACATCCCCTCTTTCCACGAAATTGAATTGTTTTTCATTTACAAAACCGCTGGACAAAATTAGACACGTTGACTTTACCAAGCAAGAATAGACAGCAAAACTAGATTGCAGCGATATTTTAACAAATCTGGCAACATCAGCGGGGTATGGTCGTAAAGTAACGATCAACCTCCAAATTAGTTTCGAGATACGTGACAAGATTATCTTTACACTCGCGCGATGAGAATCCCAGTCTCTCAATTCGTCTCCGTGTCGGCCAGTACTGCACGGTGGGGTCTTCGACGGCTGCTGATTATTGTATCCGCGGAGACGGCATCGAGCCCGTACATTGCCGTATCGGTTGTCAGACTTCTGGCGGTTACGTCGAGTGCTTCAATCCGTTGACAAACATTGTCATAAACGACTCTCCCAAAGACCGTACACGGTTGTCGCACGGTGACCAGCTATCAATCGGTTCCGTTCACCTAATTGTTGATCTTCCCAAAGAAGAAATCGAAACCCCGAATTTTTCGCTTTCCTTCGAGGACGAATCGACGCCCACCACAAAAGTCGCCGAAACGGTTGAATTCGATCATAACAAATATGCGGCTGATCATGGCGGCACCTTAACGATCGAAACCGACGTTGACGATTCGAACAACGAAACAGGTGCGGACTCTGAGGCAGACATAGATCTCGATCCACAAGCCAATCAAAACAGCGAGTCCAGTTCCAGCGATTCCTCCAGTGAATTCGATGATGAAATGTCGGATCTGGATTCCACGGCCATACCAACCACTTTTGATTCCGATGGTCCAGATTCAGATTGGGATTTACCGGAAGACCTGGTTTCAGAATCAGAAAACACAGAGGAACAAGCTGACGAGAACGTTGAACTCGGTTCATCGATGATCGAGATCCATGAGTCGATCAATGTTTCTATTCTCGACCCCCTCGATTCGACCGATGCAGAACTCGAAGCCTTCGCAGATTCTGATGATGAAAAATCTGAATCAGCAAGCTCCAGAGAAACTTCGTCCGAATCAAAATCTTCTGCGGACACACCGGAGAAGGTGGCTGATGAAACGGTTGACAAACAATCTTCCAAATCAATGACGTTTGAATTCGACTCTGCAGATCCAACGGATATTCAGCTCACGTCATCTGAGTTGAAGAATTTGACGGACGACGATTCGCCGGAATTTTCAGATTTGGGAAGCCTCGACTTGGAGGCTGAACTCGACGAAAGAGATCAGCTTGGCGACAAAAATCAGCCCAACGACCAAGTGTTGTCGAGGGGCGAGTTTCTCCCAGGTGGATCCCAAATTGGGAAACACTATCGATGGAATGGCTTGGCGGCAGTCGATGGAATCGAGGCGATCACGTCTGATCCCAAGATCAAGATTTACCGCTCTTCATTCAAACAAATCACGTTGGAACGATTCGAAGAAGTATCGTTGAAGTGGTTCCAAAACCAAGACGCTTCCGTGTTCCTACTTAGCCGGATGGAAATGCCAGACCTCTTGCAACTGTTGCGGAAACGACGTTGGGAAGATCGCATCGGGCACCCTCAGGCGATCACGATGTTTCTAGCCCTCTCGCCCAAACGCATCCTTGCTGAGTTTTTCGAAGCCTTTGACGCGTGCGTGATCGTTGGCGAGGCCGACGTAGAATTGTTGCGATTTAGCAATCGGATTCCATGAGCCCCAGCATGACTGCTGATCACACACGCTTCGTTTCGCAACCTATCTAAGGATGGGTTGGAGTGCGGATCTTCCGTCGCCAATTTTTTCACCCAAATTGACGGCACCAGAAAGAGGCCCTTGGTATTGGGCTGGAGCTGAATCAATGACTGCGGGGTCAGGCTGTGCAGCCGGAAGAGAACGAAACTTTGTCGACGTTGCAGTTTCCTTAGTGCCAACCGGAGCCATAGGCTGAAGCTGATTCGCTCGCCGGCTTGTGTCGGTAAACTTGATTGAACTGATCGCAGACGTGTCGTTCAAGTTGATTTGGCTTCCAGAGTCGCTCAAGTTGATTGGGCTCGGAGTGTCGGTCAGCTTGATTTGGCCTTCGTTTGCTTTTTGTGTAAGGTCAACTCTTCGGGCGGATGGCTGTTGAGTCGTTGGCTGCAGCGTTCGTTGAAGCGGTTGAGTCTTCAGTGACGCTTCAACGGCGGTTGGTTTGTCGCCAGTCATCTGCGCGATGGCTTTGGCGAATCCTGAGACTTTGTTATCGGGTTTGATTTCGTTGGCACCCAAGCTTTTTCTCGGGATACGAGACGTCCGGCTAGAGCCAGTTGGTTGCAAACCAGAAGCATTCCAACCAGGGGTTCTCAGGCCGTTTGACGCACCGTCGGCAGGCACGATTGGAACCACGCTTTCAACTGGAGCAACGGGAGTCGCAGGAGACGGCACCCAGTCACCCGTTGGCATGCCAGATTGAATTGGTGGAGCCTCGTTAATGATTTGCCCTTCGAATGAATTTAGAATTCCACGAGGGTTTGTAGTAGCATCAGGACCAATGTATCCGGAGGTAGGATCGGAAATCATACGTGGGTCGGTGATGACTCCCGACGAATTCATACCCACTGGCATTCCATCAGTAGGAACAGTCAATCCCATATCCGATCCGACCATTCCAGTGGCAGGAATCGATTCAGAGAGAGTCGCGTCCGATACCGTTGCGTCACCCAAAGGTGATTTGCTAATCGAAGCATCTCGAACGACATAGCTCATCATTTCGCCACGGTCAGCAAGCCGACGTTCGTGATCTAAATAAGCCTTGGGATCGGATTGGCTTTCCGAAAGTACGACACCGTGGTAATGAAGGAAAGTTCCTTTTTCATAGTGCACGTTTTTGATCGCGATAGAGTATTCGACTTCCGCATTGATGAACTGCAGTTGAGCTTCCAAGATTCGACGTTGGGCTTCGAGCAAGACATCCATTTGGGCGCGACCGCTTTCGATTCGAGCCGCAGCCAAATCGCGATATTTTACTGCTGCGTTAAATCGCTGTTCGGCCAACTGCATCGCGGAGTGGGCACGACGAGATTCTGCAATCGCATTACTCAGGTCTAGCACGATTTTTCGCTCTTGTTCGGCAAGCAACGTTCGCTCGCGTTGAACAGAAAGTTCCGCATTTCGCACGCCTGCGTTCGCTCTACGAAATCCGACTGGCATTCGAAGCTCGGCACCGAATTGGACTTCTTGATAATCGCCGCTTGCCAAATCGCTGAACGCACCTGATTCGGCATCGGCTGCAGTTGCACCTGAGATGATATCGTCACGCAGTGATTCGCCACCGCCGGTTAGGCTTTTTCCCAAGCCTCGAAAGCGATAGTTTCCAACGAGGTCAAATCGCGGCAACAAAAAATTCCTGGCCGCCGTCAGTTCAAGCTCTTTCTGCTTGACGACCCAACGTTGGCGTCTTTGTTCTGGTCGGCGAGCCAACGCGTTGCTCATTGATTGGTTCCAATCGAACACGAATGGAGCCTTGGCTGGTTGCTCCGCTGGCTGCAACAACGTGCCGTCCGTGATCGACATCCCGATCAAATATCGAAGGCGTCGCTCGGCAACTCGTACACCAGCTGTTCGACGGAAACTTCCACCACTCGATCCGCTGTTGGCTTGGGTGCCTTCAACGGGGCGGCCTTCTAGTGATTCAATGATGGCTGATTCGAAACGCAGGTACTGCTCTTCGGCACTTGCTTTTTCCAAATCACTAATGCGTTGTGAATCCGACTTGGCCGCCGTTTGTTTGAATACTTTGAATGCCGCGTCGCGAGCATCTGTTTGTGCGTTCAGCTCACGATAGGCAAAATACAAATCCCAATAAGCGTTCTCAACGTTGGCGACAAACTCACGTGTCTGCTCTTCAAAATCGGCAAGACTGATTTCTGTGTTCGTCCGAGCGATCAAGACGCCGTTGTAAGAGCCAGGCACTTGGCTTGGTCCAGCGATCCGATTGAATAGGCTTCCAGATCCCTGAAGCAATGGATGGCGAAAGCCAGTATCAATGATGGCTTCCCAAGTCGAACCTTCGAATCGGTTACCGGCTTGGTTATTGTTGTCGTAGTTGATTGTGCTTCGCGAAGTAAACAACGTTCCTGTGGCTGCCAGTTTGTTGAATTCCAAACTGTAATCGCCACGGTCCTGAACCAAGATTCCATCTGTGTTGCCGGAAAATCGGTTGTTGAACGGCCGATCATTGTTCTCGAAAAATGCACCTGCGATCAAGTTCGCATCGAACGCGCTGAGGGCTGCTTCTTCGCCTGCGTTGGGGTCGGTGTAGCGAAGGGCTGGATCCATCGAAGAGCCAATGCCTGTGGGCTGGCCAACAATTGTTCCGCCCAAATCGCGGAAGACTTCAGAGTCACGAAGGGCGCGGTTGATACAGTCACTTAGCGTGATCGGTGTGTACTGAATATTTTGGTAGTCCAACATTGCATCCGGAGAAAGCGATGTGGTTGCCGATACCGTGATACAATCTTCTGGACATAATTCTGGCTCAGTTGGGCGCAGATAGGAAGCATCGAGTGTCGGTGTGTTGTCAGCAGCGGAGGAGAATGTTGCAAGCTTTTTGTTCGTCTGACATCCAACAAGACTCGCAAGCATTGCTGCAATGCTTAGACAGAGAGTCAAATTGATAATACGTGAACACATGGTTCCCCCGAACTTAGCTCGTATCAGCTGTAATATCGTTTCAAAAGGTAGTACTTGCCTACCTAGAGTGAATGATCGGGTTCGCCCAATATAAATATCAGAAATTTTGCTCAAAACCCTTCAAAATACGCAAAACTAGTACCTATAAAAGAGGGCTAAAGCAGGGTTAGGGAAGTCTTTCCGTTAACTTGAGGCGATTATCAGGCTGAGGCAAGCTCTCAGGTCAAAAACCAACCGCAAGTCAGCTTCAAAATATGACATCTGAAAGTCAACAATTAGGATTCGATCTCAACGCTCTTGATCTGGTCCTCGATTCATTCTCGCGCTCCGCGAGCGATCCCTCCACGGAACGAAATAAGTTCTATTCAGATATCAATTCCAAAATAATTGCCTGCACCGAATCGCAAGCTTCCGCAGTGCTCCTCAAAAACAAAGAAGGGCAAGTCCGCGTAATCCATCAGGTCGGTTGGAAAGAGCTAGCTGCTTCGACAAACGGAGAACTCAAAACAGTAATCAAACGAGTTTTTGACAGCATCGATTCCAAATCAAAATCGAACGCTCACTCGCTGTCCGACATCCGTGCCTTCACCGCAGTTTGCACGCCTCAAAACGGATTGAAATTCGTCTACGTTCTCGTCCGGGACAAGCAAGACAGCGAACTTGCTGGTCAAGTGTTTTCTGATCTCACATTGGAAATCGCAAGCCAAATCGAAGCGTTTGAAAACCTTCGAGCCGCCGACCAGAAACCACGTTCTGTGCTTGGGCTGACACACATCGCCCAACTGATTCAGAATCTGGGCAAATCATCCAGCCTGTCTGAGATGTCGTACCATCTCGTCAACGACCTCGCAAAAATTACCAAAGCCGATCGTGTGACCTACGTTTCGCCTGCCGGAAAAATCAACGCGGTCAGCGGGGTGTCTCGTGTTTCATTTCGAACATCGGTCGCAAGAGTGCTGTCGAAAATCGCTCGACTGTCAATCGCGTCCGGCGGTTCGTTCGAATGGTCCGACGGCGAAGTCAATGTTGACGGAGACCGAAAACCGCGCGGACTAAATCAGCTGATTGATGAATTGCCGTCAGTCTCAGGATTCGCGATCCCGGTCAACTCCGAAGAACGCGCGTGTGGCGTTTTGCTGATCGAGCATTTCACCAACGAAGACACTTCTGATCTTGAGCGTCGAGAACTGGTCAACGAAGCGATCAACTTCGCGTCGCCTGTGGTTGGACGAACGGTCCAGGTCTATTCGATTCCAGCGATCGGTAGCCTCGACGTATTGTTCAATCGTTTTCTCGTCAAGCCAGTCCGCGTTCTCCTAACATCGGCGTTGTTGTTGGGTGGTTTGGTTTTGGCGGGCTATTTGTTATTTGGGTTTGAGCGTTCTTTTGAGATTTATGGCGAAGGTGTTTTGCAGACTGAGAAAGAACGTCATGTGTTCGCGCAAATCGAAGGCGAGATCGACAACCTGTTGGTGGAAGAAGGAAGTTTCGTCAAAGAGGGGCAACGACTGTTGGCAATCAGTTCAGAGAGTTTGGAAAAGGAGCTGATTTCGATCGAGGGCGAAATCGCGGAAGCCAAACAGGAAATGCAAAACTTGAAACTGGCCGACTTTCAAACCAGTGACGAGCAAACCGATGAAACGAAAACGGCTTCGGATATTGAACGGCTTAAGATTCGCTTGGAGACGCTCAACGAACGTCTCGCATTTTTCGAAGGCAAAAAAAGTCAGCTTGAAATTCTCGCGCCGATCACCGGTCAAGTCACAACCCCCAAACTTAGGCAGCGACTGACGGCTCGGCCAATCGACCGAGGCGATCTTATGATGACGCTTTCAGACACCAACGGCGAGTGGGAAATTAAGCTGGAAATCCCAGACAATCGAATTGAATTCGTCAAAGCGGCCCAAGCCGAGGCTGAGAAAAATAACGACGGTGAACCGCTCAATGTCGTGTTCCGTTTGGCATCCGATTCAGAAACCACGTTCACGGGACAGCTATCCCGAATCGATTACCGCAGCGACCGACGATCGCCCGACGAGCAATCTTATGTGTTGGCATACGTAACGATTGACGAAAAAGACTTGGGCGATTCGCTTCGGCTGGGAACTCGCGTTTACGCCAAAATCGGTTGCGGCAAGCGAAATAATTTCTTTCTGTTGACCTACGAAGCCAAAAACAAAATACGAGAATGGATGTTCCAGTAGCATCTTGGCTGTTCCACGAACTCGTATTCCCCACAAAACAAAAACTTGAAAATTTACCTTGAGTCACCAATGTTCAAACCCATTTTGATCTTACCAGTCGCGATTGTTTTGCTTTCAACCGTCGGTGGGAATCTGCACGGACAAGACCTCGGTGAAAGCGAAAATAAAACACGAGATCGCGCGGAGGCTTCCCAATCAGCGGTGGGGGATGGAACTGTAGATGCCAAAAGCAAAAATGATGTCGCCAAGAACTATGTCGCCAAAGATGCCGTGTTGAAAATTCTCGAAGAGCGAGAGGTTCCATGTCTTGTTTCGGGAGTCATAAAAAAGAACCTTGTCCGCGAAGGAAGTTTGCTTCGCGAGGGCCAGGCGGTGATGGAGATTGACGATGCGATGGTCAAACTCGAGTTGGAAAAACTAAAAAAGGAACGGGACATCGCGGCCAAGGAAGCATCGACCGAAGTCGAATTACAGTACGCCAAACGTTCGATCGAAGTCTCAGAAGCCGATTTGAATCGAGCCAAACGTTCCAACGATCGACAGCCCGGGGCCATTTCGCGATCAGAGATCGACCAGTTGCAATTGAAGGTTCAGCGAGCCATTGCTGAAAAAGACAAAACCGAATTTTCAATTAGCGTTCGAAAGATGCAAACAGAAGTCAAAACGATGGAAGTTTCGATTGGCGAAAAGAAGCTAAGCGATCACAAAATCACATCACCCATTACAGGAATGGTTGTCGAGATTTTGAAAAAGCAGGGTGAGTGGGTGGAAGCCAGCGAGCCAGTGGCAAAAATTATTCGATTGGACAAACTGAAAACGGAAATCAAAGTTCCCGCCGCCATTGCATTGGATAACTTGGTTGGCTCCAAAGCGATTTTCGTACCCAATCTAAAATCGCTTGCCGGGAAAAAATATTCTGCGACTGTTATTTTCATTCAGCCCGAAGCCAACCCTGTCAACGCGAGCGTTCGAGTTTGGGTTGAAATTGAAAATGACAATCTGGATTTGGTTCCGGGTTTGACTGGGAAATTAACAGTCAGTAGAAATCCATCGAAAGAAAAATCCGATCAAGGGTCAGAAGAAATTGGAGCTGTGAGCAACCAGTAACCAGTCGGTTTCTGGATTCGTGCTGACAATCATTATGCAAAACAGTCCCACCATTCCTTGGAGAACGCGAAGCGATTTGACTTCGGTCGACTTGGGCGGATTCAATGAATCCAGCTTTGCGGTGAAGGACCTGATCAAGAACGAGTTTTTCAGTTTTGGCGAACTGGAATTTTTTATTCTTCAATCGCTACAAGAAACGTTGACGATTGGTGAGCTTCAGCTAGCCATCAAAAACAAGTTCGACATCACCGTTGACGACGAAGAACTGGTGTCCTACACCAATCGACTTGCACAAGACAATTTGTTGGTGGGGGAACGGTTTGGAGATGGCCGTCGGCTCTATCAGCAAAACAAACGAGAGACGGGCGGGCTGCGAAAACAAAAATTGATGGGATTGCTTAGCATCAAACTGCCAGGATTTTATCCTGGTCCGTTGCTGAAACAATTGAGGCTGGTGGGCTGGTTGTGTTTTAATCCCGTAAGCATTGTATTGGTCGCCATGGCAACGTTGGCGACGATAATTTATGCCGGGCTCGCCTACCAATCGGTTCTCAATAAAGCGCCTTCATTCGCAGAACTGATTTCGCCCAACCACCTGTTTCTAATGATGGTTGGTTTTATCATCGCAAAAATTCTCCATGAACTGGGTCATGGATTGGCCTGCCAAAACGCGGGGCATGAGTGTTCGGAGATGGGGATGATGTTGCTGGTTTTTATGCCAGTGCTGTACTGCGACGTGTCGGATTTGTGGACAGAGAAAAGCCGTTGGAAACGAATCTTTGTTTCGCTCGCGGGCGTGTTCATTGAACTTGCTCTGGCGACGGCCTGTTTTTGGGGATGGTATTTTTCGCTCGATGGCCAGTTCAGCCGTTTCTTGTTCGGGATGATGCTCGTCACGTCTCTCAACACTTTGTTTATTAATGGCAACCCGCTGATGAGATACGACGGCTACTACGCGTTGTCGGATTTGGTTGGTATTCCCAATCTCGGTGCCAACTCGAAAAATTACTTGACTGAAAAAATCGAGCACTATTTTATTCGCCACGATCAGCATGTGTATTTCAATCGCAACGGTTGGATGCTGGGGACCTACGCTGTTTCCTCTTTTATTTATCGTTGGCTAATCATGTTCGCGATTGGCTGGGCGATTTGGGCTTTCTTCGATAGTCAGCAGCTCTCAGTGACGGGGAGTTTGGTTGTTGGTTTAGTAATTTTAATTTCAGTGATTCCGTTAGTTATGAATTTGACTAAATCAATTCGAAAAGCATGTTCAAGCGGATTGAGATTCCTTAACGCGGCTGTATTTTTGGGACTGGTCGCCTTTTGCGTCTTTGTCGTCTGTAGTTTTGAGTTCAATCACCGCGTAAGTGGCCAGGCAGAAATTCAACTGACAGATGCCAGACATTTGTTTGCGCCGGCTGATGGAAAACTGATGCCGTCTTTGGCTGATGGTGATTCGATCAATAAAGGCGGCTTGGTCGCCCAAATTATCAGCGACGATCTGGAGCTGGAAAAAGTTTCAATCGAAGGAGCGTTGGCAGATATCAAGCTTCGCTTGTCCGCGTTGGAATTTGAAACGGAATCTTCTTTGGCTGCTGGAGAAATAGAATTTTGGAAAAAAAGGAAGACATCGAACGAGCGCAAACTCATTGATATCAAGAAACGAATTTCTGCTTTGGAAATACGCTCCCCTATCGATGGCAGGGTCGTGATGACGCGCCGCCCCGAGGTTGACTCAGAAAAAGCCGAGCAAAACCTATCGCTTGTCGAAGGGGACATGTTTGGCGAAAAAAATAAAGGCTGCCACGTCCGAAGGGGTGACAATTTGTGCTACGTTGCCAAAAATGCTGCATGCAGTGGCTTTGTTAAAGTCAGTGAAAAAGATATCGAATTGGTAAAGATCGGGCAAACAGTGCGGGTTTTCGTACCGCATGCTTCCCAATTTTTAGAAGGAACCGTTTCCAAAGTATCCCTTGAAAGTGAACCCGAATTAGCGAATGATGGAGGTCCCGCCAACAAAGACCTTCCTACCAGTTTCTACGCCGTCGAATTCCAATTCGAATCCGATCCTCGTATTCGTATCGGATCAGTGCACAAAGCTGTTATCCTATGCCAGCAGACTACACCCGCCAAATGGCTCTCGCGATGGTGGCAAAATTCGATGTGGTTTTGAGATTTTATGACATTTGCGATTCTTCAATACGAAATTTCCAAAGGCAAATCAACGAGTCTAAAAGTGCGCCCTCGACAAAGCGTTTTGATTGGAGCCTCCAACTCAGCTGATATTCGGCTGTTACAAACTGCCGGTGTGGCCTCTCAACATTGCGAAGTCAAATTTGACAAAGGCAAATTCGAGATATTCAATCTCACCCAAGATGAGCATTCCATTCGGGTCAATGGCAGCCAAGTTGGATCGACAGATCTCCAAGACGGCGACTGCATTGAAATCGGAAAAAACAAGCTAACCGTTGTGCTCCAAGACAATCAAAATGCGTACAGTCAAAGCGTAGACAAACAAATCACAGACATTACAACGGCAGCGGATACGACGCCAAATGTGGCCGTCGCATCTCCAGTTAGCGTCGGGGAACCGGTGGAAGCCAATGGGGCCGAATCAGCACAAATCATTTCGACGGATGACATTTCTCAAAAGGGCTCTCAATCCTCCAGTAGCAAGGACCCAGTTTTTGTTGCCTGTGGTAACGGGATCCGAACGATAGAGTTGGATTCATTTGAGGAGCGACTTCACCCAATTTTCAAAGAGCGAATCGAGCACTGGGAATACTGCGTGTTCTACAATCACTTGGCCAGCAAGCTTAAGAGTCCTGTGCCTGATCCAGACAAGGTTCCAAATTTGCTGAGCGACTTGTCGGGAGATATAACAGAATCCAACGATCTGTTTTACGAAACCGATGGCGATGAGAAAATGATTTTCAAACGGTTCAGAACTTACGCCGTCAAAAAGTCGTCGATTTTAGCAGTTGTGAAAAAGGGAACAGAGGAACTCGACATCGCAAATGAGCTGAAGTTCATTGCGACTTGGCTAATGAATCCTGAAGGTTTGAAATTCAATTTGTTGAATGGAACGGAATTCTTGATTACCAAAATATTTACATTCCTCGATGTGTTAGTTTTTTATGATACTGATAAAAAGCAAGACTTAGTCATGTTCAATGACTTTGCGGTGAACGACTGGGACGCGTTTGTCCAATGGGTTAAGGAGTATGCGAAATGACATTGGTCATTAATGTTTCATGTAAAGGGTCGGCAGAGACGAAGCGATTCGTGCTCGACGAGAATGACCATCTTGATGTTGGTCGAGGGAACGAAGATTTGAACTTGGTGGTTGATCCCAGGTTATCTCGTCGGCACTTTATCATCCGGTATGTCGACAACAAAATTGAGATCGAGCACCTCTCCAAAACGAACCCTACGATCGTTGCCAGCGATGGCACAGGCGATTTTCAAAAGGTGAAAAATGTCCGCGTCGAGGAAGATGCTTGCCGAATCATTGCAGGCTCTCACCGGTTCGTGCTCACCGTTGAAAAACCAGACTCGTGTATTGACAAAACAATCGATGTCGATCAGTCCGATTTTTGGAGCGACGTCGATGACGTCGCGGAGGAAGAAAAGGGCGCGGGCGCTGTGCGAAATGTTCCCGAACCATCAGCAATTGTGAACGTCGAACCCGTTTCTCAGGCAAACTCAGAGTCTGTCGCAATTTCAAAGCAACGACCGACAACATCGGATGAAGTCGAAAGTCCTTCTCCGCTCGGAACCATGAACGATGGTGGTTTTTCGGAACCTTCGAGCAACCCAAGTCCAGATATTTTTAGCGACGATATTGATGATGATTTAAGTGATGAATCTGAGCACAACGATGTAGGCGACCCTTTTGAAATGCCCACCAGTGGCAAGTCGACGATCCGTGAAATTCAGCATCCAACTCTTGCGGAGCCTGCCGAGCCATCGCCGAAACCTGGCAAAGAAAAAGAAAGTAAGCGATCAACGCCTAAGCCATTTTTCCCAATCGCAGATGATTTCTTTGACGATTAAGGAGCAGTTGTTCGAGTGCTGGTTTTGGTAGTCAAACTCAACAATTCGCCTAGAGCCGCCAATGACCAAGCTCATGTTCGGCGTAATCAGTCACGGCATGCTCTGACAAGTTCAGGCTTTTTTACAGCCCAAAAAACACAACACCAGCGGCGAAGGTTTGGTGCAGCAATCCCTTGCGGCTGGGTGTAAATCTGTTTTTATGAGCAGGATTGCAATCGCCTGGACGGAAATAGCCCATCGTATATACGCATTCTGTTGGCGCCGTTGCGCCCGTTTTGTACGGCAAAAATGCAACCGAAGAAAAGAAATGAACGCCAGAGAGGATTGGCTGGATTGCTCCTCGGCCATTTCCATAACGCTCAAGATTTACGTCTTCGAAATACAAAGGTCGGTGAACCATGTTCGGCGTTTGCCAAGTTTTTGTAACTGGCTGAGAATCCTGACGATAGTCGGTGCCAGTATATGCATTGGCAGCGAAAGTCAGGTTCGGGTCAGCGATCTCACGGTTGTAAGTCGCCCGTTGCATCGAGTCGATTGGCAGCGGAGCGTGAAGGTTTGACTTGGGCAGGTTGAGCAACATGTTGTCGTCACGAGCATCGTCAGCAAGGCTTTTTTGATCGCTGCTGGACGGTGTTGGGTCTGCCAAGGTTTCATCGTTGATGTCATCTTGCAGTCGGGTCCACCGGCGTCTTGAACCGTTGTTGGGTTTGATTTTCTTGCTTGCGGACAGAAACAGTTTTGGATCAGCCAGTTTTGGTTTGGCTATGTTCAGCTGTGGCAGTTTGGCGGCAACCGTAGGCTTCGGCGCTGGAAGAGCTTTTGCAATACGAGCTTGAGGGGCTGTGGTTGCTTCAACGACTTCCGCTCTCACGTCGGCAGCAACTCTTGGAATGACGGCCAGTGGGGCAACCCGATCGTTTGTGGGCAACCGCTGCAAAGTCTTTGTCGCTTGGGACTCTTGAATGATCATATCATTTCGCTGAATCGAATTTTTCGGTTGAGCTAACTCATTCGATGAAGCTGCATCGCTCGCTCGGAACTGACCGGGGTCTTGGAAATTTAATTTGGGAGTCGTGGGCTTGATCGGATTCAATTTGGCAACTCGCGCAGTACGAGCGTCAAAGTTAGGCACAAGAATCCTCGCGCGAGGCTTGCGACTGGAGATTTCCCCGTTTTGTGTCACAGGAATCGGCTGAAGCTGCTGGGAGCGAGAGACGGATCTTTGGGGTGTAGCAATTTGGGTCGGTTCGAGCCGCTGCCGCGTCTTGATTGGCTGTAGTGTTTGACGGGCCATCTGTGGCACCAGCTTTTGATCGGACCTCGTACTTTCGAGCGGATTCAGTTCGGTGACTGCTGATTTTTGATAGCTTTTTCTTGAACTAAAGCCAGCATCATTCTGCTGTGCAAATGCTGGGGAAACAAAACAAGCGACTGCCCCAGCAAATCCGAATAGGTGAGCCAAACGGCAATATACGTTGTTAGAAGCTTTTCGACGGTTCATTCGAATTTGCCTTGATGATGGACGATCAAATCATCATCAACTTCGGAATCTGCAGGTTAAATGCTTAACCCGGTCCGCATGCTCCGAATAGTCCACGCTTACCCTTCAATCATCCTGGGCTGCCTATATTCTCTATGCCCAATAAAATGGTGGGTTTTTCCTAATCGTCAGCTACACTGAATGATTCATTCAAAGAGGCAGGCAATGATGAAAAAACGCACAAAAAACTCCAAAAACATCCCACCTACCAACCAGCTTTCAGGCCACGTCAAGCTTGAGCCAAGACGGCTTTTGAACGCGGATTTCAACTTTGCGGGAACGTTGACGCTTGACAATTTCGTTGACTCGGATGCTGGCGCAAACTTGGTGACCGTTTCCACGACTGGAACAGATTACTCGTTTGTTCTCAGCGACGGTGTTTGGAATGGCGATGATAGCGCCGCCGACATCACGGGCGATGGAACTAACACGTTGGTGGTTGATAATTCGTTGGGAAGCTTGCTTTCGATTCTTTTTGAAAGCGAAACTCCAGATCAGTTCGATATCGAGTTTTCAGATTTTGATTTCAATGGTGGACTCGACATCACGAACGACGGAGTCAATCCGTTGTTTGGGAGTGTTACCCAGCAAGCTGGCTCGGCGATGACCTTGTCGGGGCTAACGCCGTTCACGATTTCCGGTGCAGAGACAATTGATCTCCAAGAGTCTGGCAATGATTTCACAATTATCGATGTGACTAACGCGACTCAAGTTGACCTTGTGGATTCCAATGCAATCGTGGTTAGCTCGTTGGAGGCAACCGCCAACGCAAGTGTTACAGCCGGCGGCGCGACTCTGATTGGCAACGGCGTGATCGATGGGGACCTAGTGGTTTCTACTTCGTCCGGCGACATTACTGACACGTCGACTATCACAGTGGGTGGAACGGCCGAGTTCACGGCGACGGCTGGCGCGATTGATTTAGGTGACCTCGATGTGACGGGGGCGATCGGTTTGAATTCCTCCGGGGATGCAACGGTCATCAACACGTCTGCGGTTGATCTGTCTGCCTCGACGGTCGGTGGTGATTTAGATGTAACGGCGACAACAGGCGATATCACCGATAGCGGAGCCATCAACGTTACGGGTATGGGCCAGTTCACTGCGATTGCTGGTGCCATCAATCTCGATCAGCTGGATATCACAGATTCAATCGGATTGGCTTCCACGGGCGATGCGACGATCGTTGATGCTTCGGATCTCGATTTGAAAGCATCTAACGTGGGCGGCAATTTGGATGCGACTGCTACCGCTGGCGACATCACAGACAGTGCGACCGTGACGGTTGCCGGAACAGCTCAATTCAATGCAGCCGACGGTTTGATTGACTTAGGCGATCTCGACGTGACGGGTTCAATCGGACTTACTTCGTTAACCTCAGCCACGGTCGTTAACACAACTGCGGTGGATTTGAGTACTTCGAACGTCGGTACAGATTTGGAAGTGACCGCGACGACTGGAGACATCACCGACAGTGGCACGGTTACCGTGGGTGGCATGGGCCAATTCAGTGCTCCCGCCGGCATCATTGACTTGGATCAATTGGCGATCACTGATTCCATTGGTTTGGCGACGACTGGAAACGCGACCATCGTCAACGCAACGGGCGTGGACTTAAAGGCGACAAATGTCGCTGGCGATTTGGATGTAACCGCAACGACTGGTGACATTACGGACAGCGATGTGGTGACCGTTGGGGGAGCGGCTCAGTTTACTTCCGCGGCTGGCGCTATTGATTTGGGTCAGTTGGATGTGACTGGATTGATCGGACTTGCTTCGGCGACTTCTGCGGCGATTGTGAACACGACAGGAATAGATTTTCAAACATCAGTCGTGGGGACAAACTTAACTGCGTCTTCGACAACGGGTGATATTACTCAATCTGGCGGACCCCTTAACGTTGGTGGAACTAGTTTCTTCAGCGCTGCTGCCGGTGCGGACACGATTTGTTTGATTGATCCGCTCAATGATTTCGTGGGTGAGGTCACTGGAAACGGAACAACGGTCGAGATCGTTGATCGCAATGCTTTGATTGTTGGTGATATCAACGCGGTCGATGATATTTTCTTGCGATCGGGAGCAACGGAGTCGGGGTCTCTTACATTGAATGGAAACTTGACCACAGCAGTTGCTGGTGGCCAGGTTTTACTTCAATCAGACACGGGTGTCATTCAAGCGGCAGGAGTCATCACGGCTGAGCAGTTGTTGCTGGGTGGTGATCTGGTCGATGAAGGGTCCGGGAATTTCGACCTGACACAAGCAAACAATGTAGCGTCGCTCGCTGCCGATCTTGAAAATGATTTGAATTTCGTAAACTCGGTAACGCTTGATATTGCTGATCTTGCCTACGCTTCGATTTGCGGTACGACGGAAGCCATTTGTGGTTTGAACATCGGTGGCAATCTTGACCTGAATATCACCGGAGACCTGACACAGTCGGCGGCGATCATCGTTCAAGGCACAACTGACCTCGTTGCTACACAAACGATTTGCTTGACCGGTGGCGATTGCACCGGTGACGGGCTCAATGACAACGATTTTGTCAGTGTGGTAACGGCCAGTGCGACGACGGTTGAAATTGTTGATGCAAACGATTTGCTGGTCGACGACATTGTTGCTGTCGATGATATTTTTCTTCGCTCAGGTGACAACGGTGTTGGTGCATTAACGCTTAACGGCGATCTTACTACGACGTCAGCGACGGGCCAAGTTCTATTGCAGTCGGACAGTGGTGCGGTTCAAGATGCTGCGAGCACGATCACAACGAACGACTTGCTGGTCGGTGGCGATGTGGCTGACGAAGGCTCAGGCGTGTTCGATTTGGTTGGCACCAACGCAGTCAATAACATTGCAGCAAGCATTCTCAGCGCCGATGGCGAACTGAGTTTTATCAACACCTTGCCAATTGTCGTTGGCAATCTGAGCTACGCATCGTCATGCGGAACTACCGAAGCGATTGTCGGACTCAGTGCGAGAGTCAAAGTCCGAGTGAACGCGGATGGAATCACGATCAATGAGCAAGTCACTTCGGCGACCGTGTTCATCGAAAGCTCGGCCGGCGTGACTCAGTCAGCAAGTGGACAGATCGTTGCCAATGATCTGATGCTTTCGGGAACGGGTTTGTTCGATCTTGCTAACCCATCCAACGACGTTGATAACATCGCGGCATTGATTACGGGAACGTTGAATTACTTTGATGCAGATGATGTCAATATTGCGGAGTTGACTTGTGATGCGACAACGATTTGCGGTTTGGATATTTCGACCGATCTCAACATCACAACTAACAATGGCGATCTTGCACAGGACGCCAATGCGTCAGTCATCGTCGGTGGCAACACTATTATCGACACCGGGACTGGCAATGTGTGCTTAACCGGTGGCGACTGTGATGGTGACGGAACTAACGACAATGTTTTTGGTGGAACGCTGACTGTCAACGCCACGGGCGAAGTCGTCATCGCAGACAGTGATGCTGTGCTTTCTATCGACAGCGTGGGTGCTGGAGGAAGCTATCGTTTCATCGGGAACAACATTCAAATCAACACGGCCATCACTGGTACGCAGTTGCTGCTCGAAGCCTCCAATGGTGTCGACTACAACGGCAACTTGATCGACGTGACGAACTTGATGCTTTCGGGTGTCGGTGTTTTTGATTTTGGAACAACAGGCGAAACAGCGAATTCGATTGACAATCTTGCAGCAGACATCGATGGCTCTTTGAATCTGATCAATTCAACAGCTATCGACATTGCCGATCTGACGTTCGTATCCGTTTGCGGCGACGTTTCGATTTGCGGTGTCGACATTGTGGCGACCGGAGGTGGCACTGGCAATTTCGACTTGATCTTGGTTGACGCAGACCTGACCCAATCAGCTGCGATCTTGGTTGAAGGCGATACGACAATCGACGCGGGCACTGGGACAATTTGCCTGACTGGTGGTGACTGTACTGGTGATGGACTCAACGACAATGATTTTGTTGGAGCTGTTAACGCGACAGGTGCGACCGTTGAGATTGTTGATGCGAACGCTTTGGTTGCGGGAGTGATCACGGCGACGGATGACGTCTTTCTCCGAGCTGGCGACAACGGCACAGGTGCGTTAACTCTGACCGGCAATGTGATAACAACTGCAGCGAACGGCCAGGTTCTGCTTCAGTCCGATTCTGGCGCGACACAAACCGGCGGGATCGTTACTACGAATGAACTGTTGCTGGGTGGCGATTTAGCGGATGAAGGGTCTGGCAATTTCGAATTGACTCAAGCCAATGTTGTGAATGTGTTGGCTGCTGATCTGGAAAACGAATTGAGTTTTGTGAATTCAACTGCACTTGAAATTTCAAGCGTCAGTTACAGTTCGGTTTGCGGAACACTCGAAGCCGCCGTCGGCGTAGACGTCGTCGACAAGGCACGAATCTCAGCCGATGGTCTAACCATCAATGAACAAGTCACCTCTGCGTTTGTGTTCCTCCAAAGCACAGACGGCGTGACACAAGGTGCCGCTGGACAGATCATCACAACAGACCTGATGGTTTCTGGGATGGGCGATTTTATTCTGACGAATCCAGCCAACGATACCGACAATTTTGCTGCAGCGGTGGCGGGTAATCTTTCATACGTTGACGCGGACGCAGTGAATTTCGCCGAGCTGACATGTGATGGCGTTACGATCGCTGGCGCGACAGTTTCAGCAAATCTTGTTGTTACAACAAACAATGGAGACATCACTCAAGACGCCGATGCACCTCTGGTTGTCACGGGCACCTCTGATTTCAATTCAGGGACGGCATTTGTTTGCTTGACCAATCCCAACAACGATTTTGTAGGCGAAGTTACCGCCGCCGGCGCGACGGTTGAACTGGTAGATCGAAATGATCTGACCGTGGGGACGATCGACGCCGTAGACGATATTTTCTTGCGTTCTGGTGCAACAGACTCGGGAAGTTTGACGATCAACGGTGATTTACTGACGTTGGCGGTCGATGCGCAGATTTTGCTCCAGTCCGACAGCGGCGTTACGAAATCAGCGGCTTCTTCAATCATTGCGGCCGACTTGATTCTCGGTGGTGATCTTGCGGACGAAGGCTCAGGAACGTTTACGCTGAGCACGGGCGTGCAAGTGAATCGCGTTGCCGCTGATCTACAAGGCAATTTGATTCTGGACAACGTTGCCGATCTTGATATCGCCGATTTGACATACAATTCTGTTTGCCTGACGACGGAATCCGTTTGTGGTTTTGACATCGGCGGCAATTTGAATCTGACCGTTACCGGCGGATTGACTCAGTCGGCAGCAGTCATCGTTCAAGGCACAACGTTCATCGACGCGACACAAGAAGTTTGCTTGACCGGTGGCGATTGCACAGGCGACGGACTCAATGACAACGATTTTGTTGGCGAAGTAACCGCGGCCGGTACGACGGTCGAAATTGTCGATTCAAACGCACTCACCGTCGGCAATATTACTGCTGACGTAGATATCTTTTTGCGGTCAGGTGACAACGGCGTTGGCGCGTTGACGCTGAACGGAAACTTGACCACGGTTTCGCTTGCCGGGCAGGTTCTTTTGCAATCGGACAGCGGAGTCACACAAGCCGCAGCCAGCGTGATCACGACAGACCAGCTTTTGATGGGTGGCGATTTGGCCGACGAAGGCTCGGGAGTGTTTGAGCTGACTGGCGACAATGTTGTCAACACGATTGCATCGAACATTGTCGGTGAATTGAGTTTTGTAAACACTTTGCCAATCGTGGTTGGAAACCTGAACTACGTTTCTGTGTGCGGAACTACTGAAGCCATCGTTGGGCTAAGTGCAACGGACAAGGTTCGAGTCTCAGCCGATGGCATTACGCTCAACCAGCAAGTCACCTCTGCGTTTGTGTTCCTCGAAAGTACAAACGGCGTTACGCAGGGGGTGGCAGGGCAGATCATTGCGACCGACCTAATGGTTTCAGGTTCAGGTAACTTTATCCTGACAAATCCAGCCAACGACACCGATAATTTTGCCGCATCGGTGACGGGAAATCTGTCTTACTTCGACTTGGACGAAGTGAATTTTGCAGAGCTGACGTGTGATGGCATAACGATCGCTGGCGTTACAGTTTCAGCAAACCTGAATGTTGCAACAAACAATGGAAACATCACCCAAGACGCCGACGCACCTGTGGTTGTCTCGGGTGTCTCAGACTTCAATTCAGGAACAGCATTCGTTTGCTTGACTAATCCAAACAACGATTTCGTTGGCCAAGTAACAGCCACCGGAGCCACCGTCGAACTGGTTGATCGAAATGATCTGAGCGTTGGGGCGATCAATGCGGTTGACGACATTTTCTTGCGTTCGGGTGCTGTTGATTCGGGCAGTTTGACTATCGATGGCAACTTGACCGCGACGGCTGTTGATTCACAAATTTTGCTTCAGTCGGACAGCGGTGTAACAAAATCAGCTGCGTCAACGATCACGGCTGCGGAGTTGATTCTTGGCGGCGATCTTGTGGACGAAGGGTCGGGCACATTTGCACTGACCACTGGCGTAACGGTCGAACGCGTAGCGGCTGCGTTGCAAAATGATTTGTTGTTGGTCAATCTTGCCGATCTTGAGATTGCCGATTTGACCTACGATTCGGCCTGCCTGACGACGGAAGCAGTTTGTGGTCTAAACGTTGGTGGCAATTTGAGCCTACGAGTCGACGGAGCTTTGACTCAATCGGCGGCAGCTATCGTTCAAGGCACTACGTCGATTACTGCGGCTGATGAAATTTGCTTGACCGGTGGTGACTGTACTGGTGACGGGCTCAACGACAATGATTTTGTTGGTGAAGTGACTGCCTCGGGTGCGACGGTCGAGATTGTTGATTCAAACGATTTGATTGTTGGCGATATTAATGCAATTGCAGATATCTTTTTGCGATCCGGGGACAACGGCGTTGGAGCTTTAACGCTCAATGGAGATCTGACAACAACGGCGCTTGCCGGACAGGTCCTGTTGCAATCGGACAGTGGTGTCACGCAAGCTGCGGCGAGTGTGATCACGACAGACCAGCTTTTGATGGGCGGTGATTTAGCCGACGAAGGCTCTGGCGTTTTCGACCTAACGGGTGACAACGTGGTCAACACGATTGCGTCCACGGTCGTTGGCGAATTGAGCTTTATCAATACGCTGCCAGTCATCGTTGGAAACTTAAATTACGTTTCTGTTTGCGGAACCAATGAAGCAATCGTTGGGCTCAGTGCGACAGACAAAATTCGACTTGCTGCCGATGGCATTACGATCAACGAGCAAGTCGCATCTGCGTTTGTGTTCCTTGAAAGTTCCGCTGGCGTGACTCAGGCAATCAACGGCCAGGTCATTGCAACGAACTTGATGCTTTCCGGTACAGGCGTGTTCGATCTATCAGTCGCTCCAAACGACATCGACAATTTGGCGGCGGATATCACGGGGTCGCTCAGTTACTTTGATATTGATGATGTGACGATCGCGAATTTGACTTGCGATGGAGTTAATATTTGCGGCGTGAGTGTAACGGGCGATTTGAGCCTGGTCACAAACAACGGTGACGTTGCTCAAGACGCTGATGCGGCAGTGGTTGTCGGTGGCGATACCTTGATTGATGTGGGTACTGGCAATATTTGTTTGACCGGTGGCGACTGCGATGGTGACGGGTTTAATGACAACTTCCTCGCTGGAACGTTGACATTGAATTCAAGCGGTGACGTTGTGATCGCTGAAGATGCCGACATCTCGATCGACGTTTTGCTGGGTGGCGGAAGTTTCCGTTTCATTGGAAACAATATTCAAATTAACACTGCGATCACGGCTGACCAGTTGTTCCTTCAAGCTTCGGACGGCGTCGATTACAACGGCAATGTGATTGATGTGACGGACTTGTTCCTGGTTGGCCAAGGGGTGTTTGACTTTGGTGTGGCAGGCGACACGCCAAATTTGATTGACAATCTAGCTGCCGACATTGATGGATCGCTTGTATTGATCAACGGAGCCAGCCTGGATATTGGCGACCTTCTGTTTACTTCAGTTTGCGGTGACGTTGCAGTTTGCGGCGTGAACGTCGATGCGGGTGCTGGGCTATCTGGTGATTTGGAAATTCGAATCGTCAATGCTGACTTGACTCAATCGGCTCAGGTCACAGTCGAGGGCAACACAACGCTGGCCGCTGGTACAGGCGATATTTGCCTGACGTTTGGCGACTGTGATGGTGATTTCGTCAACGACAATGACTTCAATACGATTGTGATCGAGTCCGGTGACGATGTCGAAATTGTAGACCGAAATGCGATGACTGTTGTTAGTGCAAATGTGACAAGCCAGTTGCGGTTCTTCGCAGGTGAAGTCGATCCAGCAACGCTGACGTTGGCTGGAGATGTGACGGCGGGTGAGCAAGTTCTGCTTCAGGCAAGCGATGGTGTGACTCAAACAGGCGGGATCATAACGACTTCGGATTTGATTCTGGGAAGTTCAACCGATGCGAACATGCGAGGTGGAGATTTCATTTTCGTCGGAGCCAACGCGGTTAACAATTTGGTTGGTCAAATGGATGGCGATCTGAACTATGCGAACGGAATCAATCTGGATATTGGCGACATCAACTATGCTTCGGACTGTGGGACAACGGAAGCGATTTGTGGATTGAGAGTCGCCGACAATTTGGTGATGCGAATTGACGGGGATCTGACGCAAACGGGTTCTGTTCAAGTGACTGGCACGACGACGATCGATGCGGCTGGTTCCATTTGTTTGACCGGTGCTGACTGTGCAGATTTGCCAGGCATCGGAAACGACAATGATTTTGTTGGTGAAGTCAACGCGACGGGTTCGACCGTTGAGTTGGTCGACATCAATGATCTAATCATCGGAGACATCACGGCGACCGATGACATTCGACTTGAGTCAGGTAACGGCGATGGTGACGGAGATCTGAGCGGTGCGATTGATGGAGCCGAGATTCTTCAGTCAGGCGTCCTGCAAATTAACGGCAGTGTTGTCACGACGGCGATTGATGGCCAAGTTTTATTGCAAAGCGATGGTGGGATTGAGCAAGCCGCGGTCAGCGTGATTCGCGCGAATGATTTGGTGCTACAGACGACGACGGAAGCGACTTCTTTGTCAGGCGATTTCAATTTGGTTGGACTCAACGAAGTCAATCGAATCGCTGGCGACATTGGGTTGGACGGGCAATCGTTTGACGACGCGATCGCCGCAGATAGCTTTGGCGATGTTTCTTTGACGTTGAACAACACGATATCATTGGAAATCGCGGAGCTCGTTTACGATTCGGTTTGCGATACGAATGTTGAGATTTGTGGTTTGTCGGTCGACGGTGAATTGACGATGACCATCACGGGATCGTTGACTCAAACGGCAGCGGTGCGAGTTGCTGATAATTCTGAGCTGACGGCGAGTGAGATCATTTGCTTGACAGGCGGAGACTGTGCAACGTTGCCGGGTATCGGTAACGACAACGATTTTGTTGGGACGGTTACTGCAACTGCGAATACGGTTGAATTGGTTGATATCAACGATCTGACCGTCGGTGAAATTACAGCGGTCGATGATATTCGACTCGAAGCAGGTGACGGTGACGGCGATGGAGATCTAAGCGGTGCGATTGATGGAACAGAAGTTCTTCAGTCGGGTGTGTTGCAGATTGATGGCGACTTGACCACGACGGCGGTTGACGGGCAAGTGCTTCTCGAGAGCGATGGTGCAATCAATCAAAACGCGACGAGTGTGATCACGACGAATGATTTGTTGATCAATAACACTGCAGAGGCGACGTCTCTTGGCGGAAACTTTAATCTTACCGGGTCCAATGTTGTCAATCGAATTTCAGGCGATATCGGTTTCGATGGACAGTCGATTGATGCTGCTGCTGGGGGAGCTGATTTGTTCGGCGATGTTTCACTGAACTTTAATAATACGGTTGATCTCGAGATTGCCGATTTGACTTACGACTCGGCTTGTGGAACTAATGTTGCGATCTGCGGCTTGGATGTCGATGGTAACTTGCTATTGGTGGTTGACGGTGCGTTGACTCAATCAGCATCTGTTCGTGTTACTGGCGTCAGTGAGCTGACGGCAACCGACATTATCTGTTTGACTGGCGGAGATTGTGCTGACCTGCCGGGTGTTGGAAATGACAACGATTTTGTTGGAGCAGTTACGGCAACTGCAAACACAGTTGAGTTGGTTGACATCAATGAATTGATTGTTGGCGACATCACAGCGGTCGATGACATTCGACTTGAGTCAGGCAACGGCGACGGCGATGCGAACAACAACGGTTTGATTGACGGAGCGGAAGTTCTTCAGTCCGGTGATTTGTTGATCAACGGAAACTTGACGACTTCAGCGGTTGACGGGCAAGTTCTGCTTCAAAGTGATGCCAACGTTTTGCAGGCGGCCGGGAGTGTGATCACGACGAACGATCTGCTACTGCAAACGAGTTCCGAGTTGACTTCGTTGCTAGGTAATTTTGACTTGATCGGCGCGAATGTCGTCAATAATTTGTCTGGCGACATCGGTTTAGATGGTCAGTCGTTGGCGGACGCTGTGGTGGCGGACACGATCGGAAACTTCAACCTGACATTTAATAATACAGTCAGTCTTGAAATTGCGGATCTGACTTACGATTCAGCATGCGGAACGAATGTTGCGATTTGTGGATTGGATGTCGATGGCAATTTGGATTTGACTGTCGATGGTGATTTGACTCAGTCGGCTTCTGTTCGTGTAACTGGCGTGAGTGCGATAGATGCGACAGGAGTCATTTGTTTGACCGGTGGTGATTGTGCTGATCTGCCTGGCGTTGGGAACGACAACGACTTTGTTGGAGAAGTTACTGCGACTGGTACAACGGTTGAGCTGGTCGACGTTAACGATTTGGTTCTTGGCGATATTTCGGCGGTCGATGATATTCGGTTAGAAGCTGGAAATGGGAATGGCGATGCGGACTCAAGTGGCGTCATCGACGGAACCGAGATGCTTCAGTCGGGTGTTTTGACGATCAACGGCAACGTTACGACCTCCTCGGCAACCGGACAAGTTTTGCTGCAAAGCGATGGTGGTGTTCTTCAAGGGGCCGCCAGTGTCATTACGACACGCGATTTAGTTTTGCAATCGACAAGTGATGCGACTTCTGTGCTTGGTGATTTTCAGTTGCTAGGCAACAACATTGTGAATCGAATTGCAGGCGACGTTGGGATGGATGGCCAGTCATTAGCGGACGCGATCGCAGCCGATAACTTTGGCGATGTTGCTTTGGCGTTTAACAACACGATCGACCTTGAGATTGCTGACCTAAATTACGCGTCGGCATGCGGAACTACGGTTGCGATTTGTGGTTTGGATGTCGATGGTAATTTGGACTTGTTCGTGACGGGAGATCTGACGCAGGTTGCTTCGGTTCGCGTGACAGGCGACACATTTATTGATGCGAGCAACCGGATCTGTTTGACCGCTGGCGATTGTGCAGATTTGCCCGGTGTCGGGAATGACAATGATTTCGTTGGCGTAGTAAGTGCGAATGCCTTGGTGGTTGAAATTGTTGATATCAATGATCTGACCACCGGTGAAATTATCGCGGAAGATGATATTTACCTTCGGGCTGGCGATGGCGAAACAGGAACGTTGACGCTTAATGGAAATTTGACGACAGCGCCGGGCGGGCAGGTGTTATTACAAAGTGACACCGCGATCAACCAAGCTGCAGTGAGCGTTATTACGGCAACCGATTTGCTCGTTGGAAGCGAAACAATTGCCGATGTTTTGACTGGTGTAACAAATCTCGTCGGACAAAATGAAGTCGCCAACCTTGCCGTCCGAACGGATGCTTCATTCACATTGGAGAATGGAATCAATTTGGACATCGGCGAGTTGACTTATGATTCGACTTGCGGAACAACGGAAACAATCTGCGGAATCGACCTTGGTGGCACTGCCGATCTGTCGCTGACGTTGAATGATGCTTCACTGACTCAAACGGCGGCGGTGGTTGTGGCAGGTGATGCAAGTCTGACCGCATTCGATGGGACAATTTGCCTGACCGGCGGTGAGTGTTCTGACTTGCTGAGTGTTGGCAATGACAATGACTTCATGGGAGTCGTGACTGCGAATGCACTGACTGTTGAGATTGTTGACATCAATAGTTTGACCGTTAGCGACATCACGGCGGTGGACGATATTCGCTTGGAAGCCGGCAACGGGAATGGCGATCTCGATGCGAACGATGCGATCAATGGAGCAGAAGTTTTGCAGTCGGGCGTGTTAGCAATTACCGGTAACGTTTCGACTTCGGCGGTTGGTGGCCAAGTTCTATTGCAAAGCGACGGTGGCATTGAGCAGACAGCGACGAGCGTTATTTCAACTGATGAATTGCTTCTTCAGACGATGACGGATGCGACTTCGTTGTCAGGCGATTTTAACTTGCTCGGTGCGAATCTCGTCAGCCGGTTGGCTGGAGACATTGGCTTGGACGGCCAGACTTTTGTTGACGCTCAAAACGCTGGGTTGGACACGTTTGGCGATGTGGCTTTGACGATCAATAACAATACCAGTTTGCAAATATCGGATCTAACTTACGATTCAGTTTGCTTGACGAATGTGGCGATTACTGGCTTGAGTGTTGATGGTGATTGGGGTGCAAATGTTGATGGCGATCTGACTCAAGCAGTTGGGTCTCCAGTGCAAATCACCGGAACGACGACGATGAACGCGACAGGTAACATTGTTCTGTTGGGTGACGGCGACGATCCGTTGGCGGACGGCAATGCAAACGATTTTGTTGGCGTGATCAATGCGAATACGGACGTCACGATCGTCGCGGGAAGCTTCGTCGAACTTGCTGATGTCAACAACATGATTGTTCAAGACATCAACACTGATCCTGCCGCGGCGGTGCAGGGCGTGCATCTATTCGCTGCGACTGATCCGGGAGCCTTGGTTTCGGATCGTTTGGCGTTGACTGGAATTATTGATTCAAACAATGTGTTGTTGCAAAGTGGACGGGGTGTTACTCAAGACGCGACATCAGCTGTGATCACGGACAATTTGGTCCTGGGTGGAGAGTTGGCCGCCGAAGGATCAGGTGATTTTAACTTGATGGGAGTCAATCAAGTTTCCACGATTGGTGCTGACTTGCGAGATGGAACGATGCAGTTGAACAACACGGTTGATTTGACCGTTCGATCAGCGATCAGCTACGTGGGTGCGGATACTTTGATAAGTCAAAGTGCGTCGGGATTGACGGCTGCTGGAGTGGGGGCCGTTTTATCTTTCGACGATCCGAACGTGGCACTCGCCAATACGGTCCAAGGTATCGACATGGCTCAAGTCGATGCTGGGAACGATCAGCTTTTCAATCTTGAATTTGAGAAGTATCTCGAAACAACGGACGTCGGAATCGCAATCCAAAACGCTGGAACGCTGACGACTCAGGTTGGTGCCGATATCCTTACCACTCAGTCTGATGTCTATCTGGAAACGACAGGCGTGAACGCTTTGACGATTTTGGATGGCGTTACGGTCTTGGATGCAACGAACCGAATTTTGACAATCGCCGGTGGGGAGTTGGTGATTGCAGGCGGCGGTCGGTTTGAGATCGGCTTGGCTGGTGGCGATGGCTTGGTGTTGGATGAGCTCAACGATTTGATCCTTGAGAACCCGGGAACGTTGGGTGACATTAACGCGAACGTTGATGCGACGCTTTTGAACCAGAAGCTCCAGTTCAACTACGGCTTGCCGGTATTTGGCGAGCTGAATCATGTCTCAACGATTTTCTGGGGCCTCGTTGGCGTTGAAGACAACACGTTTCAATTGGATCGCTTGACCCAAGCGGACGTCGACGCGTTGCGTCAGTTGCTTTACGACGGTAACGATAGTCCACAATTTGAATCGCGGTCGTTCTACGACATTGACCCGCTAGGAACATTCGATGGAGTATCGGATGCCTTCAGTGATGAGGTGCTCAGCCAGCCGATCAATGGTGCGAATAATAATTCCGGTAGAGTGCCGGACGATGCTGCGGCGACGGCTGCGTTCCGTTTGAACTTTTTGAGAGACAATCCGCAATTCCGCAACGTTCAGTTTTTGTTCAATGATGTGAACATTAACATTTTCCAGAACGCTGCGACTTCGTTAGAAGACTTGAATATTGCGACTGACGATTTTGAAGGCCTTGCTCGAGTCGGTAAGCCTCCGGTGAACGTCGTTGATCGTCCTGAGTTTCAAGTCCCTGAGCGTATAGAAGCCACAACGGTCGCCGAGGCCGAGTTCTTTGAAACGATCGTGGTTGATGAGCAGCCGTTAGTTGTTCAAACCGTTCAGGAAAAATTCGTTGTCGTCGTATACTTTGAAAGCCAATACGAAGCGGATTTGTTCGAAGCTCAATTTGAAAAATTGGGTCTCGACGAAGGCGACAATGAAACAGGCGAAAAAGACTACGAAGCCGTCAAAGATGAACTCATTGAAAAGCTCGGTCTGAAAGTTCTTGAGTGGGACACCAACGACGAAGGAAGTGCACTCGACGTCAACCAGATTCGAGAAATCCTGGAGAAGAGAGCCGGTTTGGAACTCGGTGACGGAGAAGAAGCCGACGCTTGGTTAGAAAAATACAAAGACTGGTTGAGTAAGCAGACCGAACAGTCTGACGATTCCAGTCCGCCGAACTTGCCGCGTGGTGTCTACAAAATCATCGAAGTCGAAAACGGCAAGGCCGTGATTCAGGGCGATGACGTTGATCGTCGATTTGTGCCTGAACCTGACGATGAACGAGGATTCGAAAACTATAACTTCGAGTCGAAACCCGTTGAGGATACTGACACTTCAAGTCAAGTTATTCCCTCTAACAATCGACTGGCCCGTTGGTCAGCAATCTTGGGTGACGATGTAACGACGTTGAATAATTCGAACGACCAGCAAAATTCGTATGTCCCGTCTGTGGAAAACACTGTTGCCGCGACAACCGGACTGGGGATGTTGGCAATGCTGTGCAGTCGTAAATCAAAAAATAAGAAATCAGTTCAGGATGAGATAGAGTCACTTGGCGAAGTGAAATCCGAAAATCCAGACAGGAATATTTTCTCGCGATCGGCTCGATTTAAGCGTCGGAACGAATTCAATGTTCGCAAACAAAATGAGTAATGGCTGAGGCGAACAAGGGCTTGCAAGACGGCAGGCTGACAACGACTAAAACGTACCGACCCGACTAAACAAATCAAAGACATTAGAAGTTTCGAAGAAGTAACATCATGGCTAAAAATTCAGTATGTAGCGATTGCGGACAAACACTGGTCAAGGAACTCTGCGTTAATAAGCAGTGTGTGCGTAATGCCGAAAGTGTGTTTGGAAGCTTGGTTCCGGGCGAATTCGCTTCGATGGATCCAACTCAAATTATTGACTTCACTGGAACCATTGGCGTTAACCCTGGTGACGTCGATTCAGCGTTTGCGCATGATTCCGTTCATGCTGATGCAGACAGTGCACAGACGCGGATGGTGGACGATAATTTTTACAAACAGATTCAATCGTTTTTCCCCGCCGACAGCGGTAGTGGGTCGGCTGAGATTGACAAATCCGCCAGCAGTAACCCGGACGTTTCCCGATCGTTGAGTATCCGTGGAGTTCGCGACGACTACTCGGTAGAGGAATTCGTTCCGCCGGTTCGAGACATTCGATTCCCTTCAGACACGGCTTCGTTGCAAGACATCAAGGACGCGGATCCTGCCTCGATCGAAGGCGATGAATATCACATTGTCGAAAAATTGGGCGAAGGCGGTTACGGTGTCGTTTTTGAAGCCGAACAAATGGCTTTGAATCGACCAGTCGCTGTGAAAGTTCTTAAACCAAAACGTAAAAAGGCTGGCACGAAATCGAACAGCCGAACAGGAACCGGAACGGGTGAACTTCAGCGTCGTCGTGATCAGTTTTTACATGAAGCGAAAATTACAGCCCGATTGCAGCATCCCAACATCGTGCCGCTCTATGATTTCGGGATCAATGCGCAAGGGCAGTTGTTCTACTCGATGAAAAAAGTCGAGCGTCGTCCTTGGTCGTCGGTGATTCATAATCAAGCGAAACTGCTGGACGTGCCAGAAGATGAACTGACCGAACGTTCAGAGCGAGAGTCAATCAATAAGAACGTCGAGATCTTCGACCGCGTTTGTGATGCGATGGCTTACTCGCATGCGAAAAAAATTATCCACCGCGACTTGAAACCCGACAACATCATGATCGGTGACTACGGCGAGGTGTTGTTGATTGACTTCGGTATGGCGTTGGATTTTGGTGCAGGCCAACCAGATTTCAGCGCGGGCGGTACGCTCGTTTATATGGCTCCTGAAATGGCTCAGCATTTTGCCAAGCAAAAAGAGATCCAAGTTGCGGCTCAGAAGACGGCTCAGAAATTGGGTGTTGAACTCGGGAGCGTTTTCCTCGACCAAAGCAACCTGATGGGCATTGGGAAATTGGCCGAAGAATTGATTCAACAATCCAAAGACGATGGTGTTATTTCGCTGGCCGAAACATTGATTCGTTTGGATGGTGAAGAAAAGAAATTGGCATCCAAGATCAGTTACGCGAGCGATATCTATCTGCTCGGTGCGATTCTCTATCAGATCGCTGTTGGTCACCCGCCACATTACTTTCCAATCGCAGCATGCAAAAAAGGACGAAAAGAGAAATTCCAAAAGGAGCTTTTCCTCGCAGTCAAAAACGGTTTTCAACAGTATGGGAAACTCACCGATCCACTGCGGATCTCGTTGAGAAATATTGCCGTTAGAGCGATGCGAACCGATCCAGAAAACCGATTTCAAACGGTTGAAGAGCTTCAAGATGCGATCAAGGGTTTCCAGTTAGAAGTTCAAAGTCTTGAAATGACTGAGACTGGAAAAGAAGAATTGGACAAGGCTGCTGGTGGCACCGGTTATCAACACTTGTTGCCGGCTCTTGAGTCCTTCCGTGGTGCGACTGCGCTTTCGGCAGAAAGTGGCGAAGCGAAATCACTTCAAATCAAAGCCGCGTGTGAGTATGCGAGTCGTGCTCACAATCAAAAAGACTTTGACGCGGGCCTTTCTATTCTCGATGAGTATGTCGCGGAAGAGGAAAAAGAAAGCCAGCCGGTAGTGCAAGTTCGTGACAAGTTGGTCGATGGAAAACGAAAGCGAGCTCGGAACAGGAAATTAGCTTGGGTTAGTTCGCTGGCTGCTGTGTTGATTCCAATCGGGACGTTCTTTTACTTCTCGGCGAGGTCCGCGGATGTCATTTCAAAACTGGCGACAGCTCAAAAAGACATTGAGACGGCCAACGAAAATGTAAAGAAGGCAAACCTTTTAGCAGCCAATGCGACCGCAGAAGCTCAGAAAGAAGTCGTCGCAGCTAAGGAAATTGCTGATAAAGAGATAGCCGAATCGAAACTGACTGCTGAAAAAACGATCAAGGAAACGACTGAGCAAGCTGAACAAGATGTGGCCCGCGCGAAGCAGGAAGCGGAAGCCCAAATCGCCAAAGAAAAAATGATGTCTGAGCAGGAGATTGCCAAATCGAAAGCAATGTCGGCTCAGGAAATCGCAGCGGCCAAAGAAATGTCGGCAGCAGAAATTGCTGCCGCGAAAAAAATCGCCGACGAAGAAATCAAACTGGCCGTCGAACAGTCTAAGCTTGCAAAAGCAGAAGCAGAGAAGTACGCGTTCGAAGCCGAAGTCGGATTGTTCAACGCGAACGTGTTGCCAATTCCGCTTGACTTACGACTTGCGAAACTGGACGAAGCGAGACAAAGGCTTGCCGCGTTGCAAGAGTCCAGCGCAAAACCGTATCTGAAAAATGGCTGGATGGTGAGCCATTTTGCCAAACGAGCCAATGCGGGAACGATGAAGAAAGTCGCCGAAAAGGCCAGTGTTGCCGATATCGTTCCGCGACCAGGTTCTGCTAACTCTATTGTGTTTGGAACAGAAAATGGCAAGCCTGCAATTTGGGAGACGACTCCTGATGGCAAAAGCAAAAAACTGGCGGCCGAGCTTCCAAGCTATGGCGATGTCGCTGATATCTCGATCTCTGGTGACGGCAAGTGGTTGGCTTTGGCGATCGACAATGTTTCGACGTCGGGTGATAAACCACAGGACCATTTGTGGGTGGTGAACTTGGATGACGGCACACGGGCTGAGATTGCCAAGAACGAATCAGTGGTTGGTTGCAGAATTGTCGAGTTTGCTCCGGACGGGCTTCAGCTGATGACAGTCGAAGAACTTTCTGGGTACCGAGGTTTGAAAGAACGTGTCCAAGTGGTCACTCGATCTATTGAAGATGGCAAGATCACGCCAGGGACGGCAACGCCGGTTGGTGCAACGACTCGCGATGAAGGTCGCGTGCGATATTTGGCAACGGCCAGTTGGGATTCCGGCAAACCACGAGCAGGACTCGCCTATCAATCGCTTGATAAAGAAGGCGCGGATGTTTTTGAGTTGGAATCATTGACGGTAGGATCCGAAGGCTCGTCACCATTGGCGATCAAAAAATTCCCAACGGCGTTGCATCTTGATGGCGATAAATTTTACTGTGGTCACGCTGATGGTTCGGTCGATCAGTTCCTTGCCGACAACCTTGCAGCGAAACCGACGACACTGGAGAACCGGAACGAAAGTGAAGTGGTTCGAATCGCTTCTTCAGGCGGGAAACTGATTACGGCGTCGGAGAGTGGCGCGATTGTTATCTGGGATCAGTTGGCTGATGGCAAGGTTTCATTCAACAAGAAAATGGCCGGCCATTCGGGTGAGCTATCTGCTTTGGCGATTGGCAAAATGGATCCTGTGAGTGGAATTTCCATGATCAGCGGTGACGCAAATGGCTTTGTTAAATATTGGGCTCCAGAGACCAGTCGTGATGACGCCGTCGTTCGAAAGAACGCAAGCGTAACGGTAACCAGTGGTGCGATTGATATTGGTTTGGCCAGCAGTAAAGTACCCTCGACAGCGTACGGAACGAATAAAGGTCAAGTTTACTATTTCAAATCTGAAGACATGCTCAAACGAGGAGGCGGGACAGAATTTGCTGGCCCAACCGAGGGCAATGCGACGTTCCGTTTTAGATCTCCATTCGAATCGTTCGGTACAGCGTTCAATGATTTTGATTCGATGGGTATCGTCGACGATCACTTTGTATTGATGAAAGACGATGGAACATTCTATTCAAGCTTTATTGATAAACGAGACAAGAAACAATCTGCTCGGACGCAAGTACAGAACTTGAGTGAAGGTAAATCTGTGACAGGCAATTTCAATGCACTGTTGGCATCCGTTCCCGACAAAGATTATTTCTACACGACAAGCCCACAAGCGGACGATCGTTTGTTGTTGTGGAAGAAAAACGGAGCTTCTTTCTCCCACCAGCCTGTTGAACTAAAAACGTCAAAGGGTGCTGTGAAGCGTTTGAAAATGTCGCCTGATGGAAACTGGCTTGCCGTGGTGCGTCAAGTTGGACGTCTGCGACTGGCGGGGCAGTATGTCGCTGAGATCTACGATGTTTCATCAGGAAGTTCAGATCCTCGTCTGGCCAATCCAACTGAGGTTTTCCAAGTCGGGGATCCAGCGTTTGTGGGATTTTCTCCAAACAGTGATGAAATGATTCTGCACTTTCACAAACAAGGTATCGACCGCGAAACTTGGGTCGAGCACTGGAAGTTGGCAGATCAGCGTTGGAGCGAAGCCGGAGAAAAGGAGAAAATCGACAATCGAAAAGTAAGCCTTGTTGATTGGGATTTGAGCAGCGGTTCTGAGAAATTGATTACCAAAATCAACAAGAACTTCTTCCTCGTCAATCGCAACGAACCTGTGTCTTATACTCGCGAGAAATTCAATATCGAAACGAAATCACGCCGAGAGCAACTGCGAACGGTTCGCCCAACAGGGGACGGCGATAACTATTACGTTCTGTCATCCAGCGGATTGAGTCTTTATGCAGGCACAACCAAAACGAAAGCCGCAGAATTCGATTTCAATATCAAAGACGCAAGAGACTTACGAGTGTTTGGTGACCAAGCGGTCTTGTTGGACAATAACGGTTTTCACTTGATTGATTCTAATCTGAATTACGTGACAAAATTGGCGGATCGACAGGAAGAGGTTAAATCTCTTTCACTTTCGACAGGTCGATTGGCAATTCTATACACGAACGATCTTTGTCGAATCTGGGACGTGCGCGGCGAAACGCCAAGCGACCTAGGAAGTGTCGAAGGTGTTCAATCGGTGAAGCTTAGCCCTGACGGTAGATGGGCGGTTTGCCAAACGGCAGGTGGGCTTCAAGTGCTCGACGTTGGATCAAAATTCACCGAAGTGAAGATGAAAGTTCCGTTTGCTGGCGGAGCATTTGATTGGAACGGCGACAATGAATCGAATCTGATTGTCGGAGAGAATGCGGCTGGAAAAGTCAGCTGGAAAAAGATTGATCCTGCGTCAGGTGCTTTGGCTCCACGAGCTGGTTTGCCGACCGACATTGATGGCTTGGTCGATTTTGAGTTGGCACCGATCACGAAAAAATACATGGCGATCAAATCGAAATCTGGTTTCTCGCTTTGGGCAGTTGGCGACGAACTCAAACGAATGAGCTTGGAGGAAAATGACTTTGATGAGTCGGAGTTAAAGAATGCTGTTGCGTTCGCTTTCAGCGAAATTAGACAAGACAAGCTCGAAGACATCGGGACGCGATTGGTTGTGACAGCCAAAAGCAGTACCGCAGTTGCAGAGGACGACGCCTCGCCTGAGCAGCGAATTTTCTTGCTGGCCAGCGAGGACGCGAAAGTCGTTGACGGAGTCGCCAAGAAAGCCAAGTATCGTCCGATCGAAATCGAAGGTGCGTTCGACAAAATTGAGGGTTTCCAATTGCTTGACTCTCAGTTCTCTGGCGATGGCCGGTCGCTACTTCAAGTCGACGACAAGGGGATTTCAACTTTGCTGGGGCAGTGATCTCATTAACAAATGGCAGTTTGGTTTGGTTGTCGCTCTAGGTCTTGCTAGGTTTGACATTCCTGATTTCACACGTCACTTAAAGATCTTTCCATTCAAAAACGATTTTGAAAAAAGGCTAAAGTTCGTTCCCGATGTCTGATCGACCACATCGGCATCGAATCGATTGTCATGCCAACCCTTTGCGCTGGTTGCTGGCAGGTCGGCGTGGCAACTGATCTACCTTGTCGATCTGCGTTGGTTACTTCTTTAGTTATCTACCCTCTCTGTAAGAATCTCGAAGAAGCGTTACGGGCCGTTCGATCGGTCCGTACAATAAAAAAGAGGTTTTTGCCAGATTCCAAAAAAACTCCGTCCATTCCATGGTCGAAAAGCTCTCTTAGTGGATATGGGACCGAGCAAGCGTGACAGATGGGACAAGTTTTTAGTTGTTTTCGTGAAGTTTCCCCCCCAGCCAAATTAAAAATCGAGTACGGCTCAAATCAACTTGAGCCTCGATTTTTGACCATTACAATCGAAACCACGCGGATCCAGTGATTTTTATAACAATCGTGTGCTAAGACACTTTGGCGAACGATAAACTGGTGAGTGGAATGTTTGAAGACGTCATGTTTGAAAGATCGTTGTTTTTGGTTGAGTTCCTATCAACCACTATTCGTTCAAGCATTTTTTACGAGATATTTTAAAAGCGAGACAATTACTCATGGCCAAGTCCAAAATGGCAGCCAAGCAGGTTGCTGCAAAAAAGAACAAAACCAGAACTCACATTTGGTACGAAGTCGAGACCGGCGGAGCCATTGAAAAGAAAGACATTCCATTCGATATCGCTGTAATGTCCGACCTCTCGGGTGACAACACCGAGAAACGTGACTTGCGTGATCGACAATTCGTTGAAGTGAGTGATCCGGGTAAGTTTGATGACTTGGTGAAAAACATTAAGCCCAAGCTCGAGGTCGAAGTTGATTTTGGTGAGCCTGGAAATGAGACGACTCAAAATGTCAAGCTAGACTTTAAATCGATGGAAGATTTTGGCCCCGAAGCCATTCTTGCGGCCGTCGCGAAACAGGTGCCTTCGGTCGCTGCCATGAAGGATCTACGAGAGGCTCTTCTTGAAACTCGGCAAAACGTAAATGTCAGCCGCGAATTTGAAAAGAAGCTGAAAGACATGTTGAGTAATCCAGAGAGCCTCGCTGCTCTCAAGTCTGAACTCGACAAGGAAAAAGGTTAAGTCCATTCACTGACTCACTGATTTCCCACAAATCCAAGGTTCCTACAGAGACATTTGAAAGGCGATAAAGTGGCCAAAAAAGAAGAGAAGGCAGCCGCAGAAGTAACAACAGAAGAATCATCGTTTCTCGATCAACTCGTTGACGCAACAGGCGGTTCGGAGCGGCAAGAAACGACCAGCTGGTTGAGCAAGATCGTTGGAGATGCCGAGCAGGGCACGTTCCGCATCGAAAAGAAAACTCTCGGTGCGATCGACGATCGTATCCGCGAACTCGATGAGCAGTTGTCGATCGAAGTTAGCAAAGTGCTGCATCATGAAAAATTCCAGCGATTGGAAGGCTCGTGGCGTGGACTCCAGCACTTGGTTAGCAACTCATTGCTTGGAAGCGATCTGCGAATTCAAGTCATGGATATTGCCAAGGACGAATTGCTTGACGACATGACTTCGTCAAACTTTCAGTCCACGATTCTCTACGATAAAATTTACACTCGGCGATACAACACGCTTGGTGGAGTTCCGATCGGTACAATCGTTGGCGACTTTGAGTTTTCTCACGCAGCAGTCGACGTGAAAGCGTTGGCAACGATGGCCAAGGTCTGTGCCGTTTCGCACTCGCCGTTCATCACTTCGCCAGCTCCAAAAATGTTTGGTATTCCAGAGGGCAAGGGCTGGGAAGTTCTTGAGAATCTTGACGATACCGCAATTGAAAACCGGTTCCTCAACCCTAGCGTGGTTGAGATGACCGACTGGCGTGCGTTCCGCGAGATGGAAGATTCACGCTACGTCGCCATGTGCATGCCTAAGGCGATGGCGCGATTGCCGTACGGTGCCAGCGACTGTGAACAAAAAATCTCCGCGTTCGGCTACCAAGAGTTTCCACTTGGTGACGACGGCAAGCCTCAACAAACAGAGGTCGACCGTTACTGCTGGATGAACGCTGCGTTCACAATGGCACAATGCATGAGCGACGCGTTTGCTTACTATGGTTGGGCTGTTGGAATTCGCGGTTTGGAGAGTGGCGGTAAAGTCGAAGGGCTTCCGATTCATTACTTTACTTCCGAGCATTCCGATACTCGCGTGCAGTGCCCGACTCAGGTTCCACTGCCTATGAGTAAGGATGCAATTCTCGGTAAAGTCGGATTCCTTCCATTGCTGTATGAATTGAATACTAACCACGCGGTGTTCATTGGTGGTCAAACGGTCCACAAGCCAAAGATGTACGACGATTCGGCAGCCGGCAACAACGCGACTGCGAACGAAAACCTATCGGCTCGACTGCCATACATCATGGCGGTGTCTCGTGCAGCCCACGCACTTCAACCGATGCTTCGAATTCAACTTGGTAAATCGAAAGAAGCCGATGAGATCGAAGAGTACATCCACAGCTGGTTCGTGAACAACTATGTTCTCGATCAGGACAAGGCAAGTGAAGAAGCCAAGGCTCGCAAGCCGTTCCGGTTTGCTGAGATCAAGGTTGTTGAAGATCCAACTGACCCTGGTGTATACCACGTCAAGGCTCAGCTTCGGCCTCACTTCCAGGTTGAGGAAATCAACATGTCGATGTCTCTCGTCGCAAACCGATCTGAGGGCTAGTCATCACTGTGAACGAAGATCGAACAGCTCTCATTTTTGAGTGGCTGCAGAGTCTTGACCTTCGATCCGTAAGAAATCTTGACGAGTTGGACGCAGCGATCGCATTGCAGGTCGCTGCGATCGACCGTCAAATGGTTTCGATCGTTCGCCAGGTATTGAGACACCCGAAATTTCAACAGCTCGAATCTTCGTTTCGTAGTATCTATCGACTGGTTGAGTCCGCTAACACGGATGATTCCGGTGTCCGTAACATGCCCGCATTTCGGCGGATCAATGTTTTTGTGTTAGATATTTCTGCTGAAGAACTTCAGCAGGATCTCAGTGCGAACTCTTATCGTCAGACTTGGATTTACGATAAACTTTATCGAAAGCGATTTGATCTTCTCATTGGCGAGCAGAATATCGATATCGCCGACTACTCGGCCGTTTATCCGTTCAGCTTGATGATCGTCGATTTTGATTTCGGGCTTTCTGAGTACGCTCAAAAAACAAGCCTTGAAAAGTCCTCGCAAATTGATTTGGGGGCGTTGCGAAAGCTTGCCAAAGTTGGCGAAGAGTGTTTTTGCATGTTTCTCATGTCGCTTTCGCCGCTTTTTTTTGGTGATTCGATCAAAAGTTTCAGCCAACTCGAAAACGTGATCGATGTGAAAGCGATTTTGTCGCAATCGAGATACAAAGCCTGGAACGATTTTCGGATGCAGGAAGACTCGCGCATGATCGGTATTTCATTGCCGCGAGTGCTCGTTCGAAAGCCCTATAAAAACTATCGGATGGGCCGTACGGTTCAGTCGGATGGAACCACGTGCGCAGCAACCGGCATCATGTTCGATGAATGTGATGGGTTCAGTCAGTCGGAAGACATGTTGTGGGGGCGGTCGTCGTTTGCTGTCGTGCAACCAATGATCCGCTCATTCAAACAGTACGATTGGTTTTCAGATGTGTGTGGCATCGATCGGGATGTCAAGCGATTTGCGACCAGCGACGACGATCCTGACCCGGGTTACGACGGTGGTTTGATTGACGAACTACCGAATATGTATTTTAAAACCGATGCTAGAAATGTTGCGAGTTACTCTCCAGCTGAGATTGTGATCTCAGAAACCGACGAGGCGATCTACGGCTCGATCGGATTCATTCCGCTATTTTCGATCAACCAATCGCCTTACCTGGCAACGCTTTCGAGTCAGTCCGTTCAGGTGGCACGTGATATGACGACTGAAGAAGCCACGAACAATGTTCGACTGTCTTCTATGTTCAATTATATGTTATGTATTTGTCGGATGGCTCATCGTTTGAAAATCGAATGCCGATCACAGGTTGGTAAATCGGTCGGCCCGGAAGCAATTCAAGACCATATGCAAAAATGGTTGATGGAGCATTCAAGCGGCCGAAACCGCGGCCTTGAGCAGAAAATGGTCAAACCATTTCTTGACGAACACACTGGGTTTTTCGTTTTCGAAGATGTCACTGACCCGGGGCGGTATGACTGCACAATTCGACTATGCCCCCACCATAAGTACGACAACGGTCAAACGAGGCTGGTGTTTGAGCCCGTTTCACTACAAATGCAAATCAATGCCAACGAGGCAAAATAGTTTAACGCTGATGAGGCAAAACGATGATTGATGAACTAGTCCAATTGTTTAATCAAGGCAAGCTTACCGAAGCGATCGCACGAGCGAATGCAGCGGTGGCCAAAGATCCGCGCGACATTGCGCTTCGTTTGGTGCTTGTTCAGTTGGTTTGTTTTACTGGAAACTGGGAACGTGTCGAGAAAGTTGCCAAGCAATTGGAGGCGCTCGATTCCGAACGTGAGCATATGGCTCTCACGAACTTCATCGACAAACTGTCGATTGCCGAGATCCAGCGAAAGGCTGTTTGGGAATCTGGGATGGTCCCTGAGTTCGTCGAAACGCCAGACGAAGTAACCAAGAAATTGCTTTGGGCCTGGAGCTGCCTGCGATCTGGTGACAAAGCCCAGTATCAGGAAACGTTAGATTGGGTTTTGGAAAACGCGCCGCTGTTGACGATGGAAATCAATGGTAAGCCCCACGAAGGTTTTCGTGATCTAGACGATCCGACGTGTACCGTTTTCGAAGCCCACACCGTTCAGGGGGTTTATCTTTGGATTCCGCATTACCTCGTGAAGAAAATTGAAATCGCCAAACCAACACGATTGGTTGATCATCTTTGGAGTAAAACGCGAATCACACTGCGAGATGATACCGATCTCGCGGTCTATATTCCGGGGCTCTACTTTCATTCGTTCGACGAAGGCGTTTCGGAGTCGATTCAATTGGGGAGAGAGACCCAGTGGATCGATTCCAACGAAGTCGAAATTGGTTTGGGGAGACGGATTTTCGGCGCGGGAGAGGAAGAATTTACGTTGTTCGATTTCGAAGACGTAACGTTGTCCGGTGACGCACCTGTCGCAACGCAAGAATCTGCCGACGGTAGTGGAGAGAATGTTTGATGGCTGGATACCTGGCGCCAATTTTATTCCGAATCAAAAATCGTGTTCGTTTTTGCAATGCGAATGACGTGATCGAGAACGTCCGTCAAAACGTCGAGACGATTCTCAATTCACGGTTGATGATTCCGGCAGATTACATTTTGCGGCCAACGGACAAGGAATCTTTGACGCTTCTTGACGACTCGTTGATCAATTTTGGCGTGGTTGACTTTCAAAGCATGAACATGGGCGACACGTCGATGGAAAAACGATTCTGCAACTCAGTGCGAATCGCACTTGAGCGTTATGAGCCGCGACTGGCGAAGGTAAAAATTGAAATGATTGCTTCAGCCAAGGACCGTTTGGTCAGTATTCAAGTCAATGGTCAACTGGCCGTTCAGCCGTTCGAGGATATTCGTTTTGAGTCCGGTTTGGACACTGAATCGCAGAAGTTTATCGTTTCTTGATTTTGATTTTGCAAACCCGAGCAAAAGTTAGTTTTTAAAACGCATGTCAAACCAACTTTTTGAGTATTACCGTGAGGAGCTACGTTACCTGTACGAGCAGGGGCGTGAGTTTGGGAAAACGCATGGTGAAGATGCGAGTTTGCTGGACTTCGATCGCGATACGCGCGAGGACCCGTTCGTACGACGTCTCGTCGAGGCGTTTGCGTTCCTGACGGCGCGCGTCCAAATGAAATTGGATGATGATTTTCCTCAGATCGCAGCGGCGATGTTGGAGAAACTATTGCCACTTTCGACTCGCCCCTTTCCTGCGTTTTCGATCGTGCAGTTGCAGCCGGGGGATCAAGTTAAACCGGGAGGCGAGTTTTTAGAGCGAATTGAAACGCGATTGCTGTTGGAGAACTACAACGATGCTCGGTTTCGAACTTGCTACGACACGCGATGTTTTGCCTTGGATATCGTTTCTTGTAAATTGAAACGAGAATTCCCGGAAGCCCGCCAGACGATCGCCAAACCCGCCGTATCTGCGTTGAAACTAACCATCAAGGGCAGCGAAGGCCTGCCGCTCGATGCCGCACTCAACGATACGATACGATTTCATATCTCAGACAAAGACATTCAGTACGAACTGAGCGAGCTGATTTACAACCCGCTTTCGTTATTGGGAATTGGATTTCAAGACGACCACAATCAGTGGGAATTGCCGCCCGGTGAACTTCGGATTCTTGGTTTTGAAGAAGAAGAATTGATCCTGCCCGCATTCGAAGGGTTGCCGTTGGAGTATCAGTTGTTGATGGAACTGTTTGCCTATCCCGGTAAGCACTTGTTTTTCGACCTGCCAATCCCAAAAGAATTAAGAGAGTCAGACCAAACGGAATTTGATATTTTCTTGTTCTTCAACACATCCAATGAACGGCTCGAGACGATCGTTTCAGAGAAAAGCCTCGCATTGAATTGTGTCCCAATCGTCAACCTGTTCGAACCGCAGCCAATCGCTCGGCCCATCAGCCAATATTGTGTTGACACGTTGATTGACGCGAACTCAGGTGAATTAGATTTTGAAATTTTCGATCTGCAGTCGGTCAGCGGGATTGATCAAAATGGCGCTGTTGTTGAGGTCGAACCATTCTACAGTGTGCAGCATCATGGCCGTGCAAATTCTGATTCATTGTTTTACTACAATCGACGCCAGTTTCGGCCTCAGTCAGATGGCACCGATCTATTTATTTCGCTGGTTGATCTTGCAATGGAGCCGACAGAGGACAACAAATTCGCACAGCTGTTGATCAAACCGCTTTGTTGTAATCGACGATTTCGAGATTTGAATTTAGTCACACGCAACTCAAGCAAGTTTAAAGTGATCGCGGGTGGATTGGTTAACTCTGCCACTCGGATTTCTGACTGGAATCGAATGCTGATGCAGCATACGGATTCGAAATATTATTGGCAGCTGATTTCGCTTTTGAATTTGAACTACTTGATGCTCAACGATACGCAAAAAGTAGAAACACTGCGACGGATGCTGGAATTGCTTGATCGACCCTCGACGGCCATGACGAACTCTTGGATCAATTCAGTTGCCAACGTTTCCAAAGAACGCGTAACGGATAGAATCGAGTCTCAGCCATGGGGTGCGGTGGCCGATGGAACCAGCATCATTGTCAGCCTTGATGAAACGCGTAGTAGCAACCGACCGGGTAGTTGGTTCTTGTTCTCATGTGGGTTGAATCGATTCTTTTCACTGCATGCGGGAATCAATTCGTTTACGCAATTGACCATTACAGCAGCAGAAGATGGCCGAACTCTTTCTAAGTTTACGAAACGATGCGGGACGAGAAACCTAATATAAATCTGAAACAGGAAGTGCTTAATAACGCCTCGCGTTTTGAGTTCTTTGAAGCTGCGCGCTTGCTCAGCATTATCGGCGGCCCAGACGCTTTCAAAGCACTTGAGCAGGACGATGATGGCAATTCTGCTGCGCCTAAAGAGAACGAGGCAGGTTTCTCCAATGATGAACTTTCGTTGAAGTCAGATGAGCCAAAAAAGAAACGGCCCGCCCACCACAACACAAAATCATTGCGAGTTCGTTTCCGCTCATCGGCGACCAAGAATTTTCCTGCTGGTGAGGTTCAAAAACTCGAAAAAGAAGGCGACCGTGTCGAGTTGTTTACGAACGTGATTGGGTTATTTGGCCCCACGGGAGTGTTGCCGCATGCCGACAAAGACTTGGTGGCGGGTGGATCGCCCAGTGTGTTGTTCCGTGATTTTTTGGATATTTTTAACACGCGCATTATCAAACTGTTCTACGAAGCGTGGAAAGCCAACCGTCAAGATATCATGCTGGAAATGTACCAGCGAAAATTGGCTAATCGCGAAGACTCATGCACGATGATGCTGCTTTCTGTATGCGGTTATGGCCTCTCGCAAACTCGTGATCAACATCTGTTTCCCGACGAAGTGTTTGCCGCTTCGGCTGGACTGTTGTCACGAAATGTTAGGCCGGCCAGTGGTATTCGCCGTTGCATCGCAAACCAGTTCAATGTACCTGTCTCAATTAAAGAGTTCGTTGAAGAGCGATTGTTCCTCCCGCGTGAAATTCAAACACGGATTTCGTTGGATGGAACAGGTCACAACGTGCTTGGCAAAACCGCTATTCTTGGGGGGGCGGTTCCGGCCCATCGACAACGATTCGAAGTCGAACTCGGACCTTTGAATCGCTATGAATTTGAGCTGCTTTGCCCCTTCGATAGCTCCCTTGCTCGGCGAGAAGAGCAAACTGCCGAAGAGACGGGTTCACTTGATGTACGTGAAACTGGGAAGCAAAGAGACAACATTGCATTTCGCAGATTGGTCGATTTAATCAACTCGACGCTTGGGAGGCCTTTGGATTTTGATATTCGATTCAAAGTATTACCCGAAGCAATTTCTGCAGCGCAATTGGGAAAAACGAGATTGGGTTTTGATAGTTGGGTTATTTCAAAACCAGCAAAAACAACTCGCGACGATACGGTAAAACGTTTCGCGTGGGACATGGCTAACAATTGAACCAGGAGACGATGGGATGCAACCAAACAGACTTAAATCATTGGTCGACCGCCTCAATCCAACGTGCCGAGCGGCGCTTGACGAAGCCGGAAGATTGGGCGTCGCGAGAACTAACTACGACATCGAAAACGAGCATTGGGTGACTTGCCTGATGGCGACATCAAATTCAGATATCAATTTGATTCTTCGCCATTACAGCGTCAGTTCCGAGGCATTCCATCATGACTTGATGCGAGTGCTCAATGGGTTAAAAACTGGGAACACACGAACACCGGGGCTTTCGCCTCACATGGTTTCGCTGATTCGCGATGCTTGGATGATTTGTTCGCTTGATTTTGGGGGTTCGCAAATTCGTTCTGGCCACGTGCTGATGGCGATTCTGCGCGACCCGCGCAATCATGGTTTGCCAGCCAGTACGTTGGTGAAAATCGAGCACGAAGATTTGTTCCAGCGTCTTAACGACATTGGAAAGAACTCGGTTGAACACGGGACGGAAAACAGCCTTGGTGGAGGAGGTGGTTCCTCGTCATCTGGCGGTGGGGGTGACGATCAAGTTTTCAGTGGCAACAAAGCGCTGGATAAATTTACGATCGACCTAACACAGCAAGCCCGTGATGGAAAAATTGACCCGATCGTTGGTCGTGACGAAGAGATTCGTCAGCTAATCGACATCCTGTGCCGTCGGCGACAAAACAATCCGATCCTGACCGGTGAAGCCGGCGTTGGAAAAACGGCCGTTGTTGAAGGCTTCGCTCGGAGAATTGCCGAAGGCGATGTTCCACCGATGTTGAAAGACGTTTCGTTGCGATCGTTGGATCTATCGCTTCTGCAAGCCGGCGCCGGTGTGCGGGGCGAATTTGAAAACCGATTGAAGGGCGTCATCGAGGAAGTCAAAGGCTCGCCCAACCCGATCATTATGTTCATCGATGAAGCTCACAACCTCGTCGGTGCTGGTGGCCAAGCAGGGCAGGGCGATGCAGCGAACTTGCTCAAACCCGCACTCGCACGTGGCGAATTGCGAACCGTCGCAGCGACCACTTGGGCCGAGTACAAGAAATATTTCGAAGAAGACGCAGCGCTCTCGCGTCGTTTTCAGGTTGTCAAAGTAGACGAGCCCGATGAGCCATCAACCGTTCAGATGATTCGGTGTCTTACTTCAACGTTGGAGCAACACCACAACATTCGAATTCGAAACGATGCGGTTATCGATTCAGTCCGACTGTCCAACCGTTACATTACCGGTCGGCAGTTGCCAGACAAAGCTGTTTCGGTCATCGATACGGCTTGTGCGAAAATCAATCTCAGCCAAAACGCGACACCGCCAAAAATTGAAGATGTTCAACGAAAAATGAGTCTGTTGGAAACTGAAAAAGTCAGTCTCGCAAAAGAATCCGTTGGTGCGATTGACCACTCCAAACGTTTGGCAGCGATCGACGTCACGAAAGCCGAATGCGAAACTGAGTTGGCAACATTGACCGAACGTTGGGAAAAAGAAAAAGAGATGGTCGTGCGGATCGGAGAACTGTATCAGCAATACGGTGAACTCGAAGCTGGTACGTTCGAAGCCGCCGAGGGCGAAACAGCTCCAACGTCTGACGAAACTGAGAAACAGATTGAATCGCTCGAAAACCAACTCGCTGAAATTCAACAAGGCGAACCGTTGGTTCACGCTTGCTGTGACAAAGAAGCGATCGCCGAAACCGTTTCATCTTGGACAGGAATTCCACTTGGCCGAATGGTCTCCGATGAAATTGCTAACATCTTGCAGCTAGAAGATCAGCTCAAGGAACGTGTGATTGGTCAGGACCACGCTTTGAATTTGATTTCGGAAACCATCAAATACTCACGTGCGAATTTGGCTGATCCAGATAAACCGATTGGCGTGTTCATGCTGGCCGGAACCAGTGGAACGGGTAAAACGGAAACAGCTCTTTCGCTTGCACATCTGTTGTTCGGTAGCGATCAAAATATTACGACGATCAATATGTCGGAATTCAAAGAGTCGCATACTGGTTCGTCATTGACGGGCCCACCTCCGGGATACGTCGGTTATGGAAAGGGTGGTATTCTGACCGAAGCCGTTCGCCAGAAACCTTACAGCGTGATCTTGCTTGATGAGATGGAAAAATCTCACAAAGAGGTCCAGGAGATGTTCTTCCAGGTTTTTGACAAAGGTCAGATGACTGATGGAACAGGGCGCGTCGTTAATTTCCGCAACTCTATCATCTTGATGACCAGTAACGCTGGAACAGAGTTGATTTCGTCATTGTGTGCTGACCCAGAAACAGCACCTGCTCCAGAAGTGATCTGTGAAACGCTTCATGAAGAGTTTTTGCGACAGGATATTTTCAAGCCAGCGTTTCTTGGCCGAATCACTTTGGTTCCTTATTACCCACTGTCCGATGTGGTGATCCAAAAGATTGCTGTGTTGAAACTGAACAAGGTCAAGAAACGGATCGAGTCAGGTTATCAGGCAGAAGTCGAAATCGACGAAGCTGTCAGCAAGGAAATTGCGGCACGTTGCAAAGAGGTTGCATCCGGGGCGCGAAATATTGATAAAATCGTTAACCAGTCGTTGCTTCCTGAGTTGTCCGCTGGCATCCTTCAGCGAATGGCGGACAATGAGCCTGTTACGAAAGTGACCATTGGAATCGACGACGCAAAGAAATTTGCGATCACCGTTGTATAATCCATTGACTGTTTAATTTGGTTACCTAACGTCGCTTGGCGAGCGCGCTTTTGGCGCGCTGTCTTGCTTTTCGTCAGCGTTTTCGACCGAGCAGGTGTTGCAGGATTGTTGCAGCATTCACGGGCGAGTTGGCAAAAAGCCGCCGTGGGGCTTACGAGAGATCAGACTATGCCACCGCAAAGCCGTCGCCAAAAAAAGTATGACGAGAAACTTAGGAGCGTCCAAAAACGCAATCTTATCGCGGGCGTTGTCTTCGTAATCGCAATTGTTGGATCTTTCTTTTTGATCCGACAGTTGCTTCCTGAAGCCAAACCAGTCCTGCACGTCTCGATCAACAGTGTCAGCCATTCGGGAACACGTGAGATTCCTTTCGCACAAGAAAGCTGTGAACGGCTTCAGAAATCTTTCGAAGAGCAGCTCAATTGCGAAGTCGAAATTCACGAGGTGAATGCCCTCGAGAGCGATCCACGGTTGATTGAAGCGAAAATCGGATCGCGCGATGTATTGATCGTCTATCTCAACGGCCACCTGACAGATGGAGATTCACACCCGGACGCGATCGTTGGCGGAAACTCTGGCGACAAAACCGATGCTGGTTCTGATGACGATGTTTATTGGATTGGACCAGAGTCGGTCAACGTCAAAAAACCTCTTTTTGATTTGCTTGAGATCGTTGAAAACTCCAATGCCAGAATCAAGGTTGTGCTTTTGGATGCAGGGCGTTTTTCGTGGTCGCCAACGTTTCCCGGTCGCAAGACAAACCGTTTTCAATCGCGATTGGAAGCAAAGCTAAAAGAGTGGAAACTCGATTCGGATTTTTGGGTCATCACCTCTCATTCCGATGCCGAAATTTCAAACGTGTCGACGCCACTAAAAAGTTCACTGTTCGTTGCAGCAATCGAAGAAACACTGAAGGCGTTAAAAAAGGACAGGCTAATCGATTTGGAAGTGCCGCGATTCTACGACGAAATTCGGCAGCGTACGGCTTCATATTCCACGAACTTCGAAGGTAAGTCGCTTCAGAATCCAATTTTGATGAAAGCAGGAGTTGGTCGAGTAGAGCCGTCGGAAGTTTCAGAAACGAACCCGATGGTTGTTAGCTGGAAAGGAATATTTGACATTGCCGACCCGGCTGCGGAAGTTCCTCCACCGAAAGAATACGATTGGGAGGTGTTTTCTGACAAAGCGGATACGTTTTCGAATTGGCTGCTTGATGGTAGCAATTTTTCAGCGATCCCCCATCGAACGATTGAAAAAGTCGAGACGTTTTTGGAGCTTGGGAACGACAACTCCGACTGGGCCGGGCCATCGCAACAGGCTATCGAGCAGTACGAAACTGAAATTGAGATCACGCGAGACCGACGCCGAAATACCTTAGTCCCCAACGATTTTAACGCTGAGAAATTGCTTTCCAAGCAAGATCAAATTGCACGATTTCATCGCATGCTATTGGGGTTTTCTGTTTGGTCTCGGTTCCGAAACCAAATGCGTTTTTGGGATGACAATGCGTTTGACAATGTGCGGGATTTTCCTGAGGGCTTGAGTTCGGCCGTTGCGATTACTGATCTTGAGCTACAGGAATCTAATTCGACTTTCCCGGCTGTTCCAACCCTTGAAAAACTGTTTGTCGATTTCAAAAAGAGCGACGACAACGAACGCTTGCTTCGGCAGATTAAAAAAGCAATGGACGATGCCAAACCTGACAAACCGCTTTCACCAATGCAGGCCGAAATCCTGGGAGTCGTTCATCAACGTTACCTGCCGTTGCTGGACTTGCCTGAAGTAGAGCCGGAGTTGGATGCAAATGGAAAAAAGGTTCCACCGCCTCGTTTGAAAAATTTTACGCTTGGTTTGGAGCACTCGCAGAGCACCGACCCGTTCAACCCTCTCGGCACGGCGAATAAAGCAGAGGGCATTTCGCAGGTCGTTTCGACTTGCCGTGATGACGTCAAACGAATTGTGGCCAGCTACCTGGGTTCGGAAGAAAAGTCTGACACTGACTACCGGTATTTTTTGGCCACGCAGGGTTCAGAATTCGTTAGTGAAAAACGAGGGCTGATTCCCAATATTGTTTGGAGGCCAACTACGAAAAAAATCGCTTTGAAACCAGCACTCCAAGGCAGCACGTTCCGTGTACCGCCGGTTGAACAGAAAAGGATTCCGTTTTCACTGACCGTTGCGGCAATCGAGTCAATTGGTCTTTCGATTGTTTCTACCGACGAACAGCCATTGGATGAACTGAGTTTTGGATTCACCAATGAGTATGACCAATCCACCAAGGTCTCGGATTTCAAAGAAGCGGGTAGTCAAACTTTTGTAACGACATTCAATGTTTATTTTGAATATCCCCGCCCCAACGAAGATCTGCTCGGAAAGGAATTCAATTTCAAAATCGTCGCAACCGACCGCAGCGACAACGCGTCGGCTCAGTCACCAAAAACAGCTGATATCGCTTTTTCGATTCAGATCACCAAAGACGCTGATTTCTGGCTGACTGCAAAACGAACGTTGGCAAACAAGTCGGACGATGAATCGCGTGAACGACTGTATCGGTGGGGGGCTGAACTGACGAAAGACTATTTCAAACCGCTCGCGATTCGAACACTCGCGAATGTAAAATCGCCTTTCGAGTTACGTCTGTCTAACAATTCAGACAGCGGTCTGGATTTTACGGTGAGGGCTTACCAAATCATTCGATACCCAGAGTCAAAACCGAGCGACAAATATCTGCTCCGAAGCGATCGTTCCAATTTTGAGTTAACAAGTAATTTTGTGAAATGGCTTGGCAAGCAAACGGACGCTGCAGGCGACGAAGGTACCTCTCCGTTGGCACAGAGTGAATTTTTCGAGCTAATTGGAGAGACCAAGGTTGCCATTCCGAATCCGCAAACCATTGAGAAAATTCAGTTTGCCAAACCGGCCCCTGTCGTTGACCCCAACGCCGATCCAAAGCTGGCTGATGATGAGCGGCCGAAATTTCTGGAGATCGATAACGGAATCCTGCTCGCATTTTACAACAACGATGAGTCTGGCGCCACAGCCAGAATGCCCAGTTGGTTTCAGTTGGTGCGTTTTGAGCCTGAGGAGTCGGCGAATGCTTCGCGTCAGAGCAAGTTAAAAGTTCGCACGGATATCCTCGACGTGTTTGGGCAAACGGATGTGCTTCGTTTGGACGAAAACCTGACCGTAAATGTGGACAGAAAGACCGCGGCGCGAATGACGATCGTTTCGAAAACAGCAAGGGAAGAGAACGAGAACGCGGAAAACGTTTTGAACCTGGACGAGATTTTGCGTGACGATGCCAGTGTCGCATTTGGTGACGGTCCTGCATTTTTGTTGTTGGATGTTCTGGGAGTTCCAAACTATAAAACGTTGCAATCCAATCGTGGTGCGGTCAGTTCGTCGGACTATCGAAGTCAGTTGACAGGGATTCGAATCAGCGACCTGCCCGAAGGTTGGAAAGCTTATCCGTGTAAGAACATGTGGAGTTTCGCGACACAACGACCTTTGGGTGAGCCGTTTGGCTGGTTGGCAGGGAGATCCAATGAGGAACAGCTTATATTTTTGAATCCGGGCGACGCAGAAGACGTGACTGCGGAATCAATGCTCGAGTTCTTCCTGCCATTCAAAAAGGATTTGCTGGACGGTTCGCAGGATGATTTTATGATTCATTGGAAGAATGGAAATCGACAATGGCTGTATCCTATCGAGAGAAGGCACTTTGTTGAGGTTTCGCCTAAGGGGCTATTGGCTTGGTCCGAGATTCGTGCGCACACATTAGAGATTTCAAGCACGTCCGATCGACTGCTTCAGATATTTCGTGCCGACGATCCTGAGACTCCGCTCGGCCAGTGGCGATTCATTACAAAATCGCTCGAAGAAAATCCTGTTTTGGATGCGGGCAAAACACGACTGTACAATTCGAAGACGCAGTGGCGCGAAATCGAAGTCACGCTTGATATGTCAAAAATTCAGCCGCCTATTCCGCTTGAGAAAGTGAATTTGTTTTTCGATGGAGTGCCATTGAAGAAAAAGACAAAAGCACTATTGGAAAAGAACCCATCAGGCGTTCCTGGCATGTACAAGTTTTCGTTTAGCGAACTGTGGGAGGCGGTCGGAGAGCCCAGCGTAGGAAACCGGGTTAAGATTGAGGTCCAGACCACGGACTTTTTTGAGGAACCACTTTCGGATCAGTTGTCTTTCTCTATATCTCAACGACCTAAGGACGCTGGGAAACCGAAACCCAAACCTGTAGTGACGCTCGACGTAACGTTTTCTCGGGCCGATGAAAAACCGGTCGAGATGCTTAAATTTGCCTCGGTACAATTGGATGGCCAAAACATCAAGCTAGATGAATGGGCGGATTTTAAACGAGGCAAAGGAGGCCGGGTTAAAATTGTCACTGATATTTCAGGGCCGAGTTTAAAAGTCATCGGGCTGTTGCCGGGCCGATATTCCATTTCAGTGGTCGCGAATGTGAAACCTCCCGGGCAGAATCAATACCCAAGCGCTACAACGCAAGGTGAGGTGACTCTTGAGGAGAGTGGCACTCTAAATTTGATGTTTAAATAGCCATGCGTTGACAGGAGTTTTCTGGAAACGCAAACGCAAACGCAGGAAGCCAGGCCGCTTGGGGGTAAAAAGAGTTGGGGAAGACTGTTAAAAGTGCTCAACCAATTTTTGAAAAATTGTGCAACATGATAGCCAGTCGCACGTACAACATATTTGTCACCGCGGTAAAACGCTAATAGTTACATAGAATTTGAAGAATAAATTGGGAGAACTCAGATGAGTGCAGTAGTCGGATACGTGAATTTTGGATCAATCAAAGGTAACTCTCAGGACGCGAAGCATAAGGAATGGGTTGAGGCACTTTCGATTAGCCAAAGCGTTAATCGTAACATCAACTCAACTGCCAAGCCTCGCGAAGCTTTGACCAAGAGTCAGGTTCAGTTGGGTGCGATTGATCTTCAGAAAAATGCCGATGAATCATCCCCAGAGCTTGTCGCTGCAGTATGCGAAGGCAAGGTTTTTCCAGAGGTGACGATCGACTTGGTTCGCGTGACCGACAATGGTAACGAAGTGTTTTACCAGTGGGTTCTGACCGACGCTTATATTTCTAGCTACGGTGTCCATGGTGCGAACATGGGCTCAATCGAGACTTCTGAGAATATCAGTATTTGCTACAGCACAATCAAGTGGTCTTACAAGAAGAAAGACGAGAAGGGCAAGGCTCAGGGTTCTGTCGACACGGGCTGGGACGTTGGTGCCAACAAGAAAGCGTAAGCTTTCTCCTATGGCTTTCAGTGCTTGTAATAAAGCAGTTGAATCAAAACAAAACCCGGGCAGTTTCTGCTCGGGTTTTTTTGTTGGTAGGTCCGGGCCAAAGCTGCCACTAACCGATGCCGGAGGCATTACGAAGAGTCAGCAGGCTAACGCTCGTTATTGCGAGCTGGAACGTCGTCCAAGGTTGGGTTAGCAGCGACGCCTCAGCCGGACCGTTTCCCGCGATTCGCGGAGTCGCATACGGAAATCGCAGCTTTTTCAGCGTTAGAGTGCAAGGGCTGAGGGCAGTTTTATGCGAGAAAATCCGCGTGAAAGTGTTCTGTGGGAATAATTTAGTTTTTTTTGCAACACGAACCCTAGATCTACGTACAACACAATTGTCATCAAGATGAAACAACCAAAACAAAACATAATACTAGAATTTAAACCGGGAGAAATCAGATGAGTGCTGTAGTTGGATACGTAGATTTGCAATCAATCAAAGGCAACTCTCAAGATGCGAAGCATAAGGAATGGATCGAAGTTTCTATGATTAGCCAGAGCGTTAATCGTAACATCAACTCGACAGCCAAGCCTCGCGAAGCCTTGACTAAGAGCCAGGTACAATTGGGCGGCATTGATCTGCAAAAGAACGCAGATGAGTCATCGCCAGAACTTGTCGCTGCGGTTTGCGAAGGCAAAGTTTTTCCACAAGTGACGATCGACTTGGTCCGAGTAACAGCCGATGGAAACGAAGTGTTCTATCAGTGGATTCTGACTGACGCCTACATTTCGGCCTACGGCGTTCATGGTGCGAACATGGGGTCGATTGAGACATCAGAGAACTTGACATTGTGCTACAGCACGATCAAGTGGTCTTACAAGAAGAAGGACGAGAAGGGCAAGGCTCAGGGTTCAGTCGACACAGGCTGGGACGTTGGTGCCAACAAGAAAGCGTAAGCTTTCCCCGTCAGTCGATGCTTACCACAAAGCAATCGAATCAAAACAAAAACCTGGGCAGTTTCTGCTTGGGTTTTTTTCTTGCGCTATGACAAACATTACATTTGAAATGCAAAATTGAAATATCAAACGTTGTCGAACTTGGAAATTGATGACACTTTTATCGGTGACTGAAAACTTGTGGCGAGGAATCAATGATCAGTCTGTGGATCAACCTTTCCGTCGAAAGATGGAGTCGCACCGCGAACTAGGTAATTGAGGATGCAAAAATATCTTTTTAAGTGAGTAACAAAATGACTCTCAATCAAGAATTAGATTTCAAAGACGCGGCTGATGACATCAAAGCCGCGTTCACTGGAAGGGTTGCAAAAAAAGTAATGCTTAACAGTGGCCATCAGCTTTATAAATTTACCCAGTACTCGTTGTCTCATCATGGCAAGGTTACGCCATGGTGGTCCTCGGTCAAACCGGTTTCGGCTAACGACACGGGGTTGGAATTGTTGCTTCAGCGATCGTCAAACCTTGGCGTGAGTCCAGCGGAGTTTGCACGAGCTCGTAATGCGGTAACCAATCAATGGAATTCGATGACCGGTTTGTTGATTGCTCAATTGAAGGTTCCAGTTTACGGATTCGTTGGCGGCGTGGCTCACCAGCGGTTGGACGAAGGGGACAGTAAAGTTGTCTTCATCGGAGGGGCGGTGCAGTTGTGGATTCCAAACCTGACTCCGATACTTATCAAGAAAACTTGATGTTAGGGGCTCCCAGTCAGCCGTCTTTGATTAGTGGTTTTTAGCCAGCGGGTGCAGGGTGTTGGCGGCAGCTGTGGTTGTTTTAAGAAGCGCGGCTGATCCAATATTTTCGTGCAACACGTCTAAGTTTCTTACGCAAACGACGTAATGTGGTGGCAACGTAGCGAGCAAATCCTGCTAACAATCCTGCTAACAATCCTGCTAATTAACCTAAGCCAACGGGACTTCAATGAGTAAATCCTATTCCTTCGGCGGTTATCGAGTCTTGGTCGAAAGTGATGGTGCGATCAAGGTCAAATCAGGCAACACGTTGAGTGGCTATTCGATGGCGATCCATCGAGACACCAATCACATCAGCAGCTTTGGTCGCATGTCGCCATCGGGACAGATCACTCCGATATACAACCCCAATCAATTACGAGCTGGCGAGACGATCCATCATGTTCCAACGTACCAACAGCAATTAAAGAACAATGGTCCCAAGCCGTTTCCAAAAAACTTTGGGATCAGCCGTGCCAATCCGAAATTGATCATCAAGTCGAATCGTGATCGAGGATTTAACTACGACGGATCACCAGCCGCGGATTTGATGTTTGGAGATTTTAACGAGGCGCAGATTCGCAATCTTGGAAAAATGTTCAAGATGGATGATCTCATGTTCGATCTCGATTCCGGAAATGAACAAATCCTTTGGGATAAGTTCCAAGGCATGTCAACCGATATTTTCGCGGTTGGAGATTTGGAGACAAACATCATCGCGATGATTGCTCATTTCAGAGGCAACACAGGATCGGACTATTCCAATCCGATTCTTACCCAAGCCGCCCGAAATCACGAGCTCTCTCAAAAATTTGAAGGTGAAGTTCGTCAGAGTATGCTTTCGGCAATCCAAAAGTACAAGGGCGATCCCAGTCAAATTCAAGCTGGCGACGTGACACGAAAAACAGGAATTCGTTTTAGCTCCAAAACCGATACTTTTGCGGGCGGTCTGACAATTGCTGTCAATGATGTTTGGGCTTGGAAAGTTGAGATAGTGGATTACTCTCTCGATGGTGCTGATTTTAAAGGCACCTATCGAGTAACGTTGTTCGATCATTTTGGACTCGACCAGCCCGATGTGGACAAAAAGTATGGATACCTCGCGGGCTTTCGTGCTTGGTTTATTCTCCAGCACTACGATCGATTCGCGTACAGACCGTTCGTTTCAGTAATGACTTGGGAGAGTCGCTTTCAAGGACAAGTACTGCTTCCTGGAACCAAGGGAGATCACCATCCCATGTCGACTAGGTAAAACGCCATGTTATGTAGTTGTCTCCGCCATCAGAGTTTTGTTTGCGAGCGTTTAGTGATTCATTTCGCTGTGCGTTTTCTCCTGGCGCGTTCGCGTCCCGCGGTGTGATTACATTTGAAAAACTGTGATTGCTGTTTTAAAATTGACTGACAGCAGTGTTAAAGGAAATCGTTGAAACTAATTTTAAAAAGGCTCCTGTCAGATGGGAATTGCAATCACAGTTTGTTATGATGATTGTCCCTTCCAAGGTCTCTGACAAACGATACCTCATAACACGCCCGTCAATTCTTGACAAACGATATTTGGATATCAGTACCGTTTCCCCGTTGAGCCGATTGAGAAACACAAATGATTCAGCTTAATCAAGAGAATCGCCAAGCCCGCATTGATACGCCTCTCGGCGAAGACGTTCTGTTGCTTCAGTACTTCAGTGGGACAGAATCAATCTCGCGCGATTTTGCTTATGAGGCGACTGTTGTTTCAAAAGACCCCGCGATCGACGGGCAGAAAATTGTTGGCAAGCAAATTTCGATTACTTATTTTGACGAGGACGGTCGCGAGCGCCACTTCAATGGTTACGTAAGTCGTTTTGAGTATTCCGACCAGGTCGAAGAGCCAACGAAACTGACCTGCTACAACCTTACGCTAGTTCCGTGGTTGTGGTTCCTGAAGCACAATCAAGATTGCCAAATTTTTCAAGAGATGGCTGCACCAGACATTATCAAGCAGATCTTTCAGGAGCTTGGTTTTAACGATTTTCAAATGAAGCTGACGGAAGACTATGCCGTACGTGAATTTTGTGTGCAGTATCGAGAAACAGATTTTAATTTTGTTTCGCGATTGATGGAAGAAGAAGGGATCTTCTATTACTTCGAGCACTCCAAAGATAAACACATCATGGTGTTGGCCGATTCGCCATCGGGATACTTTGAGCTAAACGAGCCTGAGGTCAAATACAAACCAATTGGGCAAAAGCAATTTCAACAGCTTCATGGTTGGCGGCATGTTTTTGAATTTCGACCAGGCAAAATGGCTCAGAAAGACTTCAATTTTAAAGTGCCGACTGACCCGCTGCTGACTGACAAAAAGAGCGCAGTAAAGTTCGAAGGCAGCTCGAATTTCGAAGTCTTTGAATATCCTGGCCGTTACGATGAATCGCCCGAAGGTGATCGGCTGACGAAAGTTCGTGTCCAGGAAATCGAAGCTGAACACAACCACGTTGTCGGTAGTGGAATGTATCTGAAGTTCACACCGGGAGGGACTTTCTCCATCGCAGATCACTCTAATCCAGCAGAAATCGGCAAAGCGTATGCGTTGGTCGAAGTGTTTACTGAGTTCAATTCGAACTTTGGTTTTGGAAACGAAGAGCTGGTTGATTTTCGAAATGAATTCCGCTGCATCCCCGCTGAGACGACTTACCGACCCCGACGCGTAACGAAGAAGCCGTTCGTTGAAGGCCCGCAAACTGCCATCGTTACAACCGATGGGCAGGAAATTGTTGTCGACGAACACGCACGGGTCAAAGTCCAGTTCCATTGGGATCGCTACGGCACCAAAGACATCAATAGCTCGTGTTGGATTCGTGTTTCGTCCGCCCATGCAGGCCAAGGCTGGGGGTGTATCGATCACCCACGTCAGGATGAAGAAGTCATCGTGAGTTTTCTCGATGGTGATCCTGATCGGCCTATCATCACCGGTCGAGTTTACAACGGCGACAATCCAGTTCCGTTTCCGCTAAAAGGGGCAGGGGAGAATTCAAAGAACAAAAAACGTCGTGGCAATACGACGAAGTCTTACGAAGCCGAGGGTTACAACGAATTGACGATGGACGATACGGCTGGCGAGGAACAGATTCGAATCCACGCTCAACACAATCTTGATACCGTGATCGAACATGACGAAACATGGACCGTCCATCACGATCGAACCAAAGTCGTCGATAATATCGAAGACAATACGATCGGCGTCGACCAAAACAGCCGAGTCGGAAACAATCGCACGATGCAAGTTGGCGTCAACCACGACGAAGTCATTGGCAACAACCAATCGATTCAAATTGGTGTTCAAAAAGACGAAGTGATCGGCGATGTTGCCAACGAAAACGTCGGGCGGTTGAAAACAATCACCGTTGGCGAAGAAATGAATGTGCAGATTGGTTTCAAAAGTACCGAACAAATTGGCGTCGAGAAAATCGTAACCGTTGGTGAAAACTACGAACTGGTTGCGGGCAAGAAAGTCCATATCACTTGCGGAGGGAGCAGTGTCACGCTGGAGTCCAATGGCGACGTAACGATTTCTGGCAAGGAGTTCTTTTTCGAGGCTTCGGGGAAAGTCAACATGAAGGGTTCAAAGATTCATCTGAACTAAACGATCGAAAACTGTTTCGCACAACCGAATTTTAGGCAGGTCATTACAAACACGCCAAAGACCGCTGCGTGAAAATGGATGTTGCAAGTTGTCCGTTGGACGCGATCACATCGATATGCACCAGAACGCGAGCTTCGACTTCAATTCCAAATTTAATTCAGAACAAGATTCCTCACATGCAACCTGAAACCTATTCTGAATCAGACGCTTCTGGTGAAGTTCCAACAGTTGAGACTTCTGCCGGCAAACCTTCCATGATCGACAAAATGCTCGATCAAGAAGCCAGTAAAATACCAACTCATGTTGAGGGCTCGCAGGTTCAGACTCGGAGAATCGACGGACTTTTGATTGGCTCGATCTGCGACGTCAATGCCGATGGATACCCAGTTGTGACGATCCCAGGCGTCGTCGAACGAGCGACCGCACAAACCGTTTGCGACGTCAGTACCATCAAGATCGGCGATCAGTGTGCCATGATGTTTCAGGCTGGTTCACCTGACGCTCCCGTTATTCTCGGGGTTCTGCAACAACCAGTCATAGCGCTTGGTTCGACCGATCCAATTTCGTATCAACAGACCGACGAATGTATCGAAATTCGTTCCAACACAGAGATCAATTTTCATTGCGGCGAAGCTCATTTTCGAATGACATCAGAAGGGCTGATCGAACTTCGTGGGAACAAAGTCGTCAGTCATTCGACTGGCCTAAATCGAATTCGCGGTGCGTCGGTAAAGTTAAATTAGTGTTGAACGGAAAGGCTGGACTTAAAAGGCTGGACTTGAAAACACTGGACTTAAAAGGCTGGACTTGGAACGCTCTTGAAGACCGCTCAAAACCGAGGCTGTTGTGCAACTTATAAACGGAACAAAACACTGCTTCGCGGCAAATCAAGCCTACGACAAGCACGGCAAGATGCACTTGTTGGCCGTTGTCAAAGCTACCTATGACATCCCGGAGTTCCCCAACCAAAAAGCCGCCATCGCCGATGAACAAGTTCCGATTTTCGACGCAGATCAGTTTGATGGCGAACCAGGAGTCACGGCACCAGTTTTCGAAAGCGATTGGTCGCTGACGAAAAAACGTTGCGATATCGTGATCAAGGCCAACGGATACTCACCCGGCGGAAACGCAGTCACCGAACTCGACGTTGGCTTTCGTGTTGGCGACTGCGAGAAAGCTGCTCGGATTGTGGGACCAAGGAAGTGGGAAAAATCCAATTCAAAATGGCTCACGCCCAGTCAGCCAGAATTCTTTGTCGAAGCTCCTATCAACTATGGCAATAGTTTTGGTGGAATTTGGCACGATCCGATGGAAGGTGATTTTGAAATCTTCACACCCAACCCAGTCGGTCGTGGATATGCAGTTGAGTTCAAAAACGAACTTGAAGGCCAACCTTTGCCCATGATCGAAAAGCCCGATGAACCCATCTCTCGTTCTGACCAACAATACACGCCGTGGGCATTCGGACCCATGGGGAGAAATTGGAAGCCTCGCGCTCAAATGGCGGGAACCTACGATGAGCAATGGCAAGAAACACGGTTTCCATTTTTGCCAGCCGATTTTGACGAAGAGTATTTTCAGTGCACACCGGCTGACCAGCAAATAGAATTTCCAACCGGCGACGAACAAGTCTATTTGCGCAACCTGCATCCGACTCGACCCGAGATCCAGTTTCACTTGCCCAAGCATCTCAATATGCCGATGGTCGCGCTCACTCAGTCGCAAGAGCAGCACGCGATCATTCCGGTTGTCGATACTGTCATCATCGACGTGGAGAAAAATCAATTCAGTTTGGTTTGGCGTGGGCACATGCCGTTAAAACGAAGCCTTCGTGAACTCAACATCGTCGCCGTTGGCCACGTTTGCAAAAAATGGTGGAAGGCCCAAGTCTTCGGCGCAAAAGACTGTGGCTGTGGCGGTAAAGAGTCCGATCCAAACAAGGTTATCTCGATTGGTGAGGCACTTTCGGATGACGAGTGAAAGAGAAAATCAATCCAACTCGGATTCACCGTTCGAATCACGTGTGAATCCCAAGAACGCATCGAAACTTGGAATCTATCTCACAGGCGCCGGTGCGGTAACAAGCGTTGGATTCAGCCTTCCTGCCACCGTTGCCGCGATGCGCTCTGGTGTTGATTGCTTTCACGAAACAAATTTCTACGATTACGTTGGCGAGCCAATCATTGGGTCTTCCATCGCGCCACTGGATGACGACGAAGAGAATCAAGTTGGCGGATCAGAACGGGCAGGATTGTTTTTAGCGTTAGCAATCGAAGAAGCGTTGATCGACGCTGGTGTCACGACGTTAAAGAGTGCGAAATTGATCTTGGTTGCACCGGAAAAGTTTCGTCCCACGTCGCTTCCCAAAGACCTTGCAAGCTTTACACAAATTGCCGTGAATGATCGGCTGTCCGCAACGGGTTGGGATCCGGCTGACACAAGATTTCAATTTGGTGCCCTCCAAGCCAATGGCGGTTCGGTCGGCGTTTGCCCAGCGCTTTTGGATGCTGACAAATGGCTCAACGATGAAACTGGCCTCGATGGCGACCTTGCCAATGCCGTTGTCGTGATCGCTTCTTTTGATTCCTGGTTGAATTCACAAAGCATCCGTCACGGTTTGGCAGAAGAGAGATTCCTTGTTTCGGATTCGTCCGATGGTTTTGTTCCGGGCGAAGCAGCCAGTGCGATCGTGATTCAACGGCGTCCTCGTGAAAACGACAATAGGTCCTTGCGCATCGTCGGCGTCGGAATGGCCAAAGAAGTGGCTTCACTGATCAGCGACAACAATTGCATTGGCGTTGGAATGAGCGAAGCCATGAAATTCGCGTTGTCGCAATCAAAAATCGAAGCTCATGAAATCCACCATCGCCTGACCAATGTTTCGGGCGAAGAATATTTTTTCAGCGAGTCGGCACATGCTTGGGCGCGAGTCTTGCGAAAAGAATTGTCGCCAAATTACCGTTACGAAATTCCCGCCAGCTCGATCGGCGAAGTCGGATCCGCGTTTGGTTTGTTGTTGCTCGGGTACAACCACTTTCTTGCTCGGTCAGGAAAATCGCACGGGCCCAATACGCTGATTCAACTTTCTTCGGCTGACGAGTTTCGCGGCGTCGTTATTAGTTCCTTTGTCAAACACAGTTAACTTTAAAAACCAAAAGTAGCCGTCACTAAAATACGCAACCAAAAACGTACTCAAAAAACTTAGACCTAAACGTCAATTTAAAAGAACACGAACCGCTTTAGGTTTTGCAGGATTTACCACCATGCCCCATCACGTCTACGCAAACGACGACGAAATCGCGAGCAAATCGGCCGACGGAAAATCCCCCGTCGCGTTTCCTGACGTTTGCATTTCGCCAGGTCCACCTCCTCCGCCCAGCGGAATTCCAATCCCGTATCCCAACACTTGTTTTGCGCCTGACCTAACGAAAGTTTCAAAAACCGTTTTTATTAAACGCAAAGGTGCGGCGCTTGAGGATCACAGTTACTTCAGCAAAAGCACCGGGGATGAACCGGCGACCCAGCCATTGCTCAAGGGCGTTGTATCGAGCGCGTTGACAGGGACTTGTTATTTCACCAGCTGGTCGATGAACGTCAAAATTGAGGGCAAGGGCGTTGCGCGGCATATGGATCTGGTGACGCACAATCATTCCAATCCAGCGAACACACCTGCTTTTCCGTATGTGAGTGCCACCGCCAAGGCGAATGAGTGCAAGAAAAACATCAAGAAGATGGAGGACAAGTGCAAGCCGGAGCCAGGTAAGAAATCAATGCTGGAAAAAGCACTCGGCCCCAAGAAATTTAAAAAGCTCGAAAACGTTTTGAAAAAAGTAGGCGCCGATGTTGATGGTTGGATTGGCGATCATTGCACCGGTTTGATGATTAAGCCCAACAGCCTCAAAAAAGATATGAATCCCGACGCGAAGAAAGCGCTCGAAGACTTCATGGAAAATATTGAGACGATGACCCAAGACATCGACAAAATTATCAAAGAAAAAGTCCTTGAGGTGATCGGCGAAGTCAAAGACGAGATCATCGACAAAGCTCAAGACATCGCTGGCAAAATGGTCAAGAAAAAACTGCGCAACACGGCGATCCGCCACACCGCGGCACTTGGCGGCGCCGCCATTGGAGGAGTCGGGGCGATCGTCACCGAAGCCGGCGCGACGATATGGACAGCAGGCGACGCAATCCACGGTGTTTTCAAAGCTGGCTCCACCGCTTGGGATGCTTGGGGGCAAATCAGCGACGCCCAAACGATCATCGATAAAATTCCTGAAAAACTTCGCGAGATGGCTGAGGAAGCAAAAAAGAATCCGCAAAAAGCAATGGCGAATTTGATGAGCATTCTTGCGCGAATCAATCCCTGTACGCGAGCTCGGCGATGCATCTTGCCAAAATTCAAAGACACAGAACTTCCCAAGGCACTTCAAGGTGATGGCTGCTGTCCAGGGCAAACGGGCCACCATTTGCTACCCGGTGAAATGTACAGAAACAATCCGAATTGTCCAAAGTACACCGAAAAAATGCACAAGAATGCTCCTGTGATTTGTGTTGAGGGCACGTCGAACGATTTTGACACCGGCACACACGGCTCGATGCACAAGAAACTGGACGACAAAATTCAAGACTATCGAAAAGGGAGTTGGTTGAGCGGGAAGCGGGAAACAATCAGCTACGAGAAAGCCAGAGAGATGGCGATCCAAACTGTGATGACCACTTTCCCCGAATCTGGCTGCAATCCAAAATGCTTGCGTGCCCAGTTGGATGCGTTTTACAAAAAGATGTGTAAGAAGAATGAGCTTAAAGCCAAATCAGGAGCAAGAGAATCATGGCTTCAAGACAAGATTGACGGCTCCAGTGATAAAAGCGAAAGATAGTCTGAAATGAACGATATGTTGATCGTCAAAAAAGAATTTGATCAGGGCATTCAAGGTTACGGCGTCGGAGGCTGCTGTGTCCGCGACAAAAATATATTCTATTTCGTGGCCCATGAAACGGAATCTGAAAAGCATCCAGTTATCGAACAAGCGGAAATCAAGAAACGGATCATCGCGTTTTTTCGCGACGATCCCGAAGGAAACCGCTTGGGCATCGCCGGCTTCGTAGGATTTGAGCGATTGATGTGTGCGGCTCCGAAAAAACCAAAAGCTCAGCTCGTGGCCGTTGATGCCAGTGGTAAGCCTATTATTTACGGTGCAGGTGACAAAGAATTTGAGGACGAACTGATGTCGTCACCAACAGGACCGATCCGAGGCGGTGTTCGTCGTGTGCGAACCATTGGCGACCATGTGTATGCAGTTTCGGGTCGACGTGGCGTTTGCAAAAGAAACGGCGAAGGCAAATGGGAATCGCTTTGTCCCGAAATCGAATTTGAAACTGACGAAGACAAACGCGACAAGCAAACAGAAGGCTGGGGCTTTGACGACATTGATGGATTTTCGGAAAACGAGCTGTACGCATGCGGTGGCGCGGGCGATGTTTGGCGAATGAAAGACGGTAATTGGAAACTGTTGGAATTTCCGACCAACCAGGAACTTGAATCCATCTGCTGTGGCGGAGATGGCAAAGTCTATATCGCGGGGAGAAGCGGGACGATATTTGTCGGACGTGATGACAAATGGAAGTTGCTATTCAAAGGTTCAATTTCGTTGCCGTATCGTGATCTCGTTTGGTACGAAGACAAATTGTGGGGCTCAAACAGTTACGGGCTTTGGAATTTAGTTGAAGATGAAATGGTCCCAGCCGATCTTGAGCCGGAAATCAAAGTCTGTGCTGGTCACCTATCCGTGGCTGATGGAGTGATGTTGATGGCTGGAGGAAACGGAGCCGCGTTTCGCGAAGAAGGGAAATGGAATTTGATCTTCAACGTTTTCCAGGAAGCCTTGCAGTAAAACACGGACCAGCGACCTGAGGTTTTTTTTGAATCTCCAACTTATAGTCTCGCCTAATTCATATCCGCACCGAACTTGTAACCGCATCTAACTCCATCTTTCGTTGAATGTCCCAAGGCCAACCTCTTTCCCGACCCGTCAATCAGGCGATCCTCAGTCAACACCTGGAAGAAGCCGCATTCTATTGGGTGCGCCGCCAAGCGGGTGTTTGGAGTCCCGCGTTTGATAAAAGCGAAATTGGTCGGATCGATGGATTGCTCGACGCCCATCTCGAGGGTTTGCGGATCGCCGGTGTCGCCGCAGTTGAACCTGCGATTCGGAATTTAAATCGTTGGAAAACCGCTGACGAAGCATTCGTGTCGACTTATGTTTTGACGCACTTTCCGGATAAAGACAATTTGAGGATCTTGGAAACGTACGTCCACGACATGCCGCAGCTCATTAATGGCGCGGCGGCAGCAATGTTTTGGGTGGGACCAGGAAACAGTAACCAGATGCTGCAGCGTTGGTGGAAAAGCGGTTACGCGCCGTTAATGCGGGCAGCGATTCCGGCGCTGATTGCGAACTCAAACGAGAAAGAAAAAATCGCGCGCGTGGCCGTCGCCCATGAAGACCCCAACGTTCGATCGCGTGCGTTGCGAGCGATTGGCGAGTGGGGATTGGAGGATTGTCTTTCACTGGTCAAATCTTCATTGGAAGATCGTTCTGCTGAGTGCCGATTCGAAGCCGCCACAACCCATTACGTCCTGGGGCACAAGCAGCACGCAATGATCGCAGGAAACGCGATGCAAGAAATGAATCAACAAACCGTCGCCGACAATCCGCAATCAAAACAAGTCGCCCAAACGACGCGACGACGAGCGTTGCTTTATTGGGCCACCATGAGCCTCGATCAGGATTTCCAAAAATGGCTTAATCCAGCTCTCGAAGACCCCGACAAATGCCGCGATGCCATTTGGGCACTCGCGTTTCGTGGTGAGTCATCTGCACTGAAACACTTCGAAGGTTTTTTGCGTGAAGACAAAGAAGCAACACTTGCGGCGTATGCACTTTGTCACGTCACCGGTTTGGACTTGGACAAAGCTGGCTTGTTCAAAGTCGACGGTCCAGACGAAGAAGACGCAGACGAAACGGAAACGCCGACAATCAGCACCGAAACGGATCCAGCCACCAACGCATCACCTGCTGCGTACGATGCATCGGAAGACGACGGGTTGTTGGAACCAAACATTGAAAAAGTTTTGGATTGGCTGGATAACCTTAAACAGAAATCCCAGTTCACACCCGGTCAGCGTTACCTTGGCGGACTACCGATCGACCAAACCGCGTCGACCTATTTCGTCGAAGGAACCCAACCCCAGCGTTGGCAGTCTGCGTTACACTTAAGCCGATTCAGTAAAGAGACGGGGCCGATGACCGAAGTCGCAAGAGCTGTTTTGTGCGCGAGCGGCTGACAGTTGGCTGTTCCGGTTGGTTTGCTTGTTTCTTCGTTCGAAGAGTTTAAGCTGATTCGTGTTGGAAAGAACTGAGCAAGAGGTTCGATCTACCAGTGGTTGCAATTTTGCCAAAATTCTCAAAGGCTTCCCCGCGGATTTCGTCCATCACCAAGATCGACTGTTTATGTATCGCTATACATGGTGTTTGTTAAGCTTTAAAAACGTCAACGAAAATAGACGTGTATCGATAGTAATTTTTATCTAGATTCTTGAATTGAGTTTGTTGCCACGCTATCAAACGCATAGTTCTAAGAATTAAGTATGTCATATTTTATATATTTTCTTGACGCGCCCCCCCCGTCGCCGTTATAAAAAAATGTGAAAAGACGTTTCACTTTTCAAGCAATTCATTTGTCTAAATAGGAAGATTTCAACGCGAAAATATTCCTTTGCCTTGGGCGCTTTTCTTATGATTGCCATTTCGCAACACATGGTCATCCATGACGTAGACCAAGCAGCAGACCAAACAATGGATTGGTGTGAGACGTCGGCTGCCACCTGCACATGCCAAGGTCCAGTAGCTGGCTCCAATGGTTTGGCGGCAACGGTTCCAGCATGGGCGACAAATGGTTTGGCGACGAATATGAAGTCAACAGTGTCCGTTCTGGATTGCTCAGCGTTCCCCTCGAATTTAGGGCCATTGGTTCCATGTGCAGCGCATCCTGAAGAGCGGGTCCTGACTGATGTTGTGTGCCATGCCCACAACTTGGGTTGGCCCTGGTAGCATGTTTAACCTTCTCAAATTTGCGGCGCTATTGGATCACTGTTTCATGGCTTCTTAAAGATAGTTTCTTCTTAGGCGATGGCGAGTAGGGCGATTAAACGAAAAGCACTGTTGGCTTCATAGAGAATTTATTTCATGCGAAAATTGATTGGCCTGATATTGAGCTTGGTTCTTTTCACCGGTTTTGATTTTCAAAATACCGTTGAACAAGAATCCGAACTCAAAGAAATTAGGCAGTCACTTCGCGAGTTTGAAGAACAGTTTTTTGGATTGGCATTCGACAAGGTTGCCAAAGGTATGCCAGTTTTTCACGTTTCTGTTTCGAAAGATGGAACCATTAGAAAGGCCGTGTATGATCAGAAGAACCACCAAGGCGTTTTTCGCCGTGCAATGTTTTCCAACTCAAACTTGGGGTGGTGTTTCTCTACCTATATTATCCCCAGTGCGCTGGTTGAGCCGGATGACCCTCAAGGATTGTCCAGAGGGTCTCCGCATTCGGTCGAGTTTGTGAATAAGAATCAGGATGCTGGGTGTTTGAATTATGCTGCTGGGGATTATGTTTTTGGCTTTGCTAAAAACCGATCGTTGACTAGCATTGCAGACGACTCTGCCTCGCCGGTTTATACAAAGGCTCTTGGAGGCGTGGAGTATAAAGTGCTGCGATGCGAGGGAGAGGGCAGTCCTGACATTTTCTTCTACTTTGACATCCAGAATCGCCTAGCGTTTATCAAAGAGGAAATTCGACCAGGCGACATTATCGGTGGGTCGGCAACCCTTCCTTCAACCATCGCGGGCAAGGGCCGATGGACCGATTTCTTGATTGGTCCAATTCACTATGAAAAATTCGATGGTCGTGATGTTGTAACTTCCTATAGTTTTTCGGTCAAAGCAGACGGTGGAGTAGATTCAAAATCCAAAGTTGATTTAACGAATTTCACAACTTTAGATAACGATCTTTCTGGCCGAATAGTATTGCCAGAGTTTGACTTGAAAAATGGTCAGCGGGTTAATTGTGGTAAATCACCCATGATCTACGAATATCACAATGGAAGAATTGTCTTGGCAGTTGATGAAAGGTCCGTTGCAGCCGCTCAGCGGGCTCGCTACTCAAGCTCTTTTTCTGGAAGGTTGAGATTTTATACGATTGCAGGAGGGTTGTTGGTTTGCGTATTTGTGTTCTTGGTTTGGTATCGCAATCGAGACTAATATGCAAAAAATCTTGTTGATTGTTCTTTCCTTAGTTGGATTGCTATATTCGTCACCTGTAGCCCAGGCCCAGCCAAAGGACGGCGGAAGTGTTGGAGTTATTGGCGTAGTGTTTTTATTAACAAGTGCGATACATTTGTCTGACCCATTTCATTTTGCGATTTCAATTTCGGCCTATGATTTGATCAGTTCGGAGTTGGTTGGTTTTTGCTCAGTGTTCATTCCAATCCTTGAGCTTTCATTGGGAGTTTTTCTCTTGTCTAATTTCTGGATAGAGTCAGCTTTTGCAATCGCTTCCTGTTTGTTTTTCGTGTTTTCATTCGCGGTGTTTCGTGCCCTAAGTCGAACGATGGATATCTCATGTGGTTGTTTTGGTGAGTTTTCGCCGAAACTGTCGTATGCTCATCTGTTTGTAACGATCTCGTTAGCTTTGACTTGCTTGGCTTCATCGCGACACACAGAGCTAAAACTCAAAAGACCATGCAAGTTAAGAAGTCGTCGAGCAGGTTTTTCACTTGTGGAACTTGTTGCAGTCATTGCGATTGTTGGAATTTTGACCTCAATGGCAATTCCGGCTGTTCAGTCGGTTCGAGAAGGCGCTCGCGTTACGGCTTGCAAAAATAACTTGCGTCAGCTTGCTACAGCAACCATTAGTTACGAATCCGCAAATCGCAGGCTTCCGCCTGGAACACTCGGTTTTGAAGGAGCGATCATTTCATCATTCAGCGATTTTCCGACTACGCAGAATGACGCTAATTTCAAATACTACCTTGGGAAAAACCAAAACACGTCCTGGATTGCGCAGTTGCTTGGGTTTCTTGAGCTATCACCATTGTCAGATCAGCTTCCTTCGATTTGCACGGATTCAAAAAGTGACCTGACAAATTCTACGTTCTTCCCATCTGGCCTTTATGCTTTTAGCGAGGTTCAAGTTGTGATGGAAACGCCAATTTCAGTCGTTGAATGCCCGTCGGATTCGTTGGCCGTTGCGCTGAAAAATCCGGTCGGAAGTCAGCCAGTTTATGCGACAGATGAACAGATTGATGTCTTCTTCTATTTGATTGTTGAAGAGTTCCCAATGGCCGGGACGAATTATGCAGGATGTTCCGGGGCATATTCTGGTGGAAAAATTCCTGTGATTGACATGCTGCGCTACGATGGCGTTTTTGGAAGCCGAAGCAAGACAAGGTTGGCCGATGTTCGTGATGGGACAAGCAACACTATTTTGATCGGTGAATCTTCCGGTCACATTATTGGCAGGGAAAGGCAATCTCAAAACCCATGGCTTTTTGCTGCCTTAGCGAGAGGTAGAAGCGACCTTGACTGGAGGACTCAAAGTTCGATTCGCAGTCCTGGTTTGGAGCTACTCGGAGATAGCTGGTTTGCTCATCAGACAGGCTTCGCATCGATGCATCCAACGTCGGTAAACTTCGCCCACGTTGACGGAAGCGTTCACGCAGTTAATCGAGCTATCGACTGGCAAACGCTCTACAGTTTATGTGGCATGAAAGACGGGGAGTAGCGCGTATCGAGGAAAGCGAACAAACGCTCCGTCTACGAACTAAGGACTTCAGCAACATGAGCAGGCAGCCTTAAGTTAGGCAATGGTCGTTGTTTAAGCGATCTATCAATGAATACAATTTTTGCTCGCGAGCCATTCCCGGAATGAATTGAGCAATCGATATTTCTTGGGGCCAACACCTGAAGTTTTATCGTGGCGGCCAAACGCGCATTCGTTGCTTGAAGAGCTTGGGTTTGAAGGAACGGTTTCATTCCAGAACAGCGAATCGTCACCTCAATTTGACGACATCAATCAAATTGAATGGGTAGAGGAAGGCTTGACTCACGCCACCGTCATTGCGTTTTGGGTGCGCCCAAGGACGCGCCGAAACTTGCTTACATGAAACATCACGCCAACAAATTTGGAGTGCCTCAAGCGACTTCTTTGAAAGGCACTTTGGAGGCTGCTATGTAACTCGATCGGCCCAAAGGTCTATTTGACCGAGGTCTACCTATCACAAAAAGAGAACCGGAGACCGAGTGTCTAAACGAGAAACCGATCCGATTGGCGTTCAAGATGTTTCCGAACTCTAAGGAATTACTCGTTGTTTGTATTGGCCATCTGCGATAATGTTGGGGCTCGCCGCGATCTTCAAGGTCCATCAAATCTCCGCGTCACCGCTGGTAGAAAACCTGATTCTACGAACGAGAGCTACATGGCCGAAGTCGCAAAACTGGTTTTGTAGTAAAACCGCGATCTAGTGTCGGTATCGTTTCTGCGTCGATCGCTAGGTTCTGTCTTGTTTTGCCAAATCCTTTTCCACTTCGTTTCGATATCGCTCGCGTGCGTTTTCGTCGACCTTGGCTGACACTCCGTAATAGATAAACCCTAAAGCTTTGCGAGAGCGAGTGGAGCTGCGATTCGCTTCGGCGCGATGAATCGTTAGAGAATGATGAGCCAATAGATCTCCAGGTTTTGCAGGAAACCCAATTTCGTTGTCCGAATCGTGCTCTGTTGGAAAATCGGTGATGCCTTGGCTGAATCCAAGTGTCCCGGTTTTGCCATGCGGTCGCATTCCCATGGTGTGCGATCGAGGAACGTAGCGAACACAGCCATTCTCTGCGTCGACTTCTTCCAAAGCCAACCACATCGTCAATGCATTGGGTGGATCAAGTTTGAAATAGTATCCGTCCTGGTGAGCAGGGGTGGGCTTGCTGATTCCAGGCGGTTTGTTGAAGTACTGCATGTTTTCGCAAGTCACTTCCTCGCCGAGTAAATCTTCGGCAAGCTTGCGAAACGGGCTGTCGCGCATCAAGGTGCCGAAAAACGAATCTTGCTCGTGCAGTTTCTGCAGTTGCTTGAGCGACTTCGAATCCGATCCGTCTTCGTAAAAGACATGAGTCGTAGGCATCGAGGGGACTACGTTGGCGATGACTCTGGCCAGATTATCGTGGATGTCTGAGACCGCTTGAGCATCGATGAATCCTTGGCAAAAGACATAGCCCTGTTCTTCGAAATGTTTAAGGTCTGACATCAGTAAAGCGTTTGCTTAAAAATTTAAGATCTATGTTATTCAAGAGAAACGATTCAGAGTCTTGCGCAGTTGAAAGATTATTCTTTTTAGACATGCCCTACGCTTGCCAAAGGATGTTGCGCAAGTGCGAATTGTGCCTGTCAATTCAACTCTGGCGGTCCAATAACACGATCAATCATTCCAAATCAAACCAAAATATCTTTCACTACATGCCCCGCCACATCCGTGAGGCGAAAATCACGACCACGATAACGGTATGTCAATCGTGTGTGATCAATTCCAAATAAGTGCAATAGCGTTGCGTGCATGTCGTTAATATGAAATGGGTTTTCAACCGCGGCATAGCCCAATTCATCCGTCGCTCCATAAGTCATTCCAGGTTTGATTCCGCCGCCTGCCATCCAGCAAGAGAATCCCTTGATGTGATGGTCGCGTCCATTGCCTTGAGCCATTGGTGTGCGGCCAAACTCGCCGCCCCAGATGATCAAAGTATCATCGAGCATTCCGCGTTGTTTTAGATCTTTCACCAATGCAGCCGAAGCCTGGTCGACCAGTTTTGAGGTAACCTTAATTCCGTTTTTGATGCCGCCGTGGTGATCCCAGCCACGATGATAAAGCTGAATGAAACGCACGCCGCGCTCGGCAAGTCGACGCGCCAACAAGCAATTTGAAGCGAAGCTTCCGTCGGCTCCCGCGGTCCCGTACAAATCAAGAATCGATTGCGGTTCGTCTGAAATGTCAGCCAAGTCGGGCACGGATGTTTGCATTTTGAACGCAAGTTCGTATTGGGCGATCCGAGTCTCGATCTCAGGATCAAAATCACGTTTGAGTCCGATTCGATTCAATCGCTCGACCGCCGAAACTAACTCTTTTTGCCTGGCGTGATTGACGCCGGCAGGATTTTTGACGTAGAGGACGGGTTCGCCTTTTGAGCGGAATTCGACGCCTTGAAATTTGCTTGGCAGAAATCCACTGTGCCATTGTCGCGATGCGATCGGTTGCGATTGTCCACCGCCGACGGATGTCAAAACGACGTAGCCGGGAAGGTTATCGGTTTCGCTACCCAATCCATATAGCAACCATGATCCCATCGAAGGCCGGCCAGGAATACTGCTGCCCGTGTTGATCAAACTGTGAGCTGGGTCGTGATTGATTTGGTCCGTGTGCATCGAACGGATGATACAAATATCGTCGGCGATGGTTTGAATGTTTGGGAGGATATCACCGATTTGCTGGCCCGATTTTCCGACCTTCGAAAATCCGTGCTGCGGCCCCATGATTTTCAAACTGTTACGCTGCCCTTGGAGCTGCGCGATTTGCTGGCCTTCGGTAAATGATTTTGGCATAGGCTGGCCGTTGAGTTCCGCCAGTTTCGATTTGTAGTCGAACGTCTCCAGATGCGATGGGCCACCCGCCATGCACAGATGAATCACGCGTTTGATTTTTGGCGTCACTTGGACATGGTCATTTGTGTTCTCGCCAGCGTTCAGCCACTGGCCACCGAACGACTGACCCAGCATCGCGCTCAGCGCAACACTACCGACACCAGTCGCGGACCTTCGCAAAAATGTGCGGCGATTTTGTAAGTGGTTGAATGCGTTCAGTGATTGGATGAAGTCTTTTTGATTCATATTATTTTCTCAATACAAACTCGTGCATGTTGATGACGGCTCGACAAGTCGAGGTCCAAGCAGCAAGCTCAATCTGATTCTGTTTTTCTGGTTTAGAACGTCCGCCAATGGAAAGCAATTTTTCGGCTTCGGCTGGATTCTTTTCAAAGTGCTCTCTGCTCGAGTCAAGCAGTTCACGAAGGACTTGTTTTTCTTCTGAACTGGCAGCGCGAGAGAAAGCCAGTTTAAAAACTTCATTGATTCGCAAATCAAATCCAGTTTGGTTTTGTAACGCTGTTTCGGCCAATCCTTTGGCTGCCTCGACGTAGGAGGGGTCGTTTAACAAAACGAGTGCCGCCAATGGTGTACTGGACCGCGGCCGGGCGGCAGTGCATTCCTCGCGAGAGGGAGCATCGAATGTCTTCATTGCAGGGTGCAGGAACTGTCGTTGCCAGTGAGTGTATATCCCGCGCCGGTATTGGTCTTCGCCCGCACTGGCGATGTACTTTCGGGTTGGGAAATTGAGGTGGCGATAGAGGCCTGCTGGTTGGTAGGGCTTAACGCTTCTCCCGCCGATCTTACGGACCAACAGGCCGCTGGTCGCAAGTGCATGATCGCGAATGAATTCTGCGTCCAAGCGAAATCGTGATTGCCGTGCGAATAGGCGATTTTCTGGGTCGATCTCTTTAAGATCCGTTCGCAAGCTCGAGGACTGCTGGTACGTTTTTGACAATACCATCGTGCGGATTAGGTTTTTTATATCCCAGTCGGACTGAGCAAACTCGATCGCCAATCGGTCAAGCAACATTGGATGCGAAGGCGGCTCGCCTTGGGATCCCAAGTCATCCAGCACGTTTGAAATTCCACTGCCGAAAAACATCCGCCATGTTCGGTTGACGAATACGCGAGAAGTCAAAGGGTTTTGCTTGTCCGTGATCCAGTTGGCTAGTTCCAGTCGCGTCGCGCGTTGCGCTTTCAAATCCTTCGTGGACCAGTTCTTTCCTCCCAGCGAAGTCGGCACGCCAGGCGAAACGACGGAACCTGTTTTATCCATCCAGTCGCCTCTCGCAAGGACGCGAATCTCGCGAGGTTTGGTTGAGACTGTAACCAACGTGGTGCGAGTGTGCGATTTGACTTTGCCTTCTCTCTCCGTTTTTAATTTCAAGATCTGTTTGCGTGTTGCCTCAAAACGTGGAGCAATTGAAACGAAATAGTCGGAGATTTCCTTTTGCTGTTTGGCGGAACGATCACCCTTCTTCGTTTTCACGATCGTTTGGATTTCTTTAGAGAGTAATCGCGAAGGGTCGGCCATCGCGTTTGGTTTTCGCGTTTCACTGATTCGAAAATGGCCCAGTGTATGGCTGCCGTTGCCGTGATATTGCTGAATCACGAATGTCATTTCGCCGGGAGGCAAATCGCCGTCAATTTGAAATACGATTTCGTTTTGTTGGTTTGCCCGAGGCATGACTGCCCATCCGAATTGTTTTCCTTTGGTGTCACGATCAATGGCACTGGCGGCGGTCCATTTTTTGTCGGGGTGGGCGTTGGCGGATGCCTTTTGTTCAAACGTGGCGGTCGCGTTTTTAAGTTGAATTGTTTTTGATTTAAGTGTCTCAGGCCATTTCTGAAATTCACTTTTTAGCATCTGAATCTTGTCAGAGTGATTGCCTTGAATCGCAAAAAATTCGGTAACGACAAAGTTTCCATTTGAGGCTCGACCGGGGCCTTGTTTAGGAAGCGATTTATCGGGTAACGCTTCGAGTCGAAACGCGGTAATGGCTCCAGGCGTGTTTGCGGAAATTTTCGTGGTGACGACGCAGCATTCTTTGTTGGGCTTTGGGCCGGACAGAAGAACTGAGTTTTGTGAGGTCGTTGAAGGTTTTGATTTGTTGGCCGTCGCGACCGATGTTGGCTTCAGTTGATTCCAATGAGAATTTGAATCGAGGATAGTTTTCTCCCAAGCCATTCGTTCAGCAGCAACGTCGGTATTTTCAGCCATGGTTGATTCGAGTGCGGCGATCTCTTTATCAATCGGTTTTAACAATTCAGGGAGGACTTCGTCGGGGACGTTGATTGCTTCGCCCCATTTGCCCGAGTGATTGGATCCGGCGTAAAGTCCTTGTTCTTTGATGTCTGCAAAGAAAGAAGAAAACTCGTAAAATTCTTTGGCAGAGAAGGGGTCGAATTTGTGATCATGGCATTCGGCACAGCCAAGTGTTATTCCCAGCCACGCGGATGAGGTTGTGCGAACTCGATCCGAAGCGTACTTGTTGAGATACTCTTCCGGCTGGACGCCGCCCTCCGCCGACATCATGCCAAGCCGATTGTATCCTGACGCAATCAACTGGTCTTGCGTTGGCGAGTCGAGCAAGTCACCCGCCAACTGTTCACGAGTGAACTGATCGAACGGCATGTTTTGATTGAACGCGTTGATGACGTAATCGCGATAGGGCGAAACACTCACGTCTTGATCACCGTGGTAGCCAACGGTGTCCGCGTAGCGAACCAAGTCCAGCCAATAGACCGCCATCCGTTCGCCAAAATGAGGACTGGCCAAACGTCGGTCGACGGCGGTTTGATAGGCGGATTCAAAACCGACTTTTTTGATCTGCGACTCAAACGTTTCCAACTCTTCTGGCGTCGGAGGAAGGCCTGTCAAATCAAAGCTTAAACGTCGAAGGAGGGTTGGTGGATTGGCGGACGGCGACGGTTGAATTTTTTCGCGGTCCAAGCGATTGAGGATGTAGTGGTCGACGTAGTTTTCTGGCCAAGTCGCATTGGAGGCTTTTGGGTTCTCGGATGCGACTGGTTTTTGAAATGCCCAATGCTCAGACCAGTTGGCGCCTTGCTTGATCCAGTCGGTCAGGATTTTCTTTTGCGAGTCCGATAACTTTTTTCGGTGGTCCGACGGAGGCATGACTTCGTCGGGATCGTTCGAGAGAATTCGCTTGATCAACAAACTGGAATCAGGATCACTAGGCACAATGACTGAATGATCGCTCGAAAGTGCACTTTCCTTTTGGTCCAACCGGAACTCGCTCGAACGTTGGGCTTCGTCAGGACCGTGACAAGCAAAACAGTTGTCGGAAAGGATCGGTTTGACTTGTGAAGTGAAGTCAATTTTTGTTTCTTGGCAATTGCCGACTTGAGCAAGCAGCAGCGGGCTCAGGCAAAATACAAATATGAATGATCGAAGCATTTTCTGCATACCAAAAAAATATAACCGCGCGACAGTAAGCTACTGAGTTGGCACTAGCCAGTTTGGCGTAACGCCAATTTGCGTTCCGACTGGAGTCGCAATCTTGAATGTCATTATGACAACGTTTCGATAACTTGCGAATTCGAATCTTCGCCATCAAACGCGTTAACGACAATTTTTACGCCGGGCTTGACGTCGACGAGGCCAGCAACGTGAACGATTCCGTTTTCGTCGCTTCTTGAACCACGAACAGTTTTGCCATTAGTGTCGGTAAAGTAAACATCGGCATTGGGCAGCGTTTTGATTGAGGGAAGTTTGCAACTGGGCATGCGACCTGTTGCGGAGGCGGATTCTTCCAGTGCTCCACCACCTCGCGGCGATTCGGTCGGCGCGTCAACGAGATTGCGAACGCGCATTCCAATTTTTGGATCGGCGGTGGTTGTATCGAATTCCATTTCGAGGAAGTTCCAGTAGAACGGGTCAGACTTGCCGTGCGGTTCCTTGTTGGGGCTGGCAAAATTCGAATGATAGAGCGAGTGAACTTCGACATCACGTTCGTCGACGTCTTTCATTTTTGGACCAAAGCCAGGGATCAAAGCCCGCCCACCACTGCGTCCAATCGGGCCAAAACTACATTCGATTACTCGCTGCTCAACGTTTTTCATCAGGCACCCGTTGTGCACGTCACCGTAAACTGAAACGATTCCGTCGCGACCACCAAGCAATTCCAAAACGCGATCGGCACCGGCTTTCACCCAGCCGGCATAGTCAGCCGTGACACGGTCTCGCTGGGAGAAGTTTTTCGGGTGATCTTTGCTGGCCGTTTTTCTGTTTTTTGCTCCAGCCCAGATCGTGTGCATACCGTTGATTCCGGTCAAGCAAATCAAAGACGACGAATCAGTCGAAACCAATTCCTGAAGCCAGCCAAATTGTTCTTCGCCGAGTAAACTTCGTGTTGGGTCGGTGCGATCGTAGAGGCTTTTGAATTTTTGCCAGCCTTGATCGTCCCACATATCAACGTCTTGGCTGCTGCGCCACAATCGCGAATCAAGAATGACAAAGGTGAAATCTCGGTTCGGCATTTTCCATGACCGCCACTTTTTTGGATTCTCGTAGGGATCAACGTCTTCGGCACCTGTGGTCAAGTGGTGCACGATCTGAAAGTTGCGACGCATGTAAGCAGGGTCTTGCCCAAGTCCGTCCGTTTTGCGAATCGCAATTTGCTCGGGGCCTTTGACGTCGTCCATTCCATAATCGTGATCGCCGGGATTGATCACGTTCCAATGACGCATCATTTGCCATCGGCTGGTGGGGCCGCAAATCGAAAGCGCAACAATCTTGTAGGCGTCGTCGGTGCTCGGTGGATACATCACGAGTTCCATGTACCAAACGTCGTCTTCCCAAACCATGATTTGGAAATTGTAGTCTTCCAAGTGTTTGTACGACTCGACCGATGGTTGGTCGCGAATCAGCCAGCGATCTCGGCCGCCGCTCATTTTCCAACCTTCGCCGTTTTCCTTGCGCTCCTGCAATCCGGAGTTGATCGCGTGGCAACTGAGACCGCAAAGTTTGTAAGGCGTCACCAGGCGAGGAAGCCGACCAACATAGTTTCCACCGCCGGGAACGTCGCCAACCAATCCTGTTCCGGGGCCACACGCATCGGTTCCAACGCGGCCGTCAGCGGTAACGTTTTGCCCGTCTTTCCAAACGGTGTAATAAAGGGTTTTTTCTGCTGGATTGAACGGCAGCATGACTTCAACGACAGATGTGTTTTTGCGCCACGCGTTGTTGACCAATTTTGCGGTGCCACAAACGGCGACGCTTTCCCATCCGCTCTCAGGTTTTTCGGCATCGGAAACGCGGATTTCGATTTTGTCTCCATCGGACGCAAACATGCCGACAAAGCGGACTTGCCATTTTTCGTTGACTTTTTTGAGCGTGTCGCCAAGCGGATAACAAACCAGGCAATCCGCAACGCCGATGTCACGTGGCTTGTTCGTTCCCGGGTCGACTTTGAAGTGGTTGACTTCAAAATCAATCAATCCACGTGAAGCGATGCCGACATAGCCCTCGACTTTTCCTGTGGGCATCGTGTGGCTAGTTGAAACGGAGTGCTCGCCTGAGACAAAAGTGACTTTGATACTCGATTGTTTCTCATTGATCGGCGCGACGACAATCTTCAATTGGCATTGGTCACCGGGCGCCAGCTTGATTGATTCTGCAGAGGTCGATTTGAGAACTTTGTCTTCGATTGGCTCGACGCCTGATTGCTTGCCGCGCGATCGACTGGGGGCAAGGATTTTCAATTGCCCGTCGTCAGTCCAGCCAATTTGAGTCGCGTTTGCGATTTTGGTGTAGCTTTCGTAGACAGATTTTGCACCGATCGCAACACCCATCAAACCAAAACCGTCTTGATACATTTGCCAGTCCGAGTTGTCTTTCTCTTCTGCAACGGGGCGAGGTCCGCGGAAAGTGAAATCGACTTTCAATGAATACCCAGAATTCAAATCCCAGATCGGCGAATAAATTACCCCTGTTCTCAAAGACGGATCGTAATCAGTTTCGAATTTGAATCCATGCGTTTCCGCATGGTACGGGAACCCAGTATGCCGCGCTCGGTCACCATAGTTTTTTAACCGACGACGAAGGGCTCCGTTTTCAATCTTCCAATAACCGGGATTAAGTGTTTCCCATTCGTGGCCATGGAAAAGGGAATCAGGTTTTTCGAAATTGAAACTAGTAATCGTTGAAGCGAGTTTGCTTGTGCCAGCGCCCAATGCGTGACTCGGTGCACCACCAACAATCGAGACGGCTGCGGTTGCGGCTGCCGATTTGGCCAAAAATTCTCGACGGCTGATGTCGTCCAGGCGGAAATCATTGCTGGATGTTGTCTTTGGCATCAGAGGCTCTTTCGATCTAGAGTGTGGAAGATGTGGTCGATTCGTGGATGGATGGTTGTTAGTACCTGCATCGAATTGATATCGTGGGGAAACCTAACTATATTAGCGACTTGTTCTTATACCATGCTGGAGAGCTTCTGTTGGGGAAAGCCACCTTCTACTTCCAGCACATATTGTGCCCGATGTAACGATGGGCTCCCAAAGTTTTCAGTTGGCGCAGGCAACTTTTGCGGCGCGTTGGCACTTTATTATCGCCGGCGAATTTATTTTTAGCGGATAAATTATTCCTTTCAAAAGGCAAACGATGAAACCGAGTTCTTCTTCACGTCGTCAAAGCAAACAGCCTTCACATAATGCTTACGAAAAACTGGAGCCACGTCATTTGTTGGCGGTAACTGTTGGGCCAGATACTGCGATCCCTCAATACATCGCTTTGCCCAGTTACTCGCAACAGTCGTATGTCGTAGCCGATCAAGCGCCAATCGAAGTCAGTGAAGCGATCGAAGCAAGAATTCCAATTTCGAAATATATCGCCCTGCCAAGTTACTACAGGAGTTTGGTTGCCGAAGTGATGGCTGCAGAGTCGTCCAGTGTCGGCGGTTCGCAACTCGCTCAATCCGATGATGGTCAAATTGGTGATTCTGAAACTGTTCAACCTGAGTCCGTTCGAACCAATTCGGTCTACGATGTCACGCCGGGTTCAGATTTGATTTCTAACCTCGGCACGACGACTCCCGTTGAAGATCGGATGGAGTTGCTTCGCGAGCATTTGGATCTGGGAAAGTTTGATTCGTACCAGCGGATCGATCTTGATCGTGACCAGATCGGATTTGCACACTTTAAGTACCAGCAGTACTTCAACAATATCGCTGTCGAAAATGGAACTTACAAAGTCCACTCGAAAGACGGTGAGATTGTTCGGTTGAGTGGAAACTTCATCGACGTCGAAACGACTCAATTCACCGCGAAGATCTCTGAGGCCACGGCGTTTGAACATGCTTTGGACTTCGTCGGTGCAGATGAGTACATGTGGGAAGTCCACGACGAGGACGATCATGAGCATGGCGACGATGATCACGACCACGACCACGGCCATGATCACGACCATGACCATGCAGGACACGGCCACCACGATCATAGTGATTTTGAAAAACCAGAGGGCGAGCTGGTCTACGTTGGAATGGGAGATAGCGAAGCCGTTCTGGCATACAAGTTCGATATCTACGCGACGGCCCCACTTTCGCGACAGATCGTTTTTGTAAGTTCTCAAGACGGCCAAGTCGTCGATTCGCGTGATCGAATTTATCATGCGGATGTCGATGCTGATGGAACGAGTCTTTACAACGGGACAGTCGACTTTGTTGCCGATTCTTTCTCAGGCGGAAATCGTTTGCGACAGGTTGTCAATGGAGTTGAGACCTATGACTTAAACAACGGAACGAACTACGGTTCGGCGACCGATATAACCAGTTCGACAACAAGCTTTACTGCAACGGATGTTCAAACCGGCGTCCAAGCCCACTTTGGTGCTGAGCAAACGTTGGATTATTTCTTTACCAGTCACGGTCGTGATTCCTACGATGATAACGGAACAGTATTGTTGTCCTATGTGAGCTACTCATCGAACTACAACAATGCGTTTTGGGATGGCAGCCGTATGACTTACGGTGATGGCGATGGGACGAGCTACAACCCGTTGGTTTCGCTTGACATTGTTGGCCACGAAATTTCGCATGGCGTAACCGAGTTTACCGCTGGACTGATCTACGCGTACGAATCGGGTGCTCTGAATGAATCGTTCTCAGACATTTTTGGCGAGACCGTTGAGAACTATGCTACCGGTGGCAACGACTGGTTGATGGGCGAAGACATCGCGGTCAATCCTGGCAATGCACTTCGAAGCATGTCAGATCCACCAGCCAAAGGTCACCCTGATACCTACCTCGGAGTCAACTGGTGGACTTCCGCGGGAGACAACGGTGGTGTTCACATCAACTCAGGCGTGCAAAACAAATGGTTCTACGTGTTGGCCGAAGGTGAGACCGACGTCAACGATAACGGAACGCCTTATGATGTGACTGGCATTGGGATTCCTGATGCGGCGGCGATTGCCTATCGCAATTTGTCAGTCTATTTAACCGCGTCTTCACAATTCATTGACGCACGTGAGGGTTCGATTCAGTCCGCGATTGATTTGTTCGGCGAAAACTCTCAGCAACATCTTTCGACCATCGAAGCTTGGAACGCTGTTGGACTTGGCGGTTCAAACTACAACGTTGGGTTTGATTCGGTTACTGCGGAGGGCTCATCGCTTTATCGAGGCAATGTTTCCGGCCAAATTTTGGGCTCAGGGCTCGTTGATACACTTTCGTTTGACCTTGATCCAAACCAAACGATGTCTGTCGCAGTCACTGGCGATTCTGGCTTGGTACCATCTATCGAAATCTACGATCCCAATGAAGTGCTGATCGGCAGTGGAGTTGGAAACAATCTGACCGTGTCGGATCTAGGTGTAAGCGTTGCCGGAACATATCAAATTTTGGTTACTGGCGATGTAGATTCTTCAGGCCCCTACAGTTTAGACGTTATCTTGAATGGAACATTCGAAGCCGAAGTTCCTGGTGGAAACGATAGCTTGGCCAACGCAGAAGACATTTCTGGTTCGGCGATGTCAGTTGGAACTGATGCGACGGTTGATCGAGTCGCCGTAATGGGAGATCTTTCGCCTGAGCAATTGACCATCGCTGCTGATGATTTTGAAACCGGAAGTCTAGACAGCGCGTGGGCGACGACGAGTTCGGATGCCGACGGCCGGATCGTTGTTACCAACAGTTTTGCCGCAGATGGCAGCACGTATTCGTTGTTCATGGACCAAACCACCAATGGAACGTTCAATTTGAACGAAGCCGTCTGGACGGTTGACTTGACAGGTGTGACGTCTGCCAATTTGAATTTTTCTCACGCTGAATGGGGTGATGAAACCCACGTGTTGCCCGCAAGTTTCACTGGGAGTTCCAATGGTGATGGCGTCGCAATCAGTGCTGATGGAAACGATTGGTTTACTGTTTTAACCAATACAGATTCCTCTCCCGGAGTTTGGAATTCAGTGACGATCGACTTGGCCGCTGCTGCTAGTGCTGCAGGAATTGCATTGGGTGCAAACTTCCAAATCAAATTCCAACAGTACGATAACTTTATCTATAGCTCTGACGGCCGTGGTTACGATCAAATCAGCATCACTGAGTCACAAGCTTCGCCAGATTGGTTTTCGTTCGAAGTTTTAAGCGGCCAAACGGTTTCTCTGGCTGCAACGGGGGCAGGTAGTGGAGTCGCCCAAGTCGATCTTTACGATGAGAACGAAACTCTTATTCAAAGCGGCGTTGCCGGAGCCGAAGTCGATACCTACGTTTCACGATTTACCAATGCTGGTGCGACAGCGAATTTTTACGCTCACGTGACTGGACCAGACGCACTCGATTACAACTTGGTCGTGACACGTGGTGCTGATTTCGATTTTGAACCAAATGATGTTGAGACGCCTCAAGTTCTATCAGGAAACGGTGGCGTGTTTGGTTACGTTTCTGCTGTCGATCAAGTCTCAGCCGAGCCGGACACGGTCGCCGCTGAAACAATCATCAACACAACGTTCGCGGGTGTTACGCTTTCGAATAACCTCGGTGGCAACATTTTTGCCGCCGATGCAACAGGTTTTGGCGCGCCGACTGGATCGAATTCTTACGGGCCCACAGCAACGGGTGCAGCAGGATTCCGAGAAGGTGAAAGTGAGTTTAGAGCCGATTTCGATATTCCTCAATCAACCGTTTCAATTGACGTTGGATCCGATGATGCTTCGGATGTAGGTTTGTTAAGAGCTTACGATGCGAGTGATAATCTATTGGCCGAAGTCACCAGTGACGCCATTGGAGCAGGCGGCAGCGAGACAATTACGATCTCGCGACCGACCGCTGACATTGCTTATGTGATTGCCGCTGGCAAAGGTACCGACATCACACCGTTGGATAACCTGGTCTATCAAGTCGTCGGTGGCAACGATGATTTCTACACGATCGCGGCCGTTGAAAACGACCAATTTACGCTGGACGCATTTTTGCCAGGAGCGGGTCCGCACCTTTTCAATAATCCGCTCGATGCATCTGGGGGAAGTTTGTTGTCAATGGAATTACGTGACCCCAATGGCGTTTTGATTGGGACCGATAGCGATTCGCTTTCTCATACGGTCACTGTTACCGGTGATTATGAGCTTCGTGTTTTGGCAACAGCAAGTCTGGGAGAGTACTTCGTTGAGCATTGGTACAACCATGCTCCGTCATCTGTGGTGGACGACGGAACGACCGACGAAGACACATTAATGAACATTGATGTTCTGGCCAACGACAGTGATTTGGACGGTGATACTTATTCCGTAACCGCCGTAACCAATCCAACAAACGGTACGGCGGTTATCAGTGGTGACGGCACAATCGACTACACACCATCGGATGACTACTTTGGGTCGGACACGTTTGACTATTCAGTCACCGATGAGCATGGAGCCGTTTCAACCGGCACGGTGAACGTTGCGGTTAACGCCGTGAACGACGCTCCGACTGATTTCTTTTTGTCGTCCAATACGGTGGCTGAAAACACAGATACATCATCGGCATTGGATGTCGGCACATTGACAGCGGACGATGTTGATTCGACTTCGTTTACTTATTCGCTGGTGGCTGGCAACGGCGATGTTGACAATAACTTGTTCCAAGTCGATGGCGATACGCTTCGCGTAAAAGCCGGGGTTGAACTGGACTACGAAACGAAGCCGCAGTATGAGCTTCGTATGGAAGTTAGTGATGGCGAGTTCACTTATCAGAAAGCGTTCGTTGTCGATGTGACAGATCACTTGGAAATTGGATCAACAACGATCGACAACGGAACAGCTCAACGATCGACTGTTCGAGAATTGGTTGTTACGTTTGACGACATCGTGACTGTTTCTACTGGAGCGTTTTCGCTGATCCAACGTGGGCCAGCGGGCGGGGCGGTTACGTTGGGACAGTCGGTCACTGAATCAGGTGGTGCGACCATCGTCACACTCACCTTCAGTGGTCAGTTCGTCAATGCAGGATCGTTGAACGATGGCAACTACGAATTGACAGTCGACGGCAGTTTGATCCAATCGACGGCTTCAGGTCAGTTGCTCGATGGTGATTCTGACGGTGTGGCTGGCGGCAATTATCTATTCGGCGACACGATTGACGACCAGTTCTTCCGATTTTTCGGAGACAGTGACGGTGACCGGGATGTGGATGGAATTGATTTTGGCCAGTTCCGCAATACGTTTTTCAAGTCCGCAGGCGATCCTGACTACAATAGAGACTTCGACTACGACGATGACGGCGATGTGGATGGAATCGATTTCGGTCAGTTCCGGCAACGCTTTTTCTCGAACCTCGAATTTGAATAATTCGAGTGACGAAACACGACTCACAAAACCTAGTGATCCGAAATTGAAATTCCGTGATCTCGATTTTGTTTTTTAAGAAGTGACCCCTCACGCAGGATGCGTAGGTTAAAACGAAGAGCCAGGATTCACGCTCTTCATGCATCCTGTTTGACAATTCACTATGAAAAAAAATCTCACCTTGCTTGCGAAGTTCTCGATCGCATTTTCTTTCGCTCTTTCAACTGCGTTCATGACCACGCCCACCGTCAAAGCTGATTTGGCGATCGGTTTTTCCTCAGATGGAACGACTTTTGTCGACACGTTTAATGTCGATGTTGGCCAATCTATTACTGTTCAAGTGTTCGCATTGGAAACCGCCGAAACACGCTTGTCTGATTTTGGTCTCCAAAACGTTGGCACTAAAGCGTCGTATTCGACCGGCTTTGGCACGGTGTCTGATGCGTCGATTGACACAGCGAACTTTTCCAATGGCGGGTCGGGTTTCGATAATGGGATCCCGGAACTGGATCTTGTTGGTTTTACTTTCTCGCCTGAGAACAATGCGGCCAGCCAAATTCGGCTGGGCACGTTCACGTTTGATGCGACTGCAGAAGGCACAACCATGTTCGATTTCGGTGACTTTGATACCAACACATCAGCGTCAAATTTTACGCTTGGCGACGGTGCGACGGATCTCGACGAAGACTTTTTCGGTGCAGCTCGAACGAATGTCTACACTGCGAACATTGTTTCCGTGGCAACCGTTCCTGAACCGTCTGGTTTAGCGTTTTTGATCATCGGTGCGAGCGGCTATTGCTTGCGACGTCGCGGGCGATCTTTGTAATTCAGCCCGATCAACCGAATTCGCAGGCGAACAATTCAAAAGAAAAAGCGAGCAACGACCTCGCTTTTTTCGCGTTCGGTTGTTTCAACTGTTGAGTTGTATCTTTTTTTCCTCAATGATCGAATAAGCTCCGCCGTAAACTGCGAACAAGAATCCACAGAGAACAATTAGCCCGATGGCGACCGATCGCAGAGTGAGTGCAAGGGATTGTCGCTCTCGTTCGTAGTCCTCTACGGATCGGTATCTAGCAACCCATACCGCGGGTATCGAATTGATTGGCCCCCCATCTCTCGCTCGTTTCTCGATAAGAGCCTTCTCAGCGGCAGCTTGTTCGGCTTCAGTATCAGCATTGAACGGTGTTGGGTGGAGGTTCTCTGTGTGCTGAGAAGCAACGAAAGATCCTCCACCAGCGATACCCGCCAAAACAGCAATACATCCAAACATGGCCAACAATCGTTCGGCAATGATTGATTTCCGGCTGACTATCGTTTTGAAGAACGAAGAGCATGCGAACATGTAGGCGCCAAACAGCAAGATGAAAATCCCTGGCAGCTTACCAAAACTGGATCGTTCGAAAAAATCCGGGAAGAACTCTTCAGTCGCGAACAGCAGAACTAAAACGCCGACACAGCAAACAAACATGCAGAGAGAAAAATAGATGAATTCAGGGATCGTTTGGCTTTGCCTTGCTGGCTCTTCAGTGCCGGATTGAGCCAGGAAAGGTTGTGTTGTTTTAATTGGAGGCATCGGCGTGAATTTTTCTGGTGCAAGGTGAGCCACCGATTCGATTTCAGTTTTGAATTCACTGATTTTCTGATAGCGTTGGCTTGGTTCGCGTTCAAGAGCTCGCATAACAACCTCGTCCATCTTCGCGTCAACTTCGACACGTTTGGATGGTGGTTGAAATCGACCTAGTGGTAACTCACCCGTTAACAGCTCGTAGATCACAACCCCTAATGAGTAAATGTCCGCACGATGGTCGACTTGAGTGGGAGCCGTTCGCTGTTCCGGCGCCATGTAGTTGTAAGTGCCCATGACTTGTCGTGTGTTGGTCAATCCAAGTTCCGCCGACTGGCCCGTTAGCTTTGCCAACCCGAAATCAGCAATCTTGATTTTGCCGTCTCGTTCGAGCAAAACATTTTCAGGCTTAATGTCGCGATGAACCACGCCGGTGTCGTGGGCATACTGAAGTGCATCACACAGTTGCGGCACAAGCCTGATCGACTCTGCGGGAGAAAGCTGACTGTCACCGACGACTTGTCTGAGGTTGGGTCCGTCAACGTATTCCATCAGCAAGTAATGATACTGATCGCGTTTTCCAAAATCGTACACAGTGACAATGTTTTGATGCTTAAGTCGAGCGAGTGCTTTGGCTTCTCTTTCAAACCGATCGGTGACCTTCGCGTCGAGATCACGGAACAGAAAGATCTTCAAAGCCACGAAACGATCCAGATTTTTTTGCTTGGCTTTATAGACCGCACCCATACCGCCGGCACCAATCAGCTCAACGATTTCAAGTTCCCCAAACATGGTTGCCAGTTTGTCCGGGGCAGGGGGAGCCATCCGCTGCGGCATTGCTGCCGTATCACCAAACGTCGGATTTGAACGTTGGGCGGCAGCCATTAGGCACGTGGGGCAAAGTCCGCCAGGCAATTCATCAACGACCGGCATCGAGCATTCGGGGCATTTTTTCGGACTCATGTAGGCTTCCGTTTCTTGATTCTCAGGTGGGATGTTTTTGTCTCTATTCATCCAATACGGATCCTACCTAAAAGGTTACACGGAATAATCGAGTTAGTATTATGCTGATTTTTACGGGGAATTCGGGTGTTGGTGATTGCTTGGGCACCTTGGCACCAAAACTTGCCGACGACGGTCTGTTTGTGATACAGGCATTCCGCCACGGTTGTCTAACCGGGCTCATTTTTTCCGCGCCTATTTTTGTCCCATCAATTTTCCCCGCGCAGCGCGGCTAAGAGGATTGCCAGTTCGTCATCGAGTGAATCTGCATCAGCCAATGTCTGGCAAACAATCTCGCTCAATTTTTTCTTGTAACGTTGGCGGATGCGAGTCGCGGCGACTTTAACAGCAACCTCGGACATCCCAAGTTTATGGGCGATGTCTTTGTATTTTGTTTTCGAACTGTCTGCCAACAATATGGGTTGAAGCGACTGGAATAAATCCACTTGATCCAATTCGATGTAATCCGTTTCTAGTTGTCCAAGAGTCTGTTTAAGAACTGTCAAAGCCCACCGACGGTCGAAGATTTTTTCGGGCGTCCATCCATCGATGGGTTCGTTTTGGTAACGCTGTTCTGCGGATTCCAAATCAATGGGAAGGTCGATGGAAAACGTCTTGACCGCGCCGCCGCGTTTTAGAGTTTGTTTCTTTTCGATCTGTTTGGCAATGAATCGGTTAATCGCCGACATCAAGAACCAGCGAAACCGGCCCTTCTCACGATCAACGGCTTTCACAAAATCCTTTTCGACTAACTCAGCCAAAAATCCCTGGACGTAATCGGCCGAGTCGTCAGGTGAAATGCCTTTTCGACGAAGATAGACAAACAGCGGCATCCAATAGGTGCCGCAAAGTGATTCCAGTGACTCGCGGCGTAGCGTGGAATGGTTCTGGGAATCATCCCGGGCAGACACCACGACGCTCCAGTGGGTCGTGTTGAAATTCGCAGGTTCTGATTCTTCAGAGTGAGTCACAAACTATTTCCATCAAGTTGTTTTAGGAGGGCGCGGATTCAAAAATGTATTGGATTGCAAAACGGAGTTAACTGCATTCGTGAGTGCCAGGTTTTACGCTTCATAAGCATGCTCACGCAAGCGTGAAGCACAGCACCGGTCAATTTTGGCCTGACGTTCCACTGGGGCAAACAGGCTGATTCGAAATCAGCCGATTCATACGCAGATTCAAAGCAAGCCGCTTTAAGCTTACTCCTTCGTCAGGTAGCAATCCAGCGAAATGCTCACGAGCCTGCTCGGCCTTACTTTCAAGAACCTAGATCGACTGTTATCGCTCTAAAACTTCAGCGGCAGTCAACTCGCGTGGCGAAAGCGAAACGTCACTGAGAAAACGATTGATGGGAGCCGGAAAACCGACTTCGTCAGCCAAATCTGCGATCGCGCCTTCAATCCAACACGACTCAAGCGGCGTGCCGCGCTGGCGACTTTGCCATGTCGAACCTCCCAGACGGGGTTGGCCGTCGACGTCGCTGACGGAGACTTTTTTTGTTCGTGCAACGAGTTCTTCCTTGGGAACGTGATCAAGGTTGGCAGCGTCCAATACAGCAATACCTTCTTGTCTTGCCGCGGATGCGACGGACTTCCAGTCGTCGGTTACCATAGCCTGGGCTGCGCTTCCGAGGTTGGTGATTAACTTGGCGAGTTTCCAGCGATCGATATCTGCTCGCGTTTGCGCGTCAAATCCGACTGAAACAAGTTGGTCAGACAAAGACTGAGACAACTTGACCAATTCCTGCGTCGAAGTTCCAACAGCCCCGTTATCCAAAATTCCCGGACAATTCGCACCGTGAATCCGGACTTCGCCAGCTTGCAAGTGTGTGGCAGGCAGCCAGACAATCATCGAGATCACATTCTCAAAACGTTGCTGCGCCCATCGCTCACCATGCAATCCATTTGTTGCGAGTGCGACTGGAACTTGATCTCCGACTGTTGCCAATAATTGGTCCATCACGGCTTCAGCGTCGTTGAGTTTGGTCGCGATCATCGCTACATCGCCAGGTTGCCAATTCACTTCCGCGATTGTTTCCAAACATTCTGGTCGAACATTGACGCCGCGATTGGGCATGCGAATGTTCAAACCGCTTTCGCGAATTGCTTTTCCGTGCTGACCTCGAGAAACCAACACGACGGGGAATCCGGATTCATGTAAAAGACCACCGATGCTTCCACCGATCGCTCCGGCTCCGATGACTACCAACCGTTTGAATTGCATAAGAATTTCGTTCTTGTTTCAAGCCTTGTAAACGTTGACGAACTTGTTTTCCAAATCGATCTCAGGAAAAATTTGTTTCACATGGTGCTTCAGATGTTCAACGTAGTCCGGCATGATGAACTCAAGTGTAAACGGACCAACGCCTTCGATCGAAATGGTGTGAGAGTGAAATTTTGGATCAATCGTTTCGATTAAGTACGCAATGTGACGATTGTAGGCGGCAAATAAATCAATCATTTCGTTCCAATTCGCGTCCGCCCAGTTTTGAAGATCTACCCAGTCGTCTTGTGCATAGCCCGGAAAATCTAGTTGTGGCTGTTGCATCATGCGGACAAATTTCTGCTGATTGTTGCACGCTGAATCGATGAGGTGACCGAGTATTTCTTTGCGAGCCCATTTCTTCGGGCGGGGGCGCTGCGAGATTTCAGATTCGGGCAATTGTCGTAGCAGTGGAACCGTTTTATCAACAACACTTCGAAGTTCATCAGCAGTTTGTTTCATGAGATTCTACGATTACCAAGGTTATATTTGAATGTTTCTGTCGGAGTGATGACGGCTGCGGCAAGCCGGTTGTTGCTTTACTGTGATCTAGATAACTCGCCAACGAACAAGACCAGCTAAGTCCAACCAGTCGGCACTGAATTATCGGGTCCGCAAAGGTTTTGGAGAAGGTGTATCCACACCGATATTTCAAGTCGTGGAAACGATTGTGACTCACTGTCTCAAGCTATGATATTCGTTATCTTAGACAAACCAAAATTTTGAATCGCAACAACCCAAGACCCGGCGAATGCTCGAATGGTTTCGAGGGTCGTGTTTTGACACAAAATACTTTTAGGAAAAAAAATGACGCAATCAAAAATTCTCGCTTTTGCTGGAAGTTCTCGTACTGGCTCGCACAACTTCAAACTTGTTCAAGTCGCTGCGAAGGGTGCACGAGAAGCTGGCGCGGAAGTGACTATTCTCGATATGAATGACTACGCGCTGCCTTTGTTCAACGAAGACTTAGAAATAGTCGGAACGCCCGAAAATGTTTCGAAGTTGAAGCAGTTGTTTATCGAGCACGATGGACTGCTGATTGCTTCGCCCGAGTACAACAGTTCGGTGAGCCCTCTGCTTAAGAATCTTATCGATTGGGTGTCACGGCCAGCCAAAGACGAATCGCCACTTGCGGCATACAACGGAAAAGTCGCCAGTATCATGAGTACTTCGCCAGGTGGACTTGGCGGATTGAGAGGCCTTGTTCATCTACGTTCTATTTTGGGCAATATCGGCGTGGTTGTGTTGCCGGATCAAGTCGCTGTTGGAAAAGCGTTTGAGGCTTTCGACGATGAAGGTAATCTCAAGGACGAATCACAACGAAAAAAAGTTATGGGGCTTGGTAGCAAGTTGGCCTCGATCACTTCGAAATTAAACGGTTGAAAGAGGCGTTGGTTTTGATTGAAATCTTCCAAGACGCCAATACAACAAAGCTTATGTTGTGAATTGATGCTATGTATTCTTTTGCCCGTCCAAGAGAATCTCAATCACGCCATCTTTGACATCGCACAGGACAACAGTGTCGCGCACTTTTGTTTGCTCGGCTAGAACTCTAGCCAGCGGTGCGACCACCAGTTGTTCAATCGTTCGCTGCAACGGTCGCGCGCCGTACTTTGCATCGTAGCCCTTTGTCGCAATGTGCTGCAGGACTTCAGCGGTCCAACGGAAACTCAAATTGCGTTTCACCAAGCCCTCACGTTGACCGATCTTTTTCATTTCGAGTTCTGCAATTTTTCCGATGGACTCACGGTCGAGAGCGCGGAAGGAAATCAATTTGTCGATGCGATTAAAGAACTCCGGTCGAAAGAACTTTTTGACTTCGGCTTCGAAACTGTCGTCGGCTCCCGAGTTAAAACCAACGGCAGCAGTCCGTCGAACGCCCAAGTTCGATGTCATCACGATCACCGTGCTTCGGAAATCAGTCGTTCGCCCCCAGCGATCGGTCAACCGCCCTTCATCAAACACGCCCATGAGGACGTCGAAGACTTCTGCGGATGCCTTTTCAATTTCATCTAACAGGACGATGACTAATGGTTGCTCGCGGATTTTCTTAATGAATTCAGAAGGTTGCCCGTTGGCTTGCATTACTAATCGTTCTGCGGCAAACGGTCCGCCGTACTCACTCATGTCCAAACGAACCAAACGATCCTTGGCTTCGCCCGCTCCAAACATGTAGTCAGAAAGAGCTTTTGATAATTCTGTTTTTCCTACACCTGTTGGACCACAAAAAAGCTGAACACCGATCGGACGTCGCGCATCGTTGAGGCCAGCTTTAAAAGTCGTCACGACATTGGTGAGACTATGGCAAGCCTCGTCTTGATCGATCACACGACCGGTAAAGTAAGCTTCGATTTCCTCCGGCGGCAGGCAGAAATCGTCTCGGATCAACGGCTCAGGCAATCCAGTTTTTAGAATGAATTGATCAACCAACTGATTTCGCGTGACGATCGTTTGTTTTTCTAGGCGAGCGGTTTCGAAAAGTCTGGTCCAAAAATTGACACAGTTTCCAGGAAACGTTTGGTAAGGAAGGAATCGGCGAAACAGTTGGCAGCAAAGCTCTGCGGCCTCAGGTTCAAACGCGACCTTGAATTGCTTTTTATACTGTTGAGCGACCTCCAGTAATACCTTTCTGGATTGCACTTGGTTCATCGGTTCAATCTGAACGATCTGAAACAGGCTTTCGAAATTAGGTAACAGTCGACGGCACGCGTCCAGTTCTTCGGGGGAAGCTTCGACGATCATTCGCAGTTCATTGTTCTGCAAATACGGAATGAAAAACGAGGCCAAGCCATCTACCGCGTCGCGTCCGCCCAATCGCAAAAGAGGCTCAAGGCTTTCAAAACACAAAACACCTTGGATCTCCGAGAGTTCTTCGACAACGCTTTCGGCGCGTTCCTCCCACTGGCCAAGGTACTGCATACCAGCGATCAAACGATCGGCGCTTGTCATCCAAAACCGATCGTGGCGCGAGAGTTCTTCTTTTTCCTCATCCTGTTCCGCATTGGTTCGTTCTTTTCGAAGAAGCGCCCGTACCGCGTTGACCAGCAATGTGGTTTTGCCGACTCCTGTTGGGCCCACCAACATGATGTTGCCTGATGACGCGGCAAGACGCTCAGTCAATTCTGTTGTTTGCGTTTCACGCATCCAATTTCGAGAAAACTGTTTGCGATTCGCTCGGCTTGAAACGGAAGACGCCACCGTCTCCAGCGTGGGATAGCGAGAGGTGAACTCGTCGACCTTCGGCTTGGGCATTTTCACATTGACCGTCGTCGTTTCCAGGTCGGACGGCGGTAGGCAATTGATCAATTGAGATGGTGTCTTGCCACGTAAGAATCCTTCGGCTTGACTGCGCACCATTTGTCGCAGCTCTTTTTCGTTGTAGCAGTAAAATGATTCTCTCAACGTCGGGAAGCAGCAGCAAACGGATCCAGTTTTTCGTTTGCCCCAAATGTAAGGTACGTTCAAACGGATGGGCTCAGAAGCAGGGTACTTTCGCCCTTCGACCTCAAATTGCGTTCGTACATGCACTTCGACAGAGTCAACGGCGGGGTCGTCAAAATCGGGCGTGTCGAACCAGGAGTCTCTCATCCGCCACGCGATAAACTTTTTCAAATCATCGAGGCATTTACGCAGGTCTTTGCCACGTGCGCATGCACTCGAACCACTCACGGTTGAGACCGAAAAAGTGTCTTCATTGTCTTTCCAGATGGCGACGGGATATTTGGCATACATGGCGTTACTCGGGCTCGGTAGCAAACGGATCACAAAAAGTCTCAAACTCCTTTGACAGTGGCATTCCGGAAATCATCAAATTCGAAAGTGCGTTCTCGGCGTCCACTTTTTGCACAGACCCAGTTCGGAAATCAATGACGTTTCCCTTGTATTCAAACATTCTTAGCGTCTTGAGTTCGTTGTTGTGCCTAGCGTGAGGAGCGAGAAAGCGTGTTAGATCTTCAATGGGATTCTCTTTTCCCATCGACAATTTCGCTTGTTGAAAATCTTCATCGGATGAAGCAATGTAGCCCGTTTTGATCAGGTTGAGTTTCCCCGCGCTGTCGCAAGCCAAATGTGCTCCGGATTCCTGATTCAAAAACGCCTCTAGTCCATCGCCTTTTAAGTGGATAAGGATCGTGGTCGCCAAACGCTGACACACAATCTTGCCTTCGCCATCAATTTTTTCGTAACCCAGTTTTTCAAATTGAGAACTATCATAGAACGAGCAAAGAACTTTATGGATTGACGTTCCGCAGGAAGCCCACGCTTCGTTTGGCGGAGCAAAAACCTGAACGAAAAAGACCGCCTCGTCAATTTTGCTTTTGCACATCGACTCCAGTAACGAACATTGATCAATCAAGTTTCGTGCAACGGGCAAAATGTCAGACTTCGTTTCCTTCATGGTGGAAATCGTTTCGTCTACGAACTGATGAATGTCCTTTACGGAGTTCATTTCGACGAGGATTCGTCGGTTCGTCACGTCGCCGCCACGACTGCGCGTGCCAGTTGCAATGGCTGGACGGTGCATTTCATCTTTCTTTTGATCCACGATTTCGCGCACTCTTCGAATTTGGTCGGAGATTTCATCGGCTTGTTCGCGCAATACGAAATAGCGAATCAGGTCGGGGCTCATTTTGTCTGACGAGATTTCTCCTTCAGGTCGGTTTTGGAAATAGCCTTCTTTCAAACGCGAAAGACATTCCTTTGACGTCGCAATCAGTTCCTCAAAATCCGGAGTCGTCGTGGGTCGCCGGACAGGTTCCACATTTTTTAGCTCATGGACAGCAATCTCCAATCGACTGGCAGGTCTCTGTTTCGATTTTGTATCTGCAGCCCCCGAGCCTACCGAATTGATTTCGATCACGGTTGGAACGTCACTTCGGATGGCAGCGAGTCGCGCTGCAATCGGTTGAGTAAACTCGGTCTCGATCGCACGCTTCATGGCGCGGGCTCCCAAATCGGGATGGTAGCCTTTGGTGACCAAGCGTGAAATCAATCCGGAATCGACTTGGAGAATGCAACGTCGGCGGACGATGCCTTCACGCGAAACGACTTCGTTCATCATCAGATCCGCGATTTTGCTGATTTGATCTTCGTGAAGCGGATGAAAAGGTACCACGCGATCAATGCGATTGAAAAACTCCGGCCGAAAAAACTTCTCGGCCGCAGAAATATAATCGTGCTCGCTGGAGGCATCAATAAATCCAACCGTTTGCCCCGCGCGTTTCGTTCCCAAATTCGATGTCATCACAATCATCGCATTAGTGAAGTCCGTCGTTCGACCGATGGCGTCAGTCAGGCGTCCCTCGCCTGTGACTTGGAGCAGAATATCGAACACGTCGGGGTGAGCTTTTTCAATTTCATCCAGCAAGATCACGCAGAAAGGTTGCCGCCGAACCGCACTCGTTAGCAAGCCTTCAGGTTGGTCAGCCGTTCCAATCAGCCTCGCCGCGCTATAAGAAGTCTTGAATTCGTTAAGGTCAAAACGAAGCAATTGTTCTTCGCCTCGGAAAAGAAATTTGGCTAACTGTTTTGCACATTCGGTTTTGCCAACACCTGTTGGACCTGGGAACAGCATGGTCGCCATCGGTTTGCCAGGTGCGTTGAGTTTTGCCTTGGCAGTCAAAATCATATCGGCACAGGCTTCGACAGCGGCGTCCTGACCAATCAGTCCTTGCCGGAAAAATTTGCGAACTTCTTCACGATCAAAAGAGCGACTGTCATCGACGATGTCAGCCGAAACCCCCATGCTTTCACAGAACTCGCTGACCACGCGTCCCGACGGAATGTAATCGTCAAACTTGATCGCTAGTTGCTTTAAAAACCTGACAGCTTTGCCGGGAAAGCTCGCCTGTCGAACATATTGACGTTGGAACTCAACTGCTTTGGCGATCGTGTCGACGGCAAAGGTACAGTTGTTTTCGAATTCGAATTTTCTGGTGACATTGATCGCGACGGAATAAGTCTCTCGAACATCGGTTGGCTCCAATCGTAAAACGTGAAACTGTTCAGCGAACGAACGGTCCAATTCCGAAAGCACGTCAAATGCGGCGGGAGTGATCTCGCCGAGAATCCTGACAGAGCGGTCTTGTAAAACAGTTTTGAGAAGATCAGCGACAGATAAATTCGAGTCGCGTGATTGGCCCGCACGAAATAGGCCAGGTAGGTCATCAAAATACAAAACATGATCACGATCGGCAGATTCTCGCACGATCGCCAAGACGCGGTTTTCCCACTGCCCGACGTACGACATTCCTGAGATTAGACGCTGGGGCGCAAGCAACCAAACATTTTGCCGCGAAGAGTTCGCGTTGCCTTTTGCTTCGATTCTCGCTTCAACACGCTGTCGCACGGCGGAGTGAACCAAGGAAGTCTTTCCCACCAAGTGTTCGCCAACAATTAAGATAGGTCTGCGGTCCTCACTGCTAAGAAGTTCAACCAGCTGTTGAGATTCGCGTTCGCGTCCAATCGCAAGATCCAGATCGTCAGGATAAAGGTAATCTAGGCATCGTCCCGTTTTATCCAGTTCGACAGCGCCATTGACTTCTTCGTTGGTCCACAATGCCAACATTTTTTTGTTGGCTTCTTTTCGCGAGATCTGATTGACGCGGACATCGAGATCCATCGTCGTGATCCAACGTTGAGATTTGGCGGCCCAGCGTGACATTGACGATGAATTGGCTTCGGATTCTTTTTGGTTGAAATGTTTCTTTAAAAACTCTTCCGCGCGTTCAGCCAGTTGTTTGTCTTCAGAGATTTCAAACCACTTGTGCGGAACAATGTCAGGGCAAAATGCAAACAGCCGCCCGAATCGTTTCAATGTGACAAAGAAAAAGTTTTCGGTAATAAAATCGCCTCCGACCTTAATTGTGAGTTCAAGTTTTTCAGTTTTGATTTCCGGATTGAAAACCATGTTGGCAAGCGGTTCATGCGAAATCTCGCCTCCCAGTTCGTCCACTCTTTTCTTGGCACGGCGACGCAGTTTTACGATGGCACGTTGCAAATCTTCGTTGTCGACGCTGACTCGTGGAAAGAACAATAGCGCAGCACGATAGAACGACTTCTGACCATGGCCGCCTTTGATCACTTTGATGTAAACAGGGAATGTTAGATTCATGATTTGATAAAGTCAGCCAGAATTTTGTCGAATGATTCTTGAATCGCCGTGACCGTCGCCGCGACGATTCCGTTTTGATCTATTTCGAATCTTTCAGTCATTTCGTCGCGGATCATATTGGAGGCAATGTCATAGGTACGCCGGACGTTGAACTCGTCATAAGTCATCTGGGAGATTTCGGCTGGCAATTCATGCCGATTGAGGTCTCCTCCGATCGCTTGAACCGCAACCGTGTGACGATTCGCATTCTTGAAAATGTGAGCTCCCCGTTCAGCCGACAACATCGAAAATGCGGCGGGCCCACGGATGTCCAACGCGAACCCTAGCCTGTCTGAGGGCACGTCTCTGAATAGGTCGTTGAGCCCAATACGAAATACATCAGCAATTTTTGGCGCGGTATCTTCGGTGTCAGTTTTGATTCGCGGCAAAGAACAAAACGCTTTTCGATCTTCCTTTTTGTAACGCTGAATAAGAAAACCGTTGACTGTGAATTCTTTCTGGGTTGCGAACTCGATATAGGCGTCGATCAAGTGTTTTGAAAGTTCGTCGTGTCGGGAGAAAACAAAAAGTATCACCCGGTCCGAGCCTTTCGACTCAGCAAGGAACAGGCGATAGATCGTTTCGTCAATTTTCCGATTCAAACTTTCAATTTGCTTTTCCACCATCGCTGAATCGACCGATTGCTTTTGAAAAATGCTAGTCAGTAATTCGTCTTCGGCCGCGAACACAATTTTTTGAAGTTCGTTTAGCTCGTTGATGCGATCAAGCTTGCTCTGCAACTCTCGCACACCTTCGGCCTCAACGAAAGCGATGCCTTCATTAGTGATTTTCGTTTTTGGATCTGTGGCTTGATTCTTCTTGAGTTTCTTGATCTTTCGTTCAAGCAGTTGCTGCTCACGAAAATATTTGTTGCGAATTCGTTGTGCGGCATTGGAATGAAAAAGCTGTTGAGTCTTTTTGCGCTGAACGCGCATTTTGAGAGTGATTCGGGTGTTGTTTAGCACAGCAGTATTGTTGCTGCCTTCGCTCGGTGAATTTTGGTCGCTGGCTTTCACGTCATAAGTTAGGCGGTCGCCATCGGCGCTGACGTTGGCTTCCAGACTGGCAACCTTTGATTCGGTTCTGGAGTAACGATTCAAACGGTCCGCGAGATTGACTGCCAGATGCTGTTGCAAATGACGTTGGATCGGGCGAGCGCCATACCGTGGATCGTTGGCTTGGGTGGCGATGAGTTCAACTGCCGCATCGTCGACGTTAAGGTTCACGCCACGAAACCAAATGCCTTCTCGCTTTTTCAGCTGGTCAATTTCGCGACGAACGACAGACTTTACGGTCGATTTTGAAAGCGGCATGAACGGGACGACTCGATCGATTCGATTAAATAACTCTGGACGAACAAACTTTTTTACCTCACTTGTAAAGTGTTCTTTGAATTGTGAATTGGACGAACTGGACAGGTTTTTTTCTGCCGATTGATCTTCGTTTGATTGTCCACCTGCGAATCCCGTTGAAGTTGTGCGAAATGAACCAACGCCCAGGTTCGATGTCATCACAATAATCGCGGTCGAAAAATCAGTTGTTTTGCCACGTCCATCTGTCAGCCGGCCTTCGCCGAGGACCTGAAGTAGCAAATCGAAAAATGACCGGTCGGCTTTCTCGAACTCGTCAAATAACACAACCGAGAAGGGGTGTTGGCGAACCTTTGATGTAAGTAATCCCTGTGGTTGGCCAAAACCGCCAATCATTCTTTCCACGCTAACTCGATCGCGAAATTCGCTCATGTCAAAACGAATCAGTCGTCGGTCATTTTGGTACATGAACTCGGCAAGCGATTTCGCCATCTGGGTTTTACCAACGCCGGTCGGTCCGATAAACAAGAACGAAGCGATTGGTCGGCCCGTTGGCGTCAGGTTGGTTTTTACAGTAGCAAGCAAATCGCTGACGAGATTGACTGGTTCGAATTGCCCCATGACTCGTTCGGAGAACCACGACTTGGTTTCGTCGAGTATGAGCGGTTCGGATTCGCTGAGAAGGAAGAATGGCAATCCTGTTTCATTTGAAAACGCGCGGACGACTTGCTCCGGCTGGATTGATGATTTTCGCGGGGCGTCTTGAATCAAGTTTCTCAAAAAACGAATCGGCCGACCGGGATGATCAGAGTAAGTCGCGAATCGACGGTGCAATCGATAAAGCGTATCCAAAGACTCCTCCGGAACGTTGACCGTGTTGATGGCGGAAAACTGATCAGAAACAGAACGCAAAATGCGAATCGATTTGGGCTGATCGGGCGCTTTGATGACCAGCCGCTCAAACGCTTGAAGCAATTGTGGGTCTCGTTGTTCGATGATCGCCAGTTGCTCGATCGTGCATTCCGCAGTAGCCAGCAGGCTTCCGCGTTGAATAAAAGTCCGTAGAAACGATGCAATGCCTTCATTTTGCGAAGTCGATTTTCCAACCTCCAACAACTCAACCAGGTTGCCAAGGTGAAGCAAAGCACTTTTTTGCTTGAGCTCGCCAACGAGTTTGGTGCATCGTTCTTGCCATTGACCGTAACCAGACATTCCCGCGACCAAGCGAGATCCATCAGTCGCCCAACATTCGAGTTCTGCAAGATCCAGTTTCGATTTTTGGTTGGCCAATTCGCGAACGAGCGAAGTTTTCCCGCAACCTGCAGGGCCGACGAGCAAGACGCTTTTGCGGTGGCGTGGTGAAACAAGTTTTGCCAAGCGTTTTAGTTCTTCGTCGTACTCCACCATTTTTGGTCGCATCGGCAGTGGCGGAAGTTTCTTCTTTTTCAGTTTCCGCATGCGCAGCAATCGCGACGACTCCATTGGCAACGCAACTTTGCGCAATGTTGATTCTTTGTCTTTTGTGTCCTCAGTCTCTCGTTCAATTTGCTTGGGTGTGCGGATTTCAAGCGGCACACTCGATTGGGTGAGGACCAGCTCTTCTCGGCGGCTATTTGCCCAGACCAATTTTTTTAGGTCTGACATGCAGCCTTCACGAACGAGTGAATTACGGATTTCTTTTTTGACTTGCCCAACAAAGTTCGCATCGAACGCGCCTCGGCGAACGATTTTCAGATTCAAGTTGGGAACGACGGCGATGGTAGTGTCGTCATGTCGCTGCCAAACCGCGTACTGAAACTCAAGCTTCAGCGGCTCGATCCAAACTCGGTTTTCGCGCATGGAATCAGGAGCTTCGAGGTCAAGCGATACCGAAGCAACTTCGACTGATTTTGGCAACGTTCGGAGGTGGAAATATTCGTTTGGAGTTTCGTGACCGGCTTCGGCGATCAGACTAAGAAAAGAATCTGGGACGGACTCGGAAAATGTCAAACGAGAATAGTTGGAGTAACGGATCGGCTGGAAAAGGTAAATTTCATCGTCCAGCATTTGCCGGAGGACATAAACGGTATGTTCATTTTGAAGCGCATGTTCATTCTGCATATCCATACGATTCCAATTGCCTCAACAGGTTCACGGTAGACTTCAGTTTATCGAATTTTGTGCAGCAATGCGGCGGACCAACTGCAGTTCGAACGTGTGTTCGATGGGATATCAGGCTCGTCTCTCATCCATTCGATGCTTAGACAGGAGACTCGTCCGTGTTACGAGTTGCTCGCAACAACAATCTGTTCCTGAACAAAGGATAAGAATGCATCCCAACGCTCAGGGTTCTGCAACTTGCTACGGGTCAAAATTGGGTAGTGGTTCGAGTTTCTGTCGTAGATCAGAGCTACCGTTGCAGGGTGAATAAATCCGATCAATTACTTCGGAGGCTACTGACCATTGTGAAAATATGTCACTCAACTAGACCGTCAAAGGAACTTAATGACGACAACGAACACGATGATGGCAACAATGATGACACCCAGCAGAATTGGAAAGTAGACACGCGGAGAGATGTTAGGTGGGGCGTCGTCATCCACGATTGTGCCACCGCTGTGATCAATGATCCAATCAGGCAGGCGTCCGAATGCAGTGTAGATCGAACCGAGTACTACACCCACGCCCAGGATCACCCAAGTGCGAACATCGCCAACTCCAGCGATGATGCACCAGCCAAGCAACGCCAGTAGCACGAGCGAGAGCGTTCCTGCAGTGATTCGGTTTGTTGTCATTTGTCCAATTGGTAAAATCTGGTTTGCATTGTTTAAGAGCAACGGTTCGATTCGTCGGAACCGGATTCGGCAGAAATCGAAGTTCTTGGAATGCCTCGTGGGCATCGCGTTACCACTCGCGTCGTTTTTTGGGGTTTGGCAACTCACGCTGCAAAAATAAGTGATCGAAAGATCCTTAAATGCCACTGAAAAACAGTTTACCATCAGTTGCAATTACAGAGTGATTTTACAAGAGCGAGAAAACTGTGTTGGTTAGTAATAGTCTGCGAAAATTGCTTTCTGAGAAAGCAACCTTTTATCACACGTTCAAGAACAGGTGAGAAATTGACCTTTTTTAAATCGACTCACTTCATCTCCCGTGTTTCAAAGCTGCGACCACGAATTAGCCGCTTGTTTATCGGGTGTTGGATCGTATTCATTGGGTTTGTTCCATTGTTGTCTGCGCAAGAATTTTTCGACTTTGATAAATCCGAAGTGTTTGACGAAGTCAGCAATGCAGTAAAAGATCATTTCTACGACAGAAAATTTGACGCTGGTGAGTGGCAAAAGCGAAGCACACCATTTCGTGAAAGAGCACTTAGTGCGAAATCGCTTGACCAGTTTGATTCTGTTGTGAACGAACTTTTGGCGACCTTGAATGCGTCGCACACCAATTACTTTTCAAGGCGAAACCCAAAACGGTATCAACTGTTTGGCGTGTTCAATAAACTTTACGAAGATGACGAATCGCTGTTTTGCTATGACGGGATCGGGATCGATACGAAGTCGGTTGATGGCAGAACGTTAATCGTATCGATTTACGACGGGCTTCCAGCGGCAAAGTCTGGTTTGCGGTTCGGAGATGAAATCGTTTCGGTGGATGGCAAACCGTTTCATCCCATCGGCTCATTTTTTCAAAAGTCTGGTGTGTCAACCAAAGTCGAATTACTTCGTGTGGGAAAACGATTGTTCATTGACGTGGAGGTTGAGAAACTGGACGGCCGTACGATGTTCGAAACTGCACTTGAATCAAGTGTTGCAGTCATCGAACGTGGCGAGCATAAAATTGGATACTTACACGTTTGGAGTTACGCCGGTTCGCAATACCAAGAGAAAGTTCGAGAGACTTTGTTGTGGGGGAAGCTGAGTAAATGTGATTCACTCGTTTTTGATTTGCGAGACGGGTGGGGCGGGGCAGACCTGAATTATCTCAATCTCTTTCGACCGGCAATCGCAGTCGTTGAAAGTGAATCGCGAACGAGCGAGCCGAAGTCGTACAGCGGTGTTTGGGAAAAACCGATTGCCGTTTTAACGAACGATCGCAGTACCAGCGGCAAAGAGCTTTTCACGTTTGGTTTTAAAAAATTGAAACTTGGCAAAGTGTTTGGCGGGACGACAGCCGGTGCGGTGGTTGCCGGGAGAATTTTTCCTTTGTCCAACGGCGATGTTCTGTACCTTGCCTCCGCCGACGTCCGCGTTGATGGGAAGCGACTTGAAGGAGTTGGTGTTGCGCCCGATGTGGTGGTGGAAAGACCGATCGAGTCTTCGAATGTTGATCCACAGCTCGAAGCGGCTTTGAAGTATTTGGAATCTAAATGAAGAGGCAAATTTCAGTTGCCCAAGACGCTACTGACATAAGGATAAGTATGCGTTCGTTCAGGAAAGATCGCCTGAAGATTCTTTTTACGTCCACATACAATAACGCGTGTCCAAGGCGGCGAGGTGCTTTCTCAGAGCACTATCGTTTTGGCGATAAATGGACTTGTCTGACATCCATCAAGGCTACCTTGGCAATCTTTGCTGCTTCGATTTTGACTTTGTATTGTCCGGGTTTTTTTGCTTCCAAAACACCTGCGTGCTTCCACTGAAAATTTTGGAAATGGCCAGTGACTTTGACTTGATACTCAAACGAGTCGACGACTTCTTCACCTGCGATCAGCGAAATCCTTGCGGTACCGCCGCCTGAGTCGCTGGCGCCCTGCAAAAGCCCGACGTTAAATGCACCTGGCTTTGAAATTTGAATAGGCCATGACACACTGTCACTGGCGACGGTCCAGTATCCAATCGTGTTTTTGTGCTGCTGCGGTTCGAATCGCAGTTTCTCTCCGACCACACGTCCTTGAGAGCATCGCAAAGTCAGCGTCCCGTCGCCCACCTGCTTCGTTGGTTTAGCCTCAATTAAAAGCGTAGGGTACGAATCGAATTCAAGAATGACATGCGTTGCGGGCGCGGCTCCTTTGAATCGTATTTCCCAGTATTCGATTTCTGGATGGACCACAACGGTTTTGTCTCGCATCCCTTCGAAATAGGCTCCCTTCAAACTGGCGCAAACGCGTGGAATGCGGGTGGCTCCTGAATCCGACACCGGCACTCGCCATTGTTTGCCCTCGCGTCCGGCTAATAGCTCAGGCGAGCTGTATGTTTCTTCGGCCAACTTTTTTTGACCGGTCCCATCTTGTGCGATGCCCTGAGATGCGACCAACAGGCACAGGCCCAAAGCCAGTTTGATCGGATTGCGAAAAAGGCGTGATGAGTTAGTTGCTGCGTTCATTGAAGGTGATTTGATAGGGCTGTGAAGTGATACGTGCTAGGAGGGAAAGTTTTGGGCGCTGAGTTTTAACAACAGCAATGGTCTGCCGAAGGTTCATGCACGATCTCTTTGCCACGGAACTCGTGTACACAACCGTGCCTGAAAGTTCATTGCGATAATGGGAACGGATCCTTAACAAAATTCACTACGTCAGGCTGACTACTTACTGCTCGGTCCGAATACTACTATTTGACCCGAACGAGTTTCATGATGCGCCCGTCAACGTTCCAGTCTTGGACATACAAGTTACCTTCGGCGTCCCAGTAGGAACCATGTGTTCCGCTGAAAACTCCCTCGATCCACTCGCTTTGTGGAACATTGAAGTTCCGACGTTTGTCTGGATCAGAATTGTGACCTAAAACGGCGATGATTGTGTTGCTTTTGTCGAGGATGACCAAACGGCCATGCAAGTCAGGGACAGAAACATAGTCGCCTTGAATTGCGACCGACGTTGGCATACCAAGTCCGGTGACGACTTCTTCGATGAACTCTCCTTCAAGGCTGTAATGAACGAGCCGTCCTTTGGGTTGGTGGTTGCGATCGCAAATTAGCAACCGATTGGGCTCGTAGCGTGTGTCGAGTGTCATCCCGTGAGCAGTATTGAATTGCTTGAGGCCGTTGCCTTTTGTGCCAAAATGAGAAAGGTACTTTCCGTTTTTGTCGTAGCGAAAAATGTGGTTACTCGCGTACCCGTTTGAAAGAAAAATATCACCACCTGGCAAGACGGTGATTGCGGTTGGGTTGAATTTGATTTTTCCAAGTCCGGCTTCTTCGGGAAGTTTCAGCTTCAAAACGATCTCGCCCGTTTTAACATTGAACTTGACCCCTTCAGCGTTCGCATTGCGTGCTCCGTAAATGTATTCGACGCCGTCTTCTTCACGAATTTCGATGTCGTGCATGTTCGAATATTTGTCTCCAAGGTACGAATGAATGACTTTGCCATCAGGGGAAAACACGAACACACCCTTTTTGGCGCTGGTGTAAATGTTTCCCGCTTTGTCGACCACGACGCCGCCGTGAGTCGATCCGATCGCCGAGCTTCCGTCAGGACGAAGCCCCCAGCCTGGGACAGTTTCGAACGTCATTGCTCCTGCGCCCATTCGCACAGGATTGGCTTGGTCCTGAGCCATCGCGTCGTAAGAAAGCAGGCATATGGCTGCGAGTGACAAAGGCAGAATAAGGTTGAGCGAAAAAGTCGAATCAGTTTTCATTGGGTCTGGAACCTGGTTGAGTTTCGTACGAAGTGTCGCACTATGATAACCAAGTTTCGTGCTGCTCGCACATCGCTGCGTTTCTTACCGATCAGTTGGCTTCGACCAAGCAAAAGTGAGGCGAGTTGCAACTGCGCCGAAGCGTTGCGGATGTAAGGCTCGATTCAAGACGTGAATTTCAAACAGGTTTAGCGTGTGTTTTTACTTCTTCCGTCGGGACTTTTTTTGAATTGCCTTTTTGCGAATTCTTCTTCGGATTCTTACGTGACTTCTTTTTGCGGTTTGCCAAGCGTTGCTTTTTCTGCTCCGCTCTAATTGCTGTTTTTCTTTCTTTTTTCGTCGGGATGACGGGGAACTGAACGGATGTCAATCCGCGATCGACTACCCAAGCGTTGCGAAACCGAACGGGATCGCCGTGGTCTTGGAATCGGATGGGAAACAGCGTTGGGGTTTCAGCTTTCCCGGCACCTGTTTTGTTTTTCAGTTCGACGTTGTCTTGAACTTTGACGCCGTTGACCCAAGAAGTAATAAACGCATTGCGAACTTTGGTCCCGTCTGCGGCCCAGCGTGGGGCTGTGAATCGTACGTCATAAGTTTGCCACGTTAACGGTGGTAGGCACATGTTGACGTCTGGTTTTTTAAACCGATATAGCGCACCGCAACCATTGAACTTGGGTTCTTGAGCGAACGAGTCGAGGACTTGGCATTCGTAGCTGGACTGCAAATAAAGTCCGCTGTTGGCTCGGTTTTGTTCATCGGCAACGGGCATGTAGGGAAGTTTGAATTCGATGTGCAGATCGAAATCCTGAAACATTGGTTTGACGTCAGCACCCTGCATCAACAATCCATCAGGAGTCATCTCGGCTTTGGTGAATTGATCTGTGCCTGTTCCGTCAAACAAAACCGTCGCGCCTGAAGGAGCAGCCGCATACATCGTTGGGCTTGTCCGTTTCACACGATTTAGAGAACCGATCTTGTTTCCAGTACGATCGACGACCGAGCAAGTGTCGTTCTCAACAAAAATCGCCCACGGTCCACCAGAGAGAATGACCATGTTTTCAGATCGCATTCCAATAAAGCGAATTGCATCTGATTGGTGCCCTGATTCACCCGGAAGTCCACCACGATAAGCCATCGCGTCAAACCGATCGGTGCCAATCACACGAATTTGAAGAGCAAGCGTTTCATCGTTCGTGATGGTTCCAACGAACTCACCCATCAGTGGAAAATTTTCATCTCCCGAAGGTGCCGAAGTGTGTGCAGGGCCTTTTTCGTTCTTGCCTTGGTAAGCAGAAACGGCGTTTGGTTGAAGTCCAACAATCAATCCAGCAAACGCGAGACCGACAATAGCTTGATAGAAACGACGCATTGAAAAACCAAGAGTGAGGAAGTGATGAACTTGTCCAGCAATGTCTACTTTAATTGACATTCATATAACTGCCAGTTGAGAAACTTGGTTGCAGTTTGAAAAACAGGCTAATGATTCGGTTGGATCTCATCTGAAACCACGATTGATTTCCTCGGCGATTGATAGAAACATCCAATTCCCGTAACCGCCAAAAGGATCGCAACACCGAAATTGCAGAGCGACAATAGTTGCCAATGCCAATAGTCCGCAAGAGGGACGCCTAATGTTGCGACCATGTAAACTGCGGAGGTGTGCCAAGGAATGATCGATTCGAGCATGGTACCGGTGTCTTCGAGAGAACGTGACAACACGCGTCGCGGAACACCTTGCTCGTCGAATTTTGATTTGAAGGCGTCGCCGATGATAAAACTGGTGGCGAACTGATTCGAAGTCAACGCGTTCGTGATCGCCGTTGCACCAAGTGTTGTCAGAACAGTGCTCGCCGGCGTTCGAAGGGATGTCGTCAATCGGCGAACCACAATCGGTAATGCTTGGATGTGATCCATGGCTCCAATGAAAATAAAAACCATGAACGCGATGATGATTGGTTCGCTTAATGCATAAAGCCCGCCACGATTGAATAGTACGGAGATCGGTTCTGGTATGTCTTCCACCCAATTCGCCATGTTGGTGTCGAAGCCTTTGTAGACGCTCGCCAGAACATCGGTCAATGTAAATGACTGAAATGTTAGGGCCAGAACGCATGCGACCAACACCGAACAGATCAAAACAGGAACCGAAGGCATTCTTAAGAAGCTGCCAAGTAACACGATCGCTGCAGGCAAAAGCAGGAACCAGGAAAAATTAAAGATCGATTCAATGCCATTGAGAAATGGAGCAAGCGAATCCATTTCGCCGCCTTTGACTGTTGGCGGATAGACCGAACCCATCCAAAAGTAAATCGAACCTGCAATGATTGCAGAGGGTACCGTCGTCCAAAGCATTGACCGGATGTGTTCGTAAAGATCAACCTCAGCGGCCAGCGCTGCAAGGTTGGTTGTGTCCGAGAGCGGCGAAAGTTTGTCACCAAAATATGCGCCACCAATAATGGCTCCAGCGGTGATCCCAAGATTTGCGTCTAGTGCAATTGCAATTCCAATCAGCACAACACCGATCGTGCCAACCGACCCCCAGCTTGTACCAGTCAACGTTGAAAAAACAATCGGCGCGATGAACGCGAGGATGTAAAGATACTCTGGCTCAACGATTCGCAGGCCCCAGTAAACCAGCATTGGAACGGTACCGCAAACAATCCAACTGGCGATTACCAAACCGATGCAGAACAGGATCATGAACGCGGGGATGGCTTTTTGAAATTTCGCGACGATCGAGCTTTGGATGTCGTCCCACTTGTGCCCCATGATCAGCAATTGAGTGACGGTGAACGCAGCGGCCAAAATAAATATCAGCTCCAACTGCATCGCGGGCTGATCGAATGCGAGTGGTCGCAGGATTAAGCCGTAGGCGACCAGCATGATCAAGACAAGAACTGGGCAAAGTGCTTGAAGAAACGAAACATCAGGTCTGTTTTGATTCATTGAATAGGTACTAGCTCGATTTCCAAACTCGTAAAAACTGTTTCAATCGCCAGCGCTATTATAGGTGAGCGACTGTAGTACAATAGGTTCTCGTAGGACGAGTTTCTCATTGAGGTTGTAGTGAAAAATTGCCTTCCAATTGCCTTCTTTATTTTGATCGCCAGTTTTCTTGCCAGCTATTCGAGTGGCCAGGAAGAGAGTAAACCCTTCGCCGATAAAATACTTCCCGCGTTGTTCAATAAACAGATCCAAGCTGACTTGGAATTGGTTGGTGATCAGAAAAGCGAGATGCAAGCCATGTTGGACGCGTTGGTCGAACGTAAAAATAGCCTTGGCAAAGAACTGGAAGTCTTTCGTCAGGAGGGCGCTTCACCCGACGAGATTGAGAAGCGAAAGGAAGAGATCGTCAAAGGATTCGAAGACGACAAAGCGAAAACGTTGAAAGAAGCGATGGGAGTGTTGTTGCCTCACCAGCAAAAACGGCTTCAGCAAGCGACCGCCCAATTGATGATGCGTGAAACTCAGAAAGCGAAACGTATCGCGACAGGCGTGTTGGTGCCAGAAGTTCGGAAGTACTTGGCGATTGATGATCCCCAGGCTAATCGAATCAAAACTAAGGCTGCGGAACTTCAAAAGCAATTGGCGGAAGAAATCAAAAAACTCACCGAGAAAGCTAAGGCTGAGTTGATGGAAGAGTTAACGAAAGAGCAACAAAAGAAATACTTGGATTTGGTCGGCGAGCGAATGGATTAGTTGCCCGACGACAGTTTGCTTCAATCGTCATAGGGAGACGATGGTTCGGTTCTCGGGGAAGGCTCGCGACTAAGAAATAGCGAGTCTCTGATTCCCTCGATGACTAAGAATAGTCCGCCGATAAAGGCGCCTACGATGTATCCAACAATCGTGCCTGTCGTTCCGTAGACTAACGTCGCAAATACCCAGTAGCTCAGCACACCAGCCAGTTCCCAGTTCATCGCACAAATAGGAAACGCGGCTGCCCCGACTAACATCGATGCCGCCCGTGGGTAATTGCCTTTCCAAAGTAACGCTTGTGCCAACCCAATGGATGTTGCAAATCCGATTAGCACTAACATGACAAACATTGGTGCATGAACGGCAGTGAGAATAGCGAACGCGGCACCGTAAACCGTTGAAACGACCAAGATTGTCAGGATGTCAAATCGACGCGGCGCGGAATAAATTCGCGGCGAGTTATCGTTCGAATTGAAAAGAGTCGCGTCGGCTGTCGGCGTCATTTCATTCGCTTGAGTTAAGTCTGCGTCTGGCATAGCCGCAATCTAGCAGAAAGTCAGCTGCTGTGCGTGTCGACTTGTGCACGGTGTGAGGCAAACCGCAGTGCGACCAGGCGTAAGCCATTTTTGACGATATCTGAACGTAGATTGCGAATGGATTATCCAACCCGCATTAAAACTCAGCTTGGATTTGAGTGCGAAACAGTGTGCCGTCGTCACCGACAAGAATGTCAGAAGCGCTGTTGTTGAGTGGGCTTCCGTCGAGAACCGTGACATCAAAAGACCATTTGAACTTGTAGCTATTTTGGAGTGGATACCAATTCAAGCCAGCTGCATATTCAGTTCCACCGCCAACGAGTCCGTTAATTTCTGAGTAGCGAAGATTGACGTCGAGCTTTTGCGGGATAAGAAACCTACCGCCTTCTACATAAAAACCACGTTGCATCAGACTGTCAACTGGAAGCGGGCCGTCTGCTTCAAAGTCGTTCAACCAACGCATGAAGACTTCTGAGTTGATACTCCAGCCACGCCATTTCGCAGCGGCATCAACACCATAGAACAATACGTTGGCGCCAGAAACTGTTACCCCTGGACTCAAAGCTCCGGTCTGATTCAAACGCGTGCCATCGGACAGGCGAAGGAAATCTGTTTCGGCTTGAGGGTTGCCTAACGCATCTGACGTGATCGGTGAGTACACGAATGAGTGGCCGAAACGGATCAACGGATTAAGGTTATTGTCGAAGTCAACAAGCTGGCCGCCATAGTCTCCGTTAGGATCGAAGTACTGGTTGAACGCGAATGTGAATTGATCGTCGGTTGTGCTGTTTGGAAGATTGCTTGTGCGGTAGCCATTACCAATCATCGCTTCGTAGTGTCCGGTCTCGCCGATTTTTCCGATTCCAAACACACCAATGGTACGGTCAGGGCGGAAAAAGTCGTTTGCAATCGGACGATCAATAAACCGGGTGCGGCGTGCCCCAAGTAGCCATTGCCGACCAGCCGTGACTTTACGTTTTCCAAACTGCACTCGGAAACGATCGCTAAATTTCCACGACCACCAGTAGTCAAAGAAATCGACGCCGTGGCGACCGTCAGTATCACCATCGAGTTGATAAAAGTAAGTCAATCGCTCATCCAGCGCTGCCCCTTTGAAGGACAGTCGCGCTCGTTCGATATCGAATGCGTTTCGGTTTCGAACGGGACGTGTAACGCCCGCATTGTCCGTCCAGTCAGTAACGTTGCGAGCGAAACCGTGATGTCGAAATTGAATCCAACCATTGATCCGTAAGTCAAACGGAGTTTTCTTTTTGTTGTAAGGCAGGATTGCGAATCCTTTATCATAGTCCGCGTAAAACTTGAGCTTTTTGAACTGATCGTCTGATGCTTCTTTCCCAGGTTTCACGATCTCTTCGACTACGACAGGAAGCCTTCGTGTCGCTGGTTCGGCATCTTCATTGACTTCGCCGGGGCCAAGTCCTTCGAAGATCGATAGATAGGCCGACATGTCGTCGTCTTCATCCAAATCTTCGGCTGATTTTTTTTCTGAATCATCTTTCGATTCGTCTTGCGAATCAGAGAAAGAGGTTTGGATTGAAGGAATGTGATACTGGCTCGCGCCGCGAACGCCGCTTCCGTAGCTCAGCGAATTGCCTTGACCGTTTGCATCTGCTTGAATAGACAGCAGCAAAATTGACAACGCTAAAAATTTGAGTCGCATCCAAATTCTCGATCAAGTGAGCGGTACAACCGGCGTAAGTGCAAGAAACTCGCCAGTCGGCAAAGTCTCACTTGTTCTTGATCGTCAATTTCGCGGCTAAGTTGAAGCAATCTTCAAATTGAGCGGTCAAGTTATTGAAATTCGGAGGACTCATTTGTTCGGTGGACTACTGACCCGCGCGATGTTAGTGGGTAGAGGGGGGATGCGCAGAATGAGAGAACTGGTTGCCCTCCATTTAAGCGACTAGTTGCATTCAATTTTGAACTTACGAGATCACAAAACAACCATTTGGATTAGTTGGAACTCGCCTGCTTATTGTTGATAGTGGAAAGTTGAGAATGTTGAATTGGGCTACGTTGGAGCAAGCCAAAGTAGAATTGGGGAGGCTAGGATTTGAGTTGGCTTGTTAGTTCTTAGGTTGCCAGTTCAAAAATGGTCGGGGGTACATTATTTACGGTCAATTATGCACTGAGCGCGAATCGCCATCTCGGTAGATCATTTTTTAACGGCACTAGATGTTCGAATGCGAAGCAGGGCGGTTGAATTGGTTGAGAGTCGTAGGGGCGAAAGTTTGGCTCTAGTTTTTGAAAATTATGTATGGCCTGTACGCGAATCTTGTTAAAGGTCGTTCAGTGGAAAAGTTTGAGAGCTTGCCAAGATCACAGCGAAGCTCAGTTTTGGTTTTGAGCGAAGCCCGCTTTGGCAAATGCAATTTCGCATAGTCCCAGTTTTTAATCGGAAGTACCTGCCGTCGGTTTTTCAAGCCGATGTCTGCCAAGTCCAAATCCCCATTCGATCGCTCCGCATAACCTTACGAGGAGGCGCTCGGCGACGACTGGGAGCTGATCTGCGGCCTTGAAGTGCACTGCGAGCTCTCGACCGCCACGAAGCTGTTCTGCGGCTGCCGCAACGAATTCGGCGAGGAACCCAATACCAACGTCTGCCCGGTCTGCCTCGGTCACTGCCGGTCGTCAACGAGGTCGCCATCGACTACGCCATGCGCACGGGACTTGCGCTGAGCTGCGATGTCCATCCCGGCGTGTTCGCTCGCAAGAACTACTACCAGTCAAACCAGCATCGTAACCATTGAAGCGAACAGATTGCATGGCTGAATCTGCTTCCTTCCTTCGGAGCACAGCTAAATCGTAACGCAGAACTTTTTTGATCATGTCGTATGCATACTGAACTTGTCAAACTGATCCAATTTTTGGGGACCAAGTGAGAAAAGCATTGTCTTGATTAAATTACGTCTTGGGCTCTATCGAGCATCAGCAAGCAAACAGCAAGGTGGTACTAGGTACTCGAAGACAAGGCGAGCTTGGCACGGTTCGATGAACCTTAGTGGCTCCTTTGGGGAGTAAAGCAAGCGGCTTTTGGCTACCGGACGGGGCATAGCCAGAATTTTGGCAGCAAAATCCGTCATCTTTGAGCAGTTCGAAAGGGAAGGTTCAAATGGCCAGCCGAGCCTCAACGCGAAAATTCGTTCCCACAAACCGTTCTTATTATCGGGAATTGCAGAGAATCCATCGTTTCACAGCGAAAGCGAATTCAGCGAATCTGCCGAGAACGGTTGTCTTTGGCAGCGAACGCTCAAATTCGTGAAAACGGCCTTGCTCATCGAAATAACATTTTCTAAACTGAGCCCTCGCGAAAGCGGTTAAAAATCAACCACTTTCACATTCCCCTGTAGCTCAGTTGGTAGAGCAACGGACTGTTAATCCGTTTGTCGTAGGTTCGAGCCCTACCGGGGGAGCTTTCAAAA
>JBGCDK010000039.1:0-55085 GCA_045105295.1 Mariniblastus sp.
CGCCCGTCTCAGATTCAGCGCTACCCCAAACTTCTGAACCCCAAACTTCTGAACCCCAAACTTCTGAACCCCAAACTTCTGAACCCCAAAAGTTAGCGCCGAAGAAAGTAAAAAAGAAGTCCGCTCCTCCATCCGGTTCAAGCAAACCCAAATCGAAGAAGTCGCAGCCCAAAAAAGTGCGCACGTCGAAATCAAAACCAAGCCGTCCTGCGGAAAACACTCCCTCTCACCCCCCCAAAAAAGTAGACCGACGTTTCAAAGCACCGCCAATGCCTGACAACGCAAGTGCTGTGCCGCCAAATGTCGCGCCTGTCAGCAACGCTCCGGTAGAACGCATCACAGCCGTACCAAGAATCACTCGTCGCAGAACGTTCGACGAAATTCTTGAGCAAGAGCGCGCAGCCGCTCGTGAAGAAGCTCGAAAGCGAAACAATCCTTTTTTTGGAATCGGTGGAATCCAATCGCCTGTTGATGCTGCTGAGTTTAGTCAGGCCTTTGAAGACTATAGGCCGCCAAGTGAATCAATTGATGAAGATGAAAGCAGTTTCTCATCGGTCGCGATCACACAGCAATTGAGACAGCACCGCCATCCGCTTTCATCGGCTTTGGTTAGCATGGTCGTGCACTTGGCCATCTTTTTGATGCTGGCGCTTTTCGTTTTGAATTGGCCAGAGCCGCAGCCGAGTATTGGAATTTTTGCAAAAATCGAAGCCAATCCAGTTCCTGAAAAACCAGTCAATTTCGATAACGAAACGGTTGAGATTCCCATTCCCGACGACAGCCAATCGCCCATGGATGCGACGGCAACAGATACTGCGGTGAACGAAACAGTTGAAGTGACCAATGACGCCGACACGATTCCGAGTGTTGCCGTCAATGATGTCGCTCCCACCAACAACGACCAAATAGCTGTCAACGATGCACCGACAAAAGTCCTACCCACCGGCGGAGGATTAGAGGGCCGAACGAAAACCGCTCGTGCCAAACTGGCTGCTGCACGGGGCGGGTCGTTAGCAAGCGAAGCAGCAGTAGAAAACGCGTTGGCATGGATTATTGCCCATCAAAAACAAAATGGTAGCTGGCGATTTCGGCACAACTGCGAGGCTTGCAATGGGCAATGTGCCAATCAAGGATCAAGCGAAGACTTCACCAACGCGGCGACGGGATTAGCTTTGATGTCTTTGTTGGGCGCTGGTTACACCCACGAAACAGGACCGTACCAGGACGAAATTCGAAAAGGTCTGGATTATCTTACTTCCAAGATTCGAATGAGTCAGATGGATGGAAAACGAGTCGGCAGCTTGGCCGATCGCGGTAGCAAAGGTATGTACGGGCATGCGATCGCTACCATTGCGATCAGTGAAGCCTACGCGATGACGGGGGATACAGGACTTTATCGAGCCGTCGTGGCTTTGCAGCAATACACGGAACTGTCACAAAACAAAAAGGGAAGTTGGCGATACATTCGTCGCCAATCGCCTGGCGACATTACGGTCACCGGTTGGCAAATCATGGCCCTTAAAAGCTGCCAATTAGCCGGCGTCAAAACGGGAGATGTTACCTGGATGCGAACCAAGGAATTCATCAATTCGTTGATTTCAAGCGACGGCAAATACGGCTATCAAAAACCCTCTGTAAAAATTACCCGTACGACGACTGCCGTTGGCGTCCTGTCGAAAATGTACCTTGGAACGCATCGAGAGGATATCGATTTGGTGAAGGGGGCCGACCATATCGCCTGGAGTGGTCCTTCCAAAAACGATATCTATTTCAACTATTACGCGACGCAAGTGCTGCACCATCGGGGCGGCGATCCATGGAAGGTGTGGAATGGCGAAATGAGAGATTTCTTGATTCAAACTCAGGACAATAGCAACACGCACCAGGCTGGCAGTTGGTACTTTGCTGACAAAGCTGGGCACTCCAAAACAGGCGGCCGGCTCTACACTACGGCAATGTCCGTTATGATTTTAGAGGTCTATTACCGCTACATGCCGCTGTATGAAAAGAAAGCCATGGAGTCTGTGGTGGGTGATGAATAGAATGTGCGACACCCACGTTAGCTAAATTTTGGGTCAAAGTTTCGTCATTCCGCCTGCCAATTTTGGCAAAAGAGCCACCTCCATTATGCTTAACAATGCACGACCCGTAATTCCCGTTCTTGATTTGATGATCGGTCAAGTTGTGTTGGCAACCGAAGGGAATCGGGACGCCTATCAGCCCGTTCATTCGCGTCTATCTCACAGCAGCAATCCGGTGGATGTCGCTCAGGCGATATTCAATCAAACGGGATGTGATTGCCTTTATCTCGCGGACATCGATAGTTTTGCCGGAGCCAACCCGAACTGGGCGGTTTACAACGATCTGCTTGGTCGCGGTTTCGAATTGTTGGTCGACGCCGATTGGATGACAGATCAGCGTGCGGGTCAGATAGCCGAAAAAATCCAGACGCCCGAAAAGATGAATGTCATTTTGTCGTCTGAAACGATGAGTTGTGAAAGTCAATTTGAGACATTTGAAAGCCTGACCAGTCGTGGCATCGAACCAATTTTTAGCTTGGATAAAAAAGGCGACTCGATCATAACTCAGCCAGGCGAGTTGAGCGAACTTCAACCACTTGAGTTGGTGCGAATGGCATACGATCGAGGCGTACGAAACATGATCGTGCTCGACCTAGATTCGGTCGGAACAAAGAAGGGCTACGTGAAAAAGGACAACTCGGTCGCGCCTCTACTGCAGGAAATCAGTGGCGAGCTAAACGACGTGCGGTTGATTTCTGGCGGCGGCGTCAAGGAGCCAGCCGACGTCACGGCACTGATGGAGTTGGGCTGCAATCACGCGTTGGTTGCTACTGCGATTCACGATGGCAAGTTTACACCAGACGACATTGCCAGTTTCGAAGCGTTCGCGCCCAACGTACAGCAAACCTAAAAAAAGTTGAAGAGAGACGCCAGGCAGTTTTTTACATGCAGGCCGAAATCGCAAGCAAAAATATTGATCGCTCATTGTGAAAACCAGCCGACGAGATTCACCAGCAGCGTCAAAACGATTGAGATGATCAGCATCGATTTCCACGGAATGAAAACTTTGATCCGTGGTTGATCCTGGTCCTCATGTTGTTCGATCATCCGCTGAGCATTCTGCTCCAATTTTCGTTGAACACCGGCGGCAGTGTTTGGAAACACCAACGGAAGAAAATTGATCAGCAATGTAAGAACGATCGAAGCGACAATGGAGGTCAAGATGAAATTCATCGCGGCACTAATTTACTAGTTCGGTTTCACTTGTGCGGATTTTGCTGCTTCGAGTTTCGCAGTGAGACTTCACGACATCGAGGTCGTTTTGAATGGCTTTTTTGATCATCCCTTTGATCAAAAAGTTTATTACCTTTCCAGAAAATTTTGACGTCCGTGCCTCCATCACCAGTTGCAGTTCAGTTACAGGGCTGCCCGATTCTGTCGTCTCGTTGACAGTGAAAATTGAATCCCAAACAGTTCCGTTGGTATCGGAAACGATTCGAATTTTTTTGTTTTCAACGTACTCGGTTACTTCCAGTTCAACCGTCGCTTCTCGCCCGTGCATCAACCGTGTTTCCTGAAATCGAGTGCCAACCCCCACTTGCTGTTCAGACAATATGTTGATGTTGGTGATCTCAGGAATGACTTTCGAAAATTCTCGAATGTCAGCGACAGTTTTGAAAACAAGTTCGCTGGGAGCGGCAATTTTTCTTGCGACGATGGTTCGAGTCATAGTAAGACAATTCAGAACTAGTGTGTGACGCCGTTATCTCAAACCGAACTTTAACTCAAATCCTGCGCTTTTTAAAGTTGCAATTCTTCCGTACTAACCAGCTTTCTTTTGCGATTTTTTCTTTGGCTTGTTCTTTTTCTTTTGCTTGTTCAGATGCTTGTACATATGGAACCGTTCCGGGAAAGCGACCTCGTGTTTCGTCGCCCAAGATTCCCACATTGTGATCATTTCATTTTTCTTGGCGGACTCTGATTCAGCGAGGTCATTCATCTCTGTTCGATCAACCGCGATGTTGAAGAGCTCCCAAGGTTTTTCGTATTCGCGAACCAATTTGAAATCGCCCCATCGCATTGCCGCGTTGCCTTCGTGTTCCCAGTAAATTGGCGTCGTGTGAACGGGTTGATCGGTTCCTTTTAACAAGGGGACAAGCGACGCCCCAGCATGCATTGGAATATCGGCTGGGTAGCTTGCGCCAGAAAGCTCGATGCAGGTGGCCATAAAATCTGGGAGGTATCCGAATTGCCGAACGAAGGATCCGGTTTTTTCTTTGGCGATTCCATTGGGCCAATGAGCAATCATTGGCGTGCACGCACCGCCTTCGTGGACAAAATGTTTGTACAAACGAAACGGTGTGTTCGATGCGTTCGCCCAAGCCAAGCCTTGTTTGATTCCATCAACTGTTTCCAGTGGCGAATCTTTTTCCCAGCCTGGTTGGTATTGCCCAAGCACGCCACCTTCCTGGCAGGCACCGTTGTCTGACAAGAAAAAGATCACAGTGTTGTCGAACTGATCAATGGATTTCAAATGTTCAGTTAGTTTGCCGATGTTCTGGTCAATGGAATCAACGCACCCTGCGTAGGCCGCCATGATGGTGTCCATTTCTTTTTGCTTGGCCTCTTTCAACGAATCCCATTTGGGACCAACGTGTGGGGCAGGGGAGATGTCATTTTCAAACAGTCCGATCTCTTTCTGTTTGGCCAATCGGTCTTTCATTAACTGTTCCCAGCCGCCTGTGTATTTTCCTTTGTACTTTTGAAAGTCATCCCACTTTGGTTGTAGCGGCCAGTGGGGAGCGTTGTAAGCAAGGTAAAGGAAAAACGGTTTTTCGTCTTTCTTGGTTGCATCTGAGATGAATTTGCAGGCTTCATCGGTAAACGTATCGGTAACGTAAAAGTTTTCATCTGTTTCGACCGGTTCATTGCCACGAGACATCTTTCGATCGCCACCCGGTTTGATGTAGTTGAACGCTCCAGTATAGCCGCCGTAGAAACGATCGAACCCGCGTTGTAGCGGCCAAGCTGATTTCGTATTGGATCCCAAATGCCACTTGCCCGTCATCAGCGTGTGATAGTCTGCTGATCGTAAGACGTGAGCCAATGTTGTGCAGTTGTCATTGAGATAACCTTGGTAGGCGCCAGTGATTCCTAGTGGCTTGTTGGGCGGGGCTGTCATGTGCCCGATGCCGGCTTGATGCGGATGAAGTCCTGTCATGAGGCTGGCGCGAGTCGGGCAACATCGCCCCGAGTTGTAGAACTGGGTGAAACGCAAACCATTTGCGGCTAAACCATCAAGGTTCGGCGTTTCGATTTCGCTTCCATAACAACCAATGTCCGAGAACCCCATGTCGTCGACGAGGATGACAATGATATTCGGCCGAGGTGCTTTGCTAGATTCTTCGTTGCCCGCCGCGGTCAGCGTGAACGATGCTGCAATTGAAAAAAGGAAAGCAAATGTCGTTCTGCAAATCGTGTTTTTCATCGGTGGTGCCTTGGAGATTTTTTGGTTCGAAGCTTAACTAATCTTAAGTTCAATCCAAAAGATTCTACACCAAACACAATCGCGAAGCGCGGTGTTGCGTGGCAGCGAATATTCCAATGGTTGGGCTTTCTTGGTTGGCATCGCGCGTCACGACAAGTGTTGGTGTGACCGAGGAGCGTCCAATGCAGATACGTTAGCGTTCAAAATACGTGTAACCGCGCAGGCTTTCGTTGAACAGCGATAACATTTCTTGCCGCTGCGTAACCGAAATCCTGCCGGCTCGAACGGCTTCTTCAGCCAGGGCGCGGAACTTTTGTGTGAGCTCTTGAGGTTGATACTCAACGTAGCCCAGCACGTCGCCGATACTGTCGCCTTGAAGTTCATGAACGAACTCGAGTACACCCTTTTCGTTTACGCGGATGCTGACGACATTGGCGTCACCAAACAGGTTGTGGAGATCTCCCAGTGTTTCCTGGTAGGCACCCACCAAAAACACACCCAGACAATACTCTTCGTCGTTTAATTCATGAAGCTTGAGAGTCGACATGTCTGTTTCGCTTCCAACGAAACGATTCAGTTTGCCGTCGCAGTCACAGGTTAAGTCACCAATGATCGCGTTTCGAGTTGGCTCTTCATCCAACCGATGAACTGGCATTACAGGAAAGATCTGCTGAATCGCCCAAGCGTCGGGGAGCGATTGAAACACACTAAAATTGCCGTAGTAAATGTCCGAGAGCGAGGCGCTGAGATTTAGTAAGCTCGGAGCCTGGCGCCGCATTTCGGGTACGCGTTTGGCGACTTCATGCAAAATCGTCAAACAGATGTTTTCGGCCAACGCTCGCTCGCGAAGGCTGACTTCTCCGACTTGGAACGCCTTTCGTGCCTGGTCACGATAATAAAGCGCGTCATTGTAATTTTCTTGCAGCCGCCGAACATCGATATGATTGAGTGTAGAGAGTAGCGACTCGAGTGATTCGTGTCTCTCATCAGGCAGTGGATCGGGAAGCGGCTGAGGTTGGAAATCGTTGACATCCAAAATGTTGAACAGCAGTACCGACATCGGAGCCACTGTCCAACGGCCGGATTCGGTGATGATGGTGGGATGAGGTATTTCGTGTGGATCCAGCGAACCCATTAACGACTCAACAATGTCGACACAGTATTCATCGAGATCGTAGTTGCGACTATGCCCTTCAGTGCTGTTTGAACCGTCGTAGTCAACAGCGAGTCCGCCTCCGAGGTCAAAGTACCCCATCGGTGCGCCTTCTTCGATCAAGTCGATATAAAAGCGGCAAGCCTCGGTGACGGCGTCGCGAATGTTACGGATGTTCGGGATCTGGCTGCCAAGATGAAAATGCATCATCTGTAAGCAACTTAGTTTTCCTGATTCGCGAAGCGTGTCGACGATCTCGATCAACTGAACCGTTGACAGTCCAAACAGGCTTCGGTCGCCGCTGTCCTCGCTCCAATGGCCTTCCACTACTGTCGAAAGTTTGACTCGAACGCCCAGAAGAGGTTCGACTCCCCAATGTTCAGCTCTTTCAAGAATCATTGGAAGCTCTTTGGGAGTTTCAATCACAAAGAAACACTTGAACCCAATTCGCTGTGCCTGAAGACCAAGGTCGATGAACTCGGTGTCCTTGTAGCCATTGCAAACAATGAGGCTGTCCGTAGACTTCAGGTTCGACATCGCGATCAACAACTCAGCTTTGCTGCCTGCTTCCAGCCCATGGTTGAATCGCTCTCCAAATCTCGCAATCTCAGCAATCACATGGCTCTGCTGATTGACTTTGATCGGAAACACGCCACGGTATTCGCTTTTGTAATTTGTTTCTTTGATAGCCCGCGAAAAACTCTCGTTCAATCGAGTGATTCGGTCATCGACTACATTTTCTAATCGAAGCATGACCGGCATATCCAATCCGCGTTGCCTCAATCCATCAAGGATTTCCGCAAACTCGATCTGCTTAATTCCCGACGACGTTGGCGCGTTGACGGTAACATTGCCGGAAGGAGAAACGCCAAAATATCCCATTCCCCAACGTTCGATCCCATACGTTTCGATGGCGTCGGCGATTGACCACTCGGAATCTGAAACCGCAGCAGTCGATAATTCAACCGGCGTTTCACTTGGCCGATCTATTCGTGTGCTTGGGCGTTTTTGATTCGGTGATGGATCAGATGTAATTTGATCGTCGATTGGATTCAAATGCGTGACTTTGATCTGGTGGCGGGGTGGTCTACTTTGAGCCCACCATAATAACAAGCAAATCCAGATTGGGCATAGAAAAAACAGGCTCGCGAAACAGGTTATTGAAGTCGCATCTAACAGCTAAAATTGTGGAATGCTATTCAAAAACGATTTTCAAATTTACAACCAAGCCGATGCCGACCGAGAAAATGGACTTCGTGGTTGGGTGCGAACGGCACGTCGTGCATTGAAAAGGTGTTGGCTGGATCGAGAAACCATTAACCAGCCAAGGATTTTCTGCCAGAATATCGGCGGTTGCGGATCAACTTACGTGGTTCAATTACTCAAGGACAACGCTGTCGAACGGGTCTTTCATGAGAAAGCTCCTGATCTCGAAGAAATGGGAGTCCAGCATTTTGAGAACCCGATTTCATCTGAGAGGTTGGTCAAAATTCTGCGTTACACTCGGCATCATGTTTTTTTTGAAGCCAATAATCGTTTCTTTACGATGACATGCGAACTGGCTACTGCTTTTCCGAATGCGAAATTCATCCACCTTTTCCGTGACCCCGCACAAGCCGTTGCCAGTGCCATGTCGAAACCCAATGTCGAAGCGTACCTAAAATCGAACGTGCGATTGCGAACTTCCATCGGAGGTCCAGTCGGCGCACCGCCGTTCGAAAAATATTGTCATCATTGGCGGATCGCGAATCAGCGCATTCAAGACGATTTGGAAACGGTCAGATCGAAAGTTGGAAAAAAATATTTGACGCTGAATTTCGAAGATCTAGTCAAAGGGAATTTGACCGAGTTCGAATCCTTCACCGGCCTAAAGTTAACAAAAAAGATTCGTCCTCCTGTCAACGCGAGAGCCAATCGACCAGAGGGACGTTTTCCTGACTACGAAGGTTGGACTTCCGAACAAAAGGAAACACTTGAAGAGATCTGTGGGCCTCTGTTTCGAAGGCTTAAGTCGCAAGCGGGCGAAACTGGGTTGTTTCAGTAGTTTGGGCGGCAGGGCGTCATGCCGATTCATGCCGAGAAAACTAGCTTGCTGAAAAACGTGCTGTTCAGAATTTAGGCAAATTGTCGTCTTAGGTTTTTCAGTAGCGATAATTTCGGTTTAAGAAATCCCGCATTTCAAACTCGTTTATTGCTTCGTTTATTTTGCCACCGAATTCGGCATGCGATGTGCATCAATGAAAAGGGTGGGGATTCAAAATTCATTTCGAATTTGAAATGTGGTTTCAGGATTCTTTTGTCCAACTTCTACTTCAACGCAATTTTTTAAGGTCGAAGTATGTCCGTATTTCTATTCGAACAAACTGAAACGAACGAGCATTTCGCGCACCGCGTAAAAGACTCGTTGTTGCAGCACGGCTATCCACAGTTGTCGCAAGTTTCCTGTGAAGCGAATGACGAAACAATTGTTTTGAGAGGCGAGCTCAATTCTTTTTACTTGGCACAGATAGCCCAGTCCATCGTGAGGAACGTTCCCGGCGTTCGCGAAGTCATTAACAAAGTCAAAGTGAAATGAGTTGCAAAAAAGTCGAGTGATTTCGCCAGTGTGACTCAACTTAAATCATGCTGGCAATTTTTTTGAGAAACGGTTACGCTGGTTGAATCATTGTGCGAGTTCCTCCTCACTTGCACGTGGTTGGTTTCATCAACTTTATTAATACACACCCTGACACTGATGAACCATTCGTTCTCTGAACGAATAAAAGCTCCTGACGATTATTTGTTGGGAGCTTTTTTTATCGGCTGTTCGGTAGATGTTCGAATCAAAAAAATCGAATCGGCCAGATTCAAAGTCAGTTGTTGGGAGCAATCAAAATTCTAACTGCATCCAGCTGCAATTTATACTTCGCTAAATGGCATCGCCTTGAGGCACTTCCAGTTGGGTTCCGATTGCACTTGGGTTGCCCAAGGTTGTTTCCAGTTGCATGCGACAATCGTAATGTTGTCGTTGCCACCGCGTTCGATCGCGAGTGCTCGAAGTGATTTACATAATTGTTGAGGACTTTGACTGCTTGCGATTTGAACTGAGATGTCTGAATCGGATACGTGACGGATCAGCCCATCGGTACAGAGAAGGATCCAGTCGTTCACTTCAAGTTTCGTTGTCGACGTCTCGACTTTGAACATTTTTTCGTCTCCGCCTATGCAGTTCCATAACACATGGTGCATTGGCGAATTTTCAAATTCGTCGTTGGATAGCTCGCCCCGCTCGCGGTAGAGTTCCGCTACGGTGTGGTCGCAAGTGAGCCTCAACAGTCGATTGTTTCGGAACAGGTAACAACGGCTGTCTCCAACATGGCCGACAACGAGGTCCGGATATCGCACCAAAGCAGCCGTCAACGTGGTCGCCATGCGGTTCCGCGTAGGATGGTCATCCGATAAACGCCGAATCGTTTGTCCAGCAGTTTCGAACCCATTTCGAATCAGGTTTTGAAGATTTTTCGATTGCGTCTTGCGAAAATTAGTTTCGTTTTTTTGAGCAAAGCAGCCGAGGGAGTCGACGGCCAATTCACTCGCGATCGCGCCACCTTTTCTTCCTCCGAGACCGTCCGCAACAGCCATTAGCATCGTTTGGTTGGTAACAAGCGAGCTGGAATCTGAACGCTCATGGTTCGCATTGGCTACAATGGGATGGTTCAGCCCAGAAAGTAGATATTGATCCTCGTTCTGTTTCCGACGACAGCCGATGTCAGTTACGCCGTAACAATGGAGTTGAGTATTCATGGCCCGTTTCAGTGAGTTGGAACGACAATTGCTGTCTCTGTGACCGCACCGTCAACCGCGGCACTCGTCGTTGTGAATCTGATGGGAATGCAGCAAGCAATGTTGACGGTGAAACAATCAATGCAGATGACGTGCCACAGTTCGAAAGCCTTTTAATTAGCGATGTCGTAATCCAATCAACAAATCGTTGGTTTAATTCGTTCCAGTCAGGATTGCGACGCTTCAACTTTATGTGACAAAAAGATGCCAGTGAGCGAAATCAAAACTTCCGTGCTAATAGTTGATGACGTCACGTTCAATCACAAATTGATTTCAAACTTGCTTGAGAGTCATGGTTTTGGCGTGATTGTCGCCGAGACGGGCGAGGAAGCTGTTGAGTGTTGTCGTGAGCGTTCGGTTGATGTGGTTTTAATGGACGTCAATCTACCCGGTATCTCAGGCGTTGAAGCGACAAAGCAAATCCGCGACATGATTGAATGGGGTAGCAGTATAGACTCGCTTGGTCCAAATTCGCTTGGTCTAAATTCAGTTGACCCAAATTCGGTTGACCCAAATTCGGTTGACCCAAATTCGCCCGCGCTGAGCAAGCCAACATCGGTTTCAACACCGCCGTTAATCATTGGTTTGTCGGCGCATGCAGGAAGCCGCGATCGCGAGTCGTTTTTGGCTGCGGGAATGGATGAATGTCTATCCAAACCAATTGATCTAAAACAGTTGATCGGATTGATCAATCGAATGCTAGTTTCCCGTTCGGTGGACAATGACTCGGGTGAAATTTCAGAGGAGGCGTTCGTTGGCGCTGGCAGAATTCCTGACAAAGACACTCGGGAAGACGTTGGTGACGCAACAAGCATTGACCCAGCCATCCTCGACGTTCGCGGGACATTGAAACGGATTGGCGACAACACGACGCTGTTTTGGCAATTTGTTGAAGTCTTTCGTGAGGACGTTCCCGAGATGGTGGTTGGTGCCGAAGTGGCCGCGAGAGCAAACGATCTTGGTCAGTTAGGGAACGCAGCCCATAGGATCCGCGGGATCGCTGCCAATCTTGGGGCGGCAGCGCTTTCCGAATCTGCCCGTCAGTTAGAAGTGGCTTGCCAGTCGTCTGATTCCACTGTCATCAGTGAAAAATTCGTGGACGTAAAAGAGCAATTGCACCTCCTGAATCTTGAGCTCGCCAAACACGAGTAGCCTTGCGTGCATTCCCGCTAGTTGCCGTCTTTATCAGAGGTTTGTCTGCAACATCTGGCAAAATCAATCCGCTTTGTAACAACCGAAGCTGGTCCCAACCTTTCAATTCTTGTGCGCAAGCAATGGTGGCTTTAAGGTGGCTTTAAGTCGCCAGACTACCCGTCAGTTTTTGCGTCCACTACGTATTGCTGTCGAGTATTGCGGACGAGTTACACAGCCAGTTTGGAATGCTTGGCCCATTTTTTAACTTCTGATTTTAGATCAGGTGAGCCAGCGGTTTCTGATTGGCCAAAGTAATGGGCCTCCAGTTGGTCGATGGCGGCGGCTAACTCGTTCTTCTTGCCTTCACTCATTCCGTTGTTGGCGTGAATTTCCTGCAGCAGCGATATGGCTGCGAAAGGAGAAAGCTCGTTGTCGAAATCCAATCGTGATTTCGGTTTCTCTTTCTTGGGTCGAGCCATCAACCAGACGGTGAGTCCGGTCAGCAATGTGAGAAGCACCAACGCGCCCACGGCCGCCCAGATCATCCACGCATAGCTTTTCTTGCCGTATTTTTCTTCGAGATTGACGGTGCCTTCGACAGAAGCTAGGTCGGCGTCAACGTAACGTTGGTAGACGACTTCTTTCAATTGATCCGTGTCTGCTGTTGGGAAATCGAATGTTTTTGGCTTGGCCGGAAGGCCTGATTTGGCTTCCAAGGAAACCAGCCAATTTCGCTCTGACATGACAGTTGGCAGCGTTTCTTCATCATCGAACTGAGCAACCGAAACGCCTTGGTCGTCAACCGATGTGACTTCGAATTTGTCCGGCGCGATCGTCATGATCTCTTCAAGGTCAGGAACGATACCTTGGGATTCCGCTTTGATTTCGAGAATCAATTTTCCATCAGTCGATTGACGCTCGTCGAGAATCTGAGTGATTTTAAGGTTCCGAAACGGACGCGGTTTCATTTCCGATGCGTCGACCGGTAGCGGAGCTGATTCAACTGGCAATATCGCATAGCCTGACGTGTCAAGAAAATCGAGATCCAGTTTCGCGGGTGGGATTTTGTCGACCTCAGGACCTCGAGCCTTTAGCAACAGGTAGGCGTATGGCGTGATGCGCCAGCCGTCTTCTTTTGCCGGGATGGATTTGACTTCTGGTTTTTGAAAAGTGACCGAAAGCACTTCGAACTGCTCTGAGTACGAATCGCGAATGGCTTCTTCAAACTTGTCACGGTAGTCTTCCGTTGGCCGCCCGTAATTGTATGAGAAAGTCGTGCTTGTATTTTGATTTTGCAAGTACCGACCGAATCCGCCTGACTCGCGTTCGATTTCTTTCGTGTGACGAAGGTGGACATGAACGCCGAACGGTTTGTTGTGGCCGATCCGTGAATCACCATCGATGACTGTTTCGAATTTGATTTCGTTGACAAGATCTTTGTAATAGTCGTGAACTTTTTTGGCTTCCTTGGCTTGCTTGTGATCACCGACGATTTTGAATCCGATGTCGAGATACTTGTGCTTCAACTCAGGTTTAACGCTACTCATTCGATTGAAGAGCAAGTTCGCAAAACGAGCCATGTGCCATTCTGCTGCTTTGGATGGAAGGCGCTCGATGGTTGCCCGGATCAATTCGGCTTGTTTTGGGTCAGCGCGATGTTTCTTTGTGATCAATCCAAGATCACATGCGCCAAGACTGGCGTAGTACCACTGTTCAAACGCGGTTGTGGAGTAGTCTTTTTCTTCGAGTTCCGGGACCTTGCTGACATACATATTGGCCGCTTTTTGGAACAGCTTCATCGCCTCAGCACGACGCGGTGAAAATTCGGTGCTGTTTTTTAGTTCTGCTCGATAGTTGTTTTCATCGTGCAAAAGTTCTGCGTTGGTGCGAACGAGGCTCCACTCGTCAGTGTTTTCTTTCAAGGCATCGTTGATCAGTTTTTGCGCCACTGCGTAACCATCGACGACTTCTTTTTCGATTTCCTTTTTCTTGCGTTTGGTTTTCTTGTCCTTTTGAACCCGCGCGTCACGCCACATCGTCGCGAGATTGGAACGCATTTTGGTGGCAAGTGACGCGATGGTTTCTGGCTTAATTTTTTCAATCGGGCCAAACACTCGCTCGATTTCATTGAGCTTGTAGACTTCAGCAGTGCTGTGGCAAACAGTGAACGCGGTGACCAATCGTTTTTCGTCGACGTCTTTTCCAACGAGTTTTTCCAGGCGCTTGACCATCTCGGCCAACTCTTGAAGATTTCGCTGTTGTTTGGAACGAGTCAATGGAATTGACTCTGCACGACTTTCGAATCCGTACATGTACATGTAGCTGTTCGTGCGTCGACGGTCATCGTTCGGGTTGTGGTTTTTCGTCCAAACGGTGATGAACTCGTCGACGAGATCTTCAGCTTTCTTGGGGTGGGTCGCAGCGAGTTTTTCGATATAAGGTAACGCCAGGTCCTGCTCGGAGACTTTGAGATACAACTGAGCTGTGATCGAGTCGAATTTTGGTTTCAACGTTGGGTCAACGAGTGAAAGCCACTCATCTGATGGCTTGATCTCCAAGAGTTCTGTAGTCTTGATCGGCGATAGCATTGAGTTCATGCGCGATCGAGACATGCCCATGTTGTAGTAGAAAATGTTCCCATAAACGTCGCGGTTCATGTTTGGGCCCATCTGCGTCGACTCGTCATCAGAATATGAAATTCCAGCCTCGCGCAGCCAGTTCATGGCGAGCAATTCGAGTTGGCCTTTCCACTTCGTCGTGTTTTCTTTTGACTCTTTGATAAGTGCCGAGACGGCATCGTTCTGTAGTTTCAATCGCTCGAGCCGAACCTCAGCCGATCTCGCGTACGTTTTGAGTGACTGAGACGCGTCTGCACCAATCGCACCGAGAACTTCCATGCCAGTTTCTGGTTGAGCAACAAAACTATCGCTCAACCATTTTTGGCCAAGCTCATCACTGACTTCGTTAGAGAGTTTCACCGCACGAGCCAACGCTGTTTTGCGTTCGTCTTTGTCGACGTCTTTGGCGGCAAGAATCGCTTGGGTCACGTGCCATGCCTGCTCAAGTCCCTCCTTCTTTTTGTCTTCTTCGTTTTGGTACAGAGCCAGGTAGTGACGCGAGAGCAGGTTCAATGCCTCGTGATCATTTTCTGTTTTGGCAGTTTCAAGCTCCGGCAAAAATTTGCCCGCGGGAATGGGAAGCTGCGAGCCAAAAAGTATTTTTGCAATCTGACGCTTCTCAAAAATTGGTTCTTCTTTCTTGAGTTCCGCTTCGAACATTTCGATCAGGTCTTCAGAAGTGTTTCCGCGTGCGATGGCTTGGCTGAACGCGGCGCTGAACTGGCTGATTTGTGCCTTTTCAATTTTCTCTGGAGCGATTTTTGCGATCGACATGATGTCGTTGAAGGACAAATACTGTGATTGCAGCGAACGAGGGTCCAGCCGCTGACCTCCGTTTTGAGCGCCTTGAAGTTTGCGAGCGTTGGATCCAGTCGCAGCGGCTAATATTTGTCCATAGACAATTTTCGCATTGGCATCGGGAATCATTTTCAAAAACTGACCGATCGAATCCCAATCGCCCATGGTGAAATCTTTTTGCAGTTTGGTAACTGCCATGTCAAAACGAACGTCGCTGTCCAAAAATGCTTTTGCTGGAGCCGGTGGTAGATCTACGTTGTTCGTGTCAACGTCTGGTTTATACCAAGTCTCAAGCATCTTTGAGGGCAAGCGATTGAAAGTAAGCTTGGCGAGTTTTTTTAGCCTTTCCGCACGTTTCCTTTCACGCTCAGCTTTTGCATCAACGGTTGGTTCTGCAGAACCAGCCGCTGCTGGCGTTGGAACTGCCGTAGCAACGCCTGCTTGCGCGGCCATTTGAGCTTCGAGCTGCGCTCTAATTTCTGGTGGCACGTTGGAAGGAATTTGAGCCGGTATCATTCGAACGGCTCGGACAACCGTTTGCCCCAGCAAAGTCGAGGGGCCGCTTGAGAATGAAAGACTGACGATACAGATAGTCAGCATTGATTTGACGAAACAAAGATTCTTCATGATAGTCCAGCAAACTTAGTCATTCGAAAAGGGGTGCAAACGGTGTTGCCCAGCGTGAAAACCGCCTCCTCTATGATAGTCGATTTGGCTGACGGTTTCGAAGTTTGCTGCAAGTTGAAAGCAAAACTTGGGAAGCTAATTGACTTTGGCAGCCAGAAGAAACGATCGGAGGTCCGTTGGCTCATTCTAAGGTTTGAAATCGTTCCATCGAACGGAATTATCGTCAAATGCGGCGCGACGGGCGGTGTTGTTTTATTAGCAGTCCTTGGCGTTCATACTTTTGAACAGCGAGCTTGACTGACTTTGATTCGAATGACACAAAAAAACTTGCCAGCGGCGAGAGCCACTGGCAAGTTTAAGTCGGATTCTTTGCTCTCTTTGACAGAATGCTACGTCGTCGGCGAGACAGATCTCATCATCTGCTGCTAACAACAATAACTGCCAATTCTTTAATTAACTTCCACCGTCGTCTGGTGGAGGTCCGGCACTTGCGCCACGAGCATCTTTTTTCTTCTTGCCTGATTTCTTTGAAACGCGACCGCGTTTGCTTGATGAATTTCAGCCAGCTCATTGGCTAGGCAAGGGAAGCCCTTGCAGTTGTCCAATTTCCATCCGGGCAAGTTTCACTGACGATTCCAGATCAGACTTGCGAGTCGAAATCAATTGCTCGTCGCCAGCGGCTTCTGCCTCTTCGGCCAATAGACGATAGAGTTGTTGGGAAGAAGTAATCTCCGGTTCCCAGTCAGATTCCGTTCGTCCTTCTAGTCGCATCAACCACGTAATGTAGTACTGCGAATTGGCCAACGTCATTCGTGCGTCGGCAAGAAGACTAGGGTCTGCGTCTTTGTCTTCCATCAACTCGTTGACCAAAACTTTCAAGTCTTCGTTTGCGGATGGAAGTCCACTGTTGTTGAGTTGGCATTTTGCCAATTCCAATCGAGCACGGCGTTGCGTGGCTACGGATTTTTCAGGAAGCAATTGAAGGGCTTCTTTGTAAAGAGCTTCGGCTTCCGCCCAACTATCTTTTGCTTCTTCTGGAGTGCACTCGCGTTTGGCCTCCAGTACAAAATTGTCGGCATCCTTAAGGAGCTCAGCAACTTTGTCGCATTTCATATCGCTTTGGCCTGGCCCCAGGTGATAGGCGAACGCCCCCACCGGAATCAGCATCCAAAGCACCAACAGCAATATTCGCATTCCACTCTCCGTCAGTTGGACAAGCACTTCGTTCCAGAAAAGATTCTTCGAGGACTAAAAGTGCTGTGTTGAGTTGGTCAAATTTACTCGTAATTCAATTCGTAAAATAAGTATCGTAACGAATTAGCAGCAAAACAGAAACCTTTTTTGTGATAACGCCAAATCGTCAAATTTATGTCCCCAACGAAGCGGAGTGCCGCACCCCAGGTCGCCAGAACGTACCAAAGTAATGTAATAGCAGTGGCAACAGACTAAGAATCGCAGCACCAATCGTAATTGCCAGCAACGCGTACTCGCGTTTGGTGAGGTCTTCGAGTCTGCGCTTTCCGACTTTTTGGGTCAGCTTGGAAATAACGGTTGAGGATATGTGCTGTGCATTACCGTTGTGGAACTCGCCACCGAGTCTCACGGCAACCTGTCGCAGTGTCGAAACGTCTTGGCGAGAATTCTTTCCTGCGATGAATTTTCCAGTGACGGGATCGCCAACGCCGACGAGCAGGACATTGCTGATGGATTTTGGCATGCTTGGCATTCCCGTTGAAGGAACTGTGTCACCGTCGCTGATGACTAGCAACAGGGTGCTGTCGGGTTGCCATGGTTTCGCAATCTCGGCGACCTTTTTTAGTCCCTTGATCAAGTCCGTGTCTTTACCTTTGAAGGCGTAGTGCATGGGTAAATCGTTAAGGCAATTTTTCACGACTTCGAGGTCGCGCGTGTCAACGACAACAGGAATGGCGTCATTGTAAAACGCGACGACGCTTAGTTTGTATTGTCGAATTGGAACGCGATCAAAAAGTGATTCCAAAATCGAAGCACCGCGCGTGGTTCGGCTGAGGTCGCCTTCGGGGCCGGCGTCGACTAACCGCATGCTCGGCGACACATCCAACAGCAAAACAACGTGGCGCTGTTTTGACGATTCAATCTCCAGCGAATTGTGTGTTCGCGGTGGAGCAAGCATCAAAGTGATCAAACCCCAGCAAAGCGATCCGATTGCGACCAGCCTCAGCGGCGGTGCGAGGTGCGCCCAAAACGCGGGCCGTCGTGATGTGCCGAACGCGAGTGTTGCAAGTCGTTGCGTGCGTAGCATGTGCAAGGCTTCGGCACCGGCTGCCACAATCAAAACGCCAAACGTGACGAATTCGGCAATAAAGTCAGTGGCTACCATGGCGTGTACCTCAATCCGTAAGAGCACAATACCAGCAATCCAAGAAACCCCAGTCCGATTCCGGTGTAGGGCCCGAAGTGATCTAGCTGCTCGGCAATCGTTTGCTCGACTTCGGCTTTTTCCATCGCGTCAATTTTCTGGAACACGGACGCCAGTGCTTCCGGATCGCCTGGATTAAAAACTTCGCCGCCAGTTTGAGTTGTAATTGTCACGATCTCAGGTGGCACGTCGTAGTCGGCAATGTGAATCGCATAGACTTTGATGCCTTGTTCGTTACATCGTCTGGCAATGTCTGCATCGTTGCCACCGGATAGGTCGGAGCTTGAGCCATCGGAAACGAGAATGATCATGCGATCACCCTCGGCCTGTTCCATTAACAACTGTCGGCAAGACAAAAGTGCTTTTCCGATTTCGGTTCCACCAAACCAACGCGGGACAGATTCCGGTCTCATGAAAGGCGGCGAACAACGAATGGCTGACACGTCGGTTGTTAGAGGGCACCAGTGCAAAACTGAGTTGCCAAAAAATGAAAGTCCGAACGCGTCGCCTTTTCGAAAGTCAAGAAATTGATCGATGGCCTTCATCGAGGCGTCGTAGCGACTGCCTGAGCCGAACTTGGCTGTCATGCTTCCTGAAATGTCAACGCAAAATTGAATGTTGGTCACCGACCGTTTTTCGATTGGTTTTCCAAGGATCACAGGTCCTGCAAGTATCCAAATCACGACGCCAAGTAAAACTGGGGCGAGCGATTCAGCAAGATTGATCAGTGTTCGAGTGACGACTCCGGTTCCTGCGTTGCTGTGATCCAACGGCAATGGAATGCCATGCGAACGTCGCATCCAAATCCAGGCGAGCAACAAAAGTGGAATCATCATCAACCACAAAACCCACGGACGATTAAACCCGTTAGGAATCCAGTAGATGTTGTTTATCCACGACGATTGAGCAACCAACATTTGCACATTGGTTGTCATCGAATTCAGATTGTCAAACGATAAAGACACGCGTTTGGCCTATTGGATTTCTTCGTAATTGACGGACTGATAGGGTTCGAGAATCTTACTAATGTCGACTTGGTTCGTTGGGTCGGTGGAAGGTCGATGAAGCCAGTTGTCGATTTGGTTGAGCAATACACTGGCATCTGGATGGCTGCGTAAATGTTCTCTCAGTTGATCTGCAGGTAAATGTCCCAGCCGAAGTTTCTTACTCCAGAATGACGAAAGCACGCGTTCGAGTTCGGCTTGTTCTTTGGAGCTGAGTTCGCCGGCGACGGCAGCATCAATCAGAGGACGCATCCGGTCAGCAACGGTGATTTTTGCTTGATGCGTTTCTGGTCGTAGTTTTTTGCCGCGTCCATAAAACAAAATCATAAGGAGCCCGCCCAGCCAGCCAGCAGCGGCGACCAATAGTACCGGAAGGTAATAGCTTCGAAACTCGCTGGTCACGTTGAGCGGGTCTGTCGGTTTGACTTGTCCAGGCCCTAGCAGCGATTCGATCACGACTGGGATGGCAGGGATTGGCTCCTCGCCAATTTCTCGTGTGAGAAAGTTGGCCAAGTTGTAGGTGCCGGGGTCGAGCCCTTTGTATTCAATGTCGTAACGAAAGTTGGAACCGTGAGGATATGTTTCAACGATTCGAAGCACGATCGGTTCGTCGTCTGTGATTGGTTTGGCAACGACTTTTGAGCCAGCGATTACGTGTTGGTAAATTAGTCGTGGAAAGCCGATGGTTGTGCGGTGGGCTTGTTGGTTACTGGCTTTTTCGTCGGAAGCCTGGTCGACTTTGTTGTCATTGGAGTTCTTGTTGTGAGAAGCTTTTTCGTCCGCGGTCTGAGCTGCGTCATGGGTTGCGCCGCGAGGCGGGCTTAGCGTGTTTGCTTTTGTTTCCACTGGAGCGAAAAACAAAAAAGCCAACAACACAATCGACATTGAGGAAACGGTAGATCGTTTCATTTTAAGTTGTTTCAAAAAAGGATTCATTTACCTTGCTCCGTTGCCAAGAATGCCTCTTGCTTTAAAGAACCAACGAATCTTGTGGGCGAAGGGTACATCAGTATCCAGTAAAAGGTGGTCGATTTGGCAACGCTTCATTTCTTGAGCAACCAAATCGTAGTCATGCCATTCGCGGCGACCGTGCGTTACAAATTCTCTGCCAGTTTCCGGCTCTCTCGCTCGAAAATACCCGGTGCCGTTAATTTGTCGTTCGCCCGGGTCTCGTAGTTGTATTGCAACAACGTCGTGAAGTTGGGCGGCCAGTTTTAGTGCGCCGATTGCATCAGGTTCGTGAAGGTCGCTGATGACGATGATGAGAGCGCGATTCTTCAGTCGTGCACAGAGTTCATTCAGCCGTCGACCGAGAATGGTCTGCTGGTGCATCGAATATCGTCGCAGTTGATGCAACCACTGCATGACTTGGTCTTTGGACAGGGATGGCTCGACGCGGTACTCATCGGATCCAGTTGTGATCAGACCGACAGGGCTCACGCGATCCAGCGCGGCAAATGCCAGGCCTCCGGCGATGTGTAAACCAACGGCGTACTTGCTACGCTTTTGTGAACTCACAATCATCGATGCCGAAGTATCCATGAGCAAATAACAAGGCATCTGTTTTGGCGTCTCGAACTCTTTGACGAAAACTTTTCCCGTTCTCGCAGTGACGCGCCAGTCGATAGATCGAATCGGATCGCCGTATTGGTAGCGTCGAGACTGAACATACTCGACTCCCGAACCTAGAAACGGGGACTTGTCCGTTCCATAGTTGAAGCTGTCCGCCAACTTGTTGATGGCAATGATGAATTGCCGCCAGTCTAGCGGGTCGATGTATTCCAGTTGACCTTCCACGACGAGTGAGTTCCTTTTTCGTTCGAAATGAGTGGATGAAAAGAGAGTTTAAAGAGTAGGCAAAATGGCGTTTTGAAATTACTGGTTGATTCAATCTCGCCCGTCAGATTTTTCGCGCCCGTTCACTTGAGTTGCTGGGCAGTCATCGACGGGCTAATTGAATTCCTTCAAGATACTTTGTAGGACAGATGGTCCAGTGTGGCCGTCGGCTAGCGCTTCGTAGTTCAGGCGAATTCGATGAAGGATGACATCTTCGGCGAGTGCGTATAGATCGTCCGGCACAACATAGTGTCGGCCACGAATCAACGCACGTGCTCGGGATGCTTTGATTAATGAAATTCCGGCACGAGGGCTGCAACCCAATTCGAGCATTGGATGGTTTCGAGTGCGGTTTACAATCTCAACGATGTGCTCAATGAAGGCTTCACTGACGTAGACGTTTTGAACGGCTTGCATGGCTTTGATCAGCTCGTCGCCTTTTCCCACGGGTTCGTTGGCCAGCATGTCGAATTCAGTTTGAGCTACGGCTCCTTTTCCTTCGACGCGAATTCCAAGGTTTGCGTTGCGGCGTAAGATTTCCTTTTCTTCGTCGGGAGTTGGGTAGACCAATCGATGCAACATCATGAAACGATCGAGTTGGGCCTCAGGAAGTTCGAAAGTACCGGCTTGCTCGACTGGGTTCTGTGTCGCAATCACAAGAAACGGAGCGGGAAGCTTGAAATTTTCGCCGCCGATGGTGACCTTGCGTTCCTGCATCGCTTCGAGCAAGGCGCCTTGGACTTTGGGTGCGGCTCGGTTGATTTCGTCAGCAAGCAGCAGGTTCGTGAAGACCGGGCCTTTGTGGACTCGGAACTCATTGGTTTTTTGATCCAGAATTTCTGAACCGAGAATGTCTGACGGCAACAAGTCGATTGTGAATTGCACTCGTGCAAACTCAAGATCGATTGTTTTCGACAAAACGGAAACCAGCAACGTTTTCGCCAGGCCAGGTACACCTTGGAGGAGTAAGTGTCCACCGGTGAACAGCGCGATCAAGAGACGCTCGACCACGATGTCTTGGCCGACCACGACAGTTCCAACGCGTGTGCGAACCTGTTCGATAAATTTGATGACTTGTTTGAGTTCTTGGCTGGCTTCGGCGTCCGGTCCAGCGATGGTGGCTGTATCAGGAGAATTGTGTTCGGTCATGTTGTTGTGAGCTCCGATGTGATGAGGGGGCGATGGTTGCAGTTGCGTGCCGCCATGACGGTTTTAACCCCGTTTCCATGATAGTGGGTCGCACAGTTCGTTGCATGTTTTCTCGGAGCCGGATTCGAATTTAATTCGATAGACCAGTTTTTTTATTTTCCCCTGAACGTAACAAATGCAGCCTCAGACCAAACTTTGTGACGCAGATTCAGCCAGACAGCGGATTAATACCATCGCACCGCGATTGCTTTGGGCGGATGATCATTAGATTGCAACGATAAATCTGAAGTTTTGGTTCGGGCCTTCCCTAAAAACGCCATGACAACCGTCACATTCGGAGAGACACGAATTTTGACACTGTGAGCGGAACGTGAGTTTGACTGTCGGTTGTTCGCAACCTAATTTTCTGCAGCATCTAACCAGGGTGCCAAACACACGACCTTTTCAAAGACAGACATTTACGATGGAAAACAAAACCGAGTCTCCAGCCAACATCGATGCTTTGCTTGACCGAATCAACGGATTGACAGGTGCAGGCGGTAGCTCCGATTCATCTGCTTCAATGAATCCTGTTGATGATCTTAAACAACCGCTGGTTCATCAGGCTCCGGATGGAAGTTTCATGCCGGCCGAACCTCGTACGCTACATGAATCAAGAGTCTCGTCAGCGATGATGGAAGAACTGATTTGTAAGTTTTTGATGGCGAAAGGTGAAGCCTCAATTCGAGCAATTAGCAACCAAATCGGTATGCCATTCCACTTGGTTGAAGAGCAAATTGTTTTCCTAAAACAAGAGCAAGTGCTTGGCTATGCCGATCAGGCTGCCATGAACGACTACATCTGTAAGCTGACTGAAGTCGGTCGAGCGAGAGCAACAAAGTACACGGACTACTGTTCCTACTTTGGTGCTGCACCGGTTTCGTTTGACGACTACGTCACCAGCGTGACGGCTCAAACGATTAATGACCAAAGCCCGGGTGAAGAAGACCTGCAACGAGCGTTTTCCGATCTTTTGATCGATCCTCAAATGATGGTCAAATTGGGTCCAGCAGTAAACAGCGGCCGTGGAATGTTCTTGTTTGGCTATCCTGGAAACGGAAAGACAAGTATCGCCGAACGAATCACAGCCGCGTTTGGTAAATACGTTTGGATTCCACGTGCGATCAGTATGGACCGCGATATCGTTCGCGTGTTTGATCCAATGAGTCACGAAGAATGTCCGCCCGAACAAGGCGAAGGAATTCTTGCCAGCCAAAGTTTTGACAAACGTTGGGTTCGTATTAAGCGTCCAACGATTGTTGTTGGTGGTGAGTTGACGATGGAACATCTTGAGATTCAATACAATCCACAGACAGGTATCAGTGAAGCTCCAGTTCAGATGAAGAGCAACACTGGCTTGCTGCTAATCGATGACTTTGGCCGTCAGCGAATGTCGGTCGATGAACTGCTTAACCGCTGGATTGTTCCGTTGGAAAAACGTTACGACTTTTTGAATACAAGTAACGGTAAAAAGATCCAAGTTCCGTTTGATCAGCTGGTTGTGTTTTCAACCAACCTTGAACCAAAAGACTTGGTCGACGACGCGTTCCTGCGACGTATTCCCTACAAGATCGAAGTGCCCAACCCATCGGTTGAGAACTTTGTCAAACTATTCAAGATCATGTGTAAAATTCACAAGTTTGAATGGAAGCCAGAGTTGATTCAGTATTTGATTCAAAAGCATTACTTGCCATCCAATCGCCCGCTGCGAAACTGTCACCCACGTGACTTGCTACTTCAGGTGACAAACTACTGCAAGTACCTGAAACAGCCAAAAGTGTTGACAGAAACGTCAATTGATTTTGCTTGTGAGAACTATTTCTCAATCATGTAGGTCACTTCGATGACGACAAGGTTGATCGTGCGAGACATTATTTCGGCGGGTCAGGGTGATTATCCTGGCCCGCCTTTTTTGTTTTTTGCGCACTTTGATGGGCTGAGGATTTGCACTTTCATAGGGATAGGTGAACCTGTCCCGTTGGCCGCTGTCCTCATGGTGAAGTAAACCAGCAACACAATTGGCGATCGCATTCGAAAGGAGCCAAAAATGACGAAAAAAAACATTTACCGACAGTGTGGCCTCCGACGTGAACTTGGCAACGATCGCTCTGCGCAAATGGTTAGTTACCTGCCGATTCAATTTGCCAAACCGCACCAGATTGTACGGCTGAAAAATGCCAACGATCAATGGGAAGACGGTTGGAAAGTCGTATCGGTCGGCCAGTCGGTTGATACCGAGGGCCTGCCAAATTCTCACCAGCAGATCAAGTCGCATCGCAAGCGGACAGGCGACAGTTTGCGCCGATAAAGTGTTTGCGAACCGCTGCTGAATTTGCCTTGGCCAGATTGAATTAGAAAAGACTCGTAGCAGATGTTGCTGCGAGTCTTTTTATCATTTGGGTCTGTCAGGCAGACGAGAAGGTCTAGTTGTTGCGTTGAATCGCATGGTCGCAAATCTGCTAAGTCAATCGATTCAGCAAATTTTCAGTTGATCAAAATGTGATGCGAGACCTCCCGCGTTAGGCGTTGCTAGATTTATTGAAAGCAGAGTCCAGTCTCAGGCTTTCGGCGTCAATGATTTCACTAACAACCTTGTTGCTAGAAACGACACCGCTTTCGAGCAGTGGGATCCCAAGGCTCGCGTAAGAGCCACAAAACCAAATGCGCCTGTTCGGCTTTCGCCTGGCCTCGTCCAGTAGTTGGATGCCACGTACCGATTCTTTATCGACCGTTGGACGCTGCATTTCCGAATGACAAAGAACGGACGTTGCGTCGGCTTCTTTGATCGGCATGATGGTTTGGAAAACGGCGTTATTAAAGTCCGAATTTTTTTCTTCCTCAGTTTCCGATCGCCACTCCGGATAAAACTTGTTCATCCAAATCGAACACATCGCAGAACTTTTTACCGGATTGCTAATCATGTTGAATGTTGACCAGTCTTTTCTCCGAGATGGCATCAGGGACTTGTCTGTGTGCACGACCAGCGAAATGTTCTCATAACGAAAAGACTCAAGTGCTTTTTTTTCCGTCGCTGAAAGATCGTCGACGACTTTCAAAGCAGAGTTCGCCTGTGTCGCAACGATGAGATGATCAAACTCAAACTGATCGCCATTATTGGTCGCCAAGTGAACTGCGTTTTCGGATTGTCGAGCTGAATCAACGGAAGTTCCCAAGTGGATTGATTGATTCTCAGTTTCAACGACTTTACCGAATCGGTCTTCCGATACCTCCGCTCCGACCAGTCGGTCCAAAACGTCACGAGTTCCAAAACGTGTTCTCAGTAAACTGTTGGGACTTGTCAAATTTTGCATCGAAGACAGCAGCGTCGACGCGGGGTACTCATCGAGGCTGGCGTACGAGCAGGTGCAAACAGTCGACGACAGGGCAGGGTAGAGGAATTCGTAAATGAAAGGTTGGGAATAATTGTTGGCGGAAAGATACTCGCCCATCGTGTGAAAGGTGGCATTCGAACCGCCTGACTCTGCAGAATAAGTTTCCAGATACTTTGGGGCAGCCAGCATCATCCGCGCGATGTCTTTGAAAATCTGACGGGCTGATGGTTTCAGCAATAAATTGGCCACAGAGTCAGGAATAAACGAGGCCCCAATTTGCAATGACGCCGGTTTGCCCAATAACGAAAATGACTTGGAAGGGTCGACCAGGCACGTCTCTACGCCAATTTCACGATACATCTTTGCCAAGTTTGGCCACAAGTCCGCGTTGAACATTCGAGACGGCACATCGGCTCGAACAAGTTTTTGATTCAACTCAAAACTGATCGAATGTGCGTCCATCCCCAATTTGGGTCGCGTTTCGAATACCGTTACTTTGGCACCTGAATTGCGCAATTGCCAAGCCGCGGTGAGGCCCGCGATGCCTGTTCCGACAATTCCAATTCGCATACAAGTAATCCTAAACAATTATTTGGGCGTTACCTTCCCAACACGATGTTCTAGCCTTGCAACAGTAGGATTGCGATAGGAGAAATAGGTCCGCCAACGTTTAACTGGTAACCAAATCAGTGTTTAACTCTGGTCAGTATGGAAATAGAAATGAATCGTTGTTTTTTGATGGTCACCGAGGCTCTCGTTGATTGATGATGGCACACGTGGTTCAATCTACGTTCGCAAACACAAACGTGATCCGATCGGGATGGTATTGCGAAGGCCGCAAGACGTTGGGCGAGTAAAATTCAGGAAAAGGGGAACAATGCGTTGGCTTACAATCATTGCCATGTGTTTAGTAACGTGTGCTAGTATCGGGCTGGTGTACCAAATCAATCTCGGCGACCCGCAATCGAAAACTGAGTCAGCAAAGAGTCAGGCGAAATCTACGCAGGACGAAAAAGAAACTCCTCACGAGAGTCGTGCATTCTCTTTTGATTTCAGCAACGTTACAGATGATACGGTTTGGGTCGATTCGCTGCACCTACCTCGTCGGGTGGCTAGTTCGAGCCGGGTGTGGGCAAACGGAGACGGTTACGGCGAGGTTTCTAGCCGAGGTGACTGCACGCCAGAGATATTGCTCGATGCTTCCGCCAAATTTCTTTGGTGGAAAAGAAAGGATCCGCTTGACTCTAATTTGGATCGGAAAAGGCCCAGCGATCCTGCCAAACTCTCTCGCGACTCAATGCTGCTTCCATGGTTCGATGTCGAAGCCGACGCTTGGAATTGCTTTTTTACACTACAAACAGACAACACCTGGGTGGGGCGGTTTGAGGGCGCGGTTCTAAAACCGATGGGCGCCAAACCTGAAAGTCTCAAACGTTCGCCACGGGAAGGTAATCAGCAGTGGATCCAGTTTCAGTTTTGCAATTTAACGGACAGAGAAATTTGTTTTCCGCTGGGAGGAAGTGATTTGGTAAATGCTGCCGGCAAGACTGATTTGCATATTCCCAACATTCCCAATGACAAAAACTTTCATGGAATCACTGCCCATCGGCATAAGGGTTCTATCTACCGTCCCGCCAAAGGCGATCAAATCGAGTTGGTTTGGTGCATTCCGGCTTACAGGCTTCAACCCGGGGATGACAAAGGAACTCACTCGCAGACGATTAAGCTTCCTTCGTTCGATCCAAAAGTTGAAAATTGGTTTTGCTATTTCACTTTGAGCGCGGAAGGAACTTGGTCATCCGTGTTTGAAGGCAAACTCAAAGAATGAGCCAGCAGTGCAGTTCTGTTTTTGATTCGATCTGGCTGTTTAAGCCTCGACACTAACGCTGCTAAGGCCGTTGCACCTGTGTCTTTGCGCTAGCCGTTGGCAAGGCAAAGAAAAACTTGCTGCCGATTCCCAGTTGGCTTGCGACCCAAATTTGACCATCGTGGTTTTCAGCAATCCGTTGACAAAAAGCCAGTCCAATCCCCACGCCAGAAACATCGCTTGCTGACTCCAGCCTCGTAAAAGCGCGAAAGATTTTTTCTTGATCAGCGTCAGCGATGCCTTTTCCGTTGTCGGCAACATGGAATGTCCAATGCGATTCGGATGCTTCGCAGCCAACATGAATCTGAAGCGGTGCCTCGCCTCGGTACTTGATCGCGTTGCCGATCAAGTTTTGCAATAGATGCCTGAGTTGTAATTCGTTACCAGCGATTGCCGGAAGCGGATCATGAGTGATCGTTGCGTTGGCTTGCTTGAGTTCCGGTCTTAAAACGGAGTATACGTGGTAAAAGACAACTTCTAAATCGACTGTTTCAAATTCGTCGGCACTCCGCGAGTTAGCTTGGGAAAATTCAAGCAACTCCTCTACCAAATCTGTTATTCCCATAATGGCTTGCAGGCTGTCGGCCAACGTCTCGCGCGTCGATGCGTCAATTTTATCCGCGCTCATATCGTCAACCAATTGGAGGCAGCCCGAAACAACGGTTAGCGGAGAACGAATCTCGTGCGCCAGCGTATGGGCAAAACTCTCCAAATGCCGATTGCTTTCTTCGAGCTTAGCCGCATACACCTGCAATTCAACTTGCGTCCGTTTCCGTTCAATGGCGTAGCGGATCGCGCGCTCAAGCACTTCACTGCTAAGGTCCGTTTTGACTAGGTAATCTTGTGCACCTTGTTGGACGGCTTTGGCAGCAAAATCCAGATCGTTGAGCGAAGTCAAAACAATCACTGGAACGTCAGGGAATTGCGTGACGATTCGTCCAAGGGTTTCATGGATTGGGCTGTCGGGCAAACTTAGATCCAACAGCACGCTCGAGTATTCAGCTTCTAAGTTGTCACCGGCTTTGTTTGCACCGGCTCGATTCTCGCTGTTTCGGTTTTCACCAGCCGAGTGTTCGACGCCTGGGGATTTTGATTTTGAACCAGAAAGCCTTTCAATGGCTTCGGATAGTGAGGTCACTTGTTCGACAGAGCCCAAGTGAAAGGCGGTGTTGGGTTGGTTGTTATTGTTACGGGCAATTTTGCGCAGTAGGCGGCAAACCACATGTGCGTGGGTTTCGTTGTCTTCGACTAAGAGTATTTTTCCAACCAATTATTCTTGCTCCGAAAGTTGATTCCAGACTCCCCAATAAACGCAGATGTCGTTAATCAGTTTTCGAAACTGGGCGAAATCAGTTGGTTTGACAACGTAACTATTGGCGTGGTTTTCGTAAGCTTTATTTCGATCAACTTCGGAATTGGAAGTCGACATGACTACGATTGGAATTTTTCGTAGGCCAGGATCCGATTTGATTTCCATCAACACTTCATGCCCGTCAAGTTTTGGCAGCTTCAAGTCAAGTAATACAACGTCCGGTCGCGGTTGATCCGAAGACTCTCCGGCTTGCTGTAACCATTGAATTGCTTTGGCCCCATCGTTGACGCGAAAAACACGGTTATCAATTTCAGACTTCGCAAGGCTCCGCGTGATCAGGTGCGCGTGCGTGTCATCGTCTTCGACTAAAAGAAAAGTTAAAGGAGGCTTCATCAGGTTGAAATTCAAGCAGGGATGGAGGAAAGCTAGATAGAGTCGGAGGGTTCTGCGGTGGGGACTGGGAATTTTACCCAGAAAGTCGCGCCCTCGTTTAGGCGAGAGTCAACCCAAATTCGACCGCGATGTTGTCTCATGATTTTCGCAACAGACGCCAATCCGATTCCCGTTCCAGTTTTCGAGGTATCAAGCCGTTGGAACAGTCCGAAGATCTTGTCGTGATACTGTGGTTCGATTCCGGGGCCATTGTCGCGAACAAAGAATTCAATTTTGCTTCCCGTTCTTCGTGACCCAATTTCAATCGTCGCATCGGGCACGTCGCCTGCGTACTTGACCGCATTGCCGATCAAGTTGTCAAAAACACGACGCACAGCGATCAGGTCGGCTTGGATAGTTGGCAAGTATTTATCCACTCGAAGCGTGACCCCTGAGTCCTCGAAACGGTCTTCCCATTCTTCACGAAGTTGTTCAATCAACGCGTTCATATCGATCGGTTGGAGGGGCAGGCGGTCACGTCCCAGACGGCTGAATGTCAAAAGGTCGTCAATCGTGTTGCTCATTTTGTCGGTCACGCCGGCGAGTCGATTTGCGGAATGGACGACTTCTTCGAATTCACCGTCAGCGATGTCTTCGTTGATCAGGCCAACCAATCCCTTGCATGATACGAGTGGTGATTTTAGGTCATGTGATGCCGAGTAGACAAACTGCTCCATCTCTTCATTCTTTTGTTCCAGGGTTTCATTTAGCGTGGCGAGTTGGCTGTTCTGTTGCAAAAGCGAGACTCTCATTTCATCGAAGGCGACGGCCAGTTCGCCAATTTCGTCGTTGGAAACATCGGGTACCGGACGCGTTAGGTCTTTCGCCAAATGGATTTGTTTTGCATAGGTGTGAAGTTTCCGAACATTCGTTGCCACACCGTTTCCGATCCAAAGTGAAATAACGAGACTGGTTCCAACTGCGATCGCGCTGAGTGCCAACAACCAAACCCGAAAGAACTGGTATTGTGATTTGCTTTCTTTTTCGTAGTTCTCCATCGCTCGTTCGCTGTGGTTGATCATCTGATTCGCGAGGTTGCTGCATGACGTGACGAGTTTAGGGCGTTTGCCTCGCGCCGCGATGTGTTTGAAATTGTTGGCGGTTGTTTGAAGGGCTTCAAGTACGTTTTGATTATTTGCAATGAATTTTTGCAACTGTGTTTCGGCCATCGAAAAAGTGGAGAGCTCTTTTTCATTGAGCCTGTTCTTCAAAATCGTAATCTGAGACGCGATGCTTTCGGAAAGCGGATCTATCGTTTGTTGGGTCGCAACCTCGACGCCATCGGAAGCTTGCAAAATCAGATTTTTTTCCGCGCGTTGAAGCTTGAACGCGTGACTACGTAGGGTCGTCAGCAACCGAAGTTTGGCGCGCGTTTCATCGGCAAAACTTATCAGATGGTGTATGTCGTCAGTCTCGCCGGTCGCCGGTTTAAGAGCGACGGTTGCGGAAGATCGCTGCGGTGTCGGGGTGGTTTTCGTCGCTTCTGCGACTGTTTTACGAGCAGGTTTGTTTGCTATTTTCGGTGCGTCCGCATTGGCAGTGTTTGGGTTTTCGTTTTGGCGATTTTCAGTTTTTGATCTTTCTGTTTCAGTTGTTGCGGCTTTTGACAGGCTTGGAGCCATGGTTGCGCTATTTGTTTCTTTCGTCTCCGGTTTTGGCAACGCGTTCGCTCCAGTTTTTGCCTGAGAATCCCGCGCAGCTTGTTGGCGCGTTTCGGCTTGCGCTGCGATCGTTGAGATCATGCCATTGATTGTTAGCTCAAATTCGTTGATGCATGATTCTCCCAAGCCAAGAGAAAGTTCGCGAGCTTGATACTGAGCATCCAGGCCCGTGTTTTCGCGAAACTCATAGTGGTTCTGTTTCCACTTTTCGAACGACTCGATGAATTGATCCAGTTGAATTTGATTCTTCGGTTCAAAAACTTTCCGAAGTTGTCCAACGTGATTGTCGATGGATTGGAGAGTTGTTTTGGTCGCCCGTGACAGAGGACCAAACTCTTTCTTGTTCGTTGCAAGAAGCATAGCTCGTTCAAGCTGCAATGCAGACGAGAGGTCCTGCTGTAATAAGTGCGTCAGTCGAACTTTCTCAGACGCGACCTTCACAACTTCTTCAAGCCGCTGATTCAACAGCAGCATACAATAGAGTCCAGCGACAACGATTAGCATTGCAAGCAAACCAGACACAAGCGTCGCAGACAAAAGCTTGATGCGGATAGGGATCACGCGAGGGGTCACACGAGAACTAGCTTGGGCGTTTTTATTTGGGGGAGCTTCAGCATGGTGCAATGCATCCCCTCGAGCGTCTGGTTCCAAGTCATGGATCATGTTGTCGAGTTACTCTGTTGGTTGGTGGCAAGATGCCAGCGATTAGGCACGACAGGTCGGTCAACCGGATCCAGCGTTCTGTTGGGCAGCAAGGCGTAGTTCCAGTGGGTGGTTGCGAATCAAAGTTCGACGATTTGCTCAATCGAAATTCCAAGGGCCCTGATCTTGTTTCGCAACCGACCGCGACTGATGCCGAGCTCGTCTGCTGTTTTTGATTGGTTACCTTGATTTTCTTTTAAAATTCTAGAGAGCAAATAACGTTCCATGAACTCTTGGGTCTCCTGGTAAAGGTCCCGGGTATCAGCTTCGCGGAGCCTGTCGAGGAACGGCTGTAAATCGCTGGGAGCTTTTGCGCTGCCTCGGCTGGCAAAATCAAATGACGCGTTGGCGGGCTCGAAAGTTGCTGTTGAAGTTACTGTTGAAGCTTGCGTTCCGTTAAGTGACTCCATCGGCGTACCAGTTTTTGCCGCAAGCGAAATTGCTTGGTCTTCTCCCAGTTGATCCGGCAATGCAGAAGGCACCAATACCGGAGACGTTGACTTTAACAACGCACGCCTAAGTACCGATTGGAGTTGACGAACATTTCCAGGCCAAGTGAACTCTCGCAGGCGCCTCATTGCTTCAGGAGAGATACCTTGATTTTCAATATCGAATTTGCTGGCAATTCGTTTCAGGAAATACTGAACGAGTAGCTCGATGTCCTTCTCTCTTTCACGCAGTGGTGGCAAGTTGATTCGGTAACTGTTCAAACGGTGATAGAGATCGAGCCGGAAGTCATTTTCTGCGATCATCGATTCCAAATCACGATTGGTTGCAGAAATAATGCGAACGTCGGTTTCGATTGTTTCGCGTCCACCGACTCTTTCAAATTTTTGTTCCTGTAGAAGCCGAAGGACTTTGCTTTGTAGCACCGGCGACATATCGCCGACTTCATCGAGAAAAATTGTCCCGCCAGAGCACTGTTCAAACTTGCCAATTCGTTTTTCCTCCGCACCTGTAAAGGCACCCTTCTCGTGCCCAAACAGCTCGCTTTCGAGGAGTGTCTCGGTGAGGGCTGCACAGTTGACGGCGAGGAATGGTTTTTCTTTGCGATCGCTGTGTTGGTAGATCGCTCGGGCAACCAGTTCTTTTCCGGTACCGCTTTCTCCGCAAATCAGAACGGTCACGTCCTTGGACGCTACTCGGCCAATCTCTTTGTAGACCTCCAACATTTTTGGGCTCTTGCCGATCATCAAATCAGAATCAGAATCCTGTTGTGTAGGAATTTCTGTTTCTGGTTGGACGGCGACGGGGATCTGCATTTTCCGCGTTTCCAACGCACGTTCGACAACGTCTTGGATGGTTTCGATGTCCAGGGGTTTGGTCAAAAAATCAAACGCACCACGCTGGATCGCTTCGATCGCAACATCGCTTGAGTCGGAAACCGTCATGAACACGATTGGAATTCGAGCGTCAATGGAATGAATTTTTTCAATCAGTTCCAAGCCCGACGTCTCTGGCAAATTGATGTCCAGCAAAATTGCATCGGGCGAACTTTTCTCGATGATGGAGAGAGAATCAGCGCCATTTTCTGCCGTCAGAACAGTCGATGTCTCTATCAAAGATGCATCGATCAATTGCAGGACAGAGCGATCATCGTCTACAGCCAATATGGTTGGCATTCATTTCTCCCAAGAATGTACGCGCACAACGCTGAATTTATTTCCAGCAAGTGATTCACGACACAAATTCCAAAACGTTGCGAATTGATTTCAATTTCGTTGGGAAGTGGCCCGGTGTAGGGCAGTTTTGGCAGATGTTAAATCGAGTTGGTTCGCAATTAACCAACACAATCTTTCCACTGATATTTTATCAAAATTAAAACGGGTTGCGCGGTTTTGTAACCAATATCTCCAAAGTCATTCACCTCCAGGAATTTTCCTGCTGAGTTAGCACCCCTCTTAAAGTTGGCCGTTTCGATTTGGACGAGTCATTTCGTTGCTTAAAAAGTAAGTTCCTGTTTAGCGTTTCAGCACATTTCAATGATCCAAATTGTCAAAGTCGCGGTGTTCCAATTCTATGACGCAATTCGTTCCAGCGTGCATTGAAGCTAGTCAGATTGCGTTTTTTTGAAAGCAATTTTAGACAGTTGTTTCGAATTAAAAACGAGCGAAGACGAAATTCTAGACCCAAAAAACTGTGGTTTGTGATCGCAGTTTTCAGTGGAATTCGAAAGTTGTGATCTTGGATTGGCACAGCAGTTGCGAAAGGCCCCTTCGTTACAAGTTTTGAAGATTCGTTGACAGGCCAGAACCAAACCGTCTTTTCAGACAAGGGGTATGTCATGAGCAACATCGGAAAACCGTTTTTATCAGATTCACAAGTTTGGCCTTTTTTGCCAAACGCGGCAGAGTTAAATCTGCCAAGGGATCAGCGAAGTGAAATTCGCAATCTACGCAAACAGCTCGTTATTAGATCTGACGTAATGAACTGGGCGATGGCGATTGTGGCGGGTGTTGGTCTTGGTTTCACCAGTTATTTAAGTTGGGTTGGCCTGTCGTCGTCAAAGATTGCCGGATGCGGCGGCGGAAGTTTTTTCAGTTGCGATCATGTTTTGCAAAGTAAGTGGTCGTTGGCTGCTGGCGTTCCCGTCGCCGTGCCGGCAATGTTTTTGTATCTCGCCATGTTGGGTTGTTTGGCAACGATTCTGTTTGGAAAGAACAGCAAGCAAATTCGCGTCGCAACCAACGTATTGGCATTCGGATCAGTCGCAGCCGGAATGGCAGCGGTTTGGTTCATCTTTTTGCAAGTCGTCATCGTCAACCACTTGTGCAGCTTTTGTTTGGCCGCACATGGATGCGGGCTTGTGTTGGCGATCACAGCGTGGTGGTCGCTTCCCCTCGGTTTTTGGAGAAAAGTAATGTTAACTGTTTTAAGTTTCTTGAGTGTCCTAGTTCTAGCAACCGGACAGGTCATGGCCGAGCAACCTGCCACGTTTCAAATCGAAGACCACTCCCAAAATCCAGTTTCGCCAACAGGAATATTCGAAGCACCTTCTGCGAGCGATTCTAATCAAACAACCAACGTTTTAAGATCGCAAGTTTTAGATTTACTGTCATCAGGTTTTCTAACGTCGGCTGTCCAATCTCCTATGTTGGCCACAGGCATGCTTCAAGTAGGAACCCAGGATAGACAGGAAACAGAAGGAACGAAAACTCAGGAATCGGAGACTGAGAAAACAGGTGTTGCCAAAACGGAAACACAAAAAACGGAAACACAAAAAACGGAAACACAAAAAACGGAAACACTGCAGCGGCGACAAGACGATACGGCGGTTCAACCCCAGCGTCGTGTGTTGTCGGTATCTAGCGGTCAGGTCAAACTTGATATCAATCAATGGCCGATGGTGGGTGATGCAAAATCCAAAACTGTCTTCATTGAAATGTTTGACTATACCTGTCCGCATTGCCGTGAAAATCACCAGGTTGTCAAATCCGCGATGCAAGAATTGGGCGACGATGTTGCGATTGTCGCGATCTCGGTGCCGCTCAACATGAAATGCAATGATGCGGTCAAAAAAGAAGATCCTCGTCACGCCGAGTCATGTGAGCTTTCACGACTGAGTGTCGCTCTGTGGCGAGCGGATCGGGAGAAGTTCGCGGAATTTCACGACTGGATGTTTGCTGGAGCAGCCGCCCCAGCGTTTGCCGATGCGAAAGCCAAAGCGACGGAATTGGTCGGGCCTGAAAAATTGGAACTCGAATTGGTAAACGAGCTCTCTGCGAAATATATATCCAAACAAATTGAGATTTACAAGAAATCTGGTGCGGGAGATGTCCCGAAATTGCTTTTCCCAAGTAAAACGGTTTCTGGAAAGATAACCAAGGAAGCCTTGGTCGACATCATTAAAAATCAATCTTCCGATCAGTGATTGGGACAGCCGTTTGTAATGATTTATTTCAGTCCACCAACCAGTGTCGAAACTGAGATCGCACTTTCCTGAGCGAGTTTCCTAACCCAGACCGCTCAGCGCCATCCCGTCCGCGGCACGCGTTTCAGATCCGATACAGCTGGTGAGGAAAAAGGGCTTACAACCGTTATGGTTGTAAGTCCTTTGTTTTGAGCGCAGGGTTTGCTTCGTCCCACGGCTGAGGGATTTCATCTAAATGACGCATAACTCGTTGCTAATTCGCAACTTCTCGCACCTCTCCAGCCATTTTGTGACCGGAAGAGATTCTGTATTCCGTTCCGAATGCAACGATTATCCGAGAAGGCAAGATTGGGAATTATGCGCTTTTCCGCTGCTTTACCCCGATAAAAAGCTATTTTTTCACAGTCCATCATGGATTTTTTAGTGTCCGGAAATGCGCGAAGATCGCGACCAAGCCTTTATGTTTTCAAAACTACACACACATTTGAATAACTTTTTTCTTCTCCAAGAAACGAAAAAGAAAAAAGGTTTGCGCTCATACAAATGCGATCCGAAGAACGATTGCGATATCAATTGTTCGGAACTCGAACCGAGAGTTCTTTACAGCGCCGTGCCTCTGGACCTCAGCTCCGTTGAACCCGATATCAATACAGAATTTGATTCGCAGTCAGTAGAACACACGTTCGTTGAGACACAGGATTTTGATTGGAGCGAACAGGCAGATGAAAGTTTTGTCCAACTCTCTGTATTGGAAGATTTGTTGGCCGCAGACAATTTGTTGGGCAATGATCTACTTTCGAATGACCTGTTTTCAAGTGAAACAGACTCTATCCAAGAAATCCTGTTCGTCACCGAGGACGTGCAAGACTACCAATCGCTTATCGACTCCATTTCTTGGGACGTCAATCGCAATGTAGAAATCGTTGTCTTGAGTTCTGAACAAAACGGGATCGAGGCGATCACAAACACATTGGCCAACTTTACCGACCTTCAGTCCGTGCACTTCATAACGCATGGTAGCGATGGCGAGTTGCAGTTTGGTAACACAAAACTTAACTCGGATTCGCTAGAGGTTTATCGTGATCAAATTTCTGGTTGGGCCAGCTCACTATCAGCAGATGCTGACCTGTTATTCTATGGCTGCGAACTAACACAAACTCAAGTCGGACTCGATTTCGTCGACGCGTTGGCAGAATTGACGGACGCTGATGTGGCGGCCAGTAGTGACCTATCGGGACATGAGTCCTTAGGTGGTGACTGGGATCTCGAATACGTTCATGGTGAATTGTCATCTGACATTATTCTTTCTAGTGCAATTCAAGCCAGTTGGCATCACACGCTGGCAGTCCAAGTCACTGGCGGGGACGCGGCGCTTTGGTTTGGGACTGAGGACAATGGAAGTTCAAACGGCGGGTTGTCTTGGACGACATCAGAGGTGGTTCAGTTGGGGGATCCGGGTGTTCAGCTTGAGCCAGATTTTGCCACGTCTGCTGGCAATTTTGAACTGACTGGTTTTCATCCAACGGGTGAAATCCGAGCGATGCATGTCGTGAACTCTGATTCGGTGTTCGTCGGTGATACGGCGGTACGGCGAGGCGATGTATTGTTTTCAGTAAAAGCGAACCACACCTTCGCTGGCGGTGTTTTCGCTGACCGTCAGGACATCATGCTGTTCAGGCCAACCGTTGCGAACGACTATTCCGCCGGAACCTACTCGATGTTTCTGGACGAAGCCGTGCATGATGGCTCAAATTCATTCAACATCCATGCGATCACATTAGTTGAAAAAGAGACTGTCGTCGGTGGTATTACGCTTGGGGCAGGCACGATTCTGGCCAGTCACTCTGGCGGTTCTGAGCACGACAATATTTATGGCGTGCTCGTCAACACAACTTCTTTTGGTGCAACGAGCACCACGGATACAGACGCGAAGATTTTGTTTCTCGAGGGAAGCGGGAGCACAAATCTAGATTTTGACGATGCAAAAATCACTGGCCTTGAGCTACTGGAAGATGACGCCGTCATTGGTGGAACGACACTTAGTCAGGGATCCATTTGGGTGACCCTGGATTCCAACGAAACTGTGGGCGGCAATGGTGTTTCGGTTGGACCTCACGATGTTTTTTCGTTGAATGTTACCGAGACAGAAGTTACTGGACAAACCACTGCCAATGCAACGTTGTTGTTTGAAGGTAATGATGTTGGGTTGAGTACAAACGATGAGCGGTTCCAGGGGATCTCGCTCGTCAACAGTGTTGAATCTGAATCATTGATTGCCCAGCCGGACGCATACAACGCTATTGAAGATTCCGTTCTGACTGTCAACGGTTCAGAAGGTGTCTGGGCGAACGATGACCTGCTCATTCAAGACATCGTTCAAGGCGCGACATTGGATTACCAAGGGCACATCGGAAATCAAGGTGCAACTTGGAATGATGCGTCCAACCAATCAGGCTACAACCTGCCGATTGGAGCCAATGTTTTCACAAGTCCAGTTGATAACACGCCCGGAATTGTCTCTGCGTTGACGTTTGACGGAACCGGGGAAGTCATAAGTCCAGATTCATTTAATTCGCTTCCTGGCTTTCCTGTCTTTGATGATGCAACCCTTGAGTTCTGGGTAAGACCTTCGGACGCCGTTGGAAAAGAACTGATTTTCGAGACTGGTGGCATTGGCGGTTTCAACACGGGAGTTTCTCTTGAGTTGGATGGAACAGAGCTGAAGTTGTACTACTATGCAGGAAATTCATTCCAAGTCACAACGGCCGATATTTCGGCGCAACTTGCGAATCCATCGAATCCATTCATTCAGATAGCCGTTCAATTGGAGTTCGTCACTAATGATGGATCCGGAACCAACAATGATGTGAAGGCGGATCTTTACGTTGATGGCAATCTTGAAAGCGGATTCATTTTCAACAACAGTTTGTACTGGTCTTTCGATGCAGGTGATGCTTTTGCATTGGGAGGCGCTGAGAATTCGTTTTACGTCGATGGAGGTGCAGTAAACGCGTTTGAAGGAGAGATTGGAGCGTTTCGATTCTACGAGTCACTACTTTCAAATGCACAGATTCAATCCAACTACGATGCGATAACTCAGCTATTCGTGACTGATTTTGATGCTTTGTCTGCCAGTGGTGCCAGTGTAGACGTAAATGCAGACGGTAGTTTTACGTACGACTCTGGGAATATTTTCAACTATCTGGCGGCAGGTGAGACAGCCACAGATACGTTTTCGTATGAAGTACAAAGTAGCGCGGGTGCGACTGATTCAACGGTAGTGGAAATCACGATCACTGGAACTGACGATTTAATGTCGTCGACGGATATTCTTGATCTCTCGACAAATGAAGATGTCGCTTTCAGTCTTGATGTATCTGGTAACTTTGTCGATATCGACGATGAATTAAATTACACAGCAGTTCTCGCCGGCCCAAATTCTTTGCCAGCTTGGTTAACACTGGATCCACTGACGGGTGTGTTTTCTGGCACGCCGACCAATTCAGATGTTGGTGCGATCACTATTGAAGTAACCGCTGACAATGGAAGTGGAGATACGGCGACTGAAACGTTCGTTCTGACTGTCAACAATGTCAATGACGCTCCGGTGATCACGCAGAATCAACTCACAGTAAACGCGGGTGGGACCGTCGTTTTAACGGGAGCAGATTTTGCAGCAAACGATGTTGATGATCCCAATGCAAATTTGACATTTAGTGTTTCGAATATCGTCGGTGGCCATTTTGCACTTGCCACATCTCCAGCGGTTCCATTGACTTCGTTCACGCAAGGCCAGGTGGCGGCGGAAGAAATTGTCTTCGTCGACAACGGAGACCAATTCGCTCCAAGCTTCGACCTATCCGTCACAGATGCTGCACTGGTCACGGATGGCCCGGACGCCACGACGATAACATTTGTTAACCCAAACGATGCGCCAGTTATGGTGGATCAGAATTTTTCTGTTAATGAAGATTCCGCAGTTGGAACAATTGTTGGTACCGTTGTCGCCAATGACTCGGATAGCGGAGCCCAAGGGCAATTGACCTATAGCATTACCGGAGGAACTGGTTCGACGGCGTTTTCGATAAACTCAGCCGGCGAAATCACTGTTGCCGATGCTTCACAATTGACGCTGGCCACTGGACCACCACTTACATTGAATGTGCTGGTCACCGATGGTGGCTCGCCGCCGTTGTCTGATGCCGCCACGATCACGATCGTCATCAATGAAGTCAACGATGCTCCCACAATCACTACAGCTAGTTTCAACGTTGACGAATTTGAAACTCTGATTGGCAATGTTCTAGTCTCCGACGAGGACGTTGGTGATTCACATAACTGGCAGATCGCTGGAGGAGCGGATGCTGGCTTGTTCGGTATCAATTCTGGATCTGGTCAGTTGTCATTCATCAGTCCCCAAAATTTTGAGAGTGCTGCGGATTTCAATCTTGATGGAATCTATGAAGTAATTGTTGTTGCAACCGATAGCGGAAGCGCAACGGCTACACAATTGATTCAAGTCACTGTTGATAATGCTAATGACACTCCAGAGATTACGTCGACAGGGTTCAACGTTTCAGAGTTGAACACAGTGGTTGGAAGTGTTGTCGTTTCTGATGAGGACGCTCTTGATACACACACTTATCAAATCGCCGGAGGTGCCGATGGAAGTTTGTTGGGTATTGATTCCATTACCGGGCAGTTATCTTTCTTGGCTCCAGTAGATTTTGAGAATCCGGCCGATGCCGATGGTAATGGTGTCTATGAAGTCACGATCCGGGCCACTGACAACTTAGGTGCAACAAGTGCACGTACTGTTCTGGTAACGGTCGACAATGCAAACGAAATTCCAACAACGTCTGGCTTGGGCGATTTGACGGTCAACGAGGATTCGGGCGAAGTTGTCATCGATTTGAACACTGCGTTCGCTGATCCAGAGGACTTGGATTCTGATTTGAGCTATACCGTTTCGACTGGTAACCCTGGATTGTTCACCTCAGCGGTTGTTGATGGCGCGGGCCAACTGCGAATGTCGCTTGCTCCCAACCAATTTGGATTGTCTTTGGTCACGGTTGTAGCGACAGACCTGGACGGAAGTTCGGTCAGTACAACATTCCAAATTGATGTGCTTCCGGTTAACGACGAAGAATCGTTAGATGTCAACGCGACCTTGAATGTTGTTGAGGGGAATTCGGTTGTTTTAAGTGCAGCGGTTCTGTCCACGAGCGATATCGAAAGTGCGAGCTCAAGTTTGACTTACCGAGTTGTTTCCGATGCAGATTTTGGTTGGATCACAATTGATAATTTAGCGGCCGACACTTTTACACAGCAGGATATCGACAACGGGCGAGTTCGTTTCCACCACGATGGTTCGGAGCAAGCAACGGATAGCCTGCAGTTTGAGGTCGACGACAACGAGGGCACCGCAACCCGCGCGACGTTGAATATTTTCGTGACGCCAGTCAACGATGCTCCAGTAGCGAATGACGACAACTATCAAGTCGACGCTGATGGAACGCTAAGCGGTTCTTTGACGGCCAATGATACAGATGTAGACAGCCCGGCACTTGCGGCGACGCTCGATGAAGCTCCAGCCAATGGTGCAGTTGTTGTCAATCCAGATGGCTCTTTTGTTTACACGCCCAATGAAGGATTTCAAGGCGTTGATACATTTACCTATTTGGTGAGCGATGGAGAATTCGACGAGAACGCTACGGTTGTCGTCACAGTGTTTCAGGCTGTTTTGCCACCGGCAGTCACGGCAACTGAGTCGGCTGAAGCGGAAGCCGAATCGGAGTCAGAGGAAGAGGAATCTGAAAAAGGTGCAGTTCCAACTAGCTTGAGTCAAAAGCGTCCTGTTGAGGAAGTCGTCACATCGCAACGATCCCAGTTTGAAGGCAAAGGTGTGGCCTTCGGCCAAGACAAAGAGTCGGAACAGGTCGAAGCTGAAATGGCCCAAGTAAAAGACGCCAATGAGTTGTATTCAGCATTAACTGGTCTCGGAGCGGGGTCTGCACAAGAGGTCTCACGTCTGATGGCTACTATCGAAGACCTGGACGAACGGTTTATGGATAAATCCGGTTGGTTCTGGCAAGCATTGAATGCAAACGATGAACGGATGGCATTGGAGGCAAGCTTGCCCAACGTTCTATTCCAAAGCTCTGCTGCGTTGGCGTCAGGGGTCACCGTTGGCTACTTGGTTTGGTTGATAAAGGGCGGCCAAGTCATGGCGGCCGTTGTCGCGAACCTTCCAGCTTGGCGTCTCATTGACCCGCTTCCTATTCTCAATGCGATGATTGCAGACCAAGACGATGAATCGCTTGAGACCATCATTGAAAAAGGCGAAGACGTTCTGGAGCAACCAAGCTAAAACTTCCCCGAAATTTCGCTCCTTCCAACACCCACCACGCACGCAAACTACGCAACACAACCTTTTTTTGATTAACGATGAATTTTATCTCAGCCAAAACACGAATCACTATCGGTCTTACTTGTTTGATCGCAACGATGTTGGTGACTGTCTCCTCAATCGGCATCGGTCCCGATCAACGCGCGTACCAGTTAGAAAACCGGACTGCGCTCACCGAAGCCATTGCGATCGGTTGTTCAGTGCATTTGAACAAAAAACAGATTCCCGAAATGCAAACACTTCTCTCGGCGTTAGCGGATCGAAACGAAATCATCAAAACAGCGGCGATCCGTCGTGCAAACGATCGCTTGGCTGCCTCGGTTGGGAATCATGAAGTCCTTTGGAATCAAAGCAAAGTGCGAAAGGCAGAAACGCACGCGGAAATTCCGCTTCAGTTGGGTGATCAAAAATGGGGCGCAGTTGAACTCTTGTTTCACCCGATTCAAGAAGAAGGATTAGCGGGATGGCTGGCCAATCCTTGGGTTCGGTATTTGATTGTTGCCGGCGTCTTGAGTTTCTTTATGGTCTATTTCTTTTTGGGCTATGTGTTGAAACAGCTGGATCCTTCGAAAGCAGTTCCAAAGCACGTCAAAGGTGCCTTGAACACTTTTACGGAGGGACTAATCCTGACAGACAAAAAGGGTCGCGTGATGTTGGCAAACGATTCGTTTGCAAAATGGATCGGAAAGCATCCTGACAAAATCTTTGGTTCCGATGCTGGGAAATTTCAATGGATTGATGATGACGCCACTCGTGAATCGAATTTGAGTTTTGAGTCCGCTGAGTCACTGCCTTGGCAACAAGTTATGGTTCTCGAGCGTCCCTTGGGCGGTTGGATGATGAAACTGGAAACCGTCGAAGGCAGCACGCTGACTTTGGTTGCAAACTCATCTCCGATTCTAGGTCCTGATGGCAAGTATCGAGGTGTTTTGACTTCATTCGAAGACATCACGGAACTGGAAGAACACAAAGTAGAATTGTCGCAAGCAAAAGTCGCGGCCGACGAAGCCAACCAAGCGAAAAGTGAATTTCTTGCTCGCATGAGTCATGAAATCCGAACGCCGATGAACGCGATTCTTGGTTACACAGAAGTGCTTCGTGATGGTGCCGATCACGACCAAGCCAGCCGGTCTAAATACCTCGCTACGATTCAAAATAGTGGCCAACACCTGTTGTCGTTGATCAATGACATTCTCGATCTTTCCAAAGTTGAATCTGGAAAGATGGAATTTGAGTTGCGAGCATGTTCAACATCAGGATTGCTGTCACACGTTGTTTCAGTTTTGAAAATCAAAGCACAAGAGAAAAACATTCTTGTCGATTTTGCCGGTGATGGACTGGTTCCTGAAACGATTATGGTCGACGAAGTCCGAATCAAGCAGGCGTTGATCAACCTTGTTGGAAACGCCATTAAGTTCACCGAGAAAGGTGGCGTTGTGGTCGTCGCAAAAATGAAAGGCAAGATGCTGGGAATTGACGTGATTGATTCAGGTATCGGAATGAAGCCTGAGCAGTTGAAGAAAATTTTCGATCCGTTCGCACAGGCAGACACGTCTATTACACGAAAGTTTGGTGGAACAGGTTTGGGACTCGCAATTTGTAAGCAGCTTGTCGAGTCGATGGGGGGGACGATCACCGTTGCCAGCGAAGTCGGTAAAGGGAGTGTGTTTTCAATCCTCGTCGATCCAGGTCCACTCGACGGCGTGGATATGGTTAAAGTCGATCGCTCAGAGGCAGCGATGAGCAGCGGGGGTGGTCAAACTCAAATGGGATTCTCGGGAGCCAATATTCTGGTTGTCGACGATGGAGAATCAAATCGTGAATTGGTTGGATTGTTGCTTCGCCGATCTGGCGCTACAGTGGACTACGCTGAAAATGGCCAGATCGCGGTCGATTTATGCAGCCAGAATAAATACGACGTGGTGTTGATGGATATGCAAATGCCGGTCATGGACGGTTTCACTGCTACGAGCGTGCTGCGTAGTCGCGGATACGAAGTTCCAATTGTCGCCCTGACGGCCAACGCAATGCGTGAAGACGAAGAAAAATGTCGCGCCGCAGGTTGTTCTGCGTTCTTGGCAAAACCGATTAGCTCAGAACGATTGCATCGAAAGCTGGCAGAGTGCATTCCGCACTTGGTGTCTGAGTTAAAGCCAGAGCCGCCTAAAGCACAAACCGTTACGGCTCCAACCAATTCAGTTCCAAAATTGCAAGCTCCAATCGAGTTAGCTTCGGCACCTTCAGCTATGCCGCCTGTTGAAGCTACAGCAGAAGAAACCGAACAACGGATTCTTGAGACGCTCGCTGAAACTAAATCAATTTCGTCCGGCCAATCCGCGACGACGTCAGATACGGCTTCGATCAAACAACCTGAAACCGCGTTGTCAGAGCCAGAGGTATGTTCGTCTTTGCCGATGGATGACGAAGATTTCCGTTTGATTGTTGAGATCTTTGTCGGTCGGATGCGGGAGAAAATCGCTTTGATGGGCACGGCTCTTGCATCCACGAATTATGTGGAACTTGAAAGGCTCGGGCACTGGCTGAAAGGCTCTGGTGGAACTGCCGGATTCGATCACTTTACGATTCCGGCGAAACAACTTCAAGGATTTGCGAACGACGAGAATAGAGAGGGATGCGAATCAATGTTGCTCGAAATCAAAGGCTTGGCAGATCGAATCAAAATCGAAGTTACTGAGGCTGCAAGCCAATACCTATAGTCAAAGCCCGCTTTTTTAGCCCAGGCTAGGCCATTGAATTGAACGTGAAGGGCAGGGGATGTTCCCTTCGTGTGGGCTATGTCAGGTGGCATAACCAGAACAGTGTGCACATGCTGTTTAACCCGATGCGATGAGGCCGCGTGGTGGGAAATATCATCTAAAAACCGCTGTAGGTTGACTTAGTAACCTACTGTTCTGAGAACCTTCCTTTCAAAACCATACAAAATTATCCTTTGTAAAACTGATATGCATTCTTCTGACACAACATCAACCGAAACATTGACAGGCGAGCTCGCCACGAGTCCTGTCGGCGTCGGATTGACAAGTGAAAACGTCAATCCCAAAAACGTCCATCGTTTCGCTCGCCCAAGCGACGATCAGGTTCACCTGTGTAACATCATGATTGTTGACGATGAAGTTTCAGTTGCAAGGACCATCAAAAAACACCTGCAGCAAGCAGGGTTTCAAAAGTTTCAAATTGTCACTGATTCCAATCGAGCCGTTACGGACATTCGAACCAACGAGCCAGACTTGGTCTTGTTGGATTTGCAGATGCCGCTCAGTGGTCTGCAGATTTTAGAAGTCATGCGGCGCGATGCGCAATTGGAACACATTCCAATCATCATTTTCACGGCTGACACTGACCCCAACGTAAAACTCAAAGCACTAACGCTTGGTGCCGATGATTTTATTACAAAACCAGTTGACCTTGGCGAGCTTGTCGCACGCGTGCGAAATACGCTTGCTCGCAAGGTTCTGTGCGACCAAATCACGTCTTACTCGTTGTTGCTTGAATCTGATGTCTTGCTTGATGAATTGACACAGGCCGCGAATCGGCGCGCGTTTGATTATGAACTTCAACGACGACTCATTGAGTGGAAACGTCAGCGGACTCCGCTCAGCTTGTTGATGATCGACATTGACTTTTTTAAGAAAGTCAACGATCGGTTGGGCCATCAGATTGGTGATCTTGTATTGCAAGACGTTTCTGCACAGCTGCAATTGTGTGTGAGAGAAATGGATCTTGTCGCACGAATCGGCGGTGAAGAATTTGCAATCATCATGCCCAACACACTTTCCGGCGATGCAAGGGTGACTGCGGACCGAATTCGAAAGTCGATATCGGAAAAAACCATGCAATATGGTGGCCATCGAATGCAGATCACAGTCAGCGTTGGCGTCGCAACGTCGATGAACAGCGATGATTCAAAGATGCTTGTCCACCGAGCGGATCAGGCGCTTTACGAGTCAAAGCACAAGGGCCGGAATCGAACCTACTTTCATGACGGTGCCAAACTAGAAGCGGTTACCAACAACAAAATCATTCAAGATCGCAAAGAGGATTTGATTGATCCACTAGACCAAGTCATCGATACCGATGAGGTTATTTCCAAACTGAAGAAACTCAAGGTCCTGGCCATCGACGATGAGCCATCGACTTCCATGATGGTAAGGAAATTGCTGAATAAAAACGGATTTCAGCAAGTCATTACTGAAAACGATTCGTGCAAGGCATTCGGCTTGATCAAATCAGAAATGCCGGATTTGGTTCTGATGGATATTCAGATGCCAGAAATTAACGGACTTGAAATTCTGAAGTTAGTTCGAGAGAACGGTCAGACTTGTCGAGTTCCAGTCATTATTTTGACTTCTGCAACTGATGCAAACGTAAAAATTGAGTCGCTTGAGTTGGGAGCAAACGACGTGCTTCATAAGCCAGTTTCCGAACACGAGTTGATTGCTCGTGTCAAAAACACACTGCTCGCCAAAGCACACTTTGATCAGCTTTCGCACTATTCCAGCCGACTGGAGCAAGACGTGCGATTACGAACTGCGGAACTTATGGCCTCACGGCGTGAAGCGATTCAATGTCTCGCCCGTGCCGCTGAAATTCGTGACGACTCGACCGGACACCATATTTTACGAGTCGGTAGATACGCGGCGATCATCGCAGAAGAGCTTCGGTTCGATCGCGAAAGAGTGATTTGGATGGAACACGCTGCCCAACTCCACGATGTCGGAAAGATCGGCGTGCCAGATAACATTCTGAAAAAAGAAGGCAAGCTGACGGACGAAGAATATGAGTACATGAAACAACATTGTAATTTTGGATCGAACATCATTCGCGATGCCTCGCATGGCGACGAGATTTCAGGTCCAACACACGTAGAAATCAAATCCAATTTTCTGGACGACTGTAATTCGCCGATCATGAAAATGGCCGCGATTGTTGCAGACACTCACCACGAAAAATGGGACGGCACTGGTTATCCACGCGGCCTCAAAGGCGAAGAGATTCCAGTCGAAGGTCGTATCACTGCAATCGCCGACGTGTTTGACGCGTTAAGCACAAAACGTTGTTATAAAGAAGCGTTTTCGTTGGACAAGTGTTTTCAGATCATCAAAGACGGAGCCGGTTCGCACTTTGACCCGGCAATTGTCGAAGCCTTCGAACGACGGCGCCACGAAGTGCTGGACGTATTCTACTCTTACAACGAGTCTGCCCCTCACGCAATCAACGATGTGCAACCAGCAAAGTAACCAGTTTCGTATTAACGGCTGGTAGATTTGGTTCATCCGCGTCCATGCTTCTTCATCGATTTGGCCATCCCGCGCCATGTTGATCGGCGAACATCACATCTTGGGTTTGTGTGGTGGTGTGCAGTGGCAAACGTTCAAGCTTCAGGAAGTCCGTTGCATTCTAACGGTCGAGAAAACTGCCATCGGGCGGGGATGTGCATTCACAATTTTGACTCGCCATTGTGAAGCATCAAACTAGAGCCCGAAACGGCCGGACATCATGATTGCTGCATGCACATTGTGGTGCTGTTACTCGCACAAACCTACGAAAATTCCATAGCTAGCTGGAAAATCGGAACCAAGTTGCCTGATCGTTCGTCTTAACCAAATCGGGAGCAATTCTTCAAAAAAACCGGCGTAAAGCCATAAATCGTTCTGCCCGGAAAAGTCTCGGGGATCCGATAAATCGACAAACCGATTGTCAAAAGAGAATCAAATGAAAAAGCCAAACAAGCGAAATCGACGGAAATCCAAGTCATCCCAGCACGCGTACTCGGCGCTTGAAGACCGGCGGCTTTTGGCGACTTTTATTGTCAACACAGCGTCCGACGCGAACGCGCCCAATGATGGTTTGGTAAGTCTGCGCGAAGCAGTCACCGCCGCCAATACGAACACCGCATTCGGAGATGCTCAGGCTGGAGCCGTCACTGGCGATGTTATTTGGTTTGATCCTTCAATCGCTGGCAGCACGATTCGCTTGACCGCTGGTGAGTTGACGATCACCGACGATGTGTTCATTCAAGGCGGCACAAACAATATTACGATCGAAGGTGACGGTCGTCGGATTTTCTCCAACAACAGCACTGAACGTGTTGGATTCACTCAGCTGAATTTCATTGGTGGACGCGCCGATAGAGGCGGTGCAATTTTCGCAGGTGGTAACACTGGTGGGCGAACCGTCATCGTCGGATCAACGTTCAACAACAACGAAGCCTTTGTCGAAGGCGGCGGGGCGATTTACAAACAGAACGGCGACATGTACATCGTTGACAGCACGTTCACCAATAACGATGCAACTGGTGTTCAGGGAAGCGGCGGTGCGATCTTTTCTGTTGATGGACGGACTTACGTGACTCGCGGGTCGATGCTTTCCAATTCGGCAAACTCTGGAGGTGGAGCCGTTCAAGTCAATGATGGACAGTACTTCACATTTGGCGTCCAAGTCGGTGCGGCCGGAGCAGAAAATGTCGCTGGCGAGACGGATGTTCAGCCAGCCGATGGTGGTGCGGTCAGAGTAAGCGGGAACGCTTTTGTTTCTATCAATGGTGGGTCGATCAACAACAATCTCGCCGCACGAAATGGCGGTGGAATTTGGAATGGCCCTGATTCCTCAGTTTACGTTCGTGCCAACGCACAAGTCACTTCCAATATTGCTGCCGGCAATTTCACGTCCGAGAACGGTGGCGGCGGTATCTTTAACGCAGGTGGGTACGTTTACGTGACCAATTCTGTCGTTTCTCAAAATCAAGCGGCAGGTCCACTTGGGCGTGGCGGTGGAATTTACTCCGAATCAGGCGTGCTGAGATTGACATCTTCGCGAATCAACAGCAACGCTGCGGTTGAAACGGGAGGCGGAGTGCAGATCGATTCCGGATTCGCATTCTTTGTTACTTCTGAACTTAACGGCAACAATGTTGGTGACACTTTCACTTCCGGAGCCGGGCTTGGTGGAGCGTTGCATCTCATGGGCGACGCGGTTGTGGTCGACAATGGCGGGCAGTTTAGCGGCAACCGAGCAGCGGAGCGTGGCGGAGCGATTTATGGCGAACGTGATTCCCAATTGTTTCTTCGTAGCGGATCGTCTCTCAGAGGCAACGTCGCATTTAATGCGGGGTCGCGTGGGGGCGGATTGTACACTGATGGTTTTGTTCAAGTGCTCAATTCATTTTTCTTGACCAACAATTCCTTTATCAGCGGCGGACTCTACGTTGCTGAAAATGGGTTTGCTAGGATCATCGGATCGAACTTCAACGGGAACACGTCACGAACCAACGGCGGCGGTATTTACAACGATGGCTTTGTTCGTGCGACTGGTACTTCGTTCGTGAACAACGTTGTCGAAGTCGACGGCGGAGCAGTATTCACCAGCACGATTGGCGAGACTCTTTTGTCAGAGGATACGCTGTTCTCGAACAACAGTCCTAACGACACTAACTAGTATTTTGGTGGACCGCCTGGCTACAGGTGGGGTGTGTCCAGCCAACAGAGTCTAGTTCTGTGCTAACGAGTTGATTGGGTTGTTGGTTAGTGCCTGATGGCCGCTGACGTATTTTTGTACCGGTCGCAAACTGTTTGTCTGGATTCTTTTGTGTCAGTGCCGCGTGTAGATCATGTGAAACGCGGGTTTCTACACCCCCTCGTCCTGCCACGCTTGACTTTCTGGTGCGTGAAACAAGAATTGCGTGATTGTTTGTCTATGGGCAAGCGCTAATTATCCAACACGAATTTATCCCGCACTGATCCCTGCCAGATGACACCAGAAAACCAAACGCTACCGATCGAGATTGATGTCAACGAAGTGAAGCAGCTTCAGGACAATCAAGCCGAATTCTTGTTGGTCGATTGTCGCGAAAAAGACGAGTTCGAGTTTTGTTCGATCGCCGGTTCGACCTTGATTCCGATGAACGAAACCCCCGATCGAATCAATGAGCTGGAACCACATCGTCAGTCTCGAATCGTTATTCATTGCCATCATGGTGGGCGCAGTATGCAAGTCGTGCAGTGGCTGCGCAGCCAAGGTTTTCTAAATGCCCAAAACATGGCAGGTGGAATCGATGTTTGGAGCCAGTTAGTCGATCCTGATATTCCGCGTTACTAAAACATTGGCTTGAGTTGGTCACGCTCCTGAGAATACCATCGCATCGCTTCCACGCCACCAGTAGCACAGGCTATTGAGAAAAGATTGAAAGCGATTTTTTGAATCTAACCACTGCCTGCGAACCCTACGTAGCGGATCCTACGGCTCGGATCCTACGTCGCGGATCCAAAATGACGACCCCAAAATAACGAACCCTATGTCGCGGACCTTGTTAAAGATCCTGAATTGCTCTTCCACTACAAGATCTACTGCAAAAAATTGGGCTTTGGGGAGCCAATTCGTAGCTCCGACCACGTAGCTCCGACCGCGTAGCTCCGACCACGTGACTACCACAACGTGGCTACCTCCATGTGAATCCCACTGCCTCACGTGACTCTTCAGCTACGTTATCCGGAATCGTTGTCCGAATTCGTTGTTCGGAAGCGCGGGTGTGATGATTTACACGATCTGATTCTTGACTTAGTCCAGAATCTTGATATAACAACCACCATGACAGAAGCCGCAACCAATTTGCTTCGAGAGCATGGCGTACAGGTTACCGCCCAACGAGTCGCCGTGCTGCGCGCGGTGTCCACGGACCCCCATTCAACAGCCGACGAAATTGCGGCTGCCGTGCGATCCACTATCGGAACGATTTCGCGCCAGGCAGTTTACGACGCACTGGGCGTGTTGACCGAAAAGGGGCTTATCAGACGCATTCAACCTGCTGGCTCTTCCGCCTTGTACGAAGACCGAGTTGGCGACAACCATCATCACGTGATCTGTCGGACTTGCGGCAAAACTGCAGACGTGGATTGTGCTGTAGGGGCAAAACCTTGTTTGACCGCGGCGGACAATTCCGGTTTTGAAATCGACGAAGCAGAAGTGATTTACTGGGGGACTTGCCCTGAATGTACCGCTGCAAAAAAACAAACGAAAAAAACGTCAAAGAAGCGGTCAAAACAACGACGTTAATCCAACGCTTTTTTGTCGGTCGTTCTCAAGTCCCAGTCGCGTTTGAAGTGAATTTTCGAGACGAGATTTGCGATCCGGGCGAACCGGTTATTTAACAAACAACTTAATCAATTTCGGAGAAATCAGATGTTAGTCACCGCGAGTGAACGCGCCGCAGTCAGCGGGTCGGCGCAGCAACAAGCAGCGAGGCCAATCAACAGGGCGGTTTTGTTTATGCTTGTTCCTACAATGATCGGTTGCTTGCTGGGAGCCAACGGTACTGTGTTGGCTCAAGAAACCAATCAATCAGAAACTGCAATTTCCCAAGACTTGCAATCAGTTTCTTTTAGGGAGGATACGGCAAACGACAATCCCAAGCCTGCACCGAAAACAGCTTCGCCGCATGGCAAGAACATGCCTGCCGGAGCAAAGTGCCCGATCACAGGGATGACGTTTGCGACTTCTGCTGCGGCCAAGCCGAACACGGCGGCACCAACAGCCGGCGCTAGTTCAAAGGCTGCTTCAACAACTGCGGATCCATATTCCAATCGCGACTGGTGGCCCAATCAACTAAAGATTGGTGTGCTTCATCAAAACTCAGCGATGGGCAACCCAATGGGTGCAGATTTTAACTACGCCGAAGAGTTCAAAAAAGTTGATCTTAATGAGCTGAAAAAAGATATCGAAGCCGTCATGACGACTTCGCAAGACTGGTGGCCAGCGGACTATGGTCACTATGGTCCATTTTTTATTCGAATGGCATGGCACAGTGCCGGAACGTATCGTGTTGCCGACGGGCGTGGTGGTGCGTCTTCGGGGACGATTCGATTCGCGCCGCTTAACAGCTGGCCCGACAACGGAAATCTTGACAAAGCGCGACGGCTGCTTTGGCCAATTAAGCAAAAGTACGGCAAGAAAATCTCTTGGGCTGACTTGATGGTCTTTACAGGAAACTGTGCTTTAGAGTCGATGGGTTTCAAGACATTTGGATTTGCAGGCGGACGTGCAGACGTTTGGGAACCTGAATCAGAAATTTACTGGGGCCCCGAAAGTGAATGGCTGGCTGACAAACGATACACAGGGGATCGTGAACTCGAGAATCCACTCGCGGCTGTTCAAATGGGTTTGATTTACGTCAATCCACAAGGTCCAAACGGCAAGCCGGATCCGTTGGCTTCGGCTCGAGACATTCGCGAGACATTTGCTCGCATGGCAATGAACGACGAAGAGACTGTCGCGTTGATCGCTGGTGGCCACACGTTTGGAAAAGCTCACGGCGCTGCGGACCCAAGTAAGTTTGTTGGTCCTGAACCAGAAGCTGCCGGGCTCGAAGAGCAGGGCTTGGGTTGGAAAAATAAGTTTGGTACTGGCAACGGAGCCGACACAATCACGAGTGGACTTGAGGGAGCCTGGACGACGACTCCCGCTGAGTGGTCCAATGGTTACTTTGAAAATCTTTTCGATTACGAGTGGGAACTGACAAAGAGCCCTGCTGGCGCGTGGCAATGGACTCCCAAGGATAAATCAGCTGACGGCAGCGTGCCTGACGCTCATGATCCTAAAAAGTCGCATGCTCCAATGATGTTCACGACGGATTTGGCTCTAAAGATGGATCCAAAATACGCAGTGATCTCGAAACGATTCCACGAAAATCCCAAAGAGTTCGAAACCGCATTTGCCAAAGCTTGGTACAAGTTAACGCACCGCGACATGGGCCCTTACGAACGTGGTCTTGGTGCAATGGTTCCCGAACCACAGTTGTGGCAGGACGTTATTCCAAAAGTTGATTTCGAGTTAATTGGCAAGGATGACATTGCCAACCTCAAGGCTAAGGTCCTCGATTCAGGACTTTCTGTTTCGCAGTTGGTGTCAACTGCTTGGGCGTCCGCTTCTACGTTTCGTGGGACTGACAAGCGAGGAGGAGCCAATGGCGCACGGCTTCGTTTGGCTCCCCAAAAAGATTGGGCGATCAATCAACCGGCTGAACATGGTGCCGTCATTGAGGTGCTTGAAAAAATCCAAAAGGAATTCAACGGTACTGCGACTGGTGGTAAAAAAGTTTCGCTTGCGGACGTGATTGTTTTGGGAGGTTGTGCTGCAGTTGAAAAGGCTGCAATGAAGGCCGGTCACGAAATCGAAGTGCCTTTCTCGCCTGGCAGAAACGACGCAACGGCTGAGATGACCGATGTGGTTTCGTTCTCCGTGCTTGAGCCGAACGCCGATGCGTTTCGCAATTACTATCGCGATGGGCTTCGCCGACCGGAAGAATTGCTAGTCGATCGAGCTCACTTGCTGACGCTTTCTGCCCCCGAGATGACAGTTCTCGTTGGTGGTATGCGGGTTCTCAATGCGAACTTTGACAAAACAAAGCACGGTGTGTTTACGGATAAACCGGAAACGTTGACTAATGACTTTTTCGTCAACCTGCTTGAAATGGGAATCCGGTGGAAGAAAACGGGCGACCATGTGTTTGAAGCGGTTGATGAGAAAACAGGCGACGTAAAATGGACGGGTACCGAAGTCGATCTTGTGTTCGGCTCAAACTCACAGCTTCGAGCGATTGCTGAAGTCTACGCAAGCGAAGACGCCAAAGAGAAATTCGTGGCAGATTTCGTTGCGGCGTGGGACAAAGTGATGAATCTTGATCGCTTTGATCTCCGCAAATAGATTTCGCAACTGCGTCTGCTAACGACACTAAATGAATCAAGGTCGTAGGTTCTGCCGAATCTGCGGCCTTTTTCGTTGGCTGATTCAATCAATCATCCATAATTTGACAGCTCTTGGCCAAATCGACAAAATTTCGTTTCGTTAGTCCAAAATCGCGACCGATTCGTATCTAACACTTAGAGCAATAGTCAACAAATCTGCGTAAGCACGCAAAATCGCTGGGGAAAAAATGGTAGAGGTTATTTCGAATCAGTCTTGGTTCAGTCGAATGGGTGGAGCAATCAAAGGTGTGATCTTTGGTTGTTTGCTATTTCTAATTGCCATTCCAGTTTTGTTTATGAATGAAGGCCGGTCAGTTCGGCGAGCGAAGGGACTTGCTGAAGGAGCAGGCTCCGTCGTCGAAGTAGAAACAGATCAGGTCGACGCTGCCAATGAGGGAAAATTTGTTCACCTCAGCGGAACCGCAACGACCAAAGAGCCTCTTGCCGATGAGGTGTTCGGCATTGTTTTTGACGGTATTCGGCTTGAGCGACATGTCGAGATGTATCAGTGGGTGGAAACAACTTCCAAGAAAACCAAAAAGAAACTTGGCGGTGGCACCAAAACGATTACCACTTACGACTATGAACAGAAGTGGGCACCTAAACTGGTCAACTCGTCAGAGTTTGAGCAGGCGGAAGGTCATCAAAACCCAACCCAGATGCCCTATGAGCAATTTAAAACTCAAGCCAATGACGTAGAACTGGGGGCGTTCAAGTTGTCGAAATCGCTGGTTGGAAAAATTTCAAAACCAGAAGTCATCAAGTTTGAGAAAGAGCAATTGCCTGAAGAGATTTCTTTCATGGCTACCATTTCACAAGACGCGCCCAATGGCGGCCCCAGAATGTACATCGCTGGAGGCAGCGTTGCATTGACTCAGAAAGCCAAAATCGGCGACGTGCGAATTTGGTTTACGGGAACGCCAGAAACAGAAGTAAGCGTCATGGCGAAACAGGTTGGAAATTCATTCGAGCCATTCAAAACGCATTCTGGTACCAGCCTCAACATGTTGGAAACCAGGATCGCCAGTGCAGAGTTAATGATCGAAAAGGAGCAAGCCGCCAATACAGCGTTGACTTGGATGCTACGCATGTTGGGAATAGGAATGATGTGCGGCGGTCTTGGGATTGCACTTCGGCCACTAGCGGTCATGGGCGACGTCGTCCCATTCATCGGCTCAATCGTCGGGTTCGGAATGACGTTGATCGCGACCGTGGCCGGAACCGGAGCTGCGTTCTGTGTCATAAGCGTTGCGTGGCTATTCTACCGTCCGCTAATTGGAGTACCGTTGTTAGTCATAGGAGCCGGCTTAATTTTCTGGACTATCAAATCGATTAGATCTACCAAGCCAGCCCAGAATGAAGATCTACCAGTGGCGAGCTTGGTTGATAACTAAACCATTCACTTGACGAGCCTCTCTTTCAAAAATGGAAAGTTGAGGCTTAGCTGATCGTCAATGTTTTTCTTTCGCAAATCGAATGAGATAAACTTGGACTGATGGGAAGTTCTATGGGCTATAGCTGACCCTCGGCATGTTTCACAATTCTTTAATGTCTTTGGCTAGATTGTCAACAAATGGCTGTTGCCAATTCGGTTGCCTTGTAGAAATTTGTTGGTGGGGAAGAGCTAGCAGTCATTACAAATGCGATCGCGTAATTT
>JBGCDK010000040.1:0-160577 GCA_045105295.1 Mariniblastus sp.
TTGTCATCGGAGAGAATGCCTTCAGACAACTGACCGAGTGTCGACTCGGTCAATGTTGATTCGTCAAGTTCGCTAACCGATCCGCGTCGCGAGATGACTCGTGACTGAACCTGAGGTTTTCCTTCGTACCAAGGCGTCCAAGAGCTTTCGATGGTCGACGCCGGTTCAATCCCCTCGCGCGAGAGGACTTTGTAGATCATGTGTTCGGAGTGGTCGATTCTCCCGTCGGCGTGAAATTTAACTTCGAAATGTTGGTACAGATACTGAATCGTTGCCTCTTCGTCGAACTCTTCAATATCGTTGGCGGCTTCTAACAACTCTTTGGCGTCAGTTGTCAAAGGTGCGGCTTTTGACCAGGGAAGCGATTCTTGTGCGGAAGCACTAGCGAGAATCAAAAAGCAGAATGTGGTCGCAGTCAGAGTAGCTAGGATTCGCATGCTTATGCCAAGAAAATAAAATGAGATGCAGGGCATCGGTCACGGCTTTTTTATACTGAGCGTTCTCAATTTAAGAGGCAGTTAAAAAGCAATGAAAGATTTCTGTCGGCGACATACGGCCGTCAGCCCATGAGGAAAAAGACTCTCAATCTGATTGCGCAGATTGAGGTACAAGAATAGCTTTTTTGAAAGCATCTATCAAACAAGTTGTGAACCAAACTTGTAACTTCGGCCAGCATCGGGCAAGGGAAGTGGATCTCGTTAAAAATCCCTTCCCCTCTAAACGATCCCACCTTTCGCCTCTACTTGTGAGTGAAAAGCTGGCTTTGGGTGGGCTCGTCACTGAGCCGCATTGCGATCGTTTTTCTCTTCGTTGATCTCATCAATGGGGCGCGATCGAACGGCGGCATCGGAACCGGGGACCAATAATAATCCAGGAGAATTTTCGTCGATGATGGCCTTCAGTTCTTCGGAGTCTACTGACTCGATCTCAATCAAACGATCGGTCAGCGCAACTAGAGCTTGCTTTCGCTCCTTCAGCGTATTGCGAACTCGATCAAGAGCTTCATCGATGATCCGTTTGACTTCGCTGTCGATTTGTTGAGCCGTATTCTCGCTGTAGTGACGCATTCCACCACCTCCACTGCCGGCTAGAAATGCACTGCTGCGATCTTCTTTGAAATTGATCCGACCAAGCGAGCTCATTCCGTATTGCATCACCATTCCACGAGCGATGTCTGTCGCGCGTTCGAGGTCGTTGGATGCACCCGTTGAGATGTCTTCGTAGATTAGCTCTTCGGCAAGCGTTCCAGCAACCAAAATTTGCAACTGGCTTTCGAGTTCGCTTTGGGTCATCAAGTAACGGTCGTCGGTCGGTCGCTGCATCGTGTAACCAAGTGCAGCGAGTCCGCGAGGAATGATGGAGACTTTGTGGACCGGATCCGTATTGGGCAAGCTATAAGCCACCAACGCGTGGCCGGCTTCGTGGTAGGCAACCCGCTGTTTCTCATCCGCGTTCATCACACGTTTTTTCTTTTCAAGTCCAGCCGTCACTCGTTCGACGCCTTCATTGAAATGTTGCATCTGAACCGTAGCGCAGCCCCCGCGTGCCGCCAGCAAGGCTGCTTCGTTGACTAGGTTCGCCAATTCAGCTCCAGCAAAACCCGGACTGATTGCTGCGATTTGTTTCAGTTCTACGTCGGGATCAAGTTTCACATTCTTTACATGGACTTTTAGAATCGCTTCACGACCCATAACGTCAGGTCGGTCAACGAGAACGTGGCGATCGAAACGGCCGGGACGCATCAACGCTTGATCCAACGTTTCTGGTCGGTTGGTCGCACCCATCACGATGACGCCGCTGTTGGAGCCGAAACCATCCATCTCTACCAACAACGCGTTGAGTGTTTGCTCGCGTTCGTCATGTCCGCCAACGGCGCTTCCGCCGCGGGTCTTTCCTAGTGCGTCCAGCTCGTCGATGAAAATGATACAGGGGGCTTTGGCTTCGGCTTGTTGGAACATGTCGCGAACACGAGCTGCACCAACACCGACGAACATTTCGACAAAGTCACTTCCTGAGAGACTGAAGAACGGCACGCCGGCTTCTCCAGCGATGGCTTTGGCGAGAAGAGTCTTTCCTGTTCCCGGAGGTCCGACAAGCAAGACGCCGCGAGGAATCTTTCCGCCGAGCTTCTGGTATTTTTCTGGTTTCTGCAAAAAGTCGACAACTTCTTTGACTTCCTCAACGGCTTCGTCGATTCCAGCAACGTCGCTGAACATGACGCCCAGATCTTCTTCTGCCATCAATCGACCGCGGCTGCGACCGAATTGCATCGGGCCCCCTGCTCCGCCGAGTCGACGAATCATCAGGTAAAACAACAGGACGAGAATACCCATCGTGAACAGAACGACGCCGTATTGATCCCAGAACGTTGGGCCGGCAACATAATTCCAGCGTGCATTGGTGCTGCTGAGTAACGCGTTGAGGGCTTCGTTGGTTGAATCAGAGTTGTCTTTATTAGAGATGAAATCAACTTTTGAAAAATCATCTTCCTTGCCTTTTCCCTCAGCAATGCGGTATTTGACTTTTCCCTTGATGCTTTTTGGGGCAACAACGATGTCGTTGGGAGCCAAGAACTCGATGACTCGCCCGTTCTCTCCGGGCTCGGTAATGGAGTGCACATGGTCACTTCCCGCGACCAGGTTTTCTTGCGAGCTGTCGTACTTGGTGACCTTGAGCAATTTCACAAAGTCGTTGTAGTCGATGGCTTTTCTCTTGTTCTGTTGCAAGATCAAGAACAGCGAAACAGCCAGAGCGGCGATCGCTATGAGAGCAAACCAGACGGTTGAGTTGTTTCGATTTTCGGAACCGCGTTTTTGGTTTTCATCCATTCGGAGAGCCTGAAGTTGTTTTGGTGCTGTCGGTCAAACTAAGGAAAAGAACCTGTTGCATTCGGCGCGCCAATCCCGAATCTCGTTCTTGATTGGTCAATCTTACGCATGTGACTGGCAAAAAACTGCCCTCACAACACAATGTTATCGGGCTTATGCCGAATCTTCCAGACGCCGCTCGGGTTCGTCTTGTGGCGGAATGGACGCGAATTTAGAATGCGGGGCCTCGATGGACGCATTGAAATGCTGTGGAGAAAGCGTCGTTTTGCGAATATGGTTGAGGGAGGTGTTGTGATGAGTGTTGACTGGCTAACTTTGGCATTCGTTGATTGGCCAATCCGAATGCTTGCGACACTTAATCAAAGTTGACATTTGGCACCATGTTTCGTTTCGGAAACACTTTGGCGAACGGATGATGCCAAAACGAAACGGTCTTAGATAATCGCAATGAGTAAATAGCCGTGAGGATATGACTCCTCATTAACGCCGCCGACTGGCACCTTTAAATGACCTCCAGAAAAAATATTGCAATTCTCGGCTCGACCGGAAGCATCGGTCAAAGTGCGCTCGAAGTCGTGCGCGCCCTGCCCGGCTTGAACGTAGTCGCGATCTCGGGGCATCGGAATTTAGACAAATTGGTCGATCAAGTCCGCGAGTTCGAGCCAAACTTTGTTGTCGCGTCGGATGAAGAACACGCGAAGGCTTTTGAGTTTCCTGAATTTGCCAACACCGAGATCCTCACGGGGGCTGATTCGCTTGACCGGATTGCAAGTCTACCAGAAGTCGACATCGTCCTGGCAGCGATCGTGGGCGTGGCGGGTTTGCCGAGCACTTGGGCTGCCATCGAAAATGGAAAAACGGTCGCGCTCGCAAATAAAGAGACACTTGTGGTCGCGGGGCACTTAATGACCGAATTGGCCACTCAGTCGGGAGCCACGATTTTGCCCGTCGACAGCGAGCACAGCGCCGTATTTCAGTGTTTGAAGGCCGGTCATGCAAGCGAAGTCAATCGCGTCGTCCTCACTGCCAGTGGCGGGCCGTTTCGAGATTTCGAAGCGTCGGATTTGGGTTCAGTCACTGTCGAGCAGGCCTTGGCCCACCCAACGTGGGATATGGGACAGAAAATAACCATCGATTCGGCGACCATGATGAACAAGGCGCTTGAGGTTATCGAAGCCAAATGGCTGTTCGACCTTCAACCCAAACAGATTGAAGTGGTGATCCACCCTCAATCGATCATCCATTCACTGGTAGAATTTATCGATGGGTCGACGATTGCTCAAATGAGTCCGCCCGACATGATGTTGCCAATTCAATACGCGTTCAGCTATCCAGAACGGATTGACGGTCCATCGCCCAAACTGGATTTGACTCAGGCGATGGATCTTACTTTTTCACCGCCGGATTTTGAGAAGTTCCCGGCGTTGGAGCTGGGATTCGACGTGGTGAAATTTGGCGGCTCGACGGGAGCCGTATTGAACGCGGCGAACGAGACAGCGGTAGAAGCTTTTTTGAAAAAAGAGATTTGTTTTACAGATATTGCGACTGCCTGTCGTGAAATACTTGATCAACACAACTATGAACCTCATCCAACGATGTCGCAGATAATTGCGGCTGACCAATGGGCGAGGCAGGAGATGTCCAAGTGGATGGTGGCTTAATTTTAATTGCAGAGAATTTTTGGCTGCAGCCCTCAAGTTGGTGGGCGATGCTCCAGGTCCTTTTCGGACTGGGCGCGGTTATCTTTGTGCACGAGCTGGGACATTTTCTTGCTGCAAAATCATGCGGAGTTAAGTGTGAAAAGTTCTATGTCGGTTTCGATGTTCCGATCAAGCTGTTCGGGCAAACAATCCTTCCCGCGAAATTGATTCACTGGCAGTGGGGCGAAACCGAATATGGAATCGGTTCCATTCCTCTCGGTGGCTACGTCAAAATGCTTGGGCAGGACGATAACCCAGGCACGATGGAAGAGCAGATCAGAGATTCCATGGCCGAGGGTGAAAACACCGAAGAAGCTTTTCTCGCGTCAGGTTTGGTTGATCAATCAAAATTGGACCCGCGAAGTTTTCTTGCTAAATCCGTGATCCAACGAATGTGGATCATTTCAGCGGGAGTCATTTTTAATCTGATCTTTGCCGTGTTCTTTGCTGCTTGGGCATTCAAGACTGGTGTTGACTACGATCCGCCGATGGTTGGAAACGTAGTCGGTGGCGGGCCTGCTTGGACGCAAAATTTGGCTGGTGCTGAAGTCGAACAGATTGGCGAAAAGAAAGTCAATCGCGGTAAAGAATATTTCACCTACATGGATATGGCTCAAGAGATCATCTTCAATGGTGATGAGCAGGCTCTATCGCTCAAGGTAAAACGTTACGGTGAAACAGAAACATCAACCATCGCGGTCACTCCACAAAAAGGCTATGTCCGGCAGGCGCAGGATCTCGCGCTGCTCGGGCTGAGCCGTCGGACATCGCCTGTAATTGGTAGCGAAGGCGCAATTAAAGGCAACGTCGCCGCTGATGCCGATCCTCCATTCGAGCCAGATGATGTTATCGTTGAAGTCAATGGTATACCGATTAAAACCGACATCGATCTACGTCGGGCTCTGGCTCTCGAGGCCAGCCAAATCGCAACATTTGTTTTGGAGAGAAAAACTGGCGAACCCGAAAGCGAAGAAACTGAACGAGTGACCACCACGGTCCAGCCAAACCCAATGCGCGATTTTGGATTTTCACTTGAGTGGGAACCAATCGCTGCGATCCGAGTTGGCTCGCCCGCAGAAACGGCTGGACTGAAAGTTGGCGATGAAATCATCACCGTCAATGACCAGCCGCGTGGCGATTTGTTGACGCTTGACCAGCGAATGATTCAAGCTGTTAAAAATAGTGAAACCGTGGAACTGGGCGTTAATCGCGATGGTGAAATGATGACGATTTCCATCGTTCCTGGGCTCCCAAATATCATTCCTGATCTTGGCCCTGACAAACCTGTTGCCGTCGACTCGCTTGGTGTTGCGATTGCAACGACTCTCAAAGTCGAAGCCGTCGAGTCAGGTGGCGCTGCAGCGAAATCAGGACTCAAGATTGGTGACGAGTTGAAATCAGTGAAGTTCGTTTTGACCGACGATCAGAACAAAGAAGAAATGAACTCGGGCCTCAGAAAGAAGCCTATTAATTTTGTTTCCGATACTACAAGCTGGGCCGAAGTTGCCAAAATTATGCAACGGCTCGAGCCGGGGAGCACTATCGAACTAAGTGTCAAACGAAGCGGCACGGACGAAACGTTGATCATGAGCAGCGCCGCGTCGAAAGAATTCTTTTTGGAAACACGAGGCATCTTTCTTGAGCCGCTCAAGTGGCACTACGTATCTGATAATTGGAGTGACGCGTTCAAGTACGGGCGACACCAAGTCTGGAACGACGCCACACGTGTCTTTAAAACTTTGGTGAAACTCGTCCGCGGAAAGATCTCGCCAACGAACCTTGGCGGTCCCGGTACGATTGCGATGGCGGCGACGTCAGAGGCGACACGCGGAACATCAAACCTGTTGTTGTTTTTGACTTTCTTAAGTGCCAACCTTGCGATCGTAAACTTTTTGCCGATCCCAATTTTGGACGGCGGTCATATGCTGTTTTTGGCTTACGAAGGGATTTTTCGACGACCAGTTACTGAGTACGTCAAAATGGTTCTGACTTACGTCGGACTTGCGATGATTCTTAGTTTGATGGCATTTGTGATATTCCTTGACCTGACTCGTATGATCGGTGCGTTTTGATTTTTCCATTGAATGTTTCCGACTTGGTCGAATTCAATTTATTGATACCGTCGTTGGTTTGCGGCGGTGGATGTGCTTTATGAATGAGCAGCCAAACAATCCGTTGCATGGGATAAAACTTGCCGACATTGTCGAATATCTCGTCGAAAATTATGGCTGGGAAGAACTTGGCGAGCGGATCAACATTCGCTGCTTCACTCATGATCCATCGGTCAAATCAAGCCTCGCGTTTTTAAGAAAAACATTGTGGGCGCGAGAGAAAGTCGAACGCCTCTACCTACGTTCGATCAAGAAAACACCGCATGTGCGACCGGATCAATAGTGGTGGCATTGGAATGCGATCACTTTCAACGTGATGTTCAAGTGGCGACTTTCGATTGTTCGAAAATCGGGTATCATGGTCGCACGAAGGCACCGATCGGTGCCTATGAAGTTGACACAAGTTAATGCAGAAACAAAGCGATGAGTGAAACAAAAGTCCGCGGTATTGTTCATTTGGTCGAAGACACAAAAACCTATGGCCAAAAAGGTTTTCAAAAACGATTGGTCGTCCTTGAGCAGAACGATGGACGATTCTCCAACTACATTCCGCTGGAATTCGTGCGTGACAATTGCGCTGCTGCCGATGATTTGAGTGTCGGTTCAGATGTTGAGATCAGCTACAAACTATCTGGCCGTAAATGGCAAAAAGATCCCAGCAGCGAAGTGAAATATTTCCTCAGCGCCGAAGCAATTAGTTTCAAAGTCGTCGGAAGTGGTAGCGGTGATGGGGCATCTGATACTGCTTCTGCAAACGATGCATTTTCGGACGCTTCTTATGATGAGAATGACATCCCTTTCTGAGTCATTTGAAACAGTTAGCCTTTCGCCGATATTCTTCAAGCTTTCGAATCTTTGATGCCTTGAGTGAATGTCGGTTACTTCGATCTGTCGGGGATGATTCAGTTGGAAACATTGGAAAAAGTTCACCCGTTTTTCGATAGCCAATCACGTTGTCGTTTTGACTTAGTCGTTTGTTTTTTGGTGCTGCTTATGTCTGTATCTGGGGTTTCGGCCCAGATTGGATTCGCAAATTCCGATATCCACAACCAGGCAGATGCAGGTGTCAAGAAAGTAGCCGAACGTTCCAACATCATTTTGATCAATCTCGACGACGCCGACGTTGATCTTTTCAAAGACAAACTACTTGATCAATATCTTCCCAACATAAAACGACTGGCCAACAATGGCTTGCGTTTCACTAACTGTCACGTTGTAACGCCGTTGTGTGGCCCGTCTCGCGCCTGTTTGCTTCGTGGGCAATACGCTCACAAGACTGGAATCAAAACCAACGTCGTTTCCGGTCCGATGAACAATGGCTACTCTGGCGCCTATACGCTGTTCAAAGAAAAAGGCTACGAAGACGAGAACTTGGGCGTCTGGATGCATCGCGCGGGTTATCGAACGATGATGATTGGGAAGTATTCGCACGGGCGAATGAACCCAGTTGGTATTCCAGGTTGGGATGATTTGTATATCTGTTTTGGCGGGAACTATTATTCGACCGCACGGTATGCGACTAGATATCCGGTTAAACTTCGGCGTAATGCGACAGGGGCTGACGAATATCGAACGGTGGTCGAGGGTGATGAAGCGGTGCGGATGATTACAGAGCACCGCAAGCGAATTTCACTTTCGGAAACTGGGAAAGCAGAAACAGGGAAACTGAAGAGCGACGAGAAATCATCCCGGCGAGACGTCGTTACCGACCAACCGTTTTTCCTTTACATGGCTCCGCTCGCTCCGCACTTGCCCGCCTACAATTCGAAGATGCTTGAAGAGAAGTACGTTGACTTCGCCAAAGATGTGCGGATGGAGGTGACACCGGATTTGAATGAGGCTGATGTTTCGGACAAACCAAAACATCTTCAGATTCCAAAGTTATCGGACGCGTCAGTTGAGTCGCTTCATCAAGAACACCGTCGGCGACTGATTACGATCAAGTCGATTGACGACATGGTTTCCAAGCTATTCGAGGGCTTGAAGGCCAACGGATTCGACAAAAATACCTACATCTTTTTTACTTCGGATCACGGGTACCAGCTTGGGCACAACCGGATGATCGCAAAAAAGATGCCGTTCAATCGGAGCACGATCGTTCCGATGTTTGTGATCGGGCCAAATGTCAAACCGGGGAAAGCCAATCATTTGATGGCTCATATCGATCTTGTTCCAACGTTTTTGGAGATCGCTGGCGGTAAGGCATCGACAGATCTTGATGGCAAATCAGTGCTGCCTTTGTTGTCCGACCCCGAGTCAGTTTCGCCGGACGATTTTCGATCCGAGTTGCTAATTCAGAACTGGGAAGAAAAAGGTCAGGTGGGGCGATACCTTAATTCAAGTTACGCGTCACTTCGAACGTCGGATCAGATTTACACGGAATGGTCAAATGGTGCGCGAGAGTTTTATGATCTTTCGAAAGATCCATACCAGTTAGAGAATGGGATCACGTCGCTTGATTCGGCTGAGAAGGCCAGGCTTTCAAAACAGTTGCACGATCTCAAGCAGGGAACGCCGCAGCCGATTGCGACGATTGCCAGCCCTGAGCTGATTAGCAAAAACACAATCATCAGTGGTTTTGCTGAGGATGACGATGCGGTTGCGAAAGTCAACGTTCAGTTTTTCAATCCCAAGCAAAACACTTATTGGAATGGCGAGAGCTGGCAGGCCGACTTGGCCTCGGTGGTGGCGGAGTTGGGCTATCAAGACGGATTAATTTCGACTTGGAATGCGAAGCCTGATCTTGCCGGGTTTGAAAACGAAGGCCGATTGCAAATCACCGCAACTGCGTTGGACAAACAAGGCAACGTTTCCGAGCAAGCCAAATACGAGTGTCGCGTTGATGCGATTGATCCTTTGACGAAGCTGCTTCAGCCGGTTTCGGAATCGGTACTTGAATCGCCTGTCACAATTTCTGGTGAGTGTGGTGACAATCAGAAAATGCGCGGGATTGAACTGACGCTTGAAAATCGGGATAACGGGAAGTTCTGGGATGGCCAAAATTGGACCGAAACGAAATCAACTTTTTTCAAACGAGTGCTTCAAAAACGTTGGCACCGAAATGTTGGTTTGGAACCAGGAAAGTACCGCGTCACTGCACGAGCGTTGGACCAAGCGGGTAACTATGATGCGACGCCCGACGTTGCTGAGTTTTCGGTTAAATGAAACAAATTGATTCGCGTTCTGCGATGCAATGCCACGTTGGTTTCCAATGCGGCTCTAACTGAAAAACGATTCATGACAGACAACGAAAGCCCAGAACATCTTCGCCACAAACCGCTCAGTCCACTTGATCGACCGCGCGAGTTGGTGCTGGCTTGTCCTTCTTTCAAGAGCACGGTGAATCTTTCGCGTATTGTTCGGCTGGCTGGTTGTGCTGCTGTTGAAAAAATCATCGCATGCGGATCAGCCAAAATTGATCCGACGATTGCCCGTGACGGTGGTAACCATGTGGTGATAGAACGTCGCCGGACGATGTTGCCAGTGCTCAAGAAACTCAAGCAAGAGAATTATCACTTGGTCGGGTTGGAGCAAACCGATCGCTCATTTCCATTGGCAGAGTATTCGTTTCCACGACGAACTGCGCTGGTGATTGGGCATGAACGGCTTGGTATCACGGATGACGAGCTCGCGATCATTGACGACTGTGTTGAGATCCCCGTCTACGGATTGCCATATAGCTACAATGTTGTGACGGCGACGACGATGGCTGTTTATGAATATTTGCGTCAATTTCCACGCGGGTAATTAAGGCGTGCAACTGCCGCAGTAAACCGGCAATCTTTACCAAACCAAGTTGAAATTAGCGAGATTCGTTGGGAATATTAGCAAACTTCGTTTTATAAATGACTCTCGTCAGCTTAAGATAACAGTGAGTTTTAAAACTCTAACACTCACCTAGTCATCGTCCGCAGGATATTCCCTTGGAAAACACCTATGTGGGCCCGTTCCTAATCGTCAAAAAGCTCGGTACCAACCGCCGCCAAAAAGTCTATCACGCGCGGCAAACGGAGCAGGACAAAGACGTCGCCCTCAAATTTATCAAACTTCCGCCTTCTGTTGAGTGGGTAAAAGCACTCGACAAGATTGATCGCGAAGTGAATGAACTACAGAAACTTCGGCATCCAAATTTGGTCAAAGTTTTCGGGGCAGGTGTACATGAAGAAAGAATCTTTTTCGCAACCGAGTTGATAGAGGGCGAATCGCTGTCCGCGATTTTGGCACGGCGTGGAAAACTGACTCCTGACCTTGTCGTTGAGTATGGCCGGCAAATCGCAGAAGTTTTGCGTTATCTGCATTCCAATGATTTGATCCATTCGAAACTCACGCCTGAGAAAATTCTGGTAACCCAGGATCACAAGATCAAGATTTCTGATCTTCGATTGAACCGATCGAAACGGCGTCGCTGGGATGCTCCTCGGCGACGCGAGTTAGATATCGCAGCTTACATGGCTCCAGAACAGTTCACCGAGGGAGCAACTCCGAAATCGGATTTCTATTCATTGGGTGTCATTCTGTACGAGATGTTAACGGGCAAGCTCCCGTATCAGCCGGACACAATGGGACGCATGACAAAGATGAAAATGAATGCTCCCGTTCCGTCGGTGGCAACTGACGTTATGAACTGTCCGATTTGGGTCGACAAAGTTATCACTCAAATGCTTTCTCCGGATCCACGAAAGCGTCCGCATTCGGCTCGCGCGATCGCGCTTGGATTTGAGGAAATCAAAAAAATCGACGCTTCTAAAAAAGCCGCCGTGTCTCAGATTTCTGGAAACTTCAATCCGCTGACTGCCGGTCAGGACAAAACCGAAGCCCGGCGGCTGCTTGGAATCAAAAAACCAAAAAAGAAAAAACAAAGTGACGTTGCGTTCTACCAACAGATTCCTTTTCAGATTGCTGCTTTGGTTGGAATTGTGGGTTTGACGATTTTTCTGATGATCCCCAGAAGCCATCAGGAGATTCTCGACGAAGCCCAAGTCATGATTCTTTCGGATGACTCAGCCCAGTGGGGCAAGGCTCGGATCAATCTTAAAAAGATCATGGATGCCGAGGGCAAGTATTCGAAAAAAGCTGAGGAGATGTATTACGAATCGCATCGTAAATCTTTGGTGCACCATGCGGAGAACGGAAAAGGGAACCGATTGCAAAGTGAGAACGTACAGCTGTTTGGAAAGGCTGTACGATTTCAGCAAGACGGAAAAGACATTGAGGCGAGCGACATTTACTCTCAGTTGGTGGCGGAGCTTGCCCCCGATGGAGAAAATGATCCAGAAGGCAAAGAGCGGCATATCTATCTTGAGTCAAAGTCGCGTCTGAAAGAGCTCGCCGAGAAAGAGGCTTTGCCAACTGATGTCGTTGAGTTGACATCCATGATTGCGAAAGCAAAAGAAGCTTCTGAGCCTGCTGATCTTGTTGAGGCTCAGCAACTGCTTGCTCGAATCGCAATGGAGTTCTACGCTGTCGACGGCTACGAAGAGACGGTTACGACCGCGAAGGAAGAGCTGACACGTATCAAGGATCGAATCGCGAGACAGCGGAATACCGGATCAGTTGACCCGCAAGCTGAACAAGATCCCGCGGCCGAGTCGGCTGGGGATGGTAGTTAGACGCTTGTGCGAAGGCGGCTGTTCGCGAGAACGCAAGTTGGGCATTCTTGTCAGAAACCTCGTCTGCATCGTCGCACTGGAGTGATTCCCGCGGTGACGTGCATGAGTCGCCCTTTCCTGCTTTTGAGCCGGAGCTCATTTTTCAGTTCAGTCTCGACCGCGACACGCTAACGCTCGCAAAAATTGGCCGTGCAACTATTTCAATATCTCCGTTGAAATCCCATCGCAAACCAGCCGTCCCTTTTGAGACAATTTCCATAAATTAGCATTACGAAGTAACAAATCGTTTTCGATCAGCACATTACCAAGCTCGCCCAAGATATTCTCTATCGTAAACCCAGTTCGGACGGCAAACTGTTTCCCGTCCAGTCCATCAGCCATTCGAAGTCCGATGGCTAGTCTTTCTTTTGCAGCAGGCAAAGGAGCCAACTGCTCGCGGTCGGCAACGGGAGAGATGTTTCCTTCCATCAGTTTCAGGTACTTCATCGTGCTTTGATGATTGGTTTCTCGAATGCCGTCAACGAAACGTGACGCACCTGGTCCGAATGCGAAATAGGGATCGCCAGTCCAGTAGGCAAGGTTGTGTTGGCAGCGGTGGCCTGATTTTGAAAAACTGGAAACTTCATACTGTTCGTATCCATTTGCAGCCAACCGTTTGATTGCCATCAAATACATTTCGGCTCGCAAATCTTCATGGGCTTCATTGAGACTACCGCGTTGAAGTCGATTCCAAAACTGTGTTCCTTTTTCGTAAGTCAACTCATAGGTCGACAAATGCTCGGGAGCCATATCAATTGCCGCCTCAAGATCCAATTCCCATTCAAGCAGCGATTCGTCTGGGCTTGCGAAGATCAGGTCAAGCGAAATTCTCGCGTCAATTTTTCGCGCGACGGAAACCGCTGACTCGACTTCTCGTTTTGTGTGATCTCGTTCAAGCCGTTTTAACTTTTGCGAATCGAATGATTGAACACCGAGGCTTATTCGATTGACGCCGATCCGCTGAAGCGCGCGGCCGCGTTCAATCGACAAATCGTTTGGGTTGCATTCGGATGTGACCTCCGTGTGTTCCGTGACAACAAACCTTGATCGAAGAATGTCGCCCAAACGATCAAGCTGGGGCGGCGAAAGATGAGTTGGGGTTCCACCACCAAGAAAAAGCGTGTCAAGTTCGTAGGTTTGATCAAGCCAACCAATCTCTTTCTCCAACGCGTTGAGGAATCGCTCAATCAGATAGTCACGGCCGGCGACCAATGTGAAATTGCAATAACCACAACGGTGGCGACAGAACGGCACATGGATATAGACCGATCGAGGAGCCAGTATGGGATGGAAGGTTTCTGAGTTCATGGCACTTTGTGGTAACGTCGTCAGAAAATTTGCCTCAATCAAACCCACAGCTTTAGACGCCCACCTAGCATTTCGGGCATTCGTTTCTTGACGACTTTTTCAGCCTGATGGCGATTGTACCGAGTACTGAAGTGGCCGGCGATCACCAGTTCGTTCTTAAACTCGCTGGCTCGCTCGACAAAGTCATCCAGGTGCATGTGCCCTGTTTTGTGGATCAGCTCTTTGCGATGCTCCGGTGCAATGAACGTCATTTCGGTAATCAGAACTTTTGGATCATAAAATTCTGGGTTGTTGTCGAGGCCCTCGGGAGACGTATCGCCCGTGAATCCAACCAGCGAAATTCGTCGCTCTTCTGTGATCTCCGTTCCACCTTCGCGCAGGTTGCGAATTTCTTCACCTGAGAGATCGAGGTATTGTGGCTTAAGTTTTTTACGCCGTTCAGAAACAATGTATCCAACGCTGGGAACCGTGTGTTTCGTTTTAAAGACGTTGACGATCAGTTCGCGCGAAAGCTCGATTTCCTGTCCGGCTTCGACCCCAATGAGATCACACGGCATGCGTCCTCGGTCAAGTCGAACGAACGACTCCAGCATGTTTCGAACGGCATCGACGTTGACAGCAGGGAGATAGATTTTGGGTTTTGCCATTTTCATGAGCCGCCGCCGCGCAACGTACAACGGAAGTGCAGCGATGTGATCGAGATGGCAGTGCGAAATCAGCCACGTTGGTGTTCCCATGAAATCCCAGGGATGAGCCCCGAGATCGAACCCAAGTTTCAGTTCAGGGACACGCCAGTAAGACTGTACGGCCGCGCGAGAGTAGCCCTCGACGGTGAGGTCACCATGTTTTACCGATTTGACAGGCGCATTATCAAGCATTGGATCGAGTTTGTTTGGATTGGGCGTAGCAGTCCCGGATAGTGTAGCCAATGCAGACAGAATGATCGCCGCCAAGGTTCATTTTGGCGGCGATTTTATTCAAAGTCAGTTTTTATTTGCGATGACGATCGAGCAAGTGAATGCGCCTCCGAAAGTCATTACTTTCAAGGTGCAGTATCGACCGGGACGCAGTGCAGACGCGCTTGCCTAGCTCGCGACAGATTCTTTTTCGTCGAGCACTTCAACAGCAGCAAATGATTTGCCTTCGAGCATTGCCAAGCTCGCACCACCGCCAGTGCTTACATGTGTGACGTCGTCTTCGAAACCGAGCTGGCTGACGGCCGCAGCACTGTCGCCGCCACCGATGATGCTCACTGCGTCGCCATCGGCAATCGCTTGGGCGACGGTTTTCGTTCCTTCGTCAAATGGCGGCATTTCGAAAACGCCCATGGGTCCATTCCAGACGACCGTCTTTGCAGACTTGATGATCTCCGCAAATTTCTTTGCTGTTTCAGGGCCGATGTCTAGTCCTTCAAACTCATCTGCAATCTCACCAGCGGCCACAATTTGCTTGTTGCAATCTTTGTTGAAATCGTCGCCACAGTGAGTGTCGATGGGAAGGACAAGTTTGTCACCAGCTTTTGAGATCAACTCTTTCGCAAGTTCAACCTTGTCGGGTTCGACCAAGCTCTTTCCGACTTTGCCGCCTTGGGCAAGTGCAAACGTGTAGGCCATTGCGCCGCCAATCAAGATGTGATCGCAGATGCCAATCAGATTTTCAATCACTTTGATTTTGTCAGAGACTTTCGCACCGCCGAGGATCGCCACGAACGGTCGAGCTGGCTCGCCAATGACACCGCTGAGGTATTTGATTTCTTTTTCTACGAGCGAGCCAACAACTTTTGGCTTGCCTCCCATTGCCAATGGAACACCGTACATCGAAGCGTGTTCTCGGTGGCAAGTTCCAAACGCGTTGTTACAGTAGATGTCGGCCAGTTCTGCGAGTTGCGATGAGAACATGTCGTCGCCAGCTTTTTCTCGTGGATCGAATCGAAGGTTCTCAAGAACAACGATTCCACCGTCCTTGAGGGCTGCGACTTTTTCGGAAGCATCGGGGCCGATGGTGTCAATCGCAAAGGCGACCGGTTGGCCAAGGATTTCGCCCAAGCGAGTTGCCGCAGGGGCCAAGCTGTATTTTGGATTGGGTTCGCCCTTTGGGCGACCAAGGTGGCTGGCAAGAATCAATCGTCCGCCGCGTTCAATAACCGATTTGATACTTGGCAGAGCCATTTCGATTCGCCGGTCGTCGGTGATTTTCAGGGCATCATCAAGCGGCACATTGAAGTCGACTCGCATTAAGACTTTTTTTCCTGCGACATCCACGTCGTTGATTGTAAGTTTGGCCATGATGGTTCCGGGGGTAGGTTGTGATTTAGTATGGTGAATTCATAATTTTGTGCCGCAGTTAGTCTATCAATTTATAGGTCAAAAGCGTTTCAAAAAAGGGCCGATCGTCCGGCTGGAGATTGATGGCAAAACGTCGCCCATCGTTCGGTCCGTAAGGGGGCGTTGGGTTTGCGGAAGAGTCCTAGGAAACAGGCGTAGGCGGTTGAAAGCAGGCGACGCCGCGAATCGGGCATGGGCAAACTTCGCTTTCATCAGGTTCTTCGAGAGCTTCGCTGGGGTTGTTGTTAAACGCACCAAAAAAGCCATTCGAAAATCGAATGGCTTTGACTAATTTCAGATTGAAACAACGAAGTAATTGGTTACTTCGTGGCTTCTTTTGGCTGAACTCGTTTTTGAATGTCAGTCTCGATCTGGCCGAAGACTTCTTCGTGTCGCTGAACTGAGACGTGCAACGCGTGAAGGAGTCGCTTTGCTGTGTAAAAATTCAAGACGATTCGCTGGGCGATCTCTACCGGTTTGTCGTTGTTGCCCATTGGCTGAGCGTTCATGCCAAAGTCGACGATTAGCTCTTCAGGAGATCCTGTGACGCGGCAAAAGTTGGCGTAGCAGCTAACTGTTTTGGACTCGTCAACTTGGATCGGACGTTGAGCTGGGGGTGATTCTTCTTTGGCCATTGTTACCTCGATTGAATTTAGTGAAGGACTTCGCTAGGAGTCTTAGATCTTGAATGAAGCTTTTGAAACTTCGTAACGAGAATTTCAATACATTAAGAATCACGAAATCGCCTGCTCACGTCAAGGCAAATGTGATCGGTCACAAAGCATTTGCTTGCTAATTCAGTTTCCTAATCAGGATAAACTGGCTGAATTGTTTTACTGAACCGAGTTTCTTACGTTAACTACCCAGTTCTGCCTGACCGGTGCCCGTTTCCCATCAATGATTTTTTGAAAACTGGACATTCATTTCGGAGAGTCACTTCCAGGAGTTGTAGAACCAGGGATGTACTGGCGGGGGATTCGATGTTCTCTCGTTTGGGAAAGAGAGTAGCAACTCAAAATGGCTTGGTAGTATTTCTGCAAGTAACGAAATGAGCAAATCTTGCAGCTTCGTGAGCATCGGAGTTCAGGCGACTCCTGTAAGCGAAAAAGTTTGACTCCGGCTCGTCAAACAAGTTGGTCAATTTGGCTGCGAAACTCTAGCCGGTTTCTGTGAGTTGCCCATCCAATAAATCAACAAAAGTCCAAAACAACATCCGATTCCTGCCCAGCGAACCCAGCCAGTTTCAAACACGATCGCGCCGTTGATCGCAATAAAAATGATGAAGCCGTAAACGAGCCGGTGTAGCCATCGCGGTCGAGATTCATACACGCGTTCTGATGCTGTCCACCAAAAGGCATCTAACATCCAAACGGCGACGAAAACGTAATTGAAATAAACGCCGACACCGACACTAACACCGAGCAGAGCTTTCGTTTGACGTGCTGTGTCTTCGACAGCGATCAGGTGGCTCCAGCCGTGGTAGAACCCCATCGCCGCCGCAGCGTGAAACAACGAAAGGAAACTGCCGATCAGCCATAACGATTTCGCGCCTTCGCGGATAGTTTTCGCAGCTCCGGTTGGGGGAGGATTGGATTCTTCCTTTTCCAGTCCGTCATTATCAAGTGGGAAGAAACTGTAGCTCAATCGCAACGCGAGAGTTGCAACGAGGCATAGCATCGCCAAGCGAATGGACCAAGCCGTTAACATCGTCTCCCATTCGCCAATTCCTGCAGCAAGAAAAAATGGTGTCCCAATGATTGTCGTGAAATTCGTTGGTTCCAAAATTGAACTCTCGTCAGGCAATAACGGTACAAGTCGAATGTCAACTGTTATAATCAGTTCTTCAAATCACCACATCAAAATCTGAATCGGACGACGGGCAAAGTGAAAAAAATCTGTGTCATCAACACGGGTGGAACTTTATCCATGCGCCCGTCCGACAAAGGCTACGTTCCATCGGCGGGGTATCTTGCTGAGCAAATGGCTCAAATGGACGAGCTTTCACAATCGCCGATGCCGGCTTTCGAAGTCATCGAGCACGACCCGCTGGTCGACTCTTCCAATATGACAACTGAGATTTGGCGGAACATTGCAAAAGAAATCGAAGCAAACTACTCGCAGTACGATGGCTTCGTTGTCTTGCATGGAACCGACACGATGGCTTACACGGCTTCGGCATTGGCCTTTATGTTGCATGGTTTGAGCAAGCCTGTGATTTTCACTGGTGCACAGTTGCCGCTGGGCCAAATTCGAAATGACGCGCGTGAAAATTTGAAAACCGCGATGATGCTCGCAGCAAATTATACGATCCCGGAGGTCAGTCTCTTTTTCGGAGATCATCTGTTTCGAGGATGCCGAAGCACGAAAGTCAGCGCGACAAAATTTGATGCGTTTGATTCTCCTAACTATCCTTCGCTGGCATCCGTTGGCACAGCGATTGAGATCTTCGATGAGCATATCTTGCCCCGTGAAACAAATTCCGCCGAAAACAAATCACTTGACCGAGCCCACCGAGTCACGAATGAAAACCAGCTGACGGTCAAGCCAATTGAGACGGCCGAGATCGCTGCGTTTCGATTGTTTCCCGGATTGTCTGTTGATATTCTTCGTCACTTTTTGCAGCGGCCGCTTAAGGGCATCATTCTCGAAACCTATGGTGACGGAAACGGCCCGACTAACGATCTAAGCTTTATTAACGCACTCCGTGAAGCGTCAGACAGTGGGATGGTGATACTTGGCTGTACGCAGTGCATTCACGGCGGAATGACGCAGACTGGTTACGCGACTGGGACGGCATTGACACGGGCTGGAGTGATTCCGGGGCGTGACATGACGATCGAAGCGTCTTTGACCAAGATGATGTTTTTGTTCAGCCAAAAACTACCTGTCGACGACATTAAGAGTTTGCTGGCGAAAAATTTAGTCGGCGAATTAACGCTGGACGGCGGGTAACATGAGAACGTTTCGAGCAATAAATTGGACGCCCAAAACATCTCGTTAGTGTGTAAAATAGCTTCGTATCTAAAATCGAACAATCAGTCTTTTATTCAAATCGGAAAGCAGACCGTGAAGCAACTTTTGTTTGTACTCCTTGCCATCATGTTCTCAATTGGACAAACCTGTAACGAATCCGATGTGTTGGGGCAGGCCGTAAAAGACGCCGTGGCATCCAAGACGAAATCCAAGCAGGATAGGCTGGGTATCGTTTCCGAGAAGCCTGCGGGAAAACCTTTCGTCAAAATCGACGGCGGTTATATGGTGCCCTACACCGCGACGATTCCGGGTACGGAAATCAAGTACACGATGATCCCGATTCAGGGGGGGAAATTTACGATGGGTAGCTCCGACGATGAAGATGATCGTCGCGACGATGAAGGGCCACAATTCGAGGTCACAGTCGAACCATTTTGGATGGGCAAGTATGAGGTGACTTGGGCAGAATACAAACGTTACATGCGACTCTATCCTGAGTTCCAGGCTCTCAAGCGTTTTGGAAAAAGAATGGTGACTGCCGAGAATGTGGTTGATGCTGTGACCTCGCCGTCGCCTCTTTATGATGAGACTCACACGTTTGCTGAGGGCGAATCCGATGAAGAACCCGCGGCGACGATGACTCAGTATGCGGCCAAGCAATACACCAAATGGCTGAGCAAGATTTCACAAGACTTCTACCGATTGCCAACCGAAGCCGAATGGGAGTACGCCTGTCGAGCTGGCACAACGACGGCATACTATTTTGGTGACGATGCAGATGATCTTGAGGACCATGGTTGGTTTTCGGAAAACTCAGACGACGCTCGCCAGGAAGTCGGCTTGTTCCCGCCCAATCCGTGGGGCCTATACGACATGCATGGCAATGTGGCGGAGTGGGTTCTCGACCAGTATCACGAAGACGGTTACACCCACGTTGAAGCAGGAGCCTCGGTTACGACTGAAAAAGCCTACCGCCGACCGACCAAGGTTTACCCACGCGTTGTTCGTGGTGGTTCATTTGAATTGGAGCCAGAAGATTGTCGCAGTGCGGCTCGCCTCGGTTCAGAGGACAAAGATTGGAAGTACGAAGATCCCAACATTCCCAAAAGCCCTTGGTGGTACACCGATACACCTGCCAAAGGAGTTGGGTTTCGTTTGATGCGTCCTTTAAAAGTCCCTGCAACTCCAGAAGCAAAAAATGCGTTTTGGAAACCGGACGTGGATTCGATTCTTGAAAATGCAAAAGGTCGGATCGCCGCTAAAGGGCTCGGGGCTTACGGAATCGTAGATGAAAATCTTCCCAAGGAAGCCGCCGAAGCGATGGCGAAGCAGGCCGAAGAGGACAAAAACCGAAAGTAGATCTCGAGCTCGCTGGTCCTCGGATCAGCGAGCAGTTTTTACTTTGAGGTATCTAATCTCATCGCCACTACTTATTAAATTTACTTTTGTTTGAAGAACCAATATGCGTCTTTTTTGTTTGACCTTTGTTTGTGTTTTCTCTGCCTGTATTGCCCCTGGGGCAACAGTTTTGGCTCAGGATTCAGAAACGCAACCGAGTAAGTTGCCTGTCGGTATCGTTGCTGAACAGCCGAGCGAAGGACCGTTTGTAAAAGTCGAAAACGGATTCATGGTTCCTTACACCGCGAAAATCCCCGGAACTGAAATTGAGTTTTCAATGGTTCCGATCGCTGGTGGAAAATTCACGATGGGTAGTCCCGATGACGAAGATGATCGTGAAGACTGCGAAGGTCCGCAGTTCGAGGTCGTGGTCGAGCCGTTTTGGATGGCGAAGCACGAGGTGACTTGGGCAGAGTACAAGAAATACATGAGCATGGACGAAGCTTTCAAAAAGTTTCGTGAAAAAGGGCTTCGGCGTGTGACGTCAAAAAATAGAGTCGATGCTGTGACGGCTCCTTCGTCGCTTTATGATCCAGGGTTCACTTACTCTGCAGGCGATGGGGACGATCAGCCGGCGGCTTCGATGACTCAGTTTGCGGCAAAGCAATATACGAAATGGCTAAGCCTCCTGACAGAGTCGTTCTACCGTTTGCCAACCGAGGCCGAGTGGGAATACGCTTGTCGAGCTGGAACAAAGACTGCTTACTATTTTGGTGACGATGTTGATTTGCTGGATGAGCACGCTTGGCATATTGAAAACTCAGAAGACGAGCGGCATCCTGTTGGGCAGCTAAAGCCCAACCCATGGGGGCTGTATGATATGTACGGCAATGTTTCTGAATGGGTGTTGGATGAAGTTTCTGAAGAAGGCTACACCCATGTTGAGGCAGGTGTGACCGTGAGCGCTGAGGCTGCATTTCGAAAGCCAACCAAAGTCGACTCTCGAGCGGTGCGTGGTGGTTCGTTCGAACTAGAAGTCGAGTACTGCCGCAGTGCCGCACGTTTGGCCTCTGTCGACAGTGATTGGAAAGACGAAGATCCACATTTCCCAAAAAGTCCGTGGTGGTTCACAAGTTCTCCCGGGCTGGGCGTAGGATTTCGAATCATGCGACCTTTGAGTGTTCCAGGGACGCGCGAGCTTCGCGATGAGTTTTGGAAAGCAGATGTGAAACTGACTGTCTTGAGTGCCCGCAAGCGAATCTACGAAGAGGGAAAGGGGGCCGACAGTACGGTCGATCCTAAAATGCCTGCCGAGCTGGAGAAGATGGCTGAGGAAAAATTGAATTCCAAAAAGTAGTAAGTCGCTCCATTACTGAAACTTTATACCCGCTGCGCCCAGTCAACTGCAGCGGGTTTTCTATGCGCACTGCAGTCATGCTAACCTCATTTGGCCAGGATCTGCGCAAACAGTGATTAAGCGTTCGGAAAGATAATAAAATGCGACTTGAAACATCTGGTAAACTGGACGAGTAGATCCTCCATATTACTTTTTGTTAGCAGTTTCGTTAAGCCGAGGCAGGCCATGAGATTCTCGCCGTTTTTCCATTCAAAACAATTGTTGGTGATCTGTAGTTCGCTCGCATTGCTGGCATTACTGCCATTTTCACAAGCGATTTCGTTTGCTCAGGAAACCACTTTTGGACAGTCGCCAGCGCAATTGACTGCATCGTTGCCGACCAAGGAGCAGCGATCACCAGCAGCCTCGTTTAAGGTTTCACTTAAATCAAAGTCCGATGACAAAGGCACCGCAACGCTCGTGGTTGAGGCCATCATCGCAGATGGATGGCACATCTATCCAACTGACGCTGGTGCAATTAACACGCCGACGAAAATCGTTTTTAAGTGTTCAAATTTGAAACCAGTTGGGGACTTTGAGTTGCTCGGTGACAAGCACGCGGACGGCTATCTCGAAGGGAAATTCAAATGGAAACGTCAATACAAAATCACTGATGCCACCCAAGCGATGTCTGGATCGGGGAGCATCAGTTTTCAGGTTTGTGACGAATTGAAGTGCCTTCCACCACAGACGCTTGAATTCGAGCTGGGGGAGTTGGATGCCTCTGCTGCGGAAACAGATGCGAAAATGGCGATTGCTGGTGACGATACCGATCTGATTAAGCTCAAAACAGAAACCTGCAAAACGACTCGTCCACCGGCTACATTTTCAATGGGGGCGTTGCTTTTTGGTCAGAGAGACGAAGTCCTCAACCGCAAGTGTTCGATCGAGGTGCAAGGCAAAAAAATGGATATCTATTTGCCACGCGCAAGAGAATATCCAATCGAGAATACGGCCGTCGACAACACGGTTGTTAGTAATACCGCGACCTATATTTCGGTTGACCAAAACGGTGACGGCGTGCTCGAGTCACACGAAGCGATGCCGACAAATTTGCCCATTCGAATTCTCGATTCGATGTATCGCGTTGCCGATATTGCGAAAGACGGAAGCAGTATTTCGCTGACAAAATCTGACGGGCCACTCTTTGGCGTTGTGTTAAATCGAAAGTGCCCAGAGTTTTCGTTCCAGTCGCTTGATGGCCAAACGATATCCGATACGTCAATTTTGGGGAAAGTGACGCTGTTAGATATCTGGGCGGTCACCTGACACAACTGTTATGAAAAATTTCCGCTGGTCGAGCGGATTCAAAAAAAATATTCATCTAGCAAACTCAATGTCGTTCTTCTTAGCACTGATTCAACGCGGGAAATGTACGATCAAGGATCGCCGCCGTTGTTTGAAAAATATGGCGGTGGAGGATGGCCCTCGGTTTTGCTTCCTAATGGTTTCAATTCCGTCGATCGGTTCGGTGGATTTGGGTACGGAATCGTCGTCGTGGATGAAGAGGGGATCGTAAGAAGCGTCAACGATTTTCAATTTGAAAAATATGTTGATCAATTGTTTTTGACAGGAACGCGTGACGCGAAAAACGAAGCTGAAGCCAAAGAGATCGGTGGGTATTGGCATAACAACAAATGTTGGCGGCACTTCGAGAAAAAAGCAATGTCTGCTGATGAGGTTGATCAATTGGTTTCCGACCAATTGAGACGTCTTGAAAAATCGAAAGTCAGTTTGAAGACCGGGCGGTGGAATGTCAGTTCGGTGTCAGTTGCTGATTGGCGCACTAATTACGAGTTGACCGTGTTCTTCAACGTCGGTGAAAAAATCAAACTGAAATGCTCATCACCGCGCGGAGACAATAAGAAAATGTCTGGAACAGTTCGCGCCTATTTGCTTTCGGGTGCAGGGGATAGTGACTCGAAAGTAAGCTATGCGGAAAAGGGCCGAGCGACGATCAAGTTCGGTAAGAACGGAGAGATTTCGGTTAGAGGAAAACTGAGGCCAAGAGATGGGAAAGGTGATTCACACCCATTTTCAATTGACTTTCACGAGTCTGTCGTCCGTCTCGGCACTAGCAATCTGAAGGTGAAAGGCGATGAGGCTTTTCTTTCAGGCGAGCTTGGCGTTCGAACGTATCACCAGATCAAAGAGTTGATCGCGAACCAACCTAATGTAAGAACACTGACGTTAACCAAGGTGCAAGGATCGGGCAACGATTCCATAAACATGCAAACAGGGCGAATCATTCGAGAGGCTGGATTAACGACTAAGGTGCTGAGCGATAGCGAGGTCAATTCCGGCGGCGTCGATCTGTTTTGCTCTGGCGTTAAACGAGTGGTTGAATCTGGAGCCAAACTGGGCGTCCACACCTGGGCTGACCAATCGCTTGAAGGTTGCGACTACCCTGTGGACCATCCCGTACATCAATATCAGCTGGCGTACTTTGAGAGTATGCTTGGTGAGGAACCAGGTTCGAAGTTTTATTTCTACAAGCTCAATTCCGCGCCCAATAGCAAGTATCACGTGATGAAACCTGAAGAGTTGAAGCGGTGGGGATTGGCAACGGAGTAGTAACATCAACTGACCGGTGATGGTGTGTTGGACGCTCCGCGGTCGGCGCTCTCATTACTGGCCGTGGAGCGTCCAGCACACACGGTGCTGCCCAAATTCATTACCCAGTCGCGAATGCTTCCGATTCAAGTCTAGCCGCAAGCTCCGGATTCATTCCCAACGCCGCTGACAATTGATCGAGGTAATTTCGTTCGGCTGAATTTGTGTTGTCGGTTAATAGCAAAGACGCGAGGTAAATCTCTACGGCTGACTCTGGAGAATCTGAAACCGCCGCAACCGTTGCGACGTCCAGTGGCTTTTGCATTTCCGCCATCAATATCTCGGCGGCGGAGTCTTCGAGTTCCGAAGACTTTATGCGCCCGATGATGACGGCCTGTTCTTCGGCATCGATATGTCCGTCTGCTTTGGCTGCAGCAATCATCGCTTTGACGATTGCAAGGCTGCGTGAATTGGCTGCATCTCCGTCCAAGTTTGAGATCGACTGACCTTCGGCCACGCCGCCTTGGTCCTTCTTCCAGTCGGCATAAATCTTATACCCAAGTCCACCCAACGCCGCGAGTGAACCAAGCTTGACTGCAGGAGAAAGCACTTTGCGTCCTGACTTTGTTCCGACGAGTAGCGCGAGCATGCCACCTGCGGCAGCACCGATTCCAAGGTTCTTCAAGAATTTCTCTCGCTCGGGTCCGGCTTCAGGGAAATTCAAATTCTCTTGGGCGTAAGCCATTCCCTGCTCTGCAAGCCCTTTTCCTTTCTCTGCCAATTCCGAAGTTTGAGCCATGCCCTGCTCCGCAATTTTTTTGCCCGATTGAAGAAGCTGGTCGAGAAGTGATTTGGCGTCCATGGTTTTCCTTTGAGAAAGTAGTTGGCCGTTGGCGGTGGTCAGCGGCAGCTATGTAACAAATTGGTGCTTGTTATGTGCCGTTGGCACTGCCGCATTATTCTCTTTATTGTCTCAAGAGAACAGACGTTGATCCGTTTTTTCAATCTTTCGACGTGATCTGGATCCGGCGGACACTCTGTTTCACAAAAGAGGAGCCGCTAATCCGTTTTGCACTTTGTTTGTAAACTCAAATTGCAGTGCGGGCGTTTGTGATCAAGCAATTCCGCGGCGGCTCAAGCAGTCGCTGTGTCCAAAATGATCCAGAGAAAGAACGACACCGGCGATGCAAAAATCATCGAATCCAAAACGTCGAGCACGCCGCCGAGTCCGGGCAGCCATGAGCTAGAATCCTTCGTGTTGGAATCACGCTTTAATAGCGATTCGGCTAAATCGCCAACCATTCCTGCGAGTGTCACAAGAATACCATAAACGATAAACCACCACCAAGGTTTTTGAACGGTAACGTCAAAGAGAAGCGGGGCGACGACAAAAACGACAATTGCCATCGCGACACATCCACCAACCAATGCGCCCAGTGAACCTTGAAGCGTTTTCCCAGGACTGAGTTTGGGGGCGAGTTTGATCGTGCCGTAACTCTTGCCGACAAAGTAAGCGAAGGAGTCAGATAGTTTGACCGTTGCAATGAGCCCAACGATTGCAATCAAGCCAAGCGAGTTGTCGTTCTCCAGTAAACGGTGTGGAACAAGAAATCCGAACAACATCGAAAGGTAAACAAACACCAGTGCGCTTCTTCCCAGCCGATCGATCACTTCGCCCTTGCCAGAACTGAGCGTCGAGTCGTAATTTTTCATTTCGAGAAAAAATACAATCACGAGCGCGAGAACCACGCCCGACATGGCCCAGCCAAAAAATCCAAGCGGGCAATTGACTGGCTGGTCTTGCCAAAGGACCGGCATGAACATCACGCAGGTCATGGCAAGCGTCGCACCGATCACCGCCGTTTTGTTGACGGTGGCTGCAGCGTTGCGAAAAAGGTGAATCAGTTCGTCCGCTGCCATGCCTGCCGCCACAATAGCCAGCAGACACAAAACCAAACCCGGACGACCAAGCACGGCGTCTTTGCCAAGCCAAAAATCAAAAGTCAGCAGCAACAGCATTACCGAAATGATCACGGCAGCGGAAATAAGACGTCGGCCTAGCAAATTGGTCTCCAGGAAATTGATTTATCGACAACCAAGATTAATCAACAACTTAAGAGTTGAGCCCGCCGAACCGACGATTGCGTCTGGAAAAATCTTTGATGGATTGGTGAAAGTCTGCCACGGCAAACTCAGGCCACATTTTCTTTGTAACCCACATCTCAGCATAACTGATTTGCCAAAGGAGGTAGTTACTAATTCGCATTTCGCCGGCCGTTCGAATCAACAAATCCGGATCAGACATCCCGGCAGTGTAGAGATGGGCGGAAACAACGTCTTCGGTGATGCTTTTGACGTCCATTTGGCCATCCGCAACTTTTGAGCTGATTTTCTGAATCGCATCGACAATCTCCGCTCGTCCACCGTAATTGATGGCCAAACACAAACACGTTCCAGTGTTTTTCGCGGTCATCTCCAGCGAACGATCCATTTCTGCTTGGACCTCTTCGGGAATTCGTTCTCGTTTCCCAATGATCTGAAGACGAATGTTGTTCTCCATCATTGTCTCGCGTTCATCGATCATGAACTGCGACAGCAAATACATCAAGAACTCAAGTTCGTCTTCTGGGCGTTTCCAATTTTCGCTTGAGAGGCAATACAGTGTGAGTTGTTCGATCCCAATCCTGGCGCACTCTTCTGTGATGGCTCGAACGGTTTGGGCCCCCTGTTGATGCCCGCGGATTCGGGGAAGCTCCTGCCGTTGTGCCCACCGACCATTGCCGTCCATGATAATCGCAACGTGCCGCGGACGCTTTTCAGGCGGCACGTCAAGTTGCAATTCGGATTCCATGGGTGATGACATAGTTGAGTTGGCGATGGGCAGTTGCAGTTTTCAGTTAGTAGACATTTGTCAAAATTAATCACACTGCCGTTTTAAACGGTGCGGGTTTTTAGGTAGCTTTCCAGCGATTCGGTTTCGGGGATATGAATCGTTTGGGCTCGATCCGGTCCGACAGAAATGAACTCGATGGGGCGTCCAATCAATGTTTGAATCTTCAACGCAAAAGCGACCGCGCCAGTCGGTAGGTCGTCCAGCGAACGGGCACCAGTAACGTCTTGTTGCCAGCCGGCGACGGTTTCGTAAATTGGTTTGACGTTTCTTAGGTCGTTAACGTGGGCGGGAAAGTGATTGATTCTTTCGCTGTTTAATTCATAGGCAACGCAGACTTCGATTTCTGGTAGCTCGCTCAACACGTCCAGCATTGTGAGTGCGACCGATGTCACGCCGCCCAGTCGAGCTGTGTATCTTGCCGCAACAGCATCGAACCAACCGCAGCGTCGCGGGCGTCCGGTCGTCGTCCCATACTCATTACCAAGATCGCGAATGTGCTGGCCTTTCTCGTTGTCCTGTTCCGTTGGGAACGGTCCGCCGCCGACACGAGTCGCGTAGCTCTTTGTTACGCCAATGATCTTGCTCAACCAGTTTCCAGGAACGCCCGATCCAGTCGAAATGCCAAGACCAGAACTGTTGCTGCTGGTGACAAACGGAAATGTACCGTGGTCGATGTCTAACAGTGAGCCTTGGGCGCCTTCGAACAAAATGTTCTTGTCAGCATCAACTGCGTCTAACAGAATCCGGTTCGTGTCCGTAATCAATGGTTTGAGTTGTGCGGCATACTCAGAGTACTCGGCGACAATTTTGTCCGCATCGAGTTCAACGTTCTCAGTCCCCGAAGCAGCCATGAGCACTCGTTTCTTCACAGCAACAATTTTGGCAACGCGTTCTGCAAAATCAGGTTGAATCAAGTCGCCTATTCGAATGGCAAAACTTCTGCCGATTTTGTCAGCGTAACAAGGCCCGATGCCTCTCAGCGTCGTGCCGATGTTGTCTTTGCCCGATACAAGCTCGTTCCACATTTTGTCTTCGAGGACATGCCAAGGCATCACAACGTGTGCTCGTTGTGCGATCTTCATTCGCTTGGAAACGTCGATGCCTCGGTCGGCAAGTGTTTTGATTTCTTTGAGAATTGTTGGAGGATTAATCACGACACCAGGCGTGATCAAATTCAAAACACCTTCGTTGATGATGCCGCTAGGGATGTGGTGAAGTTTGTAAACATCGTCACCAATCACGACCGTGTGCCCTGCGTTGGCGCCGCCTTGGTAGCGGACGACCAGATCTTTTCCTTCGGTCAGCAGGTCGACTAGTTTACCTTTGGCTTCGTCGCCCCATTGCAACCCGATAACGCACTGTCCTGGCACCCTGATCTCCTTGGTATGGTTGGCCCTCTGTTTGCAAACGCAGTGAGCCGTGGGAAAGATTGAATCTGAATATCTGAAAGAATAAACTCTGTGGCTGCGCGACGTATTCATTTACGCGTTTGCCAAGCCCGCAAGTCTAATTTTTTCGGTCTGATTTGGTCAACCATTGATTGGCGTTCTCCCGATAAAACCGACGAATTAGCTGTATCATTTTATTTCTGCGCACCCTCAGGACGTTCTCGAGCGTGGTTCACCCAACGTAGCAGGCGTTATAACTCGCCTGAATCGCCGAGAATCCGAATGTCGCACCAGTATTCCAGTGTCTATTGCTGTGTTCTGTTGACCAAGCCACACGCGACAAATAACCTTGAGGGTTGGGTTTTAAATGTTGCTCTCGACATTTGGACCAGCTTGCAGGATGAGTTTTATTTTGTTTTCTGATATTGATTTTTCGGCTCGAGGATTCTGATGCAACCGTTACTAAAGCAATTTTCTTTTGCGGGATCGTGCGCAGCTTTCTTGTTGTTGACGTTGGTATGGCTTGTACCTGCCAATGCTCAGGCCAAGAAAAAACAAGACAAAAAAGAAAAAGCCATCGCCGTGATTCGAGGCAAGATCGCCTACGACAAAGCTCGTGAGAAATCTTGGGACGGCAATCGACTTGTCGTCCCCTACAGCGAGATCGAGGCAAAGCTGCGGCAGAAGGTCGTGCTTCCTCTAGCCCCCTACCCTGCCGAAGCGAAAAATTGGGATCGCGCACAGATCATCAAATGGGAATTGGAATTCGTAAAAACAAAAGCGGGCAAAGCTTATCTTGAAAATGAGAAACGAATACTCGAAGAAGCTTACGCGTTTGATATTCGATTCGAAACTGACGGCTCCTTCGTCGTTTACGATGTACCGCCGGGTGTCTACGGAATTCAAGGCCGCGTTGATAAAGAAATTGGTGGAACAAAATACGGCTTTGAAATTTTTGGTCAGGTCGAAGTCCTCAAGGATGTTGATGAAATTGTTTTGAAACCTATGAGAGTCGAGGTCACTCCGATCATGGCTTCAAAGCAAAAAGCACCACCCGTCGGAGTCAAAACATTTGATGGAAAACGAGTCCTCAATCTCAAAACGTTTGAGGATAAAATCTTGTTTATCAATTTTTGGTCGATCGCCAGTCCGACGGCAGCCATCGAGCAGCAGATGGTTCAAAAGATGTACAGTGACTTAAAAGAAAAGCACCCAATCAAACTTCTGTCCGTAAGCGTCGATCAAGACCCAAAGAAAGTGATTGAGTATCTCCGTAAAAACAAAATTGGAGTTCCTGCAAAAGATGGAAAGGTCAAGCCGATTGGTAGTTTTGGATTCACTAACGGTGGAGAGCACCGAACTCTGTTCGATTACGGGGTTCGCTCGTTTCCTTCGTTTTGGTTGGTTGGGCCAGACGGAAATATCATGATGTCGCAGTACGAAGTCGCCGCCGCAATGCGACTCAAACCTGATATGACCACGATCGTCGCGGATCGGATTGAGGGCAAGGATGCACCGACGCCAGCGGCCGAGAAACCAACAGGAGCCAAAAAAACAGATGGAGCCAATGCAAGCAAGATCGGGTCTGGTCTTGATTTTGAGATGAAGTCTCTTGCAGGCGATGTGGTCGATCTATCTAAATATCAAGGCAAGGTCGTGATGGTGGTGAATGTTGCGAGCAAGTGCGGTTACACCAAACACTACAAACAGCTTCAAGAAATGCACGAAAAGTACGCTGGTAAAGGGTTGGCGATTCTGGGTGTCCCGTGCAATCAGTTCGGCGGCCAAGAGCCAGGCTCCAACGAAGAGATTGCCAGTTTTTGCGAATCGAAATTTGGCGTTGAATTCGATATGTTCGCAAAATCCGATGTCAACGGTAACGATCAGTCAGAGCTCTATAAGTATCTGACAAGTTTGGATTTGAAGCCTGTCGGGAAAGGGCCAGTGAAATGGAATTTCGAAAAAATCATCCTCGACAAATCGGGAACGCCAGTGGCGCGGTTTGGAACGCGAGAAAGCCCGGACAGCGAAGCGATCGTAAATGTGATCGAAACTGCGCTTGCGAAATAGAATGACTGTTTTGCGTTAATCAGTATTGATTCTTACGGTTCATCCCCAATGGCCCCGATCCACAATTCACTTTTCAATCTCAAAGTCGCAACACGCAATTTAAACGGCGCGACGTTTGGGGAAGTTCTCGGGAGCGAACCAACGTTACTCGCTTTCATCCGGCACTTTGGCTGAACTTTCTGTCGAGAACAGGTGGTTCGCCTGAAAGAGGAGTTACAGAGCGGCCTTCCTTTTCCTCGGCTTGTGTTTGTGAACATGGGCTCGGATGCTGCGGCGGAAGCTTTCTTCGCCGAGAGATGGCCCCAGGCCGCCAGTATCCAAGATCCCAAGCAAGAGCTGTATAAGGGATTCGAAATTCCGATGGGCCCGCTAGGCCAATTTTTCCGATCGCCTGTTTATCGAGCCTTTTGGAAAGCCCGGAAACATGGCGTTGGATTGCCTCAGGGAAACACATTTCGCAGCCAAGGGGCAGTCTTGCTGTACCAGAAATTGATCGTCCACTCACAAGCTTTTGAGCACTATGGTGAGATGATTGATATCGGAGCGTTTCGAGAAAAGTATTTACAGCTGGAGCATGCTGAGACTGTTTAAGGCCGCGTAACTCTTTTAAGGCGTGTGCCTCTCGTGTCGCGAAACCAAATGTTGCTGTCCAAGATTGGTTTGTTAGTTGGCTTTTTTGCGTGCCCTTGGGTGAGCTTTTTCGTAAGCCATGCGCAACCCAGCGGTGCTAACGTGAGTGTAGATTTGAGTGGTTACTAAACTTTTGTGACCAAGCAACTCTTGAACGCTGCGAATGTCAGCGCCACCGTCGAGCAGATGGGTGGCGAAGCTGTGTCGCAGTGTGTGTGGCGAAGTTCGCGTGTCTAGGCCGGTGATCTTGAGGTACTTTTCAAGCATTCGCCCGATGCTACGCGTGGTTAGTCGCTTGCCAAATTTGTTCAAGAAAACGGCTGACGTTTCAAGCTTTGATTGTTGCTTCGCGGGCGTACGTTTTTTTAGCCAGGCGCGAATCGCTTTTACGGCGTAGCTCCCCAACGGTGCAAGGCGTTCGCGTTTGCCTTTTCCGCGAACTCTCACAAGGCCGTCTTCGAGATCCAAATCGCTGAGGTTGATACCAACCAGTTCGCTGACACGAAGTCCAGCCGAGTAAAGCGTTTCAAAAATGGCTCGATCACGAAGCCCCATGGCTTCAGTTCGTGGTGGTGCCGAGAGCAGTTTGCCGATCTCGCGACTACTGAGAAAGTGTGGAAGCTTTCTGTCGCGACGAGGATTTCTAAGGGGCTTTGCGGGGTTGGAATCGCAAAGCCCCTCGCGTTGCGCGAACCGGAAATAGCTCCTAAGTGATGCCAGGCGACGGGCGACCGAGCTTTTGGCGTATCCGGCTTCGTGAAGCGCAGAAACGTAAGTTCGCAGGTCCAGCGGCGTCAGTTCCGATGGCGACGGTGAACGCCCAAGAGAATCACAGAGATACTCGTAAAGCAGTTCGAGATCTTCTCGATATGATTTGATCGTCAGGTCGGAGCAATTGCGCTCAACCTTGAGATAGCGAAGAAATCTTGGAATCGATTTTTTCACTCGAAGCTCCAGTCGGCAATGACTTTGTATTAGAAAATGTCTTCGCCGGAAAACAGATCTTCGACTTGCGGATAATCGAAACGCGGAGAGGCAATTTCTGTCTCGTTGTGCGTCTCTTCGGCGGGAGCTGTTTTTTCGATGTTCCGAACTTTTTGGCTCAAGACGGCTGCGTCGTACCAAGAAAAACTAAGCTTGGAATCAGAAGCGTATCGACCTAACGTTCGCATCGTCTCGCTCTTGTTCGCATCATTGAACAAGAATATGTAACGCTCTTCACCTTTGACCAAAGCCACTACGTTGATGTCTTGTGACACATTTGCCCCCGTCGATTGTTTCGGACCGAAATGGAATCGGGTCCGGATTGAAAATGGGAATCGCCGCCTCATCCCATTTTTGATAATCGGCAGCGGATAAGGTTCTCAACACCTCTGTTTCACTGATCGAGGATTGAATCAAAATCGTCAATTGCACGGACGTTAAAATCGGAACGACTGCGACATTGAAATCAAGCGCAATGCTACCGTTTTGCTTGCTCGCACTCGAGCGCTCTGTGCTGAGCCAAGACCTTTTGGGGGGGGCGTAAAGTGGTTTTGAGCCGTGCGCTTTTGTGTGCTGGAGGTGCCACGACCATCGCGTTCATTCCGCTTTGAAATCAATTCAGTGCGAAGGTTCGCCCAGCATGAAATGATGCGCTTGCCGCGGAGCGTCCAGCACACGAAAAAAGGCAACGCGTTATAAGCGTTGCCTTTGTTGGGATGATTCAAACTCGCAGAGCTCTCAAACTCGTTTTAAGACGACTTTGACCGCTCCAAACGTCGTTCGAACGATTCACGTGGGATCGTGATGACTTCGGTCGTTGCTACCAAGTCAGTTCGAAGAATGTCCGTTTCTTTCTTCGATGATGGCAGCGTGAATTTGACCATGAAACCGCCGACTTGAATTCCTTGCATCTCGTAAACGGGAGGCCAGAAATCTTCGGCGCGAGTTGCAAGGGCTCGGGCAAGTAGTCGTGTTGCGCGACCAGAAAAACCACCCAGAACCATTTCCAATCGGCCTTGTGATTCGCGGTGGACGTAAAACACGAAAGCGACTTCTTCTTTCGGGTTGTTGCTACCGCATCGAACCCATTTGCCTTCGGCATTCTCGTAGTACAAACCAGCTTCGAGATCTTGGTCGGCTTTGCTTAAGTTCAAACCGGCGACGCAAGAGGCGGGGTGTGGGTCGTTGTCTCGGTAACGCATGAAGAACGGGATAGAACGCTGGTTTGCCGTTTCAATGTTGTCTTGCGTTTCAAACGGTTCACAGTTGAATGCACGTGAAAGCACAATTTCAACGACTGGGTTACTCTTGGTGCTACCGATTCCGATCAAGGCCTTGTCACCCTTGGATTCGGAAAACTCGTTGTAAACCATGCCGGCGCGTCGGGTGACTTCGCTTTCGTCAGCTTGTCCCGGACTCCAAACCAATGACTGCTTTAGATGCTCTGGGTGCGGTAGCGAGTCTGAAGTGATCATCGACATGTTGCCGTCTGACTTGCGGAGCTTTGCCGTTCCACCAAGCGTGGTGACACCGTTGAGGATCTCGCCAAGCAGGACAGAATCTGATGCCACGACAAACGAAACGTCTGGCGACTGAGCGCTGATGTCTTTACGGACGCCGACGCACATTTCGAGTCGACGTCGACGGGCAAGAAGCTCCCAGAAGTTCTCAGGTTCAACGGCAAACAATGCACCGGGCAGTTGATCTGCGGTGGCATGTCCATGTTCGATCAGGAAATCGCACAGCCGGGAGAGGGCTTTGAGGGGGATGTATTTGACTTCGTTTTTTAGAAGCGCGGCGACTTGATGTCGATCCAGGCCTGTGTATTCAACGATTGACTTAATAGTACCGGGGCGTTTTCGTGGATCAGGCACGTGGCCTAGAAGCTCGGCAAGGCGAAAACTGTATTGCATTTCGTTACTCGATATTCAGAGTGAGGGCGTCATAGGATACCGCAAGTCCTAAATTACGCACTAAAAGGTGGTTTTCAATCCCTTAATTATATTAACGAGCGATTATTTCACTAAATAGCAAATATTGCACGTTTGAGGCGGTTAAATTCGCCCAAGCAGATCAGAGGTTGCTGAAAACCCTCATCGGCAACGAAGTGCGTGGTAGTTCAGATTTAAAAGATTGTGAATGCAACTATCCAGCAGAAACGACTAATTCTCAAAATTGAGGGGGGGAAGCCGATTGTCTGGGGCTTGAGGCGGCAGGTCGTCGTCGAACTTGAATCTTCGCTCGAATTGCGAGTGAGTGACTTTAGCCAAATTCGGCATTTTTTGAAAATGATCTGGTGGTTCCGAATCGGTTTTGATAACGTCCGCGCCCTCAAGAGGTGAAATGGGGGTTTCTTTAATTGACCTAGCGCTGTGCGCTTTGAAATCAGGAGTTGCTATGAAAACTGCAAGACTGTTCATCATTGGATTGGTGATAAGTTGCTTTTGCGTGCCAAGCCAAAATGCTGAAGCCCAGAAATTTAATATCTTTCGAAAGTCCAAGCCGTCAGCCGAAAAGGACATCCAGCTTTCCGCAAACGCTGGTCCTTGGCTGATCATGTGTGCTTCGTTCACTGGGGAGGATGGCAGTCTTCAGGCGGGAAGACTCGCCCAAGAGCTTCGAGAGAAAGGGTTGTCGGCCTATGTTTTCAGCCACGAGTTTGACCACGGTCGCAAAGCAGCTGAAAACGGACTTGGTTGGAAAGAGTCTGACGAGACGAGCCCCAAGCAGAAAAAGAAAGTTGAAATGATTCCCGTCGCTGGCGAGCAATCTCGAGAGACCGCGGTCTTAGTCGGCGATTTTCCTTCGATCGACGATGGCAAAGCTCAAAACATTTTGAAGAAACTTAAATCGTTTCAGCCTCAAACAATGGACAATTCTTCGTTGGCAGATACGACCACATGGCGTGGCCCTGAAGTCCGGAGAAACGGTGAAAAACTTGGTCCGCTTCGAGCAGCTTTTCTAATGCCCAACCCAAAATTGCCGGAATCATATTTCCAAGCACGTCAGTTGGACGAGACTGTGATCGGCTGGAATCGAAACGCGAAAAAGAGCCTGCTTGAGAATCCGGGAATGTATACGGTCAAGATTGCGACTTTCTCAACACGATCAACTTTCGAATCAAGCGTCATCAAAAAGCGTCAGGCAGAAATGGCTTGGCTGAAAAAGAATCGAAAGCAGCAAGAAAACAGTTCTTTAGAAGCGATTGCAAAAAAGGCGTCAGTCCTGGCGGCCTATTTGCGATCACAAGGCATTGATGCCTATGAGTTCCATGACAGAACCGAAAGCGGCGTTTACGTCGGAAGTTTCGATTACTTGGTCAGAGACGGCATCAACGGCCAATCGGAAAACTCGGAAGTGATTCGAACGATCAACAAATTCAAGGGAACGGTTCTTAATCTTGGCAACGGAAAACAGGGGCATAAGACTTACGAGCTACCTCAGAAACTGCATGAAGCAGGCATTCAATGCGATGTGCTGCCAGTACCAGTGATTGTTCCTAAAGCACCCCAACGAACCGCCAGCCGTGGACTGTTCCGTCGATAGCGTGCAGAAAAATGTACTGTGAAGCTGGGCGAGCTGCTCAATTGTCCAGTTCTTTCACGTCAGCTATCTAAATTCAGAAAACGCCTTTGGAGCGGTGAAAACCGTGCCTCAGGCGTTTTTTCTTTTTGCGCTTCGGTGGATGTTGATTTGGGTAATTGCGGTGTGTAAAAAGTCCATTGCGGTGGGAAGTGTAAACACAGGAACAATATTTGATGGAACTTGATAATCGAGTGCCTACGGGTGAGTGGAACGGTTTTTATATCGAAAGTCATCAGCCACGCCGTGGTTGGATGCATCTATACATGTCATTTGCTGATGGCAAAATCAAAGGCGAAGGAACGGATTACGTCGGACCTTGGGTGGCTCATGGGGACTACGATTTGGAGTCCGGGATTTGCTCGTGGGTAAAACAGTATTTGCAAAAGCACACGGTGACTTACTCGGGTCGAATCGGTGAAAACGGCATCACTGGCCAATGGGAAATTTCCTACGTCAGCGGCGAATTTCACATTTGGCCCAAGGGTATGAATAACTTAAATGAGCTTTATCTTCAGGAAGATCTGACTCAGCCTGCAGATACGCAGCCGCTTGGAACGGTTCCCGCCGTTGACGAAGACTTTGCGTTTCTGGCGTAAAATTTCTCTCACAATGCTGGCTGGTCGTCTGAAGGCCGCTCGCTTATAAAAAATTCAGCCCAAAAAACATCTCGATAATTGGCGGCCTACTGCGATGATGAACGCAGCACTTCCATTGCCTTGTTTCCAGTCGGCCGTCAATTTCGCGCGAGTCGTAAGTACTTTTGGGCAAAAAGCACGGTTTTAAGCCAAATCTGAAGCAAAAAGTGCTGTAACAGTTTGTCGTTAGACGATTAGCCCTTTAAACCGCTCGTGTTTCCGCGTACAATCCGCGATTCCAAATTCGAACCAAAGAATTAGAGATAGACGGACAACAATGTCAAACAAGATGAAAACCCACAAAGCGACCAAAAAGCGATTTCGCTTGACGGCCACTGGGAAAGTGAAACATCGTGCCTCAGGCAAGTCTCACCGTAACGTACGAATGAGTGCGAAACGTACTCGAAACTTGCGTGGCGGAACGATCCTCGATGAATGTATGGTCAAGTCGATTGTAAAATCGCTCGGCAAGTACAGTTACTAGATAATTCAACGATGCGAGTCCTTCTCGCGTGCTTGTGCGGGCAACCAACTTCAGATGATTATCTGAGGCCTGTTTAGCAAAACAAAAAAGGTCAATTCGATGCGTACAACAAAAGGTGCAGCTCGCACCAAAGCAAAACGTAAGCTTTTCAAACGAGCAAAAGGTTATCGCGGTGGTCGTCGCAACATGCTGCGAACCGTGAAAGAAACTTTGATCCGAGCTGGCGTTTTCGCATTCCGTGATCGTCGCGTCAAAAAGCGAACTTACCGTCGTCTTTGGATTACACGAATCAACGCTGCCTGCCGCATGCGAGGTTTACGATACAGCGAGTTCATCCACGGCTTGAACAAAGCTGGAATCGAGCTTGATCGAAAATCGCTTTCTGAGATCGCAGTAACAGATCCAGCAGGTTTTGACACGATTGTCGAATCCGTCAAAGAAGCACTTGCTGCTTAAGCCGTTGTGAAAACGGGACTCGACATAACTTGATATATTTCAAAGGAAGACAACGGCCGGTTGTCTTCCTTTTTTCGTTTCCAGATGGCAAGTGTTTCGCTCACATGCCAGTTTGATCAACCTAGAAACCGGACAAACATTTCGATGTCACTGACTATTGAAGAGTTCGTGCAACAGCTCGACGAACTTGCGAACGCCGCCAACGAAAAATTCGGAGCCGCTGCTGATCCAGCTCAGTTGGACGAAGCCCGTGTTGAATTTTTGGGAGCCAAAAAAGGTAAACTGAAGGCTCTGCAAAAAAACATGGGCGCGGTGGCTGGCGAAAACAAAAAAGAAGCCGGGATGAAGCTCAACGCTGTCAAAAACGCGGTCCAGTCTGCGTTTGATGGCGCGACGGCGCGGCTGGCTGGTGGCGGTGGTGATGCGGGACGCGATCCGAAGATCGATCCGACGTTGCCGGGCAAGGTTCATCGAGTAGGTCGGTTGCATCCGATCACGCAAACGATCAACGAGCTCAAAGACATCATGGGACGGCTTGGTTTTACCCCTGCCGAAGGCCCCGAGGTCGAAGACGACTATCACAATTTTGTGGCGCTCAACATTCCGCGTGCCCATCCGGCTCGTGATCCGTTGGATAACTTTTATCTTTCTGTTGCCCAGTCGCAGGCCGGTCAGGACGCAACCACGACGGACAATCCGTTGTTGCTGAGAACTCAAACGAGTACGGTGCAGATTCGTGTGATGGAAAAAGCGAAACCTCCCGTGCGGATCGTTTCGCTGGGACGAGTCTACAGGCCAGATACGGCTGACTGGTCGCACTATCCGATGTTCCATCAAATCGAAGGCTTGATGATCGACGAGAACGTCACGTTGTCTGATTTGAAAACCGTTTTAAAGCTATTCGCGACAAGCTATTTAGGTGACGACGTTCCCGTGCGAATTCGGCCTTCCTTCTTTCCATTCACGGAACCGAGCGTAGAAGCAGATTATTACTGGGATGGCAAATGGGTTGAGTTTGGTGGCGCTGGAATTGTCGATCCCAACGTGCTCCGTTCGGTTGGCTATGATCCTGAAAAAGTCAGCGGTTTCGCGTTTGGTTTAGGGATCGAACGGCTTTGCATGATTCGGCATCAAATCACCGACATTCGCTACTTGTTCACCAACGACGTGAGATTCTTGCGTCAGTTTTAGTACTGGAAATTTCATCTGGGGCATTGGTGGTCTTCAGATCAGATTTTTTAACTTTCGACCTTCGACCTAAAACCTCAAAACAAAAATGATTGTCTCCTGGAACTGGCTTAAAGAATACGTCGACCTCAATATGTCTCATGACGATCTTGTCGATCGTTTGACCATGTCTGGTTTGAATCACGAATCAACCGAACTGTTCGATGGTGACAAAGCGATTGATCTCGAGGTCACTAGCAACCGTGCCGATTGTCTTGGGCATATCGGTGTCGCTCGTGAGATCGCAACACTGTACGACCAGGCTCTGACGATTCCTGACCCTCAACCCAAAACTTCGTCCAGTTCAGTTGCGGATGAAATCAGCGTCGATATCAAGTCAAAGGAAAGTTGTTTTCGCTACACCGCCCGTGTCATCAAAGGAGTGAAAATTGGCCCTTCTCCCGATTGGCTGATTGACCGACTGGAGGCAGCAACGTTGCGTGTCGACAAGAGCGGCAAAATAACTCACTACGAGTCAGTCAACAACGTTGTGGACGCCACGAACTATGTCATGTTCGAATGTGGCCAACCGCTTCACGCGTTTGACTATGAGAAACTTGCAGAAGGAAACGTTATTGTTCGCGATGCCGAGGCAGGAGAAAAGTTTCTTGCGATTGATCACAAAACCTATGAACTGGACGCGGGAATGTGCGTGATCGCGGACGCCAACGGCCCGGTCGCTCTGGCTGGAGTGATGGGCGGAGCGGATTCAGAAGTTTCAGATACCACGACGGATGTGTTAATCGAAGCCGCATATTTTGAGCAACTGTCGGTTCGAAACACCGCACGAAAATTGAAACTTCACAGTCCATCGTCGTTTCGTTTTGAGCGGAATATCGATTCGGCGAACTTGGAATGGGCCAGCCAGCGAGTTTGTGATTTGATTTTGCAAATCGCGGGTGGAGAGTTGATGGAGGGTGTTGTCGATGTTGGTGATGCTCCTCAAACGCCAGAGCCGGTCACGCTTCGGTACTCTCAGTTAAAGCGGTTGCTCGGCATCGAAATTCCTCAGGAGTTCATCCCCGAGGTTCTAACAAAACTTGGGCTGAAAATTGAATCGTCGGACGACAGTTCGATCACCGCAACTCCGCCGAGCTGGCGCAAAGACATCACACGCGAAGCTGACTTGGTCGAGGAAGTTGGACGGATTTATGGTTTCGATAAAATCCCTGACAATGCAAACGTGCCGATGGCTGCGTCACATCGCCCGAAAGCCGATCGAGTCATCGACCAGGTACGTTCGGTCTTGCTTGCGGCTGGTTTCGATGAAGCCGTCACTCCGAGTTTAGTGCCGCAACCTTGGGCAGACGCGTTTAGCCCTTGGACGGACGCTGCTCCACTTCAAAGCAGTCAACCGATGCTGGGTGTGTTGGAAGAGTATTCCAAGAATATCGGTGCCGTCAATTTGCTTCGTCGAAGTCTCGTTCCAAGTCTTCTCGAAGTTCGTCGCATCAACGAGTATCGCTCCAATTCAGAGATCGACTTGTTTGAAACGGCAAAAGTCTATTTGCCATTGGGCGAACACGAGATCCCCAACCAGCCGACGAAACTCTCGATTATTAGTGGGCGAGATTTCTACGAGGTCAAAGGCGTCGTCGACGCGATCGTAAACCGAGTCAACGCGTCGTTGGCATTAGAAATTGCGGAATGCGATCAACCTGTTCTCGACAGCAGTATGTCGGGCGAACTAAAGATCAACGGAAAAACGCTAGGCTGGATCGGCGACGTTTCCAAGTCAGCGAAAAAGCAGTTCGGGTTGCGATCAAATGCGGTCGTTGCCGAACTCGATTTGGGTGTGCTTGAGCAGGAGGCCGTTTTGATTCCTCAGCATGTCAATCAAAGCCAATTCCCGCCCGTGACACGTGACTTCAACTTTATTCTCGACGATGCTGTTCGATGGGCTGAGCTTGAGTCAACCGTTCGTGCGGCAGGTGGTCCGTTGCTCGAATCGGTCGAGTATCGTGAAGAGTTTCGCAGTGAAGAAAAAGATGGCGCGAATAAAAAGCGGTTGCTGTTGACGGTCGTGCTTCGTTCGCCAGAATCAACACTGACGGGCCAGCAAGCTGAGGAAGTTTGTAGCTCGATTATTTCAAGTTGCGAATCAAAGCTGGCGGCTAGTTTAGTCGGCTGATCATCACAGATTCAGACGCAGTTTTTCTCCGTCTGAGTTAAACCAAATCGGTCGCAAATGTCACTTTCAGATTCCAAAATCGTATATCTAACCGCTGGTGCAGGCGGGATGTTTTGCGGCAGTTGCATGCACGACAACGCCCTGTCTCGTGCGTTGTCGGAGCATGGGTGGAACATTCACCTCGTTCCCACTTACACGCCAATTCGCACTGACGAAAAAGATTTTAGCGTTGACCAAGTTTTGTTTGGCGGGATCAATGTTTACTTGCAACAGAAGATCCCGCTGTTTCGATTTCTACCATCGTTCTTGGATCGCTTTCTCGATTCGCCTTGGTTGATTCGCAAGGTGACTTCGCGGGCGATGGAAACAGATTCCAAAATGCTTGGCAAGCTTGCTCACTCGATGCTGCTTGGCTCGAAAGGCAATCAGAAAAAACAGGTCAATCAAGTTTGCCAATGGTTAAAGCTCAGCAAACCCGACATGGTCATATTTTCGAACGTCTTGATTGGTGGGTGCATCGAGGATATCAAGCGTCAATTTGATTTCCCGGTTTTGGTAACGCTTCAAGGAGACGATGTTTTTCTCGACAGTCTCATCGAGCCCTTTAAAACCAAGTGCATTGATCGCGTGAAAGAGATCGTCAAATATGTTGACGGTTTCATTGTGCAGAGCGAATTTTTTCGCGAGTACATGGCGGGCTATTTTTCGATTCCGCTAGACAAGATTCACGTCACACCGCTGGGGATTGAGGTAAGCGATTTTGCACGTTTTCTCGATGGTTCTCGTGGGGATGGTGGGCCAGTTGAATCTAGCGTGGTCGATGCGAACTCCAAAATTAAGTCCGAAAAAACGATCGGCTACATGGCGCGATTGGCCACGGAAAAAGGCCTTCATCATTTGGTTGACGCATTTATTAAACTGAAGTCCAAGCCTGATACCGATCATATAAAGCTCAAAATCGCTGGCTGGTTGAGCAAAGAGAATCAGCCCTACGCGGAGGCACAGTGGGCTCGACTCAAGAATGCAGGTTTGGAGTCGGAGTACCAGTATCTTGGCTCGATTGAACGCGAACGCAAGATTGAGTTTTTTGGAGAGATTGATTTGCTTTCGGTTCCGACTGAGTTTCAAGAACCAAAAGGAATCTACGTTTTAGAATCGCTTGCCGCGGGCATTCCGGTGGTCGTTCCGGCACACGGTGCTTTCCCGGAGTTGATCAAACACTCTCAAGGCGGAACTCTGTTTACTCCGGGCGACACTGGCGAGCTGGCCGAGCGATTATTCGAATTGCTCAATGACGATCCGCGGCGATTGGAGCTGGGTGGGCAAGGTCAACGATTTGTGCACGGAGAAAGGAATGCGACTTCGATGGCGATTGCGACATCGGAGTTGATCAAGTCGTTCTTGGGTTTTTAAAATCGCTTGGTCGGTCAAAGCTCAGTTTGTGAATTCGCTGTTTGAGGCTCAGGCAATTGGTTCTTAGGCAATTGGTTCTTAGGCAGTTGGTTCTTAGGCAGTTGGGGCTTTGCCGCGGTTGGACAATCAGGAACCGTGGTTGGCAAAAAGCATGAATGTTCGAGTGTTGGTGGGCTTGGCTTAATATTCGTTTTCGTCAACTGCGTTTAGATACTGGTTTATGAATTGATTGACCTCGACGAGGCACATGAAAATTCCAACAAGGCAAAGTGCAATTCCAATCCAAGCCATTCTTTGTTTGCGTGATGTGAGGCCCCAGAAACCCATAATCAATCCCAGCAGGCCATTGATCAGACTCCAACTGGTGATGAACGAGCCAACGACGACCCAGATTCCTAGAACCAGCGCACCGATGGCTCCTCCGTTGGCCGCCATGTTTTCCATATTGTTCTCTATCGGCGGTTGAGGGAACGCTAAACCTGCCTCGGAATCGGCGATAGGCGTTTTTTCTGCCTCATCGGCAGACGGATCGTCGATAAAGGAACTGTCAGCGAGTGCGGCTTCGGGAACATCCTGAAGATTGCCACCGGAATCGACAAGGGTTGCCTCTACGGGATTGTGGTCAGAAGCCGAGTCATTTGCGTCACTTGGTGGGTTTTCTTCGGCGCTCATTTTTCAGACAATGCTATTGGACTGTGGAAGAGTGTACAAACAGTCTACCCGCCACTTTGACCTGCATAAACCTTTTGCAGAAAAATTGCGAGCGATTCAACGCAACCGATTATGGCACCAAATATTGAATGGAACCACAAGCCATTTGATGTTCGATGAAAATTTTAAACGTATCGAAGAGAATATAAATGACTCGGTTTATTACACACTTTGAAAGTGCCATTGATCCTGCTGTAACACTGCCAGCGGATGTTGAGCAGACAATGCACGAGAATCGTCCACTTTGGTCGCGCTACGATCTCGACGGTGTTCGCGACAACATGACGAAAGAAGTGTTGAACTCTCGTCCGCGCGACATGTGGCGATATCAGGAATTGCTGCCCGTGGGCGATGAAATCAAACCCGTTTCACTCAACAAGTCGATGAGTCCTGTCGTTCAGTGTCCTCGGTTTGCGAAAAAGGTTGGCGTCAAACACGTCTGGATCAAAGACGAATCGCAGCTGCCAACGTGTAGTTTCAAATGCCGAGGCATGTCGTTGGCCGCTACGATGGCCAAGCATTTTGGGCGAAACCGAATTGCGATGGCAAGCAATGGAAATGCCGGTGGCGCGATGGGAATGTACGCAGCCCGCGCTGGCATGGAATCTGTTTGCTTCATGCCACATGACACTCCGATCGTGAATCAAATGGAGTGTTATTTCAGCGGTGCTAAACTTTTCGTAACCAACGGATTGATCGACCAAAGCGGAAAACGGATTCGCGAGGGGCACAATCATGGTTTGTGGTTTGACATCTCGACGTTGAAAGAGCCCTACCGTCTCGAAGGCAAAAAAACGATGGGCCTCGAGTTGGCGGAGCAATTCGATTGGCAACTACCCGACGTCATTCTCTATCCGACCGGTGGAGGCACGGCGCTGATTGCAATGTGGAAAGCGTTTAAGGAACTTCTCGAGATGGGTTTCTTGACCAGTGAAACGATGCCGCGCATGTACGCCGTTCAGTCAGACGGTTGCCAGCCGATGGTGACCGCGTTCGAAGCCGGCGAACGGTTTGCCAAACGACACGAGAACGCTGCAACGATCGCTTCGGGGATGCGAGTCCCGACCGCGCTGGGCGATTTTATGGTTTTGGACACAGTTCGAGAAAGCAACGGAGCGGCCATTTCGGTCGAAGAAGGTCGATTGATCGAATGGCAAAAATCGGTTGCTTCGTCCGAAGGATTGATGATTTGCCCCGAGGCTGCGACGTGCATTGGCGGACTGGAGAAGCTGATCGAGCAGAAAAAAGTCTCCGCAGATGAGCGGATCGTGATCTTCAATACAGCTGCTGGGCAAAAGTATTTTGGCAAAGGTGATCCGCTTGATGTTCCGTCGATTGATTTGAATCAACCGACCGACTGGGCAGAATTCGAGCGAAAGTATTTAAAGTCCGACTTAGTTTCTGCCTGAACATCGTTTGAGAAGCAACGGTCGGTTTCTTAATAGTAGGACGGGCTTTCTGGATATCCAATTCTTTGACGCCAGTCTCGCTGTGGTTCACAAAAGTTTGAGATCCTATGAGGTCCCATCAGTCCGGGGCCAAAGATTGCTGACGGCCAAAGATTGCTGACAGCTTGAGATTGCTGACGGCTTGAGATTGCTGACGCTGAAAATTGCAGCGACGACATAGTCAAAACCTTCACGGGATTTCAAGAATCGCAAACTCATGTCTAAACGCAAGCCAGACATTCGGATGAAAAGCTACGGGATCTACACCCAGTGGGAATCCGGCTCCAAACAGCTTCCTCGAATAACCGAATTTACAACTCGAGTGCCTGCCGTTATCGATATTGAATTTGGCTTTATCGTCAACATTAAGGGCGCCAAGAACCGAGAGCTTGAGTATTGCATTTACCATCCCGATATTCTCGACGCCGATGGAAAGGTGCGCGATCCGTTTGACGGTGTCGTGTATGTCAAAACCAATGATTGGGAATTCTATCTTGGTGATACGATTTGGGCTCCAATCGCCGACAAGTTAGGCGATTGGCGGATGACGTTGGAGTTGGATGGAAAAGTCATTGCCGAAAAAACATTCGACGTATTTGAAAACCCTGAAGCGTAATTCGATTCTTGGAGCGGTGTTCGGATTCCGAAATTTAGAATTTCCTTGTGTCAAATGTATCGCCGCTAAATTCAAGTATTCGATTTCATGTGGAAAGACGTACTGCAAAAGGTGTCGCTGGTGGACAAAGCTCAGCTTGATCGGATTGTCAAAATGCAAATGTACTACTGGATAATCGCGATTTTTTTCGCGACTGGTTTTGCGTTTTTTTCGAAAATGTGGACAGCAAAATTTCCCATTTTGATTTTCCTGCCGATGCTAATGGTGGCATTTGCGATGGGGAGTATCGGCGTGATTAAAAAGGAGCTGACGCCACTGTTGACAAATTCTAAGGAGAACTCGCCCAGCCAATAAGCGAGAGATGGCCGCGAGCAAGTGAATTTCAAACTTAGCCTGCGTTTTACTGGATGGTCAAAAGGTACGTCCACCTCGTGCGTTGATTTGGTAGAATCTGGCGATTCGACCATTCACCAGATGAACCATTCATGGCTGCCAAAAAAGACGCGGAATCCAAAAAGAAACTGTACCTCCTCGATGCGATGGCGCTCATTTATCGCGCCCATTTTGCGCTGATTCGATCACCACGCTACACTTCGGGCGGCGCGTGCACGTCCGCCGTTTTCGGTGTGGCTAATACGGTGTTTGACATCATCAGCAAGCAAGAACCGTCGCATATCGCCGTCGCTTTCGACACAAGAGAACCGACGTTTCGACACGAAGTGTTCCCCGAATACAAGGCCCAGCGTGATGCGCTGCCCGAAGATATTGCAGAACAGTTTCCGCTGGTCGACAAACTTTTCGAGGCTTTGAATATTACGACGATTCGCAAGCCTGGTTTTGAAGCGGACGACATCATTGGGACGCTTGCCAAAGAAGCAGAGCTGGAAGGTTTTGAGATTTTCATGGTGACGCCCGATAAGGACTACACCCAGTTGGTGTCAGAAAAAGTCACGATGTACAAACCTGGACGCCAAGGCGGATCGCCTGAATTGTTGGGTGTGCCCGAGGTGCTTGAGAAATGGCAAGTCGAACGTGTGGATCAGGTCATTGATGTTCTCGGATTAATGGGAGATGCCAGTGACAACATTCCCGGAGTGCCAGGGGTTGGACCAAAGACGGCTCAGAAGTTGATTGCGAAATTTGGCTCTGTCGAAAAATTGCTTGAAAGCACCGACCAGCTCAAGGGAAAGCAAAAGGAACGCATCGAGGAAAACAAAGAACAAGCTTTGCTTTCGAAACAGTTGGTCACCATCAAGACGGATGTTGAACATGACGTGAAATTCGAAGACATGAAATGGACGGGCTTTGACAAGGAGAAACTGAACACGCTGTTTATCGAGCTTGAGTTTGATGGGCTTGGCAAACGCATGTTCGGGAAATCGTTTACGGCTGCGCCAGCCCGACAAGCAGTGATTCGTGAAAAACGTGAGAAGGAAATTCAGTCTGATTTGTTTGACTCTCCGGTGGAAGAAAAAACGATCAAGGATGTCGAGCACAGCTACATCACGGTGAAAACGAAAAAGGGGCGTGCCGAGCTAGTGAAAAAACTGCTTGAGCAAGACAAGATTTGTTTTGACACGGAAACGACCAGTCTTGATCCTCGATCGGCATTTCCACTTGGGATCGCATTTTCGATTGAGCCACATCAGGCGTTTTATGTTGTCATCCCCGAAGAAGACGACATGGCGATGGCAGTGCTCGATCAGTTTCGGCCAATTTTTGAAAATGAATCGATTTCGAAAACCGGTCACAACCTCAAGTACGACGTGACGTTGTTGAAGTGGAACGGAATTGAAGTGCGTGGCGAATTGTTCGACACAATGCTGGCTCACTCGATGAAAGAGCCAGAAATGAAACATGGTCTCGACTATCTTGCAAAACTCTATCTTGGGTATCGCCCCATCCCGACGACTGATTTAATTGGTACCAAGGAAGAAGGCCAGCGCAACATGCGCGATGTGCCGATTGAAATGCTCTCTGAGTACGCTTGCGAAGATGCAGACGTTACCTTGCAGGTTGCAAACGTGATCGCGGGAGATATTGAATCTCGTGGCGTTTCCAAGGTTTGCTACGAGGTTGAGTGCCCCTTGATTCCCGTACTCGTTGACATGGAATACGAAGGAATTGGGTTGGATGTTGAGGCGCTTCACAAGTTCTCAGGCGTGCTTGAAAAAGACATCGAAGAGCTTAAGGAAAAGATCTATGTCGCCGCCGGACGAGAATTCAATATCGGTTCGCCCAAGCAATTGGGGGTGATTCTTTACGACGAATTGAAGCTTGTCGATAAACCCAAAAAAACAGCGAAGGGGCAAAATTCAACGCGCGAGTCAGAGTTGATTCGGCTCGCTCCCAAGCATCAGATCATCGCCGACGTTTTGGATTATCGAAACGCGGTGAAGTTGAAATCTGTCTACGTGGATCAGTTGCCCAATTCGGTCAATCCCGTTACCGGTCGATTGCATACACATTACAGTCAGACCTGGACTGCGACAGGGCGGATGCAGTCCAACAATCCAAACTTGCAAACGATTCCAATTCGAAAAGAACGTGGCCGTGAGATCCGAGCCGCGTTTGTTCCTCGCGATGAAGATCATTTGATTTTGGCCGCGGACTATTCACAGATCGAATTGCGTATCATGGCCGCGTTGAGCCAAGACAGCGCGATGTTGGAAGCGTTTCGGTCAGGGACTGATATTCATAGCGTTACCGCAGCAAATGTGTACGATGTCGCGATTGAAGATGTGGATCGCGAAATGCGGTCAAAGGCAAAGATGGTTAACTTTGGAATTCTCTACGGGATTTCAGGTTTCGGATTGCAGCAGCGGCTGAACATCGCTCGCAGCGAAGCGAACCAATTGATCGATAGCTACTACGAAAAATACCCTGGCGTTCAAACCTATATCGACGAAACGATCAAGTTTGCGGAAGAGAATGGCTATGTAAAAACTCAGACAGGTCGACGCCGGCAACTTCGCGATATCACGTCTCGCAATCGCACATTGAAGAATGCAGCCGAGCGTTTGGCGATGAACAGTCCGATCCAAGGGACCGCGGCTGACATGTTGAAGATGGCCATGATCAAAGTGCATCAAGCGCTTCGCGAAGGCGGATTCAAAACGAAGATGCTGTTAACCGTTCATGATGAACTGGTTTTCGATATGCACAAGGATGAACAGGAGACTGTAATTCCGGTCATCGAAGAATGCATGAAAACAGCATTACCATTGGATGTTCCAATCGAAGTCGAAATGGGAACGGGAGAAAACTGGCTGGAGGCACATTGATACTGTCGGGTGTCCCACTAGTGAGTTCCGTTTAGATTTTGATCGCTCGAGCGATCTGTCACCATTTTAACGGCAAGGTATCCAGCCATCAGCAACATCGCCCATAGGGGGAGGTACAATCCTAAGAACGCGCTCCATGAACCGGGACGAGCCGTAATGGGAATCTGCATCAGCATCACTAGAACCACACTCGCAGCTGTTAGATTTTTCATCGAAAGGTTTGGTTTTAGGCATGCCGCAGATACCGCCATTGGAAAAAGCAAGAACACTAAGTAGTGCCACCAGCAAGTCGCGCCTCCAAACAAAGTCAGAAGAACTAGTAGCGCGAATTCAATGCTCAATCCGTGGGCACTGACTTTCTTTCGCATGAATGCGATCCATCCGTAAAACGCTGCGAAGAATAGAATCCCAATCCCAAGTCCAGTTTGGAAGTATGGTTCGTTCGCCAAATCCGCTGTCAACAAAGAGCCGATTCTTTCACCAGCTGAGCAAAGGGTGAAGCATTGGCTGCCTTTGACCCAGATCGAAATGCTCGGGCGAGCATACTCGGCGAACTGTTGCCAAAGCACAATGTCCGTTAGCCAGAAACCAACCGCAAGCGTAGCTGCCGAGATAGCTGCCGCAGTGAAACGGCGAGCCAAAGTGGGGCCGCTTCGCCAGACAAACCAGGGCAGTATAGCGATGGGGTAAATCTTGATCAGTGCCGCGACGGACACCAACACGCATGCGATTTCGCCTTTTCTAATTTGGAGTAGACGATACGAAACCAGCAAGACCGCCATCAACAACAGTTGAACTTGTGAATAAATCAGATGGTGCCTGAGAAATGGCAGGAAGAGAAAGACCCCAATCAGCAATTGGTAGGCTTCAAATGTCAATCGATCTCGAACTACCTGATAGGTGAGCCAAAGTGATAGGCAGAGTGCGGAAAGCTGGACGATCATCCATGCAATGTGCGCCAATCGTGGCGGAAGTAGGGCAAACGGCACGAACAACTTAATCAGCGCTGGCGGATTGGTTGGTCGAAAGATTGGCTCTTTGAATTCATTCCAGCCCAACTCTGCATAGGTCTCGTGCAAATCTGTTTGGTAAAGATTTTCATTGCCGTCAAGGTAAAGCTTGCTCGATGCGTAGTAGTGAGCAAAATCCTGCTGGTCATGCCGGCCAGTAACGCACTTGAATACCCAGAATAGGTTGATCAAGATGCCGATGAGGACCAGCAGTTTTACAAAGCCAGTGTTTTTGAATGGCTCCCAAATGTGAAGTGGGAAATCCTGTGCAGAGGCATCTGAGTTTGTGTTGGATTGAGAGGATGCTTCGATTGGCATGTTCATTCCATTGAAAGACCGAATTCAACACCCGAGAAAGATCACTCAAAAATAAAAGCCTGCTCATACCGGCAGGCTTCTACTGAGACTAGTATTTTGACGACCACGACTATTTCCCGAGGAAGTTAAGCCACTTCTTTTTGCCCGGTTTCTCATCGTCGCCGATTTCTTCTTCTGCTTTTTTGTCCCCGGAGATTTTGTCTGCGAGTTCGCTGATCGAATGAGTGATCGCGGCTTTGGGGGCCTGCTGTAGCAGCGGAACGCCGTTGTTGCGACATTCTGAAATGACGCTGTAGTTGTTCGGGATCCGCCAAAAAATCTCTCTGTCGATTGTCTCTTCTGCTTTGGCAGAACTGATCTGCGATTTGTCCAAACCTGCCCGATTGACAACAACTCGAATCTTTTCGTTGACGCCTTCGTAGGACTCAAGCGAAGACAACAGACGCACGACATTTCGTAAACACGGAAGGTCAAGTTGCGTTAAGAGGAGGATTTGATTGGACGCTTCAAGAGCAGCAATGTCCAAACGGCTGTAAGACTTCGAAAGATCAATCACCAAGTGTGTAAATGAGGCTTTCAACAATCCAATCACGCGTTTGAAATCTTCATTTGAAATTGAAGAGTTGTCCTCGATTTGAACAGGCCGAGGCAACAGGTAGACCCCCGTCTCATGCTTGGTCAACGATTTTCTGAGCAGGGCTAGATCAAGTCTCGAAATGTTTTGCGAGACATCGATCAGCGTGTAATCCGGGATCATGTCCAGGAATACATCGGCGTCACCTAACGCGAGGTCGAGATCAATGAGCACGACGCTTCGGTCAGGATGCTGAGCAAGTGCGACGGCAAGATTGACCGCGATGGATGTCGTTCCGACTCCGCCTGAAGAACCTGCAACCGAAATGATTGAACCGGCGTTGCTTCTCTGTTTTCCATCGGACGTTGCAGATACACGATCGAGTGCACCAACGAGTTCATCAATTTGGACAGGAGAATTCAAAAACTCACGAGCACCAGAACGCATGGCTCGCAGAATCATTTGCCCGTCAGTTCTGCTGCTGACGACAATGACACCACATTGGGGATGGGTTCTGGAAAGGTTCTCAACCAACTGCATCGCTTTCTCGTCATCACTGTCGATGTCGATGATGGCAACGTCGGGTGAGGTTTGGGCGACGATCTCCGAGAAGAATTCGTACCGCGAACAATCGGCTTCCAGCCAAACCTGCTCCATTCCGATCAAGTACTTTTTAAGATCGTCACGAGTTGATTCATCTGGATCGCAAATCGATATTCGAAGTGTACCGCTCATTTGATATCCATAAGTTCTTGGGTAGGTTAATCGCGTTGGAAATTCAGGGGCTTGAGTTCAAGTGTTCCAAAATTTCAGTTTGCCAATCGCTCAAGGTAATTGGCTGTCGTGACAAGTGGCAGGCGATCGTTCGGCCCGGTTGAGGCCGAACGATTCCTGTTCTTTGTCTAGTGCGTCCTAGCGACGCTTAGTGTTGTTGGTTGGCCATAGAAAGCCACCGTTTGCTTGTTTTGCAACAGGCTTTGCCGCAGGTTGAGGCGAGCCGTTTTGCGGGAAGCGGTACGATGACTCGAACTGTGGCGTTACTTGATTGGGCTGTTGGTAGTAGGAGTTTTGATACCCCTGAGATTGAACAGGCTGAGTCTGTCCTATCGTTCCTGGTTGGAACTGGCTAGGCGTCGATACCCCTGAGAATGCATTGTCGACTGGGCAGTCTTCATTGCACCGTGGCACTTCGATATGACCGTTGATGTATAGCTCTCGGTCAGATGGTGAACCTGTCAGTTGTCCAGGACCCAAACGTGGTGCCATTGAAGCGTCAACTTCGCTAACGAATCGTGGTGTCAGCAAGAACACCAATTCGGTTTCGTTTTTCTCTTCTTCAATACGTCGGAATATTGGTCCGATGACTGGGCTGTGCATCAACATTGGGATTCCACGTGTTGTTGTGGAAACATCTTCGCGATAGTCACCTGCCAATGCGAGCGTGTGTCCGGCTTTCATTTTGACACCCGTGTTGACTCGTCGAACACGGAAACCAGGGACGCCTGATTCACCAGCGAGATCAGCAGCGATTTCGGAAACCTCTGCTCGAACTTCTAGTGTCAATTCGCCAGCACCGTGAACGATAGGAACAAGGTCTAGTTTGGTGCCGAACGGTCGGAATTCAACCGCATTGGCACCGAGACCAGCTGCGACTTGAATAGGAACTTCACCACCAGATAGGAATTCAGCAGGCCGTCCGTTTTGAGCAACCAGTGTTGGCTGATCAAGAAGCTTGGCCAAACTGTTTTGCTCAAGAGCCTGGATGAACGCGTTGAACTGATTGCTGTCGTTGAGCACGCCGAAAGAGATGTTCTGGCCAACGGCGCCTGTTCCAGTTGATACGTTCTGAATCAAATCGGCGACGCTTGACACGAGTGTGACATCAGCACCGAGGAACGACCAGTCAACACCGAGCTGGCGAAGTTTGGTTCGGGATACCTCGTATACTTTGACTTCGATCGCGATATTCTGTGAACCGCTGACCTGAAGCTCATTGATTACGTTCGTAGGAAAGTAATCTTGTGCGACGGCAAGAATATTTTGGACTTGATCAGCACGAGCCACATATCCTTTGAGGATGACGGCTGTCTTCAAGGCATCGACTTCGATTTGCGAATCAGGGAAGTGAGTAGCGAATGCTCGCTCTAGCTTCCGGACATCGATGGTTACTTCGATCGTGATCGTTTGCAGATTCTTTTGAGGATCACTGATGGTGATCGTCGAAATTCCAGGTTTAACGGCGGTGATCAAAATCTCGTTTTGAGCAACTGGCGTCGCCGTGACAATTTCTGGATTCTCAACCATGAGTTCCGGAACATTGTAGGGAAACTTAAGCCTTTGGCTTGAGCCCGCGATTAAATTGAGTGACTCAACCGAGTTGTTCACTTCAAACCGCGGCCCAAGAGGACCTTGTACCGCGAGTGTTGGGGAGAAACTGGTTGCCGTTGCGACAGCAAAACAGCAACATAGAAGTAGGGTCTTTCGCATATTCATCCGTGAATCCTCGCGTTAGGCAGAACAGCAAATGGTGCTTACTTATAAAAAGTAAGCACCTACTGTGTAATCATCCTTGATTTTTTCTGCAAATACTGCCCGATGGGGTGGTCAGCATCTGGTGCTCATAATCCGTTTAAGGATTACTCCACGAATAGTTAATTCGAACCTATCGACTCAGATATTGATCTTGTTGCAAACCACGCTCAATTCCCTCAGAGCCGTCAGAGTCGCCCATAGCTTCGTCCATTAGCTCATCCGGCATTCTTCTCTCACTTGCCCCGTTTCGCTGTGGCACATCGCCAGACTGAAAGTTAATTTTTTCAGCATCTGGACCGGTCCAAACGATCATTGATCCTTGGCTACCAGGTTTCAGATTCATGTCAACAATCATTCTTGGCCCTGTATCTTCGGGCTCTGCTGCCTCTTGGGCAGTTTCCATGATGTCTAAAATGCTTTGTGGTTCTGTGTCAGAGTCAGTCTCTTCACCCCGAAGGGCAAGTTTGATCTGGCCTGTTCGCTGTACGAAGTAAATTTCTTCTGATTGTTTTTCTGTTACCAGGACGCCGACGATAGCACTTCCGGTGCCACCTTTGCTTCGCTCAATAGCAGCACTTGTTCGGTTACCGATAGAAAATACTCTAAGGCCTTTCAAAAACGTTCGAGTTGTTTGCGAGCGATCTGAACGCTTGAACAAACCGATAACATCAACACGATCGCCAGGGCTTAGTAGTCCAGCGATAGTGTCGTCGCCATTGACCTTGATGGCGACAACTTTGTAGCCTTCGGGGATTGAGATCAAACCGACTTGCGATTTTGGAAGAATTGCTGATTTAACAATCGGCATGCCCTTACTTAAGCGAGAAATGGTAACCATTTCATTTTCTGTGATGTCTTCGATTTTCGTTGCAGCGTTTTCTGGAACGATCGAGGCAGGCCAGTTTTCGATGGTTACATTGTCGGCAGTCAATTCCGACTTGATGTCTACATCTGTTTTTGCCACCAAGATTGGTGACATTTGAATTGCGGGTTGTTGTGGTTTGCTCTTGCCAACCATAACTTGGCTAATGCCGATGGCAGCAACGAGGCCGAAGCCCATTGACACGATCATCAACATGAAGGATTTAGATTTCATTTGAGGTACCTCAGCATATGCCTTGTGGATTTGTGATCCGGATTTCGATTGAAATAAAGTTGGATCAAAGCGGTCAAAATTGTTCAAAAGTTTCTAAACGTTTGATAACCGTCCTTGGCTACCTCTGCTCCCTCGTGGAGCATCAATTCGTCGTGAGAAAGTGATGGTGTTCGGTGCCAGCACTCCACTCAAAGGTTTGATTCGGCGATGCGCTTCCTAAAAGTGTAGGAAAACGTCGCCGGGTCCCAATCCAGTTAGATTCGGAAAAATCCGAATCTAGTTCTGGATGGGGGTGTTAATTTGTAAGGCTTAGATCAACAGTCCTGACCAAGCGAAATACAAAACCGTGCCGATTGCCAATGGAATACCGTAAGGAAGTAGTCGCATCGACGATTTTCGTTCGGTGGCGATTTCCGCAAGTGCTTCCGGGTCACGGATCGTTGTGATCTCGTTGAGGATGCAGAAGAACTGTGCGTAGTGCTTTTTGCCTTCACCAGCGGCGATGATCATGATGATCGCAAGGATTGCTCCAACGATGGTGGAAACGCAAAAGGCGTAGAATGTAATCGTGCAATGAACCCAAGCACCGATGGCGGCCATCATTTTGACGTCGCCGGCTCCCATGCCGCCGATTGCGTAGGCTGGAAGTAGCGTTGCAATTCCAACTGCTGTTCCGGCAAGGCTCCACATCAGGCCGACGTACCAGCCTTGGTCGTACATGCCGTAGCTAATTGAGCTCCAGATCCATCCCGCGACAATCATTGGAAATGTCAGCTTGTTAGGAACGCGGAGTTCTTTGCCGTCAACGTAGGCAGCGACAACAGCGAAAACGCTGACGGCCCAATAGACCCAATTGTCTGCCATGTTAATAAGTAGTTCGTTCATGATTCTCTGCCCGTGTTGTGTTGTTTGTGTTGTGCGATAATCGGTGAGTCGATCAGTGTTCGCGATTTAGCTTTCGTTTTTCGCTTTTTTCAAGGCTTGCTTTTCAAGTTCAAAATCGAAGCGTGAAAAGGTAGCTCGCAAACACTGCGATCAAAGTGAAAAAACAACAAACCAATTCAAAGGCCTGTTGGTAAGATCCCGGGTTAATTAACCAATCCATCTGCTTTCTCGTCCAAATAGATGTGAGGGAGTTGTAAGGGGTGGCGCGGAAAAAGCCCGCTTCGACTAAGGCAGTCGAAGGGGCAATTATTCCGTATCGCCCGTCAAAGTCGGGCAATAAGCCAACTAGGAACTAGTTAGGCAAGCCGTTCAATTGACCAGCGATCTCGTTGAACTTTGAGCTTGTTGCATCACCAACAGCTGAAACAGCTGCTAGGCAAACGATGATGATCAAAGCAAGCATGATTGCGTACTCGACAGCCGTTGGGCCATCTTCTGATTTCATGAACTTCTGAACTTTTGAAATGAAACTTTTCATAGTGTCTTTCCTCCGACGGATAGGACGTCGCCATTTAAGGCGTTCGTTGAGTCGTATGACTCGAGAATAAATAACGGGCTAGACTGACAAGTGGATGAGCACTTTTCCTGCAAACGTCAGCTGTCCCACAAAAATGTTTTTGCCTTCTTGCGAAGGCGAAGCAGGGTGAGTCAGTTGCGTTTCTTTGTGATCCGTTTTTGACTCACTGAAACTTATGACATGAATGGGGAGTGTCAAACTGTGAGGGTTAAAGAAAGTAGGAATTTGTTTCCGGCAGGCTCAGATGGGGTGGCTGGTCCTTACAATCGCTAGAACAGTCATCACAAAGGGGTGCTCTCACTGTTTTTCAAGCCAATCAGTGGCGCGGAGGGTTGCGATTTGGATGAGATAGAGTCGACCGACGTCGTTGCAAAAAAGGCGATGCGATGATCGCGATGCAGAAAATCGTAGCAGGCTGCCCCAGCAGGTTCGGTGGCGGCGGTGGACTCTTCTCCAGCGAATTCGGAATTCGCATTCGCCGAATTGCCAGGTTCAGTCGCCAATCCGTTACAAGCTGTGTGTGTCCGTATTGTTCTTGCGACGGCGGTAGTACTTAAGACCTGCAAAGAAAAAACAGGCGCCAGATACAAAACCAAATATGGTGAGTGCGAGTGGTGGGTAGAGCGCCATCACAATTGCCGTCGCGAACATCGCAACGGCTTGGATATAGAAACTGCCACTGAGAATACCCGCTTTGATCAGGAAAACCATTCCAGCCATCACAGCCAGTAGCGGGGCAAGTGACAAAACCTTGAGATCAAGTGTCGCTTCGAGTGGAAAAAGGAAGGCAACGCAAGTCATGGCGGCAGCCCAAACGTGGGCAATCTGTCGTTCGACAAACGTAACGGGCCCCATTCGCCGACGGACGAACCAAAAAACGACCGCCCATGTGCCCAATCCAACCGTCCACATTAACCAGTAATGGAGCCGGGTTTCATCGCCCAGCCAAAACATGATGTTGGTGAGAAAGCAAACGACCATCAGCACGAGGCTGTGCCACATCCACAAAACACCCCAGTTTTCGAGAATCACTGCGTGGTGAGTTTCCCGAAAAACGTTGCCGATGACTTGGCCCAGTCGGCCTTCACTTGCCGCTACGGAGTCGTTTCGCATGAATGCTTGAAGGTCGTCACGCAAATCGCCTGCAGCGTTGTATCGAAGGTCCTGTGGTTTTTGAAGACACCGCATCGCGATCATTTCGAGATGTCGGTTGGCTCGACGATTGAGAACTCTCGGCGCAACCGGATCCTGCTCCAGGACCATCATAACCGTTTCGACTGGAGAAGCTGCAAGGAACGGTGGGCGTCCCGTCAGCATGTTATAGAGAATGGCACCGAGACTGTAGACATCGCTGGAGACGCCGATTTGTCCGCGTGTTCCTGCTGCTTGTTCGGGAGCCATGTAACTAGGCGTTCCCAATACGGCGCCTGATCGTGTCAGGCTGTGTTGGTTTCGCGATTCTTTCGCCAGCCCAAAATCGGCAACATAAGCCTTGCCTTCGTCGTCGAGCATAATGTTGGAAGGTTTAAGATCGCGATGAAGGATGCCTTGGCTGTGAGCGTAGTCAATCGCATCACTAATTTCTTCCATTACTTTGGCGGCTCGATTAGAAGGCATCGGGCCTCGGGCAAGTCTTTCCGAAAGCGACTGGCCTTGAATGAGCTTCATGCAGAAAAATTCACGGCCTTGGTGGTCGCCGATTTCGTAGATCGGAATAATGTTCGGGTGTTCGAGTCTGGCGACAGCGATGGCTTCGGAGTCAAACCGTTGGCGTTCTGATTTGGTTGCAAAATCGCCTTTGAGGATCATTTTGATCGCAACGGCTTTATGGTCTTCATCGCGAATGGCACGATAAACGATTCCCATGCCGCCTCGCCCGATTTCTGCCTCCAACATGTATTTCCCAAATCTGCAGGGAAGTTCCAGTTGAGGAAGAGCGATCTCATAATTGGCCGCTTGTGATTGAGAACTTTGCTCTTTCGCGGCGATCCCTGTTACGACAATGGTCCCCCAGAGTTCTCGCAGATCAGATTCAAATTGCGGATACTGTTTGCAGATGTCCTCGAGATCGATTGCCTCGCCGCTATTGGATCGGTCGGCAAGTTCCGTCACGAGGTTGGCAAGCGCCTGCTCCGACGCGTCGTTGTCGTCATTGGAAATTTGCTCAGCACCGATAGATTCGCTCTGAGATTCATTTTGCGAATTCGTCAAGACTTAACCGCCGAGTCTAAGAGTCAAAGGATTCCGAACCGTCTTGCATGACTTGCTTAAGACGCTTGATCGCTCGGAGGTACCGCATGCTTGCCGCTGGTTCAGTCAGTTCGAGCAATTGTCCAATCTCTTGATTCGTGAGATGCTCGTAATGCCGCATGATGATGATTTCGCAGTCTTTTTGGTCAAGTTTTGAGATTGACTGTTCGACTTTTCGTGCCATTTCCTTCTGCAGTGCGGCAGCCGCAGGGGTGAGTCTGCCATCGCCGAGCATTGACGCCAGTTGAATCGAAGAATGGTCATAGCCCCGCGGCGCGACCATTTGTTGCTCTCGGTCCACCGACCGTTTTGCTGAAACTCGATGCCTTCGGTGGGCATCAATGATCCGGTCTTTCGCAATCTGACGTAGCCATAAATGGAACGGCATCGCCGGGTCCGCAAGGTACCGCGTCAGACGTCGATTTGCTTCGACTAATACATCTTGAACAACATCACTTACGTCGACTCGCTTTTGGATCTTCTGATCCAGTCGCATACGAACAAGCTGTCGCAGCGAATTACGATGGCGGTCCATCAATTGATTGACCGCTGACTCATCGCCGTCTTTGGCTTGAGCAATAAGTTGTTTGGTTTGAAGTTGTTCCGGCCACATGACTGTATTATCACCCAAAAGAAAACTAATTGCTATGACTTGACGTGAACGTTTCGGGCATGGCTGTGCGCCGGACGGATTGAGTTCCCTGAAAGAATACGAGTACTGGCAGTAATTCGGATTTGAGTTTCTGAGGGATTTTTCACAATTTCGGCATTTGATTCACTGCCTGTAAGCATTGTAATTTTTCCGCGACAAGTTGACGCACCATCCGATTGGGGCTGGCCTGATAGATCCGACTCCCAATGTTTGCGCTATTTGCAGCATTGAATGACGTACCAGCTTCGGGGGCAGGCTAAGTGGCATTGAGTTTTAAATTCAGCTCGCGGTCATGCGCGCAAGTGCTTTGAGCAACGTATCGATTTGCGTCGTGTTGTTATAAAGATGGCAAGAGACGCGGACGTACCAATGTTCTTTGAAGCTAATGACCATCACTTCGATGCCCACTTCGTCCCACAGTCGTTTTTGCAAGGACGACCAATCTCCCGGTGGCATTGGCACGTGTGCCATTGTTCCATACCACCCCTGATCTCGCGTTCCGATTGGAGCGGTTTGAAACAGCTCGCACAGTTGCTCTTCTGCGTATCGAGCCAGCCAATAAGCACGGTTGCGAAAATTTTCGAGCCCGATCGAAGTCATGAATTCAATCGCACGTGGAAGACTTAAAAATGGACTTGGGTCACGTGTGCCAATCCATGTGAATTCTTCGTCCCATTTTTCCGGTACCGCTGGAAGCAAACGTCCCCAGCTTTTAATCGGTGGTTGAATCGAAACGTGTTGGCGCGGGTTGGCGTAAAGGAAACCAGTTCCGAGTGATCCACACAGCCATTTGTGACAACTTGCTGTGTAAAAGTCGCAGTCAAGATCATCAATGGTCAATTCGACTTGGGCCGGTGCGTGCGGCCCGTCCACGCAAACAGCGATGTTGCGTTCGCGGAACGATTGACAGATTTTCTTGATGGGCATTATCAACGCTGTTGCGGAGGTGATGTGGCTGACGACCAAGAGCTTTGTGCGGTCGGTAATGCAACCCAATAGCGCGTCAACAATTTGTTCGTGGGTTTCAAATTTGTTTGGCATCGGTGCAACGGCTAATTTTGCACCAGTCTCATCACACTTGCGTTGCCACGTTCGAATGACAGATCCATATTCGTGATCACATAAAAGAACTTCGTCGCCCTTGGAAAGAGGAAACCCCTTCGCCACGACATTCATTCCGTACGTCGCATTGTCAACGAAAACCAAATTGTCCTTCGAGGTCCCAACGAATTGAGCGACGACGAAACGAGCCTCGTCCATCGCGGGTTCCAACTGCCTGAGGTAAAAATCCATCGGCTGTTCGTCGAGGCGATCAATCCACTTTCGCCTTTCGTAACGCACGACGTCGGGCGGAATGGTAAACGAACCGTGGTTCAAGTAGATCGTGTCAGGACGCAATTGCCATTGAGGAGCAAGGTCGAACCAATCTTGGTTTTTTGAAGGATCACGAAGCTTTGTTGTTTGCAAGTCAGGCATTTCTCAGTCCACGATAGAAATTTGAATCGACTTTCTTGCCAATCCTTTTGCCATTGTAAGCGATTTCAAATGCGCTCCAACAGCTGGACTCAGTTGAGAATTCAATGGAGATTTGCGTTGCCGACCGAGAGTGACATTTGTTATTTGACCATGTCGCTAGTCTGATGAGTGGGCCCAGATTAGGTCACAAAATTGATCACAGCCAATACGGTCCATGCCAACGTGATACCCAGAATGCTTCCGGCAAGGATCAATATGAAAAGACCAAAAGCCGTTGGCTTTCGAAGAGTCGTTGGTTGAGTGTGGAGGTCGCCAGGTTGGTTTTGTTTCAATCTGTTTTCGATTGAGTCATCCCCGTTGCGAACAAAGGAAACAAGCAGTAGCGGAGCCAAAACCAATGCTGCGATCACGCTGGAGGATTTGCCAACGATAAACGCGATGATGCCTCGCCAGCCCCTGAAGAACGCAAGTGCCACTTGGTCTTGGTTGTTGCCGCCAAATGCGACGACTCCGTGAGCGCCTCCACCGATTGCATAGTATCCAAATGCACCGCCTCCGATTGCCATCGTACCAACAGCCATGCCGCCGATCGAAAGTCCCGTCCCGACTGCGCAACCGCCAAACGCAACCAGTAGGCCCACCGCACATCCGGCGATACTCACCATCCCAATTCCAAGTCCTCCGAATGCAAGCCCGCCGATGGCGACCCCGCCCATCGCAATTCCACCGATTGCCAAGTTGCCGATCGCAATGAAGCCACGGGCGATGCGGGATTTGTTGGTTTTGGGATCAATTCCAAACGCAATGTGAATGAGCGGCCAACGGAAAATCAAAAGTTTCGATTTGTATTCGTAGTCGGTTTGGCCATGGCGAACCCATGATTTGGGAGAAGTCCCAAATGTTTGGTTGCAGCTTTCGCAAGTTTGCTGTTTCGATCTGGCTGTTAACCGCGATTTGGCCTCGTCGCTGATTTCCGTTCCGCAGTAAGGGCAAAACGAAACTTTGAAATTTATTTTCATCGACCGCCACCAGGATTGGAGAAGGGATATAGCCTGCTTTGATTTTAATAATTCAAGGTTGGCACGCGAACAATTTCAGATCAATTAAGCCGCCGTGTTCACATATTAAGACAAAAAAATCGAAGCCCATACTGACATGCAGTGTTTGAGCTTCGATTGGTGTTCGACTTAAGATTGACAAAATTGTTAAAAAAACAAATTCATTTTTTTACCAATGTTGAACTCTTGTTAGACAGTCACAGTTTTCACTGTCTTGATGATTTCTGCAGCAACCTTGTAAGGATCTGCATTGGATGCAGGTCGGCGATCTTCCAGCCAGCCCTTCCAGCCATTGGTTACTGTGCCAACAGGAATCCGAATCGATGCGCCGCGATCAGAAACGCCGTAGCTGAATTGATCGATTCGCTGCGTCTCGTGTTTTCCGGTCAAGCGTTGCTCGTTGTCGGCACCGTAAACGGCAATGTGCTCAGCAACGCGGGGGGCGAACGACTCGCAGATTTTTTCGTAGATCGACTGATCACCACATTCTCGAAGCGTCGTGTTCGAGAAGTTCGCATGCATTCCTGATCCGTTCCAGTCGGTATCGCCAAGCGGTTTTGGGTGCCAGTCGATGGCCAATCCATAACGCTCGCCACATCGCTCAAGCAAATATCGTGCGGCCCAAATTTGATCGCCGGCTTGTTTCGCGCCTTTGGAGAAGACTTGGAATTCCCACTGACCAGCAGCGACTTCTGCATTGATGCCTTCTACATTGATGCCTGCAGCGAGGCACATGTCCAAGTGCTCTTCGACCATGTCGCGACCGTGAGCGTTGTTGGCTCCGACGGAGCAGTAGTAAGGTCCCTGTGGTTGAGGGTAACCGCCAATTGGAAATCCTGGAGGGCGATTGGTTTCTGGATCCCAAAGAAAATACTCTTGCTCAAAACCAAACCAGAAATCGTTATCGTCATCTTCAATCGTTGCTCGGCCATTGGACTCATGCGGCGTGCCATCCGGATTAAGGACTTCGCACATCACCAAGTAACCATCCAGGCGACCCGGATCAACGAAAATGGCAACTGGCTCAAGAAGACAATCGGACGAACCGCCTTCGGCTTGCTGAGTCGAGCTGCCATCAAAGCACCATTGTGGGCAGTCTTCGAGTTTGCCGCTGAATCCGTCAACGATCTTCGTTTTGCTACGCAAGCTTTGAGTCGGTTTGTAGCCGTCGAGCCAGATGTACTCTAGTTTTGATTTGGTCATTCTCGGAATCACTCCAGTAAACTCTTGTTTGACAGTAAAGTTGGCGATTGCGTTCTGAAATGCTCAGAATAATAGCGACTTCGTCTAGGTCTGTATGTCCGGAAGGCTGGCAAACGCCGCTGATTGAAACGCGATAATAACACTACTGCAGACTGTTTTATAGTGCTTGAAATATGCTGATGCGGTCGAGTTTGACGTGTCGGAAGGCTGGTTGATTTTGCATGTGCTTGAGTTGGAGGCAAAAGCTGGTTATTAAGTAGGCAGCTCAGAAAAAACAAACACAGCCTTTGGAATCGATCAAGCCAAAAAAGACGTATTACGGCTTGTTCGCAGTCACAAGCATTTAAAGTTCTAGGCGTGGCACGGTGATTGCTTTTAACCCAAGGGCAATTTTCGAAAAACACACACCCGCCGCTGGCCAGAAAAAATATCTGTTTTTTCAAAAGCGTTTTCCGATACCCGTCGCGTCGCTCAAAAAGCATCCGAATCAACAGCCCCTCATATTAATCCGAGACTCAATTGACACCCAAAGAAGTAATCGCACTCTGCCGAAGTGCTGATGTGAAAGCGGTAGATCTTAGATTCGTGGATTTCATCGGACAGTGGGGCCACACCACCATTCCGGCTTCCGCATTTACCGAACAGATATTCGAACGCGGGCTAGGGTTTGATGGTTCAAGCGTTCGAGGTTGGCAACGCGTTGAAGAAAGCGACATGCTGCTGATGCCGCAGCCAGATTCGAGTTTCGTTGATCCATTCTCCAACGTTCCAACCTTGAATATTATTTGCAACGTTGTCGATCCGATCACCCATGAGAATTACAGCCGCGATCCTCGATTCGTCGCTCGCAAGGCTTCCGCGTATTTGAATAGCACGGGAATCGCCGACACTGCCAATTTCGGTCCAGAAGCTGAGTTTTTCATTCTCGACGATGTTCGGTTCGACCAGCGAGCTGACGCTGCGTATTTTTACGTTGACAGCTCCGAGGCCCAGTGGAATCGAGGCCGAGCAGAGGGGCCCAATCTTGGAAACAAGATTCGCCATCAACAAGGCTACCTCCCCTGCCCTCCCGTTGATCAGCTCAATGATATTCGTAACGAAATGATGCTCACAATGATCGAATGTGGGCTGACCGTGGAGTGCCAACACCACGAAGTCGGAACCGCGGGGCAATCGGAAATCGACCTGCACTATGATTCGCTTGTAACGATGGCCGATCGCATGATGGTATACAAGTACATCGTCAAGAACGTCGCGTATCGGAATCAGAAAACGGCGACTTTTATGCCCAAGCCTATTTTTGGCGACTCCGGTTCGGGGATGCACACCCATTTGTCATTTTGGAAAGAAGGCAAACCGCTGTTCGCGGGTGACGGATACGCGGGGCTTAGTCAAACAGCGATGTATGCGATTGGGGGAATTCTAAAGCACGCCCCCGCTCTGTTGGCTTTCACCAATCCAACCACTAACAGTTACAAACGACTAGTGCCCGGATTCGAGGCGCCCGTTAATCTGGCCTATTCGCAGCGGAACCGCTCCGCCGCGTGTCGAATTCCAATGTACAGCAACGATCCAAAATCAAAACGAATTGAGTTTCGCTGTCCCGATGGTAGCTCGAATCCCTATTTTGCTTTTGCCGCGATCACGATGGCTGCGATTGATGGAATTGAAAACAAAACGGATCCCGGTGAGCCACTCGACAAAGACATCTACGATCTTCCGCCTGAAGAATCTGCCAACGTGACAAAAACGCCACGATCATTGGAGGCCGCGTTGGAGGCTTTGAATTCGGATCACGAGTTCTTGCTACGTGGTGACGTGTTCACAAAAGACGTCATTGAAACGTGGATCAAGTACAAATGGGAAACCGAAGTCGAAGCGATGCGGGTCCGCCCTCACCCGTACGAGTTCTGTCTTTACTATGACGTCTAATGGCTTTGATGTCTCAGCACTATGACGCCTTGGTACTATGACGCCTAAGTTTCATCTTTTGCGGCGGGCGGGCCAGACAACACGCCTCGTAGTTTTCAGGTTCCAAGTTTGTTTCACTTGTTCTTCGCCGCTGTCGTTTCGTTTCGGGATAGGATTGGATATCATTGCTCCAGTCCTAACTTTCTCCCAAGAACTCGAAATGAAAAAAGTCCTAATTCTCTGCACCGGAAACTCTTGCCGTTCTCAAATGGCTGAGGTTATGTGGCAAAATCTCAGCGACCAAATTCTCGGCGGTGGGCAATGGCAATCTGAATCTGCAGGCTCAAAACCGTCGGGCTACGTTCATCCTTTGGCTCTCAAATGCATTGAAGAGCTCGGTCTCTCTGGTGACGGGTTGGTCAGTAAATCCGTCGATCCGTTTATGGAACAAGAAATTGACCTCGCCGTTACCGTCTGCGACAACGCAAAAGAGGCTTGCCCTGTTCTACCCGGCGTCAAAGAAACGTTACACTGGCCATTCGAGGATCCTGCCGACGCGACAGGAACAGAAGCGGAACAGATGGAAACGTTTCGCCGTATTCGAGATGAAATCAAAACCAGGATTTCCGAATTTTTGAAAGCTTCAAAATCCAATGACCAACCCGCCTGAATTCAGCTCCGCTACTTCGTCCGATTGTCTCAAGCTAATCGAAATGGCGTTAGTAGAAGACATCGGTGCATCCAAAATGGACGAAGGTGTTGATTGTACGACCGACGCAATCGTGCCAAAAGATTCGACCGCTCGCGCCGCCTTCGTCAGCCGAGCCGATGGTGTTGTCTGTGGAGTTGAGATCGCCAAACTTGCCATCGAAAAATGGGCCCCCAGACTTTTGCTTGAAATCTCAATTGCAGACGGGCAAGCCGTTTCTCCACAACAAACGATCGCGGTGATGACCGGTCCGGCTCATGATATTTTGACGATGGAACGAACCTGTTTGAATTTCATGTGCCGATTGTCTGGGATTAGTTCGTTGGCTCAGCAATACGCCAAAGAGATCGAGGGCACATCGGCTTGCGTTTTGGATACGCGGAAAACGACACCGGGTTGGCGGCGGCTTGAAAAATACGCGGTTGCTTGTGGTGGTGGTGAAAACCATCGTATGGGTTTGTACGACGCGATCATGATCAAAGACAACCATCTCGCGTTTTATCGAACGCAAGTTGAAGATCAAGCCGATACGATTCCGACTTCGATTGCAGTCGCTCGGAAATGGATCAATGACAATCAATCGACATTGCCTAACGGGAGCAAAACGATTCTTCAGTTGGAGGTCGATACGCTAGAGCAACTTGACGTCGCGCTAAAAACCGACTGCGACATTATCCTGCTCGACAATATGGGGTGTGAGACGCTGACCAAAGCAGTCGACATGCGAAACAAAACCGCACCAAAGATCTTATTGGAAGCCTCTGGTGGCGTGAATCTCACAACGATCAAAGCCATCGCTCAAACGGGCGTCGAGCGAATCAGCGTTGGTGCGCTAACGCACTCGGCTATGAATTTCGACATCGGTTTGGATTGGCAGATCGGTTGAGCAAGTAAACTCGAATTGAACAATCGCGAACAAACGATTTCGGCGAGTACGCCAACGAGCAATTGGGTTTGCTTACTTCTTTGGTTCGTGCAGACCGACAAGCATCAAGCCGAACAAGCAAAAGACAACGGAGAACAGGTTTACGTTTGAAAACAAAGCGATTCCGAACAGCACCACGAGTGCGATCGCAGATCCGGCTTTCACTGGTAGAAGCCAAAGGAACGCACACAGTGTTTCGATGATGATGACCATTCGCGAATAGTAGGTCGCTACGTTTCTCAGGCCTTCGCCCTCGAATTGGGTTCGCAAGAAGTTAAACGCCCAGTAATCGCGGTCAATGAAATAGATCTCGTAGAACACTTCGCCTGACCAATACTCCGGCGTCCACTTACCTGCCGCTCCGCCAAGAAAAATCAGTGACGCAATCAACAGCCCAAACGTTTTCGCTTTGGCCATTAGTACTTCTTCAGCGTCTTCGATTCGCATCGTGAACCAGGCGCACCAGACGGAGACCCAGAAACTGGTCAAGAACGTGACGTCGTTGTATGAGCCTTGGTGGATGCACAGTCCAAACATGCAAACCATGATGGTGATGGCTTGGACTCGCAATAAAAACTTATTGCGAGTCATCATCGCCCAGAGACCAAGCAACACTGGCGTTGCGTACAATCCGGCCAGCGCATTTGGGTTCGAGAGAAGCGCTGGAAAGAAATCTGTCTTGAGGTGATGGCTGGAGTAAATCTCATGGATCAACGGGAAGTATTTACACTTCCACAACAAAGATGCGATCAAGAAACCCACAACGACGCGATAGATTTTTATCGTGCCGGCAAGGCTGTCAGTGGATGCCGCATTTCGCTCGGCTATGATCTTGTTTGCTTTAGCTGAAAACGCGTCGCTGTCGAATCCTGATTTGCTCGGTGTTGCAGCGCTCATTGGACGACTCCTTTGCCATGAAGTCGTTTCACTTCGAATTCCGAATCAGCAACGGGCGTAATTTGGAAAACTGAACGGAGCTCGCGGCCTCGGTAGCGAGTCGTCATGTAGACGAATCCGTTAAGGTTTTCTTTGTGTTCGTAGATCGCGTCGGCAAAAGTAAACGCCCGCGTAGGAAAATGGTTGATCGTTTTGAAAACTGGCACGCTCTGATGGGCACTGTCGGTTTCTTCGTCAACAGGGCCGATGACTCGCGCCAGTTTTTCGTCTGGAGCGCGGACCAGTGCTTGGGCGAATTCCGTTTCGGATATCTCCCGATCGGAAAAGCAAACTCGATTTTCAAAGTTGTACATGGCGGGCACGGGTTGCTGGACAGCCCACGCAACAAAGTTCTTTGAGTCGAGGTGGAATCTCTTCAGATAGGTGTCTTGGACGGTTGTACTGAAAGGAAGGGCGACAATCCACAGAGCAACGCCGAGGATAGTGCCAAGTAAAACCATCGACGAAATGTCTTTGGTGATCCAAATCTGTTTAATCAACTGAACCATCCCTGTTTCAGATCCTCATTTGCCCGTTTTTCTTGCCATTTGCCGCTCTTGCGCTGCTTATTAAAAATCGGCATCTGAGAAGCGGGGGTTCTTCAAACTTGGCTAATTGACGGGGGAATTGGAAAAAGAAGCCTCCTTGGACGCAAACCCAATAAAAACCGGTCAAAAATAATTCTGAATTTTCCAAAGATCCCGCTTAACCCGTCGAACAACTCTTATGGACTTTGAAGAACGAACGTTTTTCATCCAAAACAAGCAAGCAAATTGAATTTACATACCACCAGGAGGTAGGAAAATGTGCAAGAAGTTGACCTTAGGGGTCTTGGGATTGTTATTGGTAGGTGGCTTCCTTTTTGGTGGCAAGATTATCCCTTACGCCCAAACAGCCGTCTCTCAAATTAGAAGTTCGGCCCAAGACAGTGTGCCAGTAGCATTCCAAATCAAAGCCGCTGAAAAACAGCTGGCAAAGATTGGGCCTGAGATCCACAACATGGGATTTCAGATTGCCAAAGAAACCGTTCAGGTAAAGCGGCTTGCCGCAGATCTTGAGCGACAGGAGAAAATGCTGGAGACAAGCTACGAGAAAATGATGACTCTTCGTGAGCACGTCCAGTCAGGTGACGGCGTCTATGTCGCTACCAATGGCAAGGCCTACAAAAAGTCACGAGTCGAAGAAGACCTGCGTCATCGGTTCACGATGTACCAAACCGCTGCGAAGACCAAAGAGAAGCAAGCTGAGATTCTTCGGATCCGCAACAAGTCTCTTGAAACTGCGTACGCAAAAATGGAAGAAGCTAAAGCACAGCAGCGTGAGTTGGAAGTCCAGATTGAGAACTTGACAGCCCGCAGTCGCATGAACGATGTGATCGCAACAGCTGGGCAGCTTGATATCGACAACAGCCAGCTTTCAAAGACACGCCAGATGCTTGACGACATCGACGCTTTGATCTCCGCGAAGGAAGAGTTCTTGAACATCGCTCCTGAGTACTACGGTCAAATCCCAGTCGGCGAAGAGCAAGCAACACCTGACACGGACATTTTGGACGCGATGGATGCTTACTTCAACAAGAGTACCTCTGACGATGAGATTACGGTCGAAGATGATGACCTAGTTCTTAACTAGTGAATTGACAACCGAACGTATCCCCCTGGGGCTCGTAGCTAAAAGGTAGGTTTAGCTTGAGCCCCTTTTTTCGCGCCTGCGGAAATAACTTGATCAAACGCAGGGGCAAAATCAACTAAGATAGAGCTGAGCAGAACAAGGCAATCCCGGACGTGAGACATCGGGGTTACTAGAAAGCAATCAATGCCTTCTCAACGCGCCTAAGATGGGAAACAGAATTGATGCCGTGGGGAAAAAGACAAAAACTTGCCAACCGAGCCATGATCGAGGGTGATCTTGATTCTGCGGTTGAGCATCTAAAACGCGACAAGTACTTGCAGACATATGCCGGCCGTCGTGTCTCACGTCGTTTAGTTGAGTCGTTAATCGAACGAGCAAACGCTGCGATTGCGGTTGGAAATTTTTCACCGGCATGGAAAGACCTGACAACGGCCAGCGAAATTGCAACGCCCAAAGATCACGATCTCATCTCGCGTCAGAAGAATCAGCTGGTCGAATTGACTATTGAATCCTCCGAGGCACTGCTCTCCGCTGGAAAGGTCACCCACGCGGTTCAGCAAGTCCGTCAGTTAACTGATCGGCAAATCATGGACTGGCGTTCCGATCGAATTCATAACGTTGCAAAGTGTTTACATCAGGCTGATGAATTTTCGGCCACTGGAAAACTTGACGAAGCCATTTCTCAACTGGAGCAGGCACGAAATATTCAACCCGATCTTCCATTCATTGAATCTCGATTGGCTGCTGGTCGCCAGCGTCAAATTCAAATGAAAGAGTTGACCGAGGAGCTCCAAGCAACCGCGTTAAAATGCCAATGGGCCGATGTTAGTAAGTGTTGTCAGAAAATATTGATGATCGCGCCGAAACATCAAATCGCCCTCGACGCTCAACGTCATTGTATTACCCGCGCCCAGCGAAAGACGTCGGCGGGGTTGAGAGCAACACAAATTCCAGAGCCAACGAATCGCGTTTCGAAATCAAATTCATTTTTTCAATTCGGCGACAAGGATCCCAGCGTACATTCGACTTCCGATCAGGGGACTTCCGGTCTGGGGACTTCCGGTCTGGAGAAGTCCGGTCTGGGGGCATCCGAACTTGCCCGGCATGATTCTGCTCCTGCGACCGAACTCGCAACCGTGGGTACGTTTGTGTTGTGGGTAGATGGAGTCGGTGGCTACCTCGTTTGCACCAGTGAAGTAAACACAGTCGGGCAGGCTGTGCCCCATTGCAACGTTGCGATTCCAATTCAGGGAGACCTCCGTCGTCGACACGTTCGTTTAGAAACGGTTGGCGGTCAGCATCTTATTCATCCGCTTGGTGATGTTTCGGTTGATGGTGAGACTTTGGAATCGCCCGCCGAAATCAAGAACAAGCAAACAATCGGGCTCGATGGTGGCGTTCGCTTGAAATACACCCAAACACATCCACTCAGTAAAACTGCTCGCTTGGATTTTGTGTCTCGCCACCGAACGCACCCTTGGTCGGATGCTGTATTGCTGGCAACGCAATCGATCATCCTTGGCCCCAATCGAGACAACCACGTTTTTTGCCCGACCTGGCGTTTTGACTTGATCATCTTTCAACGGAAAGGCAAATGGTTTTGTCGAACGAAAGAGCCTTTTGAAATCGATGGAGAAACGGTCGACAAAGAAGGCGAAATTCAGATCAATTCACGGATCGTAGGCGAAGATTTTTCTGTGACCTTGGAACCCTTCACTTGACCCAAACCGATGTTGGTTGCCTCGCGCTAAAAGGTGTCCAGCCAACAAACTTGAATCCTGTCAAATTGCGGCCAGTTAATCTGGGCTGATTCTTCCGTTTTTTTCGTCAATTCGCCTCGCAAATATTGGCAACATACCGTGAAACCTAGACAAATAGACGACTCACCGGCTACTCTAGAAAAGATAGAAGACGACGATCTTTTAATCTCTTCAGAGAAGCCAGCCGTATCGGCTGGGAGGCGCGGAATGAAGTTTTCATATCCCAGCGGATCAAACCCGCTCGAAGGATACACCATCAAACGCGGAATCGGCATCGGCGGATTTGGCGAGGTGTACTTCGCATTGAGTGACGCAGGTAAAGAGGTCGCTCTCAAAAAGATCCAACGCAATCTCGATGTCGAGCTGCGTGGCGTGCGGCAATGCCTGAACCTGAAACACGTCAACTTGATTTCGCTTTGGGATATTCGGATCAACGAATTTGGCGAAAGCTGGGTCGTGATGGAATACGTTCCAGGTCCGTCGCTTCGTGATGCCGTCGAAGCCAGTCCCACCGGCATGCCAGAAGAGCAAATTAAAACTTGGTTCACATCAATCGCATCTGGTGTTTCTTATCTGCATGAGCACGGAATTGTGCATCGCGATTTAAAACCCGGAAATATTTTCTGTGATGAGGATGAGCAAGTCATCAAGATCGGTGACTACGGACTCTCCAAATTTATCTCGTGCAGTCGACGGTCTGGCCAAACTGAATCGGTCGGAACGTTTCACTACATGGCTCCAGAGATCGGCAAAGGCGTCTACGGAAAAGAGATCGACATCTACGCATTGGGCATCATTTTGTACGAGATGCTGACCGGAGATGTTCCGTTCGAGGGTGAGAGCTCACAAGAAATCATCATGAAACACCTGACGGCAAATCCAGATGTGGATCGAGTGCCGGAAGGATTTCGCAGGGTCATCTCAAAAGCGTTACGCAAAGATCCAGAGCTTCGGTATAGTACCGTCCCGGAATTGGCGGCTGATTTGCCATGGCCTGAGATTGCTGAAAATAGCAAGAAGATTATTTCGCAACAGTCGGTGGGTCCGATGGTTGCCGGCAATGGAAGCCTACGTGCGACTCGCGATACCGAAAAACATCCGGGGCTCGAGGCTGAATCGCAGTCAACCGAGCAAGACAAATCACTTGCGGCAATCAACGCATTGCCTCGAAGCGCTGATTTGTCAAAACTTCCTCCGGTAATCATCAGCGGTGAAAAATCTAATCCCAACCCAGGAATCGTTTTTGGTCCGCTGACAGATAACTCGACTTATCCAAATGCAGATCGGAATTCTGCAGCCAGCCCGGCGTTCAACTCTGGGCTTGGCAACAGGCGATCGAACGAAGATCCGATTCGCGTCATCCATTCAACGCATTCGTCTGGCTCGGTGAGGGCTGATGCCAGCCTGTTGATGTCTAACACTGCTCATTCGATATCAATTCCTCCGGTCGTTTCCAACACCGCACCGCCTGCTGGCAATGCCGGAGCGATTGCGGCTGATGGAACGATGGAAAGCGAACCGATTGCAACGGCCCTGCAAAGTGGGATGGGCCGTGTTTCACAATGGTGGAACAACGCGAATGTTTCTACACCGGTCAAGATTATTTTGTTGATTGTCGCCGGCATGGTAGTCGTGCAAAATTCGACTTGGCTGTTGCCGTTTACGCTCACGCTGGGAATCGTGTACCTCCTCTATTATGTAGGGCGCACCGCGTTTTTGGATAACGAAGCGAAACCCAAAAAAACTTCACCCAAGGAACAGCAAAGACTTAAAATCGCTCGTGTCCGCAGTTGGCTGGGCATGCGACCGTCGGCAGACAAAATATCGGAACTGGTTGGTTCGATGTTGGTCGGTGCTTTCGCGTGTATCGTTTTGAACTTGCTTGGACTGGCCCTTGGTGGCGGGATTCTAAATTCATCTGTCGAAGCGTGGGCCAATTATGCTTGGCTGACGCTGACCTGTGTGCTGGCGACATGGGTGTTGTTGTGTTGCAGCAAACTTTGGGAACAAGAGAACGGAGAGGGCACCGATGGATTGATGCGTCGGCTGGTTTTGGTGGGGCTTGGGTTGGTCGTAGGCGCAATCGCGTTTTTCTCGGCTGGTTCATTCAATCTTGATCTCGCCAATCTAGCATTGGCCGATTTCCAAGCGAGACAAACGGAAAATTTTGTGTTTCACGGAATTCCAATCTTACCTGCCTATCTGATTTTCTTTGCTGGGCTGTTTGGACTGTTGCGATGGTGGCGTCAATCAGATCCCGTTCGCAAGACACGCCTCAGTATTTTGAGTGTGACGATTTGCCTGATTTGGGCGACGATTTTCAGTCACTTGTTGAGCGTTCCTCTAACGGCCAGCTGCATTCTCGCTGTTGTGATTTCGGTCTCTGTTCAACTGGCGTCTCCATGGCTCCATCCGACCAATCAGCTCGAAATCGCAGAGCAAACTTCTTCTCGGTCGTTGGTTTGAAATACATGCGATTTTCTCAAGCCTTCGTCGTTCTGGCATTCGTCGTGATTGTCCAGATCTTGTCACCAAGTTTCGGTTTTGTTCAGGAAGCGAAATCTCCTGCCCCGCCAGAGGCCGAAGTTAGTCAGCCAATCGGTCTTGCAGATTCGTCAGCCGTCGATCCTGAGTTTGAAAAAGCTGTTCGGTCACTCGACGAAACCATGAACTACGAACCCGCGAAAGAACTGGGTGTGAAAAATCGCCTCGTTTCCGTTGCGTTGGCGGGCGGATTGCTGCTGGGTTTGCTTGGAATCATTTTCATGTACCTCCGTCTTGATCACGCGACTCGAGGATTCTACAGCGGGCGTTTGCAAACGCTTGCCATCGTCGTTGCCGTCGTGCTGTTGGCGGCAACGTATTTCCTCTGGATCCAATTGCATTACTAGTGCAAGAGATTGCCGTGGGTTTCTGATCCAAAACGGCCCGCTGAATGTTCGCTGATAAATGCTTGCCGCCTTCAGTCAACTCACAACCACCACGCTGGAGAACTCCCGGCATTGCGTTAGAATTTAAGGCGTAGAACCTCCCGTTTCCAAAACGCTTGAAATAATGCTTGAACTTATCGCTCAAGGCCCCAATCTCGACTCACGTTGGCGTCGGCAATTGCCTAACCAAACGATTGAGCTTGGACGGACAACGCAGTCTTACCGGGTTCCTTGGGACTCACAGGTTTCGCGATGCCATGTGAAATTGATCGTTGGAGAAAATGAGGTTCATGTTGAAAAACTTCCAGAAGCCGTCAATCCAGTTTTTTACAGCGGCCAGCAGGAAGATTCTTTTATTCTGAGGCCGGGTGAGCACTTTGTGATTGGAGCCACCACGTTTACGCTCGCCGCCGATCGAGCGTTTGTTTCCCTGGATGTTCCCGACCCCATCAGCCAAAAAACATTTTCGCCTGAGTTCTTGCGGAAGATGCCTTACCGCGACGCAGATCGACGGATCGATGTGTTGAATCGCATTCCCGAAGTCATCTCCAGTGCGGGCAATGTAAAAGACCTTTTGATTGGGATGGTCAATACCTTGATGGCTGGCATTGCTCCAGCCTCGACGATTGGAATTGTTCGACTTGAGTCAGCCGACGATGCAGGCAGTGGGATCGGAATTGTTCACTGGGATCGTCGTGGTTACGGCGGTGGTGACTTTCAACCAAGTGAAAGTCTGATTCGTTTGGCGATCGAGCGCGAGGAAACGACGCTGCATATTTGGAACCAACGCAAGCGAGGGGAGAAGGCAGTTCCCATCGATTACACCTACGACTACGAAAACGATTGGGCGTTTGTCAGCCCAATTTCTAGTTTGGCCAGTCCCGGTTGGGGGATTTACGTGGCCGGCACCAATCGCATGGGGGGCTCCTCGGTCGACAGTGGATCGGGAGAAGCCGACTTGCAGGGAGATATCAAATTTTGTGAGCTCGTAGGGGCAACGCTGAAGAATCTTTTGACGGTCAAGCAGTTGGAGCGTCAGCAGGCGAGCCTTCGGACTTTTTTTTCACCAATCGTGATGGAAGCGTTTGTAGGTCGCGACGCTGACGAAGTCCTCGCGCCTCGTAAGTGTGATGTGGCGGTTCTCTTTTCTGATCTTCGGGGGTTCGCAAAAAAATCAGAACGGATGGCAGACAACCTGTTGGAGTTGCTTGCGCGTGTGAGTGACTCATTGGGAATCATGACGCGGGAGATTCTGGAACACGGTGGAGTCATTGGAGACTTCCATGGTGACTCGGCAATGGGATTTTGGGGGTGGCCTCTTGAGCCAGCGAGCGAAACAGAAAGCGCGGTTGCTGCAGTTTTCGCGGCGTTGGAAATTCAAAAGAAAGTGGAAACCGATCTGCTTGAAAATCCAAGTCTTGGTAATTTCCAAATTGGGCTGGGGTTGGCGTCGGGAAACGCTGTTGCGGGAAAAATCGGAACGCGTGACCAAGTTAAGGTAACTGTGTTTGGCCCCGTCGTGAATCTCGCTTCGCGACTCGAAGGCATGACGCGTTGGTTGAACTCTTACATTTTGGCGGATGCGGAAACGGTTAGACGAATCAAAAAAGGGATCCCTCTAGAACGACGACCAGTAACTCGTTGTCTTGGAAATTTCCAGCCGTTTGGCATGGAAAGCTCGTTCGAAGTTTTTCAAGTCTTTCCCTGTGGAGCGATTCCGGACACAGAGTTGCAGCTGTTTGCAAACGCTTTGAAGTGTTTTCAAAATGGTGATTGGACCGCAGCAATTGATCATCTTTCCAAACTGCCCGAACAAGACAGCGGTCGTCAGGTGTTGACCAATTTTATGGTTCAAAATAGCAACTCTGTACCCGTTGATTGGCGCGGTGTTGTGCAAATGAAGGCGAAATAAAAGGCAGCAAAAACATACTCGATGACCGATGTGAATTTTAGATCGGACCTTTCGTCAGCCGGATCGTCCATTACAATCTAAGGGCGCAACACCGAGCAGTATGAACCCGCCGAAACGCATCTAGTCAACCTTTCCAACCGATCAGTGATTGAAATATCATGGCTCAAAGCAAACAAAAACAACTCTGCAACAAAAAAGCAATCGAGTTCGCGTTCAAGAGTAAGCTCGCCGGGCCGATCGAAGAGTTAAGTCTGCTTCGACGTTCGTTGTTGCTTGCCGAAGTCGCGATGATTTCGTACTTGTCGATTGAAGAGTGCAACATCGCTGCTGGCAAACTTGGTTTTACCGACGGCAAGTTCTTTAACTGCGGTGGATCGCAAGCGTATTGGTTTCAGAACGAATGGGACAGCGTCGTTGTTTTTCGCGGAACAGAAGTCGACGATTGGAATGACATCCGAGCCGATGCAAACGCTTTGACGGCTTTGGCTGAAACGGTTGGAAAAGTTCACCGTGGTTTCAAAAGTGAAGTCGACGAGATCTGGCCGCACATTGAAAAAGCTCTAGAAGTAAACACGAAAAAGTTATGGTTCTGTGGCCATTCACTTGGCGGTGCAATGGCGAAGATTTGTGCAGACCGATGCATGTTGTCGTATATCAAATCTGAGCCAGAGGAAATCCATACGCTCGGCAGTCCGCGTGTCGGCTGCAAAAAGTATGTTAACCATGTTCAGATTCCACATTACCGCTGGGTGAACAATAACGACATCGTTACCCGAGTCCCTCCAATTTTGCTTGGGTATCGGCATTCTGGAACGGAAATGTATCTCGATCATATGGGCCGTTTGAAAAAAGTCAGTGGTTGGAAACGCACGGCCGATCGTCTGAAGGGATTTTTTGGCGGACTCCGGCGTGGCAGGATTGATCATCTTTCCGATCATTCATCGCCTGAATACATCGACAACATTTTCAAGGCCGTACGGGCCGAAGAAGCCAAAAACGGAACCGCTCCGAAAAAGCCCGCTGTTGCAAAAAATGATAACAAACAATCAGCAGAAACTGACTCAGAGAGCGCGGATTCGAATCCGGGTGAGTCCGAGGCAAAACAGCTTTCTGCTTGATCGATTAAGAATCTCCAAGTCGTGGCGGTTGGAATCCACCAAATTGAACTACACAGCAGAGTGAGGATGGCGACCCAAAGCCACCACCTGCACAGAATTGGCTGCAATTATGCAGTCATGAAAAGCGATTTTTCAAAGCCATCTCGATTCGCTCCCGTGATAAAATGGGCTCTTCGAATTCCTGAATTGCCGAGACTCCAATGCCAATCCACGTCCACTGCCCCAATGGCTGTCTAATCCGGATGTCGGTCAATCGCGCGGGAAGAGTGGTTCGCTGCCCTCGTTGTAAATCCGCGATTCGAATTCCAAAGTTTTCACAGTCGGAACTGAATTCGGGGGCGCCAATCCCTTGCTATGCGAAACTCCCGAAACGAAAAGGCGAAGGAGATCAACGAACCGAGCAGCCGAATTTCGAGGCAAATGCAGGCGGTGGAACTGTTGAAAATGCCGCTGCCCAAAAGGCTGACACGATCCAGGACACACCAGGCCAAAGTTTTGTTTCACCCGAGGTAGTAGATCCAACTCAAGGTTCAAACAGTCCGTTGCCGGTCAGCGAGTTTTCCAAGCCAGATTCGTACTTTGAGTTCAGTCCTGAACCGGGCAGCGAAACTAAGCCTCACTTGGACGTGCCCGCGCCGTCCTTTAACAATCCAAAAACGAAAACTGATTCGCAACTTCCTGATGGAACGGATGAATCGTTGGCCTTGTCTGCTAACAGTAGTTCTGCGATCGATTCGAAACAACTTCAGAAAAGGAAAGAAGAGGAAGTCGAGCTTGATCAGAGACAAATTGAAAAAGACCGCAGCGAACAAGTAGGGAGTAGAGAGGCCGCGGCTGCGCAAGTTGATTTTGAACAAGCCGCGTTCGGAAAAAGTGACAACGACCAACTCGAAAAATCTGAAATTTCTCTCGCTCCCGCTTCTCCCGCGCTCGCTTTTCCCGAGCCAAATTCTCCCGAGCCCGCTTTTCCGGCGATGGGGCTGAAGGAGCGTCAGTTGGAGGAGAGTTTTTCCCCCCAACCGTCGCGACGATCAACATCGACGCCGATCATTAATTTGGATCCAACCGCTGAACCTCCTGTTGTCCTCGAAGAAAAAGACTGGGGGGCAAGGCTTAAAAGTGCCAACTCCGATAGGCGAGTGTTAGCCAAATTGTTCGCGGTTGTGCTCTGTCTTGTGGCGGTTGTGAATATGATCCCCGCAATTTATCACTGGTACTATTGGTTGCAACTCACCGAACCAATGGCACTTCCGCGTTGGATCTACATTCAAATTTTTGTCGGAGCGATTCATCTTGTCTACGCAATTTTTCTCGCTCAGATTCCAGACTGGTCCGCAATGCGAGCCGTATCAATCGCCATGTTAGCCGTGGCTTTCGTTTTCGGTTTCATTTCCACGGGACTATTAATCGGCGGAGGCCAAGGCAATCTCACGGGCTTTCTCGGCATCCCTTACGCACTCAGCCGCCAAGCCTGCATGTGGTGCGTTGCGATGTTGTGTCTGGCGACGTTGATGAGTTACTGGGGAGGCAAGGAATCGGGCAACTGGCAGCGAGCCGAGCACTTGCTCAAAGACATCGTCTCACGGTCGACGGCTCAGGCATAGAAGCCGCTGGTCTAACGCCGCCCTTTGGCATTCGTGTTTTCACCTCTCATGCTGGTCAAAGAAGCGCTGCCAAATCTTTTTTTTGCCAGTAAAAGGTGGAGCGGTCCAAAGTGGTCCTGTCCAACTATGCCCTGTGCGATAACCTTGAGTTGAATGCCCTGCGTTTTCTTGATTCCTCAAATATTACTCGTTCACGAAAATTCTCGAACTCAACGATCCCAATGAGCTTTTCCCAAACGACCAATTCTCAAACAGACTGCTCGTCGAACCCTTGGCTTTTGCTCATCCCGACAGAATTCGAGAGCAAGCTGGTGGGGGCCGCAATCTCGTCATTCGAAAACGCAGTTGTTCATGTTTGTGGTTTTGGCCCCATCGTTCCGGCCGCAAGAACAATGCAGCTAATCAATCAGATTCGGCCCAGCCAAGTGATGTTGCTCGGGATCGCAGGAAGCTATTCGGACGATCTCTTACTTGGAAAAGCCTATCAATTTTCAAAAGTTAATTGTTACGGCGTTGGAGTTGGTTCCGGGGCAACTTTTCAAACTGGAAAACAAATGGGATGGAATCAATGGGATGAAGCGGTTTCACCGATCGCCGATTCCATTTCGTTGGCTGTTTCAAAATCGCTCGAAACAACTGACGACCTCGAATTGGCGACCGTTTGCAGTGCCGCCGAAAATCTAACCGACGTTGAGCATCGGACGCACACGTTTCCCGATGCGGCGGCTGAAGACATGGAAGGTTTTGCCGTCGCTGCGGCATGTCAATTGGCAAGCGTTCCTTTGCACATCATCCGTGGTATTTCGAATCGCGCTGGCGATCGAGACAAATCAAACTGGCAAATCAAAGAGGCTTTAAATTCAGCCGTCAGTCTTGCCTTGAAAATCCTTCGAGAAGGTTAAGTTATGTCATCTTCAAACCAACCAATTCAGCTGGCGATCTCGACTTGCCCCAACGACACGTTTGCGTTTCATGGAATTCTAGCGGGAAAGGTTGACTGCAAGGGATTGGAATTTGATGTTCAATTGCTTGATATTCAGCAGCTCAATGATGGCTTGTTTGCAGAGAAATTCGACGTCGCCAAGGCAAGTTTTCACGCTGCGGCCTTGCTGTCGGACCGTACGATTGTTTTGCCGTCCGGATCCGCGTTGGGATTTGGCGTCGGCCCATTGCTGTTAGCGTCCGATCCAAACACAGGACCGAATAAAGTTTCTCAGCAGACCGCGAACCCGCAACCGAGTTTGACCCTCTGTCCCGGCGAGCACACGACTGCCGCGATGCTGTTTCAGTTGTTTTATTCTGAGGCAGTGGCAAGTGGGAAAACCAAAGTTGCTCACAAACTGTTTTCTGACATCATGCCTGAGCTGCAAAACAAGACCGCAGATTTTGGTGTTTGCATTCACGAAGGCCGATTCACTTGGGAGTCGGAAGGATTGTCGTTGGTGGAAGATCTTGGAACGCGGTGGGAAAAAGAGACTCAGTCGCCCCTGCCACTGGGTGGGATTTTGGCTCGGCGAAATCTCGGTGATGAATTGATTGGGGAAATTCAATCAGTGATTCAAGCGTCAATCAAATATGGATTGGGCAACCGCGATGAAACGATTGCCACCATGCGAAAGTACGCGCAAGAGTTTCACGACGCGGTGTTGATGAAGCACGTTGATTTGTATGTTAATGACTGGACAGTCGAATTGGGTGAGGTTGGCTCGAAGGCATTGAAAGTTCTTTCGGCCAAGGCGAAACAATGTGGCTTGATCCCAGAAAACTCACGAGACATTGAAGTGTTTGATTTGAAGATCTGACGTCGTAACTTAATTTTGAAACCACTGGAACCCGGCAATGGTCCGTTCAATCGCAAAAGCTTATCTCGAAGCTTATGGCGGACTCTCAAAAGAAGTCTGGGTTCTTTCGTTTGCGCTTTTCGTAAACCGCTGTGGCAGCATGGTCCTGGCGTTTTTGACTCTGTATTTGACGACCAATCTCAATTTTACGATCAATGAAGCCGGCGCCATTCTCAGCGTCTACGGTCTCGGTTCAGTCGGCGGTGCGTTTCTTGGTGGGAAACTGATCAAGCCCCTGGGGGCCGTTCGAACGCAGATCGTGGGATTCTTTCTTTCGGTTCCACTTTTTCTGCTGGTCCCTCAATTCACGACTTGGACCGGCGTTGCCATTTCGATGTTTTTTCTAAGCTTGTGCGTTGAGTCGGTTCGGCCCGCGAGTAACGTTGCCATTACTCAATTCACTCCATCAGAACTGCATACTCGCGCGTTCGGTTTACAGCGGATGGCTGTCAATCTGGGATTCTCAATCGGTCCGGCCGTTGGTGGCTTCCTCGCTGAGGTTGATTACGTGTGGCTATTTTGGGTTGACGGAATAAGCACAGCTTTGGGAGCCGCGGTGCTACTTTGGTATTTTGGATTTCGAAAGTATGCCAAGGGAGGCGACGCGGCTAAGCGGCAGAAACAGGCTGAACAGAATCAGTCGACTGGCTCCCCATTGCGTGACCTTAAATTCATTTTGTTCTTGCTGCTGATGTTGTCTGTCGCTGTTATTTTTTTCCAGTTTCACGCGACCTACCCAAAATATCTTGCTGACGAGTACAGGTTTTCGGAGCCGGAGATCGGACTGTTGTTTTCTGTCAACACGATCATCATTGTTATCTTTGAGATGTTGTTGGTGAATTACGTAAGGCGGTTTTCACTATTGCGCACGATTGGTTGGGGATGTTTTTTGGCTTGTCTTGGATTCGGAATTCTTCCTCTTGCCCAAGGATATCTGTTCGCTGCCCTTTCCATGACTATTATCACAACCGGGGAAATGTTCATGTTTCCGTTGGCAACTGGTTTCGTTGCCAAAAGAAGTTCCGGCCGCGATCAGAGTTCATATATGAGTTGGTACGCCATGATGTATTCGGTGTCTTGCGTCATAGCGCCACTCATCGGAGCTGCGGTTTATGATTTCGACCATCATCTATTTTGGTACGAAAGCCTCGGAGTGGGATGCCTTGTGCTGATTGGTTTTTATTGGTTGGGCGAACGCGTTTCCCTGCCAGTGGACAGGGAATTGACCAGCGTAGAGCCGGTGATTGAAAAACCTGAAGAACAGTTGGTTTAGCCAATTGAATTCATTCGGGCACACATCCATCAGAGGAATGTCAACGCGGCAATGGGCCATAGTCCCAGCCGTGTTTATTTCTTCATCAGCTCAATCGCGGCACCGGTCATCGTGATCACGCCCGTTTCAATCGATCGCTCAATATCGGGATAGAAATTTGCCGAGTGAAGCGATGGAGGCGCGATTCCCATTTCCTCGAACCGGTCCAATCGTTTTTGTTCGATCACACCAAGGAAATACATCAAGCTTGGTACGCCCGCTCTGCCGTACTCGCTGAAATCTTCACCGCCCATGACTGGTTCTGCCACAATCACATTGTTTGCACCGATCTTGGTTTTGAAAAGGTCCGACATCTTGCCAGCCAGTTCAGCATCGTTAGAAAGCGATGGAGTTCCTTCGGAGACTTTAATGGCAGGCTCTTTTGCTCCAACGCTCATTGCGGCGGCTTTCGCTTTTCGTTTGATTCCGTCAATCAATAATTTCCGCACTTCATCGGAATAGCTTCGGACCGTCAGTTGTAGATGGCAACTGTCAGAGATGATGTTGTGCTTGGTGCCCGCGTGGATTGATCCAACGGTGATCACGGCTGCTTCGATCGGTTTAACTTCGCGCGAAACAATCGTTTGCACGTCCATGATGAATTTTGCAGCCTGAACGATTGGGTCGATCGTAGTGTGGGGATAAGCCCCATGCCCTCCTCTACCAAACAACGTCACGTCGACGCTGTCTACGTTCGCCATCGCGTATCCGGGGCGAATTGAGATTTTGCCACTGGCGAACGTTGAGTTGCAATGAAGTGCCAACGCGAAATCTGGCTTCTTGAATTTTTCGAACAAGCCATCTTTCAGCATCGCTCGGGCACCCGAACCACGCTCCTCCGCTGGCTGACCGATGAACATCAGCCGTCCCGACCATTGGTCTTTGTGAGCCGCCATAAATCGAGCCACGCCTACCAGTGTCGTCATGTGAACATCGTGGCCGCACGCGTGCATGACCCCGACTGTTTTTCCGTCAGCGTCTTTGACTTTAACTTTCGACGCATAAGGCAGATTGGTCTGCTCGACCACAGGAAGCGCATCCAAATCGGTCCGAACCATGACCGTTGGGCCGTCGCCGTTTTCGATGAACCCAACGACTCCATGGCCACCTACATTTTGCGTGACGGTCGCTCCAACGTCAGAGAGCTCTTTGCCCAACCGTGCCGCGGTTTCTTTTTCTTCGAACGAAAGCTCTGGGGTCTGGTGGAAGTGCAGGTACAGTTTCGCAAGCGGTTCAATATTGCCTTTCAACCATTCTTTTGGCGATTCTTTTTTTTCTTGAGCTGTCACTGGGGTGCAAACAAGAACTGTTGCCAGCATCGCCATAAAAATTTTGGAAATCACGTTCATCGCAAGTCCTTGTCTCAATGTTGTTCGAAAGTTCGGTGCACTACCCATTGGCCGCCCCAACATCATACCGCTTTCTCGCCGCCAACGAATGTTGCCCTGCCGCTGATTGGAAAATGGTCGGAGAGGTGAAACCGGCGATTGTCTTCGACGATCGGTTCGTCCCAAATTTTTACTTTGTCGATTTTTACTTGTTCATTGTGGAAAAATCGAGTGTAGTACGCCGTGTACTCTCGCCCGTTCTCACGAAATCGATTCTTGCGAGAATCCCAAGTCGCCTTGCGCGGTCGTTCCCCGATCAAGCCGATCTCTTCAAACGATTTCTCCTCAGAGATTCGAGTGTTGGTGTCGCCGACGACAATCAAGCCAGGCGTTGTCGTTTCCTGGGTGATTCGGTTGACAGAGCCAAGCCTTTTGTCGTCGCCGGTTTTCCCCGGTTCGAGGTGGACATTGCAAAACGAGATGCCGGCAGCTTCAAAATTGGTGAGCACTCCGAACTTGCCTAGCGCCTTGCTCGTGAGTTGATCCATTAAGTCCTTGCGAACAATTGTGGCGATGTTGCCGCAGTGGCTGATTGTGTTGGCTGGAATCAGGTCATGCGTTTCGACGTAAGGAACGAGGCCAGGAAGCTCTTGGAAAAAAACAAAATCGGGAGCCAGTTCCAGGATGAACTCTCGCACCTTGGATTCCGCCTGATCCATTCTCCAGCCACTGGGCGCCGCTGCCGAGTTTTCCAGCATGCAAAGATTCCAAGAAAGAAACGTAAACGATTTGGCAACGATCTTTTTTGGCTTTTGAATTCCGTCGTTAAAATTGTTAGGAGCGTTCGGTTCTGGCATGCGGAAAGCTTGATAGCGATGTGGCGACGGATTTATCAGGCAGAGCCTGCAAGGATCTCTTTCACGACTCGGGCGGATTTGACGCCGGTCAATTTTTGCTTGAGGCCTTGGAATGGAAACACCATTTTTTTATGGTCAATCCCAAGAACGTGCTGCATCGTAGCGTGAAAGTCACGAAGGTGGACTCCGTTTTCCGCAACATGATAACCCATCGAATCTGTTTCGCCGTAACTAAATCCTTGCTTCACGCCTGCACCAGCCATCCACATCGTAAATGAGTTGGGATTGTGGTCGCGTCCGACAAAGCTAGTCTTCACACCGCCACGATTTTCAGCCATCGAAGTTCGCCCAAATTCACCGCCCCAAACAACCAGGGTGTCTTCGAGCATGCCCCGTCGGTCAAGATCGTTGAGCAACGCCGTCATCGGTCGGTCGACCTGTTTACATTTGTTGACGAATCCGTCTTTGAGTGATTCTGATTTATTGGTTCCGTGCGTGTCCCAGCCCCAGTCAAACAACTGGATGAACCTGACACCTCGTTCGGCCAAACGACGGGCGAGCAAGCAATTGTTGGCAAACGATTCCTTGCCCGGCTGAGTTCCATATTCCTCGTGAATGTATTTCGGTTCGTCATTGATATTCATCGCCTGTGGAACGGCAACCTGCATGCGAAACGCGAGTTCGTATTGTTTGATTCTCGCCAACGTTTCAGGATCGCCGAACTCCGCATGATTGATCGAGTTGAGTTCGCGCATCGAATCCAACGCTGCTCGTCGCGTTTGGCGTGTGACGCCCGCCGGATTGGAAACGTTGAGAATCGGGTCGCCTTTGGAGCGGCACTGGACGCCTTGGTAAGACGATGGAAGAAAGCCGCTGCTCCACAACGCTTTCCCAACTCGTGGAAGCCGGCCACCGGATAGCAAGACAATGAACCCGGGAAGGTCTTCATTTTCATTTCCAAGACCCCACGTGACCCAGGAACCAATCGATGGATATCCAACCCTCGCTTGGCCACTGTGAACCATCAGCTGAGCAGGGCCATGGTTGAATTGGTCCGATTGCATCGTCTTGATGAAGGTGACTTTGTCGACGATTTTCGAAAAATGAGGCAGCCGATCCGAAACCCAGGCACCACTTTCCCCGAACTGTTTAAACGGAAATTGAGGCCCCAGCATTTTTGGTGTGCCTTGGATGAACGCGAAACGCTGATCCTTGAGGTACTCCGCTGGGCAATCTTTGCCGTCGTATTTTTTCAGTTCTGGTTTGTAGTCAAACAATTCCAACTGACTGGGAGCACCAATCATGTGGAGGTAGATCACGCGTTTTGCCTTTGGCGGAATGTGAATTCCACGCGGATTTCCGCTGAGTGTTTCATCGCCGCGCAAACTGTTGGCTTGAGACGCGAGATACATTCCGCCCAAACCTGTCGTGCAGGATTTGAGGAAATGGCGTCGCGTTTTGAGTTGAAGTTTTTCTTCGCCAAAATGTTGTTGGACTGACTTCATGTTCGTCGTTTCCTATTTCGTTAGGACTTCGTCAAGATTGAGGAGCACACTAGCGACGTTGGCAAATGCCGCTAGTTCGTTCGTGTTTTGGGCTTCCGTGCTTTCCGTTTTCGAATCTTTAGTCTTGATATCTTCAATTTTTTCATCTTCCGATTCAACAACTTCATCCGGTTTCGTTTGGCTTTTCTCATAAAGCCTGCGTAAGACACCGGACTCCTTTTCAGTCGGCGTTCGACAAACCGCTAATTGGAAACCGAAATCCAGTTTCTCATCGAGGCTGCCTTTTGCTTCGTTCATTCGTCTCGCCAGTGCTTGAGTCGCTTCAACAAATGTCGCATCGTTCATTGCCATCAACGCCTGCAAGGGGGTGTTGGATGGCAACCGACGCACCGCACAGAACTCACGTGAAGGAGCATCGAACGAAGCCAAAACCGGATAAGGGATCGTGCGTTTGGTGTAAGTGTAAACCGAACGGCGATAGCGTTCGGGGTTGTCCGTTTTGGGCGTGTTCCATTTGTCACCACCCTGAAATGGTTTCCAAATGCCTGATGGAATTGGAGGGTGTACAGGTGGACCGAATTGTTTGGGGCTGAGCAATCCTGAAATCAACAATGATTGATCACGGATAGTTTCGGCCGGGAGGCGATTCCTGGGACCGCGGCTGAGCAAGCGATTGCGTGGGTCAACATCAAGTTTTTGTTTCGTCGTTTTCGATGACTGGCGATACGTCGACGATAAAACCAATTCTCGCATCAACGTTTTGGTGCTCCATTTCATTTCAGTTTGAAATCTCGCAGCAAGGTCGTCCAATAGCAACGGATGAGACGGCACGCTTCCCGCAGATCCAAAATCTTCTTGCGTTTCGACCAATCCAATTCCAAACAACTCGCCCCAGATTCGGTTCACTGCCACACGGGCGGTGAGTGGGTTTTCGGTAGTTGCAATCCACTTTGCTAGATCCATTCGATTGTATGAATCTTGCTTAGAGTCAGGGAGTTTGGGGAGAAATCGTGGAACGTTTGCCGAAACGGGTTTTGTTTTGGTAAGGAAGTTCCCACGGTCAAAAATGTGAGTCGGACGGGCAATGTGACTTGGGCGTTCCACCATGACTGGGATGTTGACCTTGGCGATCGAACTGCGATCCTTTTTTAGTTTCGCGATTTGCTCCCGAATCGTTTGATGTTTTTTGTTGTTGAGCCATTTCGTCAGAGATGGATCGCTGGATACAGCAACACGGCCTCGATGAGAAACGAGAGGAAACGCCCCGAGTGCCATTGAATTTTGTTTGATTGTGATGGTGATGGTGTCGCCTGGTTTTACCGATTGTGGCTCTTTCAGAACGAATGCGGCAGAGCGTGGAAAGTGGATTCGCGTGTAGGCGGCAAATCCACTTCCATTTTTCGGATTCAAACTCGCTTGCGGATCCATCAATGGTTGAGGTTCATCACCAATGACGTAGGCCAGTTCGATGGATTGTTTTGAATCGTCTACGGAAGTCAGTTCCGCAGAGAAATGGGAGACAACAAACCCCCACTCAGAATCTTTCTTCGCTTTTTCAAGATCCTCTGGCATGCCGGTGAATTGAATCGCGGTCAGTTGCTTGAGATTCTTGGGGAGTTTGGCAGTGATCACAAAGGAGGTGTTTTTGGAAACCGTTCCTTTGGTTTCGAATTCCGTCCAATCATTTCCAACGATGATTGCCTTGGTCAGGTTGTTCGTTTTGACCGTGGGTTCGACAAGCGATTTCCATTTCGAATCATCAGAAGCAATCTCAAATCCAGACTCCCACAACGCGGTGACGGCTTTGTTGATCTTTCGGTCAAGCTTTATTGCGCGAGCGGCTTGAGTGTCATCCAATGGAACCGCGGCGTTGGGAGCTTCGTTTCCTAAATCGCAATCGACTGAATTATTAAAGAACGCCATGAACTGGTAGTACTCTTCGTGGCGAATTGGATCATAGGGGTGCGAATGGCATTGAACGCAGCCAAACGAAAGTCCTTGCCAGACTTGCCAGTTTGTGTTGACGCGATCGACGACTGCCTCGACGCGAAACATTTCATCATCGGTGCCACCTTCTTCGCAGGTCTGCGTTAAACGTTGGCTTGCTGTTGCAACGAGATCGTCCATGGAAGGCTTGGGCATGAGGTCGCCTGCCAGTTGCCGAATCGTAAACTGGTCATAAGGCATGTCGTCATTCATCGCTCGAATGACCCAGTCACGATACTTCCAAATGGTTCGGCGAGCGTCCAAACCCAGTCCGCGTGAATCGGCATAGCGAACCGCGTCCAGCCAAACACTGGCCCAACGTTCGCCGAAAGATTCAGATTGAAGTAGCCGGTCGACCTCGACTGCAAAGGCCGCGTCACCGTTCTTTTCCAAATTGGCCAAGAACTTTTTCGTTTGATCAGGCGAGGGGGGAAGCCCGATCAAATCCAGCGAAGCGCGGCGTAGCCAACGCTCGGGGGGCGCCATCGGTGCTGGCTCGATTTTTGCCGTTTCCAGTTTCGCAAGGATGAAAGGATCAATAGGCGACTTGGCCCATTTTGTATTCTCGACGGTTGGGGCATCGCTTTTTTTCGGTGCTGAAAAAGCCCAGTGCTTGCCCCATTTGGCCCCCTGAGAAATCCAATTTTGAATCGTCTTGGTTTCTTCTTCGTTCAATCCTCGACCGTGTTCTGGTGGCGGCATTCGTTCGTCTTCGTCATCGGAAATGATGCGAGCGAAAAATTCTGATTCCTCAGGATCGCCGGCTTCGATAACGGACAGAGCTTGGTCCTCGTAAACAAAACTCAGATCAGACGCCTGTTTCACTCCGCCGTGGCACGCGACGCAGTGCTGATTCAAAATGGGACGAACATCCGCATTGAAATCAATCTTCTTTTGATCGCTCGTGTCATCAGCGATTGCTGTTTCGACGCAAACGATTCCAACGCAGACGAACAGTGCGACAAGAGTTGCGGATAATTTAAAAGGCTTCATTTGAAAACGTACTCAATAGTTTTTAAATTGTCAGAATAGGTTAGCGGTATTTACTTTAAGCCGCCGTCTCGCTTCTTTCTGATTTGATCCTGCCGCTTTTTGACTTGCTTCATATACTCGTCTCTGCCACTGGCGTCGAGAACGAAGTTGTCTTGCATCCAATCTCGCATTCGATCAGGCCAAGTTTTCAACGTTGTCAGCGGTGTGCGTTTACCCATGTTAAACGCGTGCCCTCCGCGCGCGTAAATGTGAGCCGCAAATGGAATTCCAGAGTCACGCAATTTTGGAATCAATGACATGATACTGCGGGCGGCTCCTACATCGTCTTCCGCGACGACCAATAGAGCTGGGGGACTACCCAAGGGAATAACATCAGGAATGCCAATCTTTCCCGGGTAAACCAGAATTTGAAAATTGGGCTTCGCACTCAATCGTTGGATCGCGTCTTTCGCTTTAGGTTTGCCAGTCCCATTGGCATATGACACCATCGAAACGACTTCTCCACCAGCGGAGAATCCAAGCATCCCGATGCGGGTTGGATCGAGGTTCCATTCTTTAGCCCGACTGCGAACCATTCGCATCGCACGCTGACCGTCTTGGAGGGCGTGAGTTTCGATGTCGTACGGCGAACCTTCCTCGCGACTCAATCGATACTTCAGCACGAAAACTGCGACGCCAATCTCGTTCAGGTACTCCGCCGCTTCGACGCCCTCTGCGTTGAACACTAACAAACGATGGCCACCACCTGGGCAAACGACGACAGCGGCTCCGGTGGATTTTTCTTTGGAGGGAAGGAAACAAGTTAGCGTTGGGTTGTGAATATTTTTTACCCAATAGTCTTCAGCTTGTTCGGTTTCGTTTTTTCTGGATTCGAAGCCTGGGGCACCGTTGTTCCAAAGTGGAATGACTTGGCCGTTTTTGAATTCTTGATTGGCTGTTTCACCAAAGTTCGTATCTGCTTTGGTCAGGTCCAGCTCTTTGATCCAGATATTTCGATAACGAACGTCGTGACCTTCGCACTGAAGTTTCAAACCGCCCGGCGTGTCTGTGATACCAACTCCGTCGTCATCATTGTCGCCGTTGAGTCCAGAATTCGGGCCGCCCCAAACGCGTCGGATCGGAACGTTGGTGTGGACTTTTTTGCCATTGAAATACATGGAGACGAGTGCAAGTTCAGAGCGTTTTCCGTTTTCGAAACGGGCCGCGCGAAATGTTATGTCGTACGCATTCCATTTTCCAGTCCCGTTGTAGGCTTCGTATGGCGCGTCGAACTCATTAATCACCGCTGCCATGCCATGAGTTGTTTTGTCGCCGTCGAGGACTTGGATTTCATACCGGTTTTGCAAATAGACTCCGCTGTTGCCACCGGGTTTTGAAATCAGAAATTCGACGTGAAGTCGAAAGTCTCGGTACTTCTTTTTGGTAACGATATCGGCGGTGCCGTACTTTCCGCCGGCCGCAACAGGATCGTCCGTCATTACAACCGTGCCGCCGTCCAAGGGGTCGTCAATGATTTTCCATTTGATCGGCAACTCACTAGCGAATCTTGGGCCGTCCCAATAAGTCCATTTCTCGTCGAGCATTTTACGCGAGCCATCAAGGATCAGTTCCGCGCCATTGATTGGTTTGGCGCCGACACCAATTTTTGCGGGCGACTGGGCTGTCGCGTTTCCGGAAAATGCAATCAGAATCAAAATTGTGAACAGAACGCAGGGTGTGTGCCACCGTTGATTGGGCATGGTTTCGTCTTGTTGGAGTCTGAACAAATAGAACATCTGAATGGTTGTAGAGCGTAGTATAGCAGGATGTCGTGAGAGCTTCTCTGTGTACGTTGTTTCAAAATGCAAATTGAACTCGAAATTAGAGGGCTTTTCAAAACCCTACTTCGAAATAAAAGCATATCAAAGTATCGTATCCTCACCGACACAAATCGGTCTTAGACGCGTTTCAGCTTTCGATTGAACGAGCGTTGACCATAGAATCTGAATAGGAATACCATGACGTTATTACGAACAACCGCCTGGGCGCTCATTTTAATTGGCTTATTTAGTATGAATTTAAACTCTGCTGCCGAAGCACAAACTCCGGCCCCTGGGAAACAAGTCGAGATGAAATTGACGACTGGCGACGGGGCAGAAGTCGGCTATCTGTTGCACTTGCCAAAAGACTACGTCGCTGATGGTGAAAAGAAGTTTCCTCTGATGTTCTTTTTACACGGTCGCGGTGAAAGCAATGGCCCGCTAAGTCTCGTTGCAAAATGGGGACCACCAATGATGGTTGCACGCGGAGATGATTTGCCATACGTGATGGTATCGCCTCAATGCCCGCGCGATGACGAATGGCGTTCTGACACTCAACAAAAACGCTTGGTTGAACTGTTGGACTTAGTGGTCAAAAACTACAACATCGATGAGGACAGGATCTATCTCACCGGACTGAGCATGGGCGGATACGGTTCGTGGCGAATGGCAGCCGATCATCCCAAACGATTTGCAGCTGTCGCGCCGGTTTGTGGTGGCGGAAAACCTGAAGACGCAGAGAAGTTGAAGAACGTTCCGATCTGGGCGTTCCATGGTGATCAAGATCGTGCAGTCAAGTTCGAAAGATCAGTCGAAATGGTCGACGCAATTAAAGCCGCTGGCGGAACGTCGATCCGATTCACAACGTATGAGCATATTGGCCACAACTGTTGGTCTGCGACCTACGCGACGCCGGAATTGTATCAGTGGATGCACCAACAAAAGGCACCCTCCGCGCGTCAGTGATCGTGAACTTGCAAACCAATCACAGGTTATTGACCATCCGCTGAACCTGTAGTTCGTGGGTCATGTGCACCGGTGAATTTCTTGGTCTCTGGATCAAAGGAAATCGCTTGGCACGTGCCCATGCTTTTTGATCGTTTGATTGAGTGGTTGCGGGCGGCTAGTTCTTTCGCAATCGAATCATCGAAGTTCGACTCAAGCAGTACTTGTTTGGGCGACCATTGATGGTGAAGTCGCGGTTGACCAATCGCTTTTCCAATCGGCATGTCCAAGTCGATATGGTTGATGATCGCCCAAATCACTTCCGTGATTATTTTGGGACCGCCAGCAGCGCCCGCGGTTAAAACGGGCTGTCCGTTTTTGAGAATGATCGTTGGGCTCATGCTTGAGAGCGGGCGTTTTTTGGCTTCGACCCAGTTTTTTTCACTGCCCACCAAGCCAAACGCGTTGGCCTTGCCGGGGATCGCGACAAAATCATCCATCTGATTGTTCATCACAACACCCAATCCAGGCACGACATATTTCGCACCGAACGTTGTGTTGACTGTCGAAGTAAGAGCAACCCAATTGCCGTCCGCATCCGCCGTAGCGATATGCGTTGTATGTTTTTCAAAAAACTTGGCGTTTGATTCTGGCGGCGTGCCCGCGGTTGCGGCAGTGGTTGAGTCCATTTTGATGTTTGCCGCGATCTGTTTCGCGTATTCCTTTGCGATCAGGCCGATCGGCACGTCAACAAAGTCTGGATCGCCAAGCCATTTGGCTCTGTCGGCAAACGCGAACTTCATGGCTTCTGCGACGACGTGATACATCGAGGCAGGGTCGTCATTGTAGAGTTTTTTCAAATCGAAATTTTCAAGGATATTCAGGATCTGCGAAACGTGCACGCCTCCTGAACTTGGCGGAGGGAATCCAACGATTTCAAAACCGCGATAGGTCGTTCGAATCGGACTCCGATTGACCGTGTGATAATTTGCAAAATCGCGCGACGTCATGATGCCGCCGTTTTCTTTCATCCATGCTTCGGTTTGGGTTGCGAATGGTCCGTTGTAGAACCAAGACGGACCGTTGTCGGCAATGTTGCGATAGGTCTGAGCGAGGTGTGTTTGTTTAAGAGTTTCTCCCGTTTGGTAAGGGGTGAATTTACCGTTTGATTCATGAAAAAAGATTTCGCGTGAGCCGGGAAACAGTTGCATCGTTTTCTGTGCTGAGGACAATCGTGCCGCGTAAACTGCCGACAGTTGGAATCCATCGTCCGCGATTTTCGCCGCGGGCTGGATTAGGTTTTTGAATTTCAGTTTGCCGTGTTGAGTAACGGCTTGGTGAAATGCGGCGAGCGCTCCGGGGACACCGCTGGCGAGCGCTCCCGTTTGGCTTGGCCGATCGAATTTTGATTTTGCTTCGACATACATTTTTGCATGGGCCGCAGCTGGAGCCATCTCGCGTCCATCAATCGCGAAAAATTCTCCATCGCTTGTTCGAATCAAGATGAAGCAACCTCCGCCGATTCCCGAGTTGAATCCGTCAACCACACCTAGTGTCAATGCTGTGGCAATGGCGGCATCAATGGCGTTGCCGCCGTCCTTGAACGCTTGCAAGCCCGCTGCGGTGGCCAGTGGATGAACCGAGGCGACCATGTTTTTTTCGGAGGTCGCAGTGTGTGTTTGTTGCAAAGTTTGCGACAACAGCAGGTTGGGCGAAACAGTGACGGCCATCGAAAATGAGCCAACGAAGATTGCAAATAGCAACGTTGGGAGAGGTTGTTTGATCATTTTCTGCTCTTGGTTAGTTCGTTAGTTTCGTGGGGTAGGGTAAGTTTAAAAGCCGCGTTCAAAGTTGGTTTCCAAAGTCAGGTTTTGAAAAGCCCTCGGCTTTCGCAGGCTTTCCAACCGTTATCGGGCGAATGCTCGTCTTGCGACCAACTAAGCTTGTCATCTAAGCTGTCGGTATGTCAAGAAAGCCGTCCAAAAAATCGGAGCGTACCGAGCCAGATGTTGAGGATCCCACTCAACAGCCGGATGATGACATTGCCGAGATTGATCTCGAAGGCGACGAAGATGAAAACGACGACGAAGATATGGAGGACGAGGAAGAAGACGGCGACGCTGAGAGCGAAGTGGATGAAGACGATGAAGACGATGAAGACGATGAAGAAGGGTTTTCGCTGGACCAGTTGAGCCAGGCCTACGCTCAAGTCCTCAAGGAAAAAGGCGGAGGCGAGGTGATTGTCTCGGAAGAAAGTTCTGAGGAACCACTTCCGAGAGATGAATCACCTACCGAAGAAGAAGTTACCGAATCCGATGACGATGCGGCTTGTCCTATTTCGCCTGAGTCGATCATCGAGTCGATTTTGTTTGTCGGAACTCCAAAGGACGTAAAGCTAAACAGTCGCAAGGTCGCCGCGGTACTGCGAGACGTAAGTCCCAAAGAAGTCACAAAGATCGTTCGATCGCTCAATGCAAAATACGAAAAAGAGAACGCGGCGTACCGAGTTGAATCTGACGGTGGCGTTTTTAAAATGGTGCTCGATCCAAAACTGCTTGATTTTCAACAAGAGTTTTTTGGTCGCAATCGGCACGCACGTCTCAGCCAATCAGCAATCGACGTCATGGCGGTGGTCGCCTACAACCAGCCGACCACGAAAGCTCAAATTGAAAAAACTCTCCCACGACCATGCGGCAGCGTTCTAGCTCAGCTGGTCCGTCGCGAGTTGCTCCACGTGGAACCGGGGTCGACTGATCCCAAGGTGAAGTATTACTCAACGACCGAGCGGTTCCTTGACTTGTTTGGTCTGGACGGAATCGCGGACCTGCCACAAACGCACGATGTTTCAGATATCGAAGAGTTGGCCGATTGAAATTAGCCGATTGCAACTCGCCGATTGCGGTTGTCTTGCTGCGATTGTGGAGAAGGGATCAAAAAAAGAGCACAAACGAGTCCGTCTGTGCTCTTGCTGTCGAATTAGATTCAAACTTCAAACGATTGGATGTTTGACTTCACATCGTTCATAAAGTTCGCCGCACCAACCCCGTTGGCGATTCGGTGATCAAAACTCAATGTCGCAGTGACCATTGTTTTGAACTTGAATGAATCTCCATCAGGCACTGGGTGGGCGAACGATTCGCCAATGGCCAGTGTTGCCACTGCAGGGGCAACAATCGCGGGGATGCCAATTCGCATTCCAGCTTTACCAATGTTGGAGATGGTCACGGTTGTTGATTCGTCCGCTTGATCGTTTCCGTCGCGAGCGGCGGTGACTTGATCTGAATATGCCTTGAAGAATTCATCGGCGGACATTTTGTCGGCGTCACGAACGACGGCGGTTACCATCTCGTCACCAGGAAGTGCGACTGCGATTCCCAAATTGACATGGTGGAAAACTTTGACTGCGTTGCCCTTTGGTGTAAGCGAGCTGCGGAACTTTGGGTGATCCTTGAGCGCTTTCACCACTGCCCAGCAAGCCATCGCGAAACCGGTTGGTCCGCCTGAATCACGTACTTTCTCGCGAGCCGCAGCAACGTTGGTCCAATCAATGTCTGTCATGACCGTTACCGGAATGCAGTCTTTGGCTCCTCGCCCCAGTCGATAATTCAATACGACCTGAGATTTCGGTAGCGGTTCTTCGGCGTATTGATCTGATGATACACCAACGGATGCACCGCCAGCGGCGAGGTAAGCATCAACATCGGCTGGCATGAGTTTGGATCCAGCACACGGAATTTCATCAACTGAATCCAGGAGGTTCAGTTCCTTGAGGTACTTCCGCGTTTTCGGGGGAATCATCACTTTGGATGACCGCACTGGTGCGGATGTCGATGTGGATGCTGGGGCTGCGGAAGTGACTTCGACAGCTGGCGCAGCGTCCTCGGGACCGTGGCCTGCTGGCATTTCTTTCACCCCTTCGGCGACGTCCATTTTGCCAATTTCGGCACCAATTTCGAGCACTGAGCCTTCGTCGGCGGTCCATTCAACGAGCACACCATCGTACGGCGACTCGACATCGGTCGTTGCCTTGTCGGTTTCCATCACGTAGATGGGATCGTCGCGTTTGATTGTGTCGCCAGGTTTTTTCAAAAACTCGACCAGCAATGCCTCTTGAAGGCCTTCGCCGAGCTGTGGGATTCGTACAGATATGACGGGCATAGCCGGTCAGTCCTCCATGGTTATTCGGATCGCGTCAATGACCTGATCGTTATCAGGAAGCGCGGCGTATTCGTAAATTGGATTGTAGCCGATGTGAATGTCTGGTTTGGATACCAGTTGTGGAGCACTTACGAAAAAGCAAAAGCTTTCTGGGTCGCTCATGATTTCGCTGATGATCATTTGTCCGACGCTACAGGAGCGTCCGTCCTCTTGAACGATGACCAAGCGTCCCGTTTTCTCAACTGAATCAAGGATTGTTTGTTTATCCCACGGCTGAATCGATCTCAGGTCGATGATCTCGACTGAGGCTTCGTCGGCCAAAGCATCGGCGGCGGCAAAGGCTTGTTCGATGCAGTTGCCCCACGACACTAATGTGACGTCGGTGCCTTCGCGGCGAACGCGGGCTTCGCCGAATCCAACGGCTGGGACATCGGCGGCCACATCCATTTGTTGACGAAACATGTGCTTGGGGATTAGGAACAGCGTTGGGTCGTTGGTATGCATTGCCGTCCACATTAGTGCAGTGGCATCCTCGGGAGTGCTCGGGACAACGACTCGCATTCCTGGAAAGTGAGAAAACACTGATTCGTTGGCTTGCGAATGCCAGAGCGATCCACCTGGGAGGTAGGCTCCATAGGGAGCGTACATCACCATCGGGCAAGTCCAATCGCCGTTGGTTCGCCAGCGGAGCGTCGTCATGTTTTGCGTGATCTGGTTCATGGCCGGACCAACAAAATCAATGAACTGGATTTCAAAGACCGGTCGCTTGCCGTAGCAAGCCATTCCGATTCCAACTCCAGCGATGGTGGCCTCGGCGAGTGGTGAATTGAAAACACGAGTCGGATGTTCGTGAGACAGGTCAGCCGTCAATCCAAACACGCCACCCTTTGGGGCTTCGATGTCTTCGCCAAAGAACATGAATTTTTCGTTCGTGTTCAAACCGTGCTTGAAAACGTGATTGATCGCATCGACCATCCGCCACTTCTTTCCGCCTTCGATCGGTGGCGATTCCGGCGTTGGCGGCTCGTCCATTAGTTGAACCATCAAATCGGCTGGCGTCGGGTCTTCTTCGGACTCAGCCGCGATATATTCTTGATCGACTTTCTTGTTGGTCTCCTCTTTGAATTGATCCCACTCTTCTTGTGTGAGTTCGCCGGCTTCGATCAATTCGTTGGCTACAACAAGAATGGGATCACGATCCGCCATCGCGTCGATTTCTTCTTGGGGGCGATAGACACGATGGTCGTCGGAGCTCGTGTGTGAGCACAATCGATCAAGTTCAGCAACGATTACGGTTGGACCGCCACCTGATCGTGCTTTGTCGATCGCAGGCCCGGCGACTTCGAACACTCGGTCGGGATGTCGTGCGTCAACATGAACCAGGTGTGATTCGTTGAAGATTTCAAGCTTGAAAGGGTTAAATTTTTCCGTGTTGGTACTGATGCCGTAATTGTTGTCTTCAACGATAAAAATGATCGGCAACTGACGCTCAACGGCGAAAGCGATGGCTTCGTAGAATTCGCCCTGTCGGGAGGCAGCATCACCAACGGTGGCAACAACGACGTTGGGTTTTCCATCCAGTTGCATCGACCAGGCCACGCCACAACCAGGAAGAGCGTTGGCTCCGGTCGGAGTCGGCACGCTCCAGATGTTTTTACTTCGGTCGGAATAATGCCCTGGCATCTGGCGTCCGCCGCTTGAGGATCCAAGCTTCGCAAAATAGGCGCTCGCCAATTCCGCGTTGGAAACCCCTTTTGCCAAAACCATCGCGCGATCACGATAGTACGGGAACAAATAGTCGTCTTCGTTGAGCAGCATTGAAATCACGGCCAACGTTTCGTGCCCCATTCCGGCTACCTGAAACCAGCCTTTGCTTTGACGAAGCAACACGCCCTCGCGCCGATCACCTTCGCGGCTGAGGTACATTAATTTTAAAAGATCAAGTCGGTTATATGTCATCTGTGCTTGTTGTGAATTCATTTAAGGGTGCCCCCAGCAGTTATCTAAAATGGCGGGACGATGCGACAGGTTGATCCGATGAAAACAATAAAAAAGAAGCTTCATCTAGGATGCTAGTCAGCGTTAACCCGGTCTCCCGAACCGTTAATAAGGCATTTTATCTGCCAAGGTTTAGGTCGCAAGAGCGTTCTGTGTTCCCTAATCTTGCATTGCTTAAAAACAAACGATGAACGTTCTGTGACTGGATTTGTTTTTAAAACAAGTAGCTTTTTGCCCACATTGTGAGGCGGAATGCTGCGACTTTTCTGCTTGGGAAAGTTTCAAAAGCCTCGGTCGTATTTTCAGAAGCGTCAAATCTTGGACGAGAAAGTTCTGCCTTTCGTGTTCGAGCTAACCGACGATTGCAGACGCTCGTTAACCAAGTTGGTAAATTACACGTCTTAGGTTTCTACTAAAATTTTATCGCAGCACAACGCTGATTTCTCCAAGGAGACTTTGAGTGAGGCATTCAAGATATTCGATCCCGACGTCGCAAATTTTCTGTGTCACAACGTTGCTTGCTATGGGGGTTTGCTTCAATGCGACTTGGGCTGCAGCGCCACAGGAATCTGATCCTTTCCTTTCCCAGTCACTAAAACGTGTTTCGCATGACATCGAGTTCATGGCGTCTGATGAAATGGGCGGGCGCAAACCCGGAACGCCCGGCATCAAGATGTGTGAAGATTTTCTTGTTGACGAATACAAAAAGATCGGCCTCAAGCCACTTGAGGACGGCACGTTCCTGCAAGAATTCGTTGTCAAGGAAATCCGCCAAATCGGAAAGAGCAAAAAACAAACCAGTTTGGTGCTGAGTGGTCCTGATGGCAAAGAAATGGATCTCGAGCTTGGCAAACAGTATCAGCAATTGATGCCACTGAAAGATTTTGACTTGAGTTCAGATTTGATTTTTGTTGGTTATGGAATCACTGCCGTTGAAGACCACAACTACGATGACTTTGGTGGAATCGACGTCGAGGGCAAGATCGTTGTAATTATCCGATACGAGCCTCAATCAGAAGATGAGAACAGTGTTTTCAACGGTGCAGAAACCTCACGACATGCATTTATCACCAACAAGATTGCTGACGCCGTCCGCGCAAAAGCCGCCGGGGTCATCATGGTGAACGATGCGGCTAACGCACCGGACGAAGCCAGAGACGAATTGGTGCAGGCGACCCGATTTGGGTCGACTCGGATTCCATTTGCTCAGCTAAAACGCAGTGTCCTGAACGACATTTTGAAGGTTTCGCCTTTGACATCACCGCTTGGGAAAAGCCTTTCTACTGTTGCCGCGATCGAAGACTTGATCGACAAGAACCTCGAACCGATTTCGCAACCCATTCCAGGTTGGTCAGCCAAATTCAAGTGTGAATTTACTATGGAAGAGATCAAGTCAAGCAATGTGATTGGAATCATCGAGGGCGAAGGGCCAAACGCAGACGAAACGATCGTCATTGGTGGCCACTACGATCACTTGGGCATGGGCGGAGGGCCAAGCTCTCGTGCAAAGGGTCGAATCGAAATTCACAACGGAGCCGATGACAACGCGACTGGAACAGCGGCGATTCTTGAGTTGGCTCGGCGATTCCAAAGACGCGGCAAGAAACCAGGTCGTCGCTTGGTTTTTGTTTGCTTTACTGGTGAAGAGATGGGATTGCTTGGTGCGATCCACTATTGCGAGAACCCGATTTTTCCTCTGGAGAGAACGGCGGCGATGATCAACTTTGATATGATCGGTTGGCTGCGAGAGGACAAGCTGACGCTCTACAACTGGGACACGTCACGTGACTTTGATCCGATCTTTGAAATGGCCAATGAGAGTTTTGATTTCTCGCTCGTCAAACCGACGAACCGATTTGGCGGCAGTGATCACCTCCCGTTTAATCAACGCGGCGTGCCCAACATGTTTATTCACACTGGGCAAAACGCGGTTTATCATACGCCAGAGGATGACTTCGAAGCCATCAATTGCGAAGGTGCCGTCAAGGTCATTGAGTACTCTGAAATTATCATCGACAAAATCGCAGAGATGGAAAACAAGCCCCGATTCGGAAAACCAAAACCATTCCGTTTGGGCGTTCGAATTGTCGAAGACGATGGCGGAGTAAAGGTCACCGGTGTCGTTGAGGATTCAATTGCTGAACAAGCAGGATTCCAGGCCAACGATGTGATCCTCGCGATCGACGATGAAGCCATTGAGAAAAGAGTTCAGCTGAACAAGATCATCAAGCGTGATCGCGGCAAGACGCTGAAGTTTAAGTTGAAGCGTGATGATGCTGAGGTTTTGCTCAATGTTGAAATGACCAACGGCGAAGAGGATTAGTTTCGCCGGCCAACCCTATCATTTCACTGCTCACTAAAATCTGCCGGGGCTTTTGGCTGTTTCATGCCAACTGCCTCGGCTTTTTTCGGTTTGGGTTTTTGCCAATAAACAAGGGGGTTCTTCGAAAACACGAGGGAAGGCAAAGTCTAAAAACAATGCCCACAGACGCAATTTGCGTTTCCATTCCGCTCGCCGATTCCACTTTCCACGCCGTGTCAGCAACTTTAAACTCTAATCTATGTCAGAACCTCAAAAATCTCCCGCACCCATCAATCCTCGAAACGCGCCTCGAACGCTCAAAGAAAAGATCCATGAGATCATTTTTGGAGCCCACACGTTCAGCGGTTTGTCGTTTGACATCATGCTCATGTTGGCAATCGTAGCCAGTGTCACTGTTATTAGCTTGGAAACTGTGACCGGGATCCAGACAAGGATGGACTCGACGCTGTTTTTTTTGAAATGGTTCTTCACCATTCTGTTCACGATTGAATACGGCTTAAGAATTTATTGTGTTCGCAACCCTTCGAAATACATCTTTAGTTTTTGGGGGATCATCGACCTGCTCGCGATCTTGCCTGACTACATTTTGCTGATGACGATTCCCGTCAACTCGAGCTTTGGCGTTAAAGGATTTTCAGTTGTTCGTTCGCTTCGTTTGCTTCGAGTGTTTCGAATTCTTAATTTGTCCTGGATTCAAAATGAAGGTGAAGACCTTGGCAATGCGATTTGGCGAGCTCGAGGAAAAGTCATCGTTTTCCTGATGGTAGTTTTGATCATCGTTACCGTTGCCGGAACGCTGATGTACGAGATTGAACACTACTACCCATTGGACGAAGAAGGTAATTCCATCTCGAAATTCACATCGATTCCAATCGGGATCTACTGGGCGATCGTCACAATGACGACGGTTGGATTTGGTGACATCGTACCCATGACCGCAGCCGGGCAGGTCGTTTCCGCTGTTTTGATCCTCGTTGGTTATAGCTTGATTATCGTTCCGACGGGTTTTGTGTCGGCCGAGATTATCGACTCAAAACGCAAGCCGGTTACCACGGTCAGCTGTGCCTCATGTGTAACCGAGGGCCACGCGAACGATGCCCGCTATTGCAAATATTGCGGTGAAGAACTTTAGCTGTTCCTTTTTTGCATCCGTGTATGCCGTCTCGTATGCCGATCCGTTTCGTCAAGCTTTTTCACAGGCCAAAGGGCAAAATATTCGCATTGTCAAAGAGTTGCAACTAAATTGGATCCGAGCCTGTACCATTCTATTTCCCAAGGCGCTGGCTCGACCCAACGAACGTTTTAGCCGACCGATGACCACGGCTTGAACTGAAAAACAATGGCACAGCGTCGACAATCTGTCACCCCTTGAACCGCAACAAGAATTCATGACCAACGCAATCGAACTAACCAAGGTAACGAAACGGTTTGGTAAACAAACTGCCGTCGACTGCATCGACCTCGCCGTTCCCGAAGGTTCGATCTACGGTTTTATTGGTCCCAATGGTTCTGGGAAAACAACGACACTGCGAATGATCCTTCGAATCTTTCAACCCGACGAAGGCATTGTCAATGTATTAGGAGAAACGAATGGAAAAACGGCCGACAATCGGTTGGGATATCTTCCTGAAGAACGCGGTTTGTACAAACGAATGAAAGTCCGTGACGTGCTGACATACTACGCTCGCTTGAAGGGATCTTATGACTGTAAATCGGAAATTGACTACTGGCTTGACAGGCTTGGAGCATCTGAGTGGTCGAACAAAAAAGTTGACGCTCTTTCAAAGGGAATGGCTCAAAAGATTCAATTTATCTCGGCCGTCGTCGCCAAACCAAAACTCGTGATCTTTGACGAGCCATTCAGTGGTCTCGATCCAGTCAATCTTGATTCACTCAAGGAAGCCGTGTTGAGTCTTCGAGAGCGTGGAACCACGATCGTGTTTTCCACGCACGACATGGAGATGGCAGAGAAAATGTGCGACACCATTTTCATGATTTTCAATGGAAAGAAAGTTCTTGACGGAACGCTCAATGCGATCCAGGCGGAATTTCAAGCAGATCAAGTCCGCGTTCGAGTCGAGCATTTCCCGGCTGATGGTGGAGTTAATAATCTGGGCGAATCCCCTGTTCCGCACATGGATGGAATTTCAGAAGTTCGGTTTGATGGCCGGTTTCATTGTTTTCAACTGCTGGATCAAGATCGACTTCAACAAGTTCATTGTCAACTTTCGCAGCAACGAACAATTTCGCATTTCGAAGTCGTCAAACCCTCGCTCCACGATATCTTCGTGCAGATCGCTGGCCCCGCCGCTGTGCAAGAGCTCGCCAGTTCGTAAATCGACAGCAGCTCGCATCGAGAAAACGACACACGAGTTTCGTTTTGATTGGTGTTTCTCTTATGTAATAAAAGCTTGACTTAGTGCTTGAAATATGTCACCATTAAGTGACATGAATAAGGTAAGGTCGAAACAAGACGAAATTTGGAAGGCACTTTCCGATGGGACGCGTAGAGAGATCCTGGATGTTCTCGCGACGGGTCCAAAAACTACAGGCGAGCTGGTCGAACGCTTTGATGACCTTTGTCGAACCAACGTTATGAAACATATCGGGGTCTTGGTGGCGGCAAATCTTGTGATCATTCGTCGAGAGGGGCGCGTACGCTGGAATCATTTGAATCCTGCACCGATTCAATCGGTTTGTGATCGCTGGGTAAGGAAACATGTCAAGAAAATGGCTTCTTCGATGTCACGGCTCAAAGATCATGTTGAGTCAAATGGAGGAAACAAACAACTTAAACTGAAACAATCGGCGGCAAAAAAACGAAAGGCAAGCCAATGACTCTTTCTGCATCATCGTGTCACAAGTACGAATTGGAAATCGAAATCCAAGCCCCACGCGATCGCGTTTGGAAGGCTATCTTTGAGGAGACAAATCTATGGTGGCTGCCAGACTTCCACGTGGTTGGGCCTGATTCTGTTGTCACGTTTGATCCAGCCGTTGGTGGGAGAGGCTTGGTCGAAGAGACGCCCGACGGCGGCGGTTTGCTGTGGTACAGCGTGCAGATGTGCATGCCGAGCGATTTCAAAGTCTACCTCATTGGCCATCTTGCCCCCGAATGGGGCGGTCCAGCGACCAGTAGTTTAAAGCTCGCTTTGATTGAATCTGAAAGCGGTTGCATATTTCAAGTCACCGACGCGCGGCACGGTAATGTCGATGAAAAACAGGTTCAGTCTTCCCTAGATGGTTGGTTGCAGTTGTTCACTGACGGGCTCAAATCGTTTGTAGAAAAGTAGATTCAATCATCCTCATTTAGTTCGAATCTTTTAAAAGCCGCTTGTGTTAAATCTCATAGAGGTTTTCTGAGCTTACTTTTTGATAAAGCCAACGCAGCAGGGCTATACTGTTACCCAGTGCAAGGCGAAGAAACGAAAAATTTAAATTCTAACTTTTTTGATGTGAATTTTCCGAACCACAACGACTGAAAGAGACTAGCAGTGATCTGTTGCATCGGAAGGTTGGAATGAACACGGCATCTTTTTCGGGCGAGCTAGGATTCCTGTTTGATCTGAGCGACCCACTTAATGGCGATTTCCGGGATTCGAGCTTTGACGAACAACTGGGCATCAGTTTGAAAATCCAATTACAGTTAGAAAGCGTGAAAGATTCTCAAATTATCGACGTTTAGATATTAGGAATGAGAACGCGACGCGAGACCCTTCATCAATTGAAATAGCAATGAGCGGCAACATGATCCATCAGATAAGCATGCGAAAATCAAACTCAACGGCAAGAATGTTTGGATTCAAGATCGTTTTAACCATGGCTGTGCTTCTGTTGGGCACCACGTTAAACGCCCAAAGCCCGTCTGAATTGACCGCAAAAGTCAAAAAAGGTGATCTTAAAATCGACGTCGAAGTCACTGGCGAATTCGTCGCTGATGATAAGGACGAAATTCGAATGGAGCCCAGTAAATACAAAGGTGATTTGATCATCACTAAAATTCTGGCCGAAGGGACGCCGGTCAAGAAAGACGAAGTACTAATGGAGTTTGAGCCTGACAAACTTGACGAAGCTCTCAAGGAAGCCAAGGATGAGGTCACCGACGAACAGGTGGCTGTCAACAAAGCCACTGCTGAATTGGAGTCTGCAAAAATCGACGCGGAATCAAAACAGTCGCAGCTAAAAAAAGAACTCTCGTTTCTCGAAAAAGAAGTCGCGGCCGCGATCGAGAAACAGGCCTTGGAGCTTGCCAAAAAAGAAAAAGAAATCGCCGATTCTGAATCGAGTCTCGCCGATGCTCGCGTCGACCACAAACAGTTGACCGAACTTTATCAGGAGCGAGAGCTTCACACAAAAACAGAGAATATGTTGATTGAGCGTTCAAAAAAGAAGCTGGAAGACAGCGCAAAAAACATCGAGGAAAAACGGAGCGAGTTTAAGTACTTCAAGCAGTTCGAACTGTTAAAAACTCAAGAAGAGAAACAGCTGGATGTCGAAAAGAAGAAGGCTGAAATCAAAAAAGAAAAAATTACACTCGAAGCCGCCGTCGCAGAAAAGCAAGCTGTTGTTGACAAGGCCCAGCGGAAACTGGACACCGCGAACAAGAAGGTTGAAGGCCTCGAAAAAGACAAAACCGAACTTCAAGTCGTCGCTCCTCGCGATGGCATTTTGTTCTATGGTGCCCTTGGTGGTGACAGCTCGCCGTTCGCATTCAGTATGGGTGGTGGGAACGATGAAATGGAAGTCGGTGGCCGCGTGAAAACGCACACGATTTTGCTCACCGTCGCGACCATGGATAACTTGACCGTCAAAATGCAAGTCAAAGAAAACGACGTGCAGCACATGAAAAAAGACCTTGCGATCACGGTTCGCCCCGACGCATTTCCTTCGCTCCAACTCGAAGGGAAACTGACTAAGGTTGATCAAATCGCCAGCCGTACCGACGTGTTTTCCAACGCTCGCAGATTCACAGTTCGTGGCAAATGCACCGACACGGCGAAGCAATTGAAAACGGGAATGAACTGCCGCGTCGTCGTTCATGCTGACATGATTCCTGATGCGATTCAGGTCCCGATCGTGGCTGTCGCAGAAGAAGGCGGTAAATATTACTGCAATGTAAAAACGACAACGGGGTTTGAAAAACGCGAGGTCAAAATTGGATTGTCCAATGCTGAGAATGTTCAGATCAAGGAGGGCCTGAGAACGGGCGAGGTCGTTTACTTGAACGACCCGGAAGACAGTTAGAGGGAATTTTACAGCAGCGTATTGTCAACATTTGCCACGTCTGCCCAACGCCTTGATCAACAACTTTTTTCGCTTGCAACCTCAGAGCCGCTTATGTCTGCATTAATCCAATTGAACAACGCCTGCAAAACGTACAAGATGCGGGGCGGCGATGTCCACGCTCTCAAAAACGTTTCACTTGACATCGAATCGGGGGAGTTCGTCTCGATCGTAGGAACTTCCGGATGTGGCAAATCGACATTGTTATACGTGCTGGGAGCTTTGATTGAAACAACCGGCGGCGAGTATTCGTTCGATGGAAATCCAGTTAGCAAAATGACGGACGTGAATCGGGCCGTGTTGCGTGGTACCGACATCGGTTTCGTATTTCAATCGTTCCACCTCGTTCCCCAATTAAGCGTTGTAAAGAACGTCATGTTGGCTTCGCGATATTGCACGCCGACCAACGGTCGTTCGATGTCGAAACGAGATCTGAAAAAGCGAGCCTTGGATTTGATTGACCAGGTCGGACTCTCTGATCGAAAACGTCATCGCCCCATCGAACTGTCTAATGGCCAGATGCAACGTGTCGCGATCGCTCGGAGTCTTCTCAATAAGCCCCGTGTTCTGCTTGCCGACGAGCCCACCGGGAACCTCGATATCAAAACGCGGGATGAAATTTTTGAGACCATGAAACAGATCAACGCCGATGGCACAACAATCATTATGGTCACGCACGATCCGGAACTTGCAGATCGGACACCAAGACAAATTCGACTTTCTGATGGCGAGGTGGCCCAATGAATTTTTTCTCTTTGATGTTCGAAGCCATCAGCAATTTAATGCTTCACAAAACTCGCTCTCTACTGGCGGCACTTGGGATCATTTTTGGAGTGGCGTCTGTGATCTGCATGCTCTCGATCAGCGAAGTTGCGCGGCAAGACGTCGTGAAACGTATTCAACGAATGGGTGTCAATAATCTGATCTTGGACACGATCGAACCTGAAGAGGTGCGAGCCAACGAGCGGGCCCGAATGAATCGAGACAGCAACGAAGAAACAAAAGCGTTCAAATACGGAATCACTCGCCAAGACCTAAAAACACTGGCGAAAAATGTTGATGCGATTGAGACGATCGTTCCCATTGCAACGCAAGCGGTCGAGGTTTCCAGCAATCTGAAAACGGCGAATTCAAACGCGCTTGGGACAACGCCCGACTATTGCAGTGTCATGAGCCATGCCGTTCGGGATGGGCGTTTCATCACGAAGGTTGACGAGAAAAACCTCGCGATGGTTTGCGTGCTCGGGCACAAAACGGCTCGCGATATTTTTCCGTTGGTCAATCCAGTTGGTCAAGTCGTCAAACTGGATGGTCAGTATTTCACCGTGGTTGGCGTGATGGAACAAAAGGGTGAAACGGGAACGGCGGGAAAAACTTCTGACCCTGATAAATCGGTCTTCATCCCTTACGAAACCGCGTTCACTCGATTCGGTCTAGGTGCGGGGCCTTCAATTTTCACCTCGCAAGACAACGTTGAGGTCAACCGAGCGGTGCTTCGTGTCAGGGACACCGAGATGCTTAAGCCCGTTTCGCAAGTCGCGACGAACATGCTTGATCGACTGCATAAATCAGATGACTTCAGCGTTACCGTTCCTCACTCGTTGTTGAATGAGCAAAAGAAATCGGAAAAAATATTCCGTTGGGTGATGGGTTCGCTTGCGGCAATTTCTTTGCTGGTCGGTGGGATTGGAATCATGAATATCATGTTGGCCAATACGACGGAACGGAAGTCGGAAATCGGGCTTCGCCGGGCACTCGGCGCCAAACGCAGCGACATTGTTTCGTTGTTTGTGAGTGAGAGTTTATTGCTGTGTATTTTTGGTGGAGCTGTTGGCGTCGCTGTTGGATTTGGTTTGGCTCAATTGATCGGATCTTTGGCCCAATGGACGGTCATCTATCACACCTGGTCAATTCCGCTAGGGATTATTGTTTCTGCGATTGTGGGTTTGATATTCGGAACGATCCCAGCATTTCGCGCCGCACAGCAAGATCCCGTTTTGGCACTGCGATCTGAATAAGCGTCTAGCCAGCGACCAAATATTTGCCCGAACATCAAGAGTTTTTAACCAGCTAAAGACATTGAAGACCATTATGAATTTGATTTCCAAAAACTCAGCCGCCCTCAGCGTACTAACCACGTTGATTGTTTGCTTTATTGTTTCCTCGGTGAGTGTTCAAGTATTCGGTCAGGAAACCGCGAAGGCGACCAACGGTAAGCTTGAGCTGCAAACAAATCTTCCGGGCATTTTCGTCGCCGATGACAAAAACGAAATCAAAATGGAGCCGCGAAAATACAAAGGCGATTTGGTCGTCACAAAAATCGTTAACGAAGGTGTCTATGTGAAAAAGGGCGACGTATTAATTGAGTTTGATACCGACACGGTCGACGAAGCATTGGAGACTGCACAAAACGAGGCCACGGATGCAAATGTAGAATTGCAGCAAGCCAACGCGGTGTACCAAACAGCGATGATCGACTTGGAAACAAAAGTCAGCCAGCGAAAAATTGAACTAAGTCACTTGCAACGCGAAGTTGAATCTCAGATTGCCAGTCAGGTAACCGAGCTCGCTAAAAAAGAACGCGGTATCGAAGACGCTGAGTACAGCCTACGAGAAGCCTTAGTCGATTTTGAAACGCTTAAGCAAATGTACGACGAGCGTGAAATCTCGACGCCCGTTTCAGCCGACATCTTGTTTGATCGTGAAAAAAAGTCGATCACGCGATCAGAAAAGGGCATCGCTGTTCTTAAAAAAGAGCTCGCGTATTTCATGAAGTTCGATAAATCCAAAACGCAGCTGGAAAAAGAGTTGGATGTCGAGAAAAAACAGGCTGAAATCAAAAAAGAAGAAATCACGCTCCGTGCCGCCGTCGCTGAAAAGAAAGCCGCAGTTGATAAGGCTCAACGGAAAATGGATGTCGCCAACGAAAAAATAGCTGATCTCGAAACCGATCGAGCCGAACTTCAGGTCGTCAGCCCGCGTGACGGCGTTTTGTTCTACGGGACAACCGGGCAGGAAATGCCTGCAGGTGTCATCATCATGAGCAGCGGAGGCACGCGCGACGTTCGCAAGGAGCTTCGTATCGGCGGGCGAGTCACGACACATAAAATTCTCATGACGGTCGCCAAGATGGATCAGTTGTCAATAAAAATGAGCGTGTCGGAAAATGATATTCAGCATCTGAAAAAGGATCTTCCGATCACCGTTTATCCTGACGCGTTCCCTTCGGAACATTTTTCCGGCAAGCTGACCAAGGTCGATCAAGTTGGAACAAAGAATCGTTACACTTCATCGTCTCAATCGAGATTCAATGTGTTGGGTAAATGTACTGATAAAGCACCACAGCTTCGATCGGGAATGAATTGCCGTGTCTGTGTTCATTTTGAATTGGAACAAGAAATGGTTCTTGTGCCTGTGCGAAGTGTTTTCGCGGAAGGGGATCAGTTTTTCTGCTTCGTAAAAAATGGAAGCGACGTTGAAGAACGCGAAGTAGAAATTGGGTTTTCGAACCCGTCACAAGTTGCTGTGATGAGTGGCTTAAACGATGGCGAAGAAGTTTTGCTTTCTCGTCCTAACAAAAAATAGAATCTGGAGAAACACGATGCGAAACCAAATTCTAACGCTCGTTTTGAGTGGTTTTTTTTCGTTTGCCGTTTTGGGCATTCAGGGAACCGAAGTTCAGGATCCGGCGAAACAAGATCCCGCTGCCGAAAAACAGCCAGAGAAGAAGCCGGAACCAACCGCTCCTTCTACAGATTTGCCTCAAGGTTCGCAGAGCAAGTCAAAGGATAAGCACAATCTCCGTCCTCCTTTTCCGACCGAAGAGTTGCTTGAGAAGTCAGAAACTTCGATTCAAGATGGTTTGGATTTTCTGGTTAAATCACAGAACAAAGATGGCTCATGGGGATCTCATGATCCCAAATTAGCGTCGTGGGCAAACTTTGCTTTTTCTGTTCGCAAACGCGGGTCGCACGATGCTGTGAGGACGGCTTGTACTGCGATTTGTGCCCATGCTTTGCTTGATCAGGATCCACGATCAGCGGGGCAGCAGGCGGCTCTTGAGAAGGCGATTGCCGAATTGATCAAGGTTCGCAAATTTGCTTATGAGCCGGGGACGAGTTTTAACACTTGGGGCTACGGCTACAAACTGGCTTTTCTTTTGGAGCTCAACGAAACCGAAGAGGGCAAGGAATTCAAAACAGAAATCGTGAAAGCGGCCCAGTCTTGCGTTGAAGGTTTGAAAGTCTATCAACAACACACCGGTGGCTGGAGTTACTACGCGGGGCCAAGTGGCGACGCCGACAATATGTCGTTCAACACGAGTTTGTTCGCTTTGTCGTTGGAGCGGGCGAAAAAAATTGGCTGTAAAGTCCCCAAAGGCATGGTTCTCGATGCAACTCGAGCCGTCGACCGGATGCGTGCTCCCAACGGAAATTTCGGATACGACTCTCGCTTTGAAACAAGTAAAAGCGCTTCGGCGCTGAAGGGCGGCCTGGGCGGTGGTTCTCGAACGATGGCGGCCACGCATGCGATGTATCAATTGGGAAACTATTCGAAGCGAGACTTGAAAATTGGACTGAAGGTTTTTTATGACGGCGAGAATTACCTTGAGACGGGACGGAAATTGCTTCAGCCTCATGCGGCACCGCATCAAATCTCAGGATACTTTTTCTTCTTTGGTTACAACTACGCAACCGCGGGTGCAGAGGAGCTGGGCGATGAAGTGAACCAAGCGACTTGGGACCGTTTTTGCTGGACGATGTTGCGAACGCAGGAGAAGGACGGCAAGTGGTGGGACACAGCGTGGGGTGACTACGGCGAGAAGTGGGGGACGGGTTTCGCGGTTCAAACATTACAGCGTTACATCCGCGAAACCAAACGACGTTCCGCTGATGGAGCGGAACCTGGTAAGACGCTTGAGAAAGCCAAAGAGGCAATCGAGAAAAGTGTAGAGAACGACAAGTAAGTTTCTCAAGCCGGTTAAATGCGTTTGGAAACACTGGCTCACGAGAATTATTGAGGCATTCAAAATGGCATTCAAAATGGTATTCATGAAACAACAAACTCGCTTCGTTTTAATCCCGCTTGCTGTCCCATTCGTTGTTGTGATGTTGTTTGTCACTGTTGGTTGCAAAGAAAGGATGCGACGACACGGTGTGCCTGTCTCTGAGAATTTTGTTGATTCAAAGATCACGGAGTTTCACAACCTCGGTTGGATCGGTGCACAGAGCCACCCGCTTACTTCGACGCTTTCGTTTCCCGATCCCAACGACCGGGATTCAAAAATATCGCCTGGTGGACTGGTCATCGTGAAAATGGCGGCCGGCTCGCCCGTTGACAATGCGAAGCTTAGACACGGCAATGTGATCGTTGGCGTTGAAGATGAGTGGTTGCCCATCAAAGACGATCCAACACTCGACTTTATCGAGCGGCTTGAATTGCACGTTGCGACGGGAGCCAAAACGACGAAGCTTCAAGTTTTCGACGGATACAGATGTCGGACGATTGAAATTCAAAACGTTGCGGGGCCACTTACTCCAAATCAAGCAGGCATTTTTGATCGTTACCAGGACGCAGCAAATTTGGGTCTGAAGTACTTGGCGATCCAGCAAAAGGCAGACGGCGCGTTTGGACCTGAGGACTTTGATCACTCTCTACAGACGACCAGCATGGCAGGTTTGAGTTTTCTCGCTTCGGGCGATCAGCAATTCCAATCCAATGTCGATGCGTGTTTGGAGTTTGTCGCTGGAAAGCTCGATGCGAAAATTTTGAGTGCAACGGCGGCGACTAATTCTGACGATAAAGTTGGACCGGCAGGTGCTAAGTCCAACCCTGGCAAATTGACGGTGATGAAAATGCCGGAGCTTGATCTCAACCCGTTGACTGCGGCTTGTGTGGCACAATTTCTTGCTGAATCCAAGGTGCAAATGATTGATCCGCAATGGATGCCACGGATGATGGGAATCGTTGGCTCGTTTGCAAAATCACAGAATGAAAACGGCGCGTGGAATTCTACTCAAAAAATAGACGGCAGGCCCAAGTTAGATATTTTCGCCACGCACACTACGAACCAAGTTTTGTTGGCGATGGGGATGTTGGAACGCAAGGGGCTCACGGGCAACCCAGAAGCGATCAAGAGAGCGTGTGAATTTCTCAAGCAGGAAACTGAATTGCGTGCTGCAAGCAGTTTGGATCGACGGCTGAAGAACACTCTCACCGCTGGAACTGCGGCTGCTCTTCGGTCAGTCAATTGCCAGATGACGGATGATTTCTTCAAACGAGTTGTTGAAGGTGGACTAGAGGGAGTCGATCAATGTTACGCTTCTCCAATACTTACTGTGGCTGGAGTTTTGTCGACGGCTGTGTTGGCGCGGCAGACTGGCGATGATGCTTGGGCGCAGTTTCACGACGGGACAAAATACTGGCTTTCAAGTTTGCAGGTTCCCGATGGCTCATTTCAATCAATGCCGGGCACGATGACCAATGCTTTGAATGCGGAAAACTCCAACGCGGATTTGGAAACGGCACAATATTGTCTTTTGCTGCAAATGCAGTCTGGCAAGCTTAAAAAGATGACGGCTGAAATTGATTCGCCGATGATGGTCTCTCGAAATAGCGATGGTGAAAAAGTGGAAGGGGCGGATCAAAAAACAGCCGCCGATATCCCTGGAGTTCCAGCGGGTGCCAAAGTGATGTCGTTCTCGATGGACGATCTCAGCGGAGAAGGAAGCTTGGAAGAGCAACTCAAGGAAAAGCTAAAAGAAATGGGAATCGAAGGCGACATCAAGATGGGGTCGCCGGGAGAAGCTCCGCCAGAAGAGAAAAAGTAACGCCGGTTTTCGTTTTCAACGGCTTGCCAGCATCAGCTTCATTACCTCTGCGGTCCTTCTCGAAAACGCGGAGAGCATTTTTGATGCTCGTCAATGGTGTTGAAAGAATTCAGCGATGCCGGAGTGGCTTAAACATTGACGGGCGTGCTTAAGTGCCTTGTGATTTATTCTTGCTGATCATCGTTGCCGTTTCGAGCAATTTGGATTTGGAATTTCGCAGGGCCATCAGGCGGTTAAGTAGGAAACCAATTCCTTTGCCACTCCGGCCGCATTGGGATGGGCACTGCTTTCAACAAGTGCAATTGTGTTGAACTCTCCACCGTAGACATTCATTTTGGCATTTTTGTCGGCGCCTGAACCGACCAACAACCGCGCGATCTCAACGACGTTGGTAGGTACGACTTGTCTCCATGTTTCGACTCCATTGGCTGCGAGGTAAAGCAGCAAGGTGGCGCGGTGTCCGAATGAGCTTGTTTGGTTTGCGTACCGCGGGTTGGCAACAAGTTTCGACTTCAAAGTTTCAACTTCTCCAGCCAATGCAAGGTCTACGCATTGCTCGAAGCCTTGGTCGAGCCGTTCCGATCGAGCCTCTGCATCGTTCCAGTTTTGATATCCAAACTCACGAGCCAGAGTTGCCTTTGAATCCTCTAACGTAAAATCACAAGCGAAAATTACTTTGGCGGACTTGCCAACTAATGTTGGGTGCCAGTTGCTGATCTGGAACTTTGCCACGGCTTGGTTTGATTGGAACGCAGTAAGCAAAATTTCAGCATGTTGTGTGATCAACTCAATCGTGCTTTTGAAACTGGCGATAGGTGCACCTTGGTAGAGCTTGCGAACTTCTCGGACAGCGTCACAGGCGTAAACGTTCATTGTGTTTCTCGCTGGGATGAATTTTGTTTCTCATCTTACTGACCGCCACCGTCAATGTCGCTTCGTGTGATTGTCTTGGTTAAAATATCGGGCCACTCACGCGTTCGAAAGAACTCATTGAGAAGTGGCGAATTTTCAAATGTCCACTGCCGATTTTGGAGTCAATGTTCGCTACCAATAAATTCTGGCAACATAAAACTATGAGCTTATGTTGCCTCGGATCGGTTGTAATTAGCCACTTTAAAAATGTGTCGCGAACCCTATAAAGTAATGGTCCGAGATTTGTTCAAAACATTGAACTTTCGTGTAAGGTTTTATTGAATCTGACTTGTGCTTGATCGAATTGCCCCGATTAAAAACGGTCATTTTTACTTGTCGTTTTGACCTCCGTTCAGTTGCAGCTCCATGTCAATTGTGGGCTTGTTGCAGCGGACAGCCGGAACTTGGCAACCGGTACGCTGATACTGCGAAAACCTTATAAAAATCGAATTTGCCGTCCAATTCAAATCAGTCGCACGATTAACTCGTTGTCTTGCGGACGATTTCACAGTTTACCGAGCAATGCGAAGAGTCGTCGGACTAGTCATCAATCATTTCCCCTACTCAACCTTCAAAGCAAATGTCCACCGATACAAAGATCTCAGTTACCTCCGGTGATTCGAATTCTGCACCGTTAGTCACTAAAACGCCGATTCTCAACGAAGGCGATGTTGAGTCCAAGCGTCAGGAGATTCTTGACTACTTTCATAATTCATTCACGCTTTATGAAAGTCTATTTGAGTGTCTCGCCTGCGATGAAGCGTATTACAAGCGTGCGAATACTTTGCGGCAGCCGTTGATTTTTTATTACGGTCACACTTCTGTATTCTTCATCAACAAACTTAACGTCGCTAATCTGATTAACGAGCGAGTTGATCCCAAAATGGAGTCGACGCTCGCAATCGGTGTTGATGAAATGTCGTGGGATGATCTAAACGATGACAACTACGATTGGCCAACTCCGGCAGCTGTGAAAGCTCATCGCGACAAAACTCGCAAGATCGTCGACCGTTACATTCGCGAATGCGATTTTAGCATGCCGATCGATTGGAATAGCCCGATGTGGATTGTGCTGATGGGAATCGAGCACGAGCGGATCCATCTCGAGACTTCATCAATTTTGATGCGTGAGCTTCCGATCGAAATGGTGAAGCCACATCCAGTCTGGGGAAACATTTGCAAGGAAACCGCCGCCGCGCCAGCCAACGAGCTTGTCCCTGTTGCGGCCGAGAAGGTGGAACTTGGGAAATCCAAAAGCAATGGGATTTACGGATGGGACAACGAGTATGGTTACGCTGCGGAAGAAGTTGATTCGTTTAAGGCTTCGAAGTACCTAGTATCAAACCAGGAGTTTTTGGAGTTCGTTGAAGCAGGCGGCTATGAGGCAGAAAAGTACTGGACCGCTGAAGGTTGGAACTGGCTAGATTTCAGCAAAGCCAAACACCCGGTGTACTGGAACAAAACGGATGACGGTTTCAAGTATCGCTCGATGCTAGAAGTCATCGATATGCCTTGGGATTGGCCAGCAGAAATTAATTACCTTGAGGCGAAAGCATTTTGCAATTGGAAATCGGAAGTAACCAAGACTCACATCAGGATGCCAACCGAGGCTGAATGGCATGCGATGCGTGAGAAACTAAATACGGACCAACCGTTTTGGGATCGAGCACCAGGCAATATCAATCTGGAAGATGAAATGTCTCCATGTCCTGTCAATCGCCACGAGTTCCACGATGGACTGTTTGACTTAATCGGCAATGTTTGGCAATGGACCGAGACGCCGATCGACGGGTTTGGGGGGTTCGAAGTCCATCCGATGTACGATGATTTCTCTGCGCCGACATTCGATGGTAAGCACAATATTTTCAAAGGTGGCTGTTGGATCTCGACAGGTAATTACGCGATCAAGGACGCTCGATACGCGTTTCGTCGGCACTTTTTCCAGTACTCCGGTCTTCGTTACGTCGAGGCGTCACCGCTACCAGAAGTCGAAGCCAACGTTTATGAAACTGACGACATGGTTTCCAACTATATCGAGTTCCACTACGGGGAACCTGCGGGGGCTCAGTTTGGAGTCAACAATTTCCCAGTTGCCTGCATCGATGAAGTCGCAAAATATGTGAACGGACGGACGTTCGCGAAAGCTCTGGATATCGGATGTGCGACAGCAAGGTCGGCATTTGAGTTGGCTAAATTTTGTGAGGAGGTCGATGCGGTTGATCTTTCGGTTCGGTTAATCGAAGCTCCAACCAATCTGCAAAACAACGGACGGCAGCGTTATCTTTTCAGTGAAGAAGGCGAGCTAAGGGCGTATCGAGAGGTGCGGCTTGAGAACTTCGCAGGCTACGAAGAACTCAAGAACAAAATTTCATTCATGCAAGGCGACGCCTGTAACCTAATCGAAAAGTATGACAACTATGATCTTGTTTTCGCGGGCAACATGATTGATCGGCTTTATGATCCTGCGAAATTCTTGGAGATCATGAAAACGCGAATTCTGCCGGGTGGTTTGCTGGCTATCGTTTCGCCCTACAATTGGTCAGAAGAACACACGCCGCGCGATAAATGGCTGGGTGGATTCAAAGCCGAGACTGGTGAGAACTTCACAACGCTTGAGGGAATTGCGTCGGCATTAGGATCACAATTCAAACTAGTGAATGATCCTGTCGACATTCCTTTCGTCATTCGCGAAAACAAACGCAACTGTTTGCTGGGCGAGTCAGAGTTGACGATTTGGGAAAAGTCGAAGGATTGCTAAAATAACTTTATGACCCCAATAGAATTTGAACCGGAGTTGAATTTTCTCTCCGAGTTGTACGCTCTCGATGTGCCAGAGGCGCGCCTGCTGTGTGAGTACCCATCGTCCAACAGTGACGATACGGTTTTTCAAAACAAAACGAAGTACATCATTCACGATCCCTTTCCGCCACCGCGTAGGGAACTGCTGAAGATTCTTGGTCCTCACCACCTGATGTGTGGTTGGGGCAACAAGATGCCGGTTTCGTCTGACGTAGCGCCACCGCAAGAGTTGCTCGATCACTGGACGAAAGTGTTTGGAGAGCAAGGTTGTCCTGTTTGGGAAAAATTCGGATCGGATTTGCAATCGGAATTCGTAACCTTGTTTCCGCACCAATCGGTTATGGCCAGTCGGCAGGTGATAGATCCGGATAGGAATTACGAGCTTCATTCCAAAGAAGTCATTGAAAAAATCGCTTGTCCGCAGGCAGGCATTCTCGAATCGGCGACCGCACCCTGCATCGCAAAATTGAGCCATGGGTATGCGGGGCTTGGAAATTTTTTGATTCAGGACGCGTCCGATGAAGCCGAAATGCAACGACAGTTGGTTGATCATTGGCCAACCGCAACGTTGGTTTATAACTCTATCATTGAAAATATAACTGGGGATTTCGGCGTCCAGTTTTATCTTCGTCGAGACGGTTCGGTTGTTTGGCTTGGATTGACGGAGCAGCATTTCGATGAAAACAAACGTTGGTGCGGCGGGACTTATTCGGCGTCATTGCAGACGAGACTGGTCGACGATTTTTCACCGATTATTTTGCCAACGGCAGACCATCTTTATGGGCAGGGTTATTTTGGATTGGTTGGTATCGATATCTTGCGCAGCGGGGCGGACAAGTTTTTCCTTGTCGATGTAAACCCGCGTTTGACTGGGATCACCCCGTTTCTGATGGCGTCGCGAATTTTTAATCGAGACGGATTGAGCGAGGGTATCTACAAAGCAAGCTGTAAATTTGCGGGGACTTTCTCCCAACTGATTGACAAGGCAGAGCAAACAAAAGGTGCTCGAGTCGTTGTGCTCAGTGCGTTTGAAGATTCAACTGCCAGCACGCCCGAGACGATTTGCCATCTCTCGATCAGCTCTCAATCGCAAGACTTGAATCGGAAAGTGTCTCAAGGGTTCGTTTCGGGTTAGTGTTTGACCGCCCTTAAGCAAATTGCTGTCGCAAATGCCAATGTTAGGCGCACCATCCTCAGTGCGCATTTTCTGGATGCCGCGATTCGGACGAAAAAGTCTGAGCAAATTTACCCAACTGAATTGACGCCTTGAATACCAAGAACTTAACCTCCGGACACATTCCGACGCAGGTGCGAAATATCGCGTTGCCTGCAAGTATCGGGCTGATCTTTCAAACCATGTACAACGTGGTGGACTCGTTTTACGCCGGGCAAATTTCGACGTTAGCGTTGGCTGCACTTGGGCTGAGCTTTCCCGTCTATCTTTTGATCATCGCGACAAGTGGCGGGTTGTCTCGAGGTGCTTCCGCGTTGATTGCTAATGCGATTGGGAGCAATGATGATGAAAAGAAATCGCGCTATATCGCGCAAAGCATTTCGATGGGGATCGTTGTCTCAATTTGCGTTTCGATAACCGGATTTTTGGCGGCGGCCTCGCTGTTTCAGTTACTCGGCGCATCGGGCGAGTATCTCTCGATCGCGTTGGAGTACATGAATCCGATCTTCGCCGGTGCCATTTTTTTCGTGATCAACAACCTGAGCAATGCGATTCTGATAGCTCATGGAGACAGTAAAACATTTAGCAAAGTGCTGACGGTTGGTTTCTTTTTGAACTTGATTCTTGATCCGTGGTTTCTCTACGGCGGTTTTGGGTTGCCAGCTTTGGGGATCGCAGGGATTGCTTGGGCGACGGTTGTGATTCAAGTACTTGGCTGTGCGTTTATGTTTTCGACGGTACTGCGTCGTGGACTTGTCGACCTGACACCGATCAGGAAGTTACTGCCAGACATCCGTGTCTATCTCGAAATTGCCAGACAAGCCTTGCCAGCGACCTCTGCAATCATGTCGGTCGCACTGGGGTTTTTCGCGACGACCTACTTTTTGAAGTTCTTTGGCGAACCTACCGTCGCCGCGTTTGGCGTGACGACTCGTATTGAGCAAATGGGGTTGCTGCCAACATTCGGATTTTATTCTGCAATCATGGCGTTGGTTGGTCAGAATAACGGAGCCCAAAAATACGACCGGATTCACGAGACCATGCGTGTTTGTAATCGCACAGCGATGGTTTTAATTTTGACGACATCGGTGCTGCAGCTGGTTTTTGCGAAACAGTTGATGGGCATTTTTACGAGTGATCCAGAAGTCATCGACCTTGGAGTTTTATGCCTTTACATTATCGCACCGGTTCAATGGTCCTACGTGATTACGTCGACGCATTTGGCGATGCTACAAGCAATGAAGAAGCCGATGTACGGATTCTTTGAGTCGATTTCGCGAAAGGTTCTACTACCGGTACCGTTCTTTATTCTCTGCGTGTGGCATTACAAAATGGGAGTCGATTCCGTTTGGTACAGCATCGCGGGCACCAATGTTTTTGCGACGGTGGTCACGCTGACGTACGCCCGGTGGGTTTTACGAAGGATTCCCAAATCAGTCGACGAAAAAACCAGTGACGAAAAAACCAGCGACTAAACATAGCCACTGGTTGTAGTGAGAATTTTGTTCTTGGGTTATTTTGCCTTGCGTTTCTTTGGCGCTGGTTTTGGAATGGGTTCACCGATTCTGAAAATTTTCAGATCATCGACGACGACATTTTTGGCGATTGCCAATCGCAGCGTGTGCTTGGTTGGGTGCGCGATGCCTTGGGATGAAAAAGAGCCGACTTCGGTACCATCGATTGAGAGGCTCAGGGTTTCGCCGCTTACTTTTGCGACAGCGCTATACCATTTGCCGGTTTCAAGTTTGTTGGGAATACGTTTCGATTTTGTCTTCAATTTTTCTTTCAACTCTTCGGGCACTTTGTTTGCCTTCCGCAGCTTTCGCGTTTCCAAGTTCATCACACCGGTTTTCAAATCAGCAAGCTCCACGCGTTTCGTTCCGATGATGACCTTGAACAAATGGCCGGCGTGGACCTCTTTGAACGTCATGTCGGCGAAGTTTAAGCCAAGCGTATCGTTTTCGTTTTCCAGCATAAATTTGATTTCGACTGAACCATCACGAAAGCCCGCCGGATGCACGACTGAAACACCGTGGTCGGCGACTTCGTGTCGGTAGATATACATCGCGCCGTCTTTCAGGTCGACTTGCTTGTTGCCAGCGGCTCGGCTTTTACTATTTGTCGTCCATCCATTTCCCGGTTCGTCTTTGGTTTCTTGGCTTTCACTGCGTTGGAAATCATCTGAGAAAATCAAAGTGCCACGATTGTCGGTTTCATTTGCTGGCTTCGATTTCGTCGTCTCCTGTGAGTTGGCAGGAATAGTTATGGTCGCGAGCAAGATGATGGAAACGATTGAGCAGAGTTTTGATTTCATGTTTGAACCCTCATTGGTGTGGATAGTGGTTGGTTTCATTCTAACCGACAAAGCCTCGCGAAACAGGTTTCACAGTATTCAGGCGTCCTTGAAATCTAAGTGATCTAAAATTTAAACCGTTTTAGTCGCAGCGCATTGGCAACGATCACCACATCAGACGCCACCATCGCGAATGCAGCCGTGATTGGGTGGAGCTCTCGTAACCAAATTGGTAACGATGGAATCATGGCAAGTGCCCCCGCCGCCACTGGGATCAAAATTATGTTGTAACCGAATGCCCAAAATAGATTCTGTTTGATATTGCGCAACGTTGCCTGAGAAAGACTGATCGCGTCTGATACGCCATTCAAATCTCCACGCATCAGCGCGACGTCGGCCGTTTCCATCGCGATGTCGGTTCCAGTGCCGATTGCGACTCCGATGTCAGCCATTGCAAGTGCAGGGGCGTCGTTGATTCCGTCCCCGATCATGACAACGATGTGGCCTGACGATTGTAGCTCGCTGATCTTGTCTGATTTTTGTTCAGGGATGAACTCAGCAAAGACATTGGAGATTCCGGCTTGCTGAGCGATTGCGGCTCCGGTCGCGAGATTGTCACCTGTAAGTAGGCAAACCTCGATGCCACGTTCTTTCAATTTTCCGATCGCACCCGCAGAAGTCGGTTTGATCGTGTCGGATACCGCGATGAGCCCCGCGGCTTGAAAACTATCGGCATTACTTTTCGTTGCCAACCACATCACGGTTTTAGCTTGTTCGGAAAGTGTTCTTGCTTGATCGCTTAGGTTGGCCACATCGACGTCGTGTTCTGCCATCAATCGAGCGTTGCCAACGAGTACGCTAACGCCGTCGATTGTTGCTGAGATCCCTCGTCCGGCAATGGCAATGAAATTTTGTGGTGATGATAGTTGGAGGTTTTCTCGGCCAGCGAATAAGATGATCGCTTTGCCCACTGGGTGCTCACTGCCCTGCTCTGCCGAAGCGACAATTCTTAAAATCTCGTTGTTCGAAAAATAATCAGGCCTCGCAGAGACAACGTCCACTACACTAATTTCACCAGTGGTGACAGTGCCGGTTTTGTCAAACACGACGTAACTGGATTCTCCCATACGCTGAAGTGCGGAACTTGATTTAAAAAGGATCCCATTCTCGGCTCCGCGACCCATGCCAACCATCACGGCCAATGGAGTCGCCAGTCCCATCGCGCACGGGCACGAAATAATCAACACCGCAATCATCCGCAGCATTGCGGCGGTGAATCCGGCTCCAGAGAAGTACCAAATTCCAAACGAAGCCAACGAAATGGCGATGACGATTGGCACGAACCTGTTTGAAATTTTATCGGCCAGTTCTTGCACGGGCGCTTTTCCCGATTGAGCTTTCTCGACCATCTGAACGATTCGCGATAAAGCTGAATGCTCACCTACAGAGGTCGCTTTGATCGTTAGCAAACCTTGCTGGTTTATCGTGGCTCCGGTTACCAGGCTGCCGGCGGCTTTTTCAACAGGAAAACTCTCGCCGGAAATCATACTCTCGTCGACGATGGAAAATCCGCTGAGCACTTTGCCATCGACAGGTATTTTCTCACCCGGTCGCACGACGACTTTATCACCGACGCGAACGTTTTCGATTGGTGTTTCAGCTTCGACGCCATCTTTGACAACGTGGGCGATCGTTGGGCTTAGCTCGATCAGTTTTCGAATCGCCGACGAAGTGCGGTGTTGGGCTTTGGCTTCAATCCATTTGCCTACCAAGATTAGCGTGACGATCGTAGCCGAAGTCTCAAAATATACATGATCACCCCAAGCAGTATCGCCGATTGTTTTTCCGACCATCACCGTGACGCTGTAGAGGTACGCGACGGTCGAGCCAAGCGAAACCAAAACATCCATGTTGGCAAACCGCGACCGCAACGAATGATAAGCGCCGACGTAAAACGATTTGCCCACGTAGAATTGAACTGGAGTTGCAAGCGCGAACATCAGCCAGTTGACCCAAGCTGAGTGTGACCAAGATCCCCAAATGCCAAAATCGCGTCCCATACTAAGGGCAAATAGGGGAACTGTCAGCATAACACCAACAATCAGTCGTAAACGTTTGTTGTCGACGTTGCCCTGCTGCTGAGACTCCAAACGGGACTCGCGACCTGTCTTGGCAGTCGTTGGCACTGAAAAACCCGCGTCGAAAATCGCTTTGGTGATTTGATTCAATCGCGGCGCACCTTCACACTTTACGAACGCTTTTTCAGTGGCGAGACTGATCGTTGCCTCTTGGACGCCGGGAACTTTTTCAATTGCAAACTGCACTTGGTTGGCACAGCCAACTCACGTCATGCCTTGAATCGGTATTTCGAGGTCGTGTTTATTCATTCGGAGAGATCGAATTCGGTGATTCGATTGGTTTTGGCGACGTTGATTGGCTTTATGCGATTGGAGTATTAAACTGTAACCATTAGAAGTCGAAACTTCATACATAAGATGTTGAGAGTAAATGAAAACGCAAATATTCGCTTGGCTGTTCCTGGCTTTAATTTTTACAACGCCGACTCAGGCTCAACAGGTATTGGTTGAAGCCGAAAGTTTCCTTTCGCCTGGCGGTTGGAAACTGGACACGCAATTCATTGACACAATGGGCTCGCCCTATCTGCTCGCCCATGGGCTTGGCAAACCGGTTGATGATGCTCTGACCGAAGTTGAGTTCTCTGAGACTGGTGAGTATCACGTCTATGTCCGCACCAAAGATTGGGTTGCGCGGTGGAAGGCACCAGGCCAACCGGGGAAGTTTCAATTGCACGTCGATGGCACGCCGTTGAAAACCGTATTCGGAACAGAGAGTGCCGATTGGTTTTGGCATGATGGCGGCACCGTTGAGATCAAGAATAAGAAAACCAAGCTCGCACTCCATGACCTAACGGGTTTCGATGGGCGTTGCGATGCGATTCTGTTCACAAAAGAGAAAACGGCTCCGCCAAACGATTCGGCTATCCTGCCCGATTGGCGTCGCAAGTTGCTCGGCCTCAATGTTGAGCCTACACAAAAATCCGGATATGACTTGGTCGTCATTGGTGGCGGTTACGCAGGGACGGCGGCGGCATTGTCGGCCGCAAGAATGGGGTGCAAGGTTGCACTGATTCAAAACCGTCCAGTACTTGGCGGCAACGGATCGAGTGAAGTTCGTGTTTGGTCGATGGGCAATATTCGACGTGGAAAATATCCACGTGTCGGAGAAATCGTCGAAGAGTTTTGCGACCACGCTACGAAATCACCTGGCGCCTATAAAGAGTTTGAAGACGCGAAAAAGGAACAGATCGTTCGTGCTGAGAAGAACATTGACTTGTTCCTCAACCATCATGCTTACAAAGTCGACATGGATGGATCCAAGATCGCTGGCGTTCACGCGTTTGATACTCGAACGAGCGAGCACAAGAAATTCGTTGGAACTTTGTATTCAGACTGCACCGGCCATGGCACCGTTGGCTTTCTTGCAAAAGCCGATTGGGAGATGACGCCCAAGGGTCGGATGGGAATGAGCAATATGTGGGCATGGGGAGAAGGTGAATCTGCCGCTGCGTTTCCGGAAACACCATGGGCGCTTGATTTGCAAATGGCAGATTTCCCCTACCCTCGAGATCATCATGGGCAATGGTTTTGGGAAAGTGGATTCGACAAGGATCCTTTGAACGACGCGGAAGGCATTCGCGATTGGAATTTGCGAGCGGTGTATGGCGCCTTCAATGCGATGAAGAATCGTGACGGCGCGGCCAAGCACAAAACGGCTTTTTTGACTTGGATTGCTTACATTGGCGGGCCGCGTGAATCGCGACGGTTGATGGGCGATGTTGTTTTGACTTCAGAAGACGTTGTCACCAAGCGAGAATTTAAAGACGGTTGTGTTCCCAGTACTTGGTCCATTGATCTGCATTATCCCAAAGAACAATACGCCAAAAAATTCCCTGACAATCCGTTTATCTCGATCGCGAAACACGACCGTCGGATCGATCGCCAATACGGATACCCAGTACCCTATCGTTGTTTCTATTCGCGAAACATCGACAACCTCTACATGACTGGACGCAATATTAGCGTTACCCATGAAGCACTTGGCACGACTCGAGTGATGAAAACATGTGGCATGATGGGCGAGGTAGTTGGACGAGCGAGCAGTATTTGCAAACAACGAGATTGTTTGCCTCGCGATGTTTTTGAAAAATACTGGGACGAAATGGATGCCCTTCTGAAACTGCCTGGCAAGGCCTATCGCGCTACCGTGAACGATGAGATGGTGATTCCGAGTGACAGTATGAAACTCGCGTCGCCCCAAGGCGTAGTGCTCGGGCAGGATCCAGCTAAATTGCCAGGTACGGTGATCGATAACCGGAATGCCAAAAAGAATGGCAAATGGAAATCAGGCACGAACTTGAAAGGTTACGTCAATCACGACTATGTCTACGCCAGCGAAAACTCGGAAGCGACAATGCTGTTTAAAACCAAAGCCCCAGGCACGGGAGAGTTTGATATTCGAATCGCATACCAAGCTCATGAGAATCGTGGCAATAAAGTACCCGTTGCTATCAAAACTTCCACGGGAACGAAAAAGGTCAACGTCAATATGAAACAGCCACCCGGAGATGACGGATTCTATTCGCTTGGCCAGTTTAAATTGACCAAGGGGGAAGCCGTGTCTGTAGAATTTTCGACTACCAACTCTGGTGGAATCGTCCACTGCGATGCTGTTCAAGTCCTGCCAGTGAAGTAAGCAATGGAAATATCCGCTTGCTGTGTTCTTCACTTTCGCGTGAATCGTAAAAGGCGATATCGAGTTGACGAAAAATGAGCTTCCGAGTTCAAGGAGGGCAAATCAAATTCAGGAAGGCAAATCAAATTAACCCAGCCAACGACAATATGAAAAATTCGCGCAGGCATTTTCTAAAGCAAGCCGCCACTTTTTCAGCTTACGCATTTGTGCCTTACCATTTCAGTTCGCCAAATCTGTCTAGGAAAAGCAAAAACAAATCCGAGCGTTTGAATTTTGCTTTGATCGGTGTTGGCGGAAATGGCACGCGGACGTCGCCAGTGGGAAAAACGTTTGCTGACTTGGTTGCACTTTGTGATGTCGATTCCGAGCACCTAGATTACGGCAATAAATTGTTGTGCGGTAGCAAAGCGGATTTGTACGGGGACTACCGTGAAGTGCTGGCTCGCGATGATATCGACGTCGTGCAAATCTCAACGCCCGATCACTGGCACACAAAAATTTTGGTCGAAGCCATGCTCGCCGGAAAAGATGCGTACTGTGAAAAACCTTTGACGCTTACGATCGACGAGGGCAAACTGATCCGCCGCGTACAAAAAGAAACGGGACGCGTGGTGCAGGTAGGTACGCAGCAACGTAGCAGTCATAATCTTTTCAATCGAGCCCTTGGCGTGATCTCGGACGGCAGGCTTGGAAAGCTCAAGAAAATTGTGGTGGGGATTGATGCCGGTGGCTGGAGCCCAGAAATCCCACTGGCAGATGTTCCCAAGTCGCTTGACTGGGATCGCTGGCTGGGGCCAACACCGAAAATGGAATATCGGTACAAGGAGGTGCCAAACAAAAAAGATCCAGCAAAACCTAAACGATACACCAATGGCCACACGCATTTTCGCTGGTGGTACGAGCACTCGGGCGGAAAACTTACAGACTGGGGCGCCCACCATATCGACATTGCGATGTTGGGGATCTCGGCTGCCGGGCAAAATAACGATCCCGTCTCGGTCGAAGGAACGTCTAAGCACGATGTCGAATTTAAAGACGGACTGCCGTTGCAATCCAATCGTTACAACACAGCGCGGCAATTCGATCTAAATGTGGCATTTGCCAATGGTGATGTCGTGATGAACATTCGCCACGACGTTGACAACGGAATTCTGTTCGAAGGCGATGCAGGTCGAATTTTTGTTAATCGAGCCAAATTGGTTGGTAAACCAATTGAAGATCTTGTGGGGAATCCGCTTCCGAAGGATTGGCTTGCCAAGGTCTATCGCGGTATGCCGATCGACGGAAACGATCGCCCCGCTCATTGGGGGAACTTCATCCACGCGATCGAAAAACGTGTCCTGCCAATTTCCGATGTTCACTCACACATGAAAATGCTAAACGTGTGTCATCTTGCCGGGATTTGCTGCCGATTGGATCGCAAAATAAATTGGGACCAAGCCAATGAAACTATCACGGATGATGACCTCGCGATCGGAATGATGAAGCGGCCGTATCGTGAGGGTTACGAAATAGAGATGGGCAACTAGGTGCATCGCCGCGTGAAGAGCGAACTTCCGATTTTGAATTCTGCTGAAACAGTAGTAAAAAAATCCAATTCAAATGCGCTTCGCATCAAACGGGTCGCCGTCCACTGCGTTCGTGTTGGGCTATTCATTCTCATTCTGCTATTGATTCGGTTCGCGCATCGCCAGACGCAGTTCGTGGATTCCAATCTTGAGAAAAACGAAACAGCGATTGCACTCGTTCAGTCCGTGATCCCGGAGGCTGCCACAATCCTCCCCTTTGACGCCGGTCTTGGTGGGAACGCGATCGTGGACGTAACAGGCGAAAGGATGGGCTATGCTCTGCAGACATCGCCCGCCAGCGACAACATTATCGGCTATTCAGGGCCAACGAATTGTTTGATCACGATGGATCTGGAGAACCAGATCCAGACCGTCTCGGTTTTGAGTAGTCAAGACACGATCGAACATGTTGAACTCGTCACCGCCGACAAGGCGTTTTTCGAATCGTTTCAAGGGTTGGGATTTGATTCTGAAGATCGATGGAATCAAGTCGACGCCGTTTCCGGCGCGACGTTGACTAGTTACTCCATAATCGCGTCAGTTGCCAAACGAATGGGGGGCGAAGCTCCTTCGCTTAAATTCAATGCGAAACCTGATCTTGGAAATGTCGCCGCACTTTTCCCGTTGGCCGACAGAATTGCTCCGGCCAAACGGAAATTGATTTGGGATGTTTTTGAGGGCCAATCGAAACTTGGCTTTGTTCTGACGACAACGCCGGTTGCCGATCACTTGTCCGGCTATCAAGGCCCGACGGTTACGATTGCAGGTTTTGATACGGACGAAAAATGTATTGGCTTGGTTGTCGACCAAACTTATGACAACCAACCCTACGCCAGCTACCTGAATGATGACTATGGATTTTTGAATTTCTATGTCGGCAAAACCCTGCCGCAAATCGCTGGTTTAGCTCCACAAAGCAATGGCATCGAAGGCGTTTCTGGGGCGACGATGACCAGCATGAGTGTGGCAGAAGGGTTGGTTCTTGCTGCAAATGCCGCAAATAATCCGACAGCTAACGAAGATCAAAAAAGCCCCAATCAGAAAGCAGTTTATTCACGTGATCTCATTTCTTTTTGGGCCGATGCTCTGACTGTGGTCCTCATGCTCATGGGCATAGTTTTCTCACTGACCAAACTTAGTCGGAGAAAGTGGGTCCGTATTTGTTTTCAAATCGCAGTCATCACGTTTCTTGGATTTATTAACGGTCACATGCTCTCACAAGCATCAATGGTTGGCTGGTCAAAACACGCGTTGCCCTGGTCAGTTGCGCCGGGATTGGTTCTGCTTTCTCTGGCGGCACTTGCCATCCCGATTGTTTCAAAACATCAAACTTACTGTCAGCACATCTGTCCGTTCGGCGCGATGCAACAACTTGGTCGAAGTTGGCTACCTTGGAGAATCAAGATGCCGAAGAAAGTTGCAATGCTCTTAAATTTGATTCCATTTTTGCTTTTGTTGTTGGTCGTTATTGTCGCGACGTCCGCCTCAAAATTCAATCTCGCGAGCATCGAGCCGTTTGACGGATTCGGTTTTCGCGTTGCTGGCTGGGCTACGATTTCGATCCTTGTTTTGGGCATGCTGTTTTCGCTTTTGTCACCGATGGCGTATTGCCGATTCGGTTGCCCTACGGGCGCGATGTTGAACTTTCTGAGATTCCGCGCAGACAGCGATCGACTTGGGCAGCGAGATTTTGGCGCGTTGATATTGGTCGCTACGGCGATAACAATCGCTTACGCATAATTAAGAACGTTAAATTGCGGCGGCCAACTTGGCCTCACTCACCGCGATGGCTCATTTGACGAAAGCGGCCATCCTCATCTGTGCTGGGAAACATTTTACGTCAAAAATTAGAACCCAATAAACATCTGTAGCGGGGAAAACAGGGGTTTCAAATATTTCATTGAAATTTGCTGTTGTGATTCACAAAAAAAGCCAGCGATTGTTCGCTGGCTTCAATTTTATTTAACTATGGCAAGGTAACGAGAAACCATAGATAACTCCAGATGCTTGGATCGGGCTCGAAAGGATCAACCAAAACGGTCGGAAAAACATGAGGCTCACTCCAATGAGAAGAATCCAATGCATGGAGCATAAGCGACTCAAAATAATCATCCCCACTGTATTCGTTGTCTATTTCATCTTCTTCGTCTACCCCCTGGTCGCCTCCATCCTGATCGTCGGTTGAACTAAAATCAGATTCTGCCCATTGAGGACAGTACGCAAATCCTTGGGTTTCAGTCACAAAGAAAGATCCGGCTACAAGGCAAAACAAAATGGTTAGCGTTCTTACGTTCATATAAATCTCCATTTCAAAGCAAAGCAGAAAGTTGAATGAGCTTCTACTTGTATGACGAGGAGCAACAAAAAAAAGTTTCGATTATTAGAAAATTTTCAACAACAATCGAGCTTGTGCTTGAACCAAATCGTGTAGCAAACTCGTCAAGAGTTCTGAATTTCCAGTCAATTTGCGTTGTGGACCGCCAAGAGCCTCGACGGCTTTCGTTTACTAATTAAACGGCAAAGAGCCTTGGGATCTATTTTCGTAAGTGGGAAAGAAACCGGTGATTCAAGTTCAATGCCACAAAGAGTAGGTCGGGCAAACGTCGAAATAAGAGACACCCGGTGGCGTGGTGGCAATGTTGAGATAGAGATCGGTTAGCCATGCCGGCTGGGCATTCTCGAAGCGATTCTCCACCGTTGCGGATGAGAAAAGTTTAGCGCCGCGTGATAACGTCACTTCGATGTGAAGGAAGGAGCTATTGGTTCGTCTGGATTGCGGTGGGGATCATTTGGTGTCTCGATTCACACTCTCGCTGGAAATTAGTTATAGTGAGGGGTGACTACATCCCCTTTTGAAAAATAAAGTTGTTTTTCCAATCGGACCATTCCGTTTCATTTTGGGGTTTTGAGTTGTGGCTAATTTTGCATTGCTGCCTGTTTTTACGATAAAGCGTCGCTGACGGATTGTTTAGAGCGACATTGGAGTAAACATGAGTTCTCTGTTTTGCCGTTTCACATCCATTGCCAATCTAAGTGTTGGTGTCTTAATCACGTCTGTCCTTCTGGTCGGATGTAATCGGAAGTCTCCGCCGATGCCCGCTAAGCTCAACCGTTTGGAAAATGGTAAGCCTGCTATTGCTGTAAAAACGATGCCCGCGGGTTACACAAAAGTAACCGAGGACCTGGTCGGCATACCTCTCAAGCCCGCGTCGCCAGCGGCTGATGAAAAACTGTTTCGCCGTGTAGCAAAAAATGACATTCGATTTTCGAACTTCCTTTCTCCTGACAAACCCTATCGTCTAATTGAAACTGGATCGGGTGTTGCACTTGGTGACTATGACAACGATGGTCTCACTGATATCTATCTCGTCGGAAGCGATCTTCCCAATCGGCTTTATCGCAATCTTGGTGATATGAAATTTGAAGACGTCACCGAGTCGGCTGGCGTCCGTGGAATGGTGAACCTAAAAAACGTATGGGGTTCGGGTGCGACGTTTGCAGACATTGAGAATGATGGTGATCTTGATTTGTTCGTTTGCAACATGTCGGCTCCCAACTTGATGTTTGTGAACCAAGGGGACGGCACGTTCATCGAACAGTCGATCGCACGCGGTGTTAATTACAACGGCGCGAGTAAGCTTGGGAGTTTCTGCGATTACGATCGTGACGGCGACTTGGATTTATATCTGGTCACCTATCAAGACTTTTCATCCAAGGCTCCCGTTAAGACAGTCATGGTCAACGGCAAGAAGGAAATTGCGCCGGAGCAACGAGAGGACTACTGTCTGATTGATGGTGTCCCTGACTACGCCGGCGAAAAAGATATCCTCTATCAAAATCAAGGCGACGGTACTTTCAAAGAAGTCACCGATGCTGCTGGGATTGACGGATACGATCGCGGGCTGGGCTGTGTTTGGATGGATCACGACAACGACGGATGGCCTGACCTTTACGTCGGAAGCGATTTCAAAAACCCGGATCATCTTTATCGTAACAATCGCGATGGAACGTTTACGGACGTGATTGCCGACAGTTTTCGCCACACGCCATGGTTCTCAATGGGCTTGGACGCCGGTGATCTTAACAACGATGGATTGGACGACGTGATGATCGCGGATATGGCGGCTACGACTCACTACAAACAAAAAGTCGGAATGGGAGCGATGAGCGACTCGGCAGCGTTTCTCGGTTATGGCTCGCCTCGGCAGTACATGAAGAATGTGGTGAACATCAATTCGGGAACTGGACGCTATTTTGAAATTGCATCGCTTACTGGGATGTCGAGTACGGACTGGACATGGTCGGTTCGTTTCGCAGACGTGAATAATACAGGGCGCCTGGACGTGTTGGTTACCAACGGACACGCGCGGCAGACTTTCAATTCAGACGTCGATATCAAACTTAAGAAACTCAAGGAATCGAATGCATCCGCAAAAGAGTTTGATCAACTTTATAGCTCGATTCCTAAACTCAAGGAGGCGAACCTCGCTTTCGAAAATGAGGGCGATCTTGAGTTCAAGCCCGTCGCAAAAGACTGGGGCTTCGACCACGTTGGTGTCAGTCACAGTCTTGCCATGGCCGACCTCGATCACGATGGGGATTTGGACATGGTGATGAATAACTATTTCGAGCGATCGTTCGTTTACGAGAATCAATCGCAAAAAGGGGCGCGGGCCATTTTCGATTTTCGCTGCGAATCCAACAATCGATTTGGATTTGGAACACAAGTTGAGACTTGGCAGGGAGAAGACTACCAAACGAAAACACTTTTCCCTGCTCGTGGCTATTTGTCATCTGACGAGCCGATTTTGCATTTCGGGTTTACGTCGCACGATCCAATCACTCGAGTGAAAATCACTTGGCCCGATGGAATGATTCAAGAACACAATGACCTCGCGACCGGTTTTCGCTACCGCGTTTTTGAGTCGAGCTCTCGGCATGATGCGGAAAAGATAGATCAATCGGAAACTTTGTTTGTCGAATCAACCGGTCAATCTGGTTTGGGTTTTAAACACAATGAATCAGAATTCGATGATTTCGCTCGCGAACCGCTGCTGCCATACCAACTTTCGAGACTTGGCGGTGGCGTGAGTATTGCAGATTTAAATGGTGACAATCGGCCAGATGTTTTCTGTGGTGGACCTGCGGGACAGGCCGGGCAGTTGTTGCTTTCCCATAAAGACGGATTTGCTCCGGCTAGTGGACCTTGGGAAGAGGACAAAGCCAGCGAAGACATGGGCGCAATCTTTTTTGATGCCGACAACGATGGCGATCAAGATCTATACGTTGTCAGTGGCGGCAACGAGCATCCCAGTGACTCGCCGCAGTTGGCTGACCGACTGTATTTGAATCAGTCGACGGGAAAGGATGTGAAATTTTCACTTGCAACTGATGCACTTCCAAAACTAACGGACAGCGGCAGCACAGTTTGTGCGGCAGATTTTGATCGAGATGGCGATTTAGATTTGTTTGTCGGTTCCCGTTTGATCCCGGGAAAATATCCGCTCATCCCCACCAGTCGTTTGTTAATTAATGACGGTGGAAAATTTTCACTGGCCAGTGAAAACATCGCCGAAAAACTGAGCGGTGTCGGGTTGGTTAACTCAGCCATTTGGTCCGATATCAACAATGATGGCTGGATCGACCTCATGGTTGCCGTCGATTGGGGCCCCGTTGAAGTTTTCAAGAACTCAAACGGAACGTTGAAACGGGCGACCGGTGAGTTTGGTCTGGAGGGCTACCTCGGTTGGTGGCGTGGCATTACCGCCGCAGACTTGGACGATGATGGAGATATGGATTTCGTTGTCACCAACCATGGGCATAACACGAAATACCACGCCGACGCGAAACATCCTCATCGTTTGTACTATCACGATTTCGATCAAAGCGGCACGCTCGATTTGGTAGAGGCAAAATTCGAGGGCGATAAAGAACTTCCCGTTCGCGGGCGAAGCTGTAGTTCTCACGCAATGCCATTCATCAAAGAAAAATTCAAGACCTACGAAAGTTTTGCAGTCGCGTCGCTGATCGATATCTACGAACCGGAAATTTGCGACAGAACCTTCCACGCTGTAACGCATCTTGATTCTTCGATTCTATGGAACGAAGGAGGCCGTTTCGAAGTCCAGCCGTTACCCTATCTGGCGCAGATGAGTCCCAGTTTTGGAATCCAAGCCAAAGATTTCGATTGCGATGGTGTCGTCGACCTGGTCATCGCCAATAACTTTTTCCCCAACCAAGTTGAAACGGGATTCATGGATGGGGGGCTGGGGTGGCTGTTGAAAGGCACTTCTGCTTCGGATTCAAAAAGAGTCAAGTTCGAACCGGTCTGGCCCAATCAAAGCGGAATCTCACTTCACCAGGACAGCAACGGACTTGCGACCGCAGACATAGATGCTGACGGCGACGTTGATGTTTTGGTGCAGGAAAACAACGGTCAGCTTCGCGTTTTGAAAAATCAAGCGAATGATCGGGCCAACGAAAAGTCTTGGTTGCGAATCCACTTGGAACCAAAAAATGGTTGGGCGTATGGATCGGCGGTGACGCTGACAGGACAAGGAGCCCATCGACGCGTAGAGATCCATGCCGGAGGTAGCTACCTCTCTCAGTCTAGTGCAAACGATTCAGTGTTGCTCAACGCGAAAGATCTCTCCAGGTTCGAAGGTTTCACGGTTGAGTGGCCCGATGGTTCTGAGAGCGAGTTTACGCTTGATTCCATTCGAGTTGACGACTCAAACGACGTTGTCTGTCGTCAGGAGTAGAGTTCGAGCCGATTGAAGTTTCGAAATGGCAAAATAAAAGAGCGAACCTTGGACTCGAAAGTACAAAGCTCGCCCTTTTTTAAGAAAGCCTGAGAGGCTCAAAATTTTTAGGGCCGGAGTGCTTTGCCGCAACAAAGTTGTTCTACGAACTTGAAAGTTGTGAGTCTTACGATTTTGCAGCGACTCTAACAGGTTACGATTTACGTCGTCTTCGCAACGTCCCAGCAACACCGACTAGCAACAGTACCGTCATCGAACCCGGCTCCGGTACGCCCGCCACGATGTTAAGCTGATAACTACCTGTGCCAACAGGAAAAATTCTTTGGTCTAGTTCATTTCCTAGACCAGTCAGCCAGTTGACTTCCGCGCTGGTTGTGCCCGGAGTTCGGTCTGTAAAGTTGAAAACCGAAGTTCCGTCACCCGTCGAATCAAATTGAAACGAACCAAGCTCAACATTGGGGCCCGACGGAGCGGGATTGCTAAATGCTGAAGCTTCCCATTCGATGCCGGTCGCCGTAAAAGTATCGCTGTCTTTGAAGTCAAAAATGTCATCTACTGCGGCACTGGAAATGACACCACTTGAGGTTGTCGTCGCTCCACGCAAGCCAAACCCAAGTAAGTCCTCATCTGCCAGAATGGTGCCAGCAGTATCGATCAAAAAGATGTCGATGACTGTGCTTGAACCTGCCTCGACGACAAACGTGTTGGAAAACGTTAGCCCGTTATCGATCGAAAAAGTGATGATAGGATCGGCTGATGCCGGTTTGCAGAAGATCATCGCGATCAACGTGAGCATCGCGAAAAATATCTTGGATCTTATATTCATGATGTGACTTTCAGTGAAATGAACGATTTTGTTTGAGTGGTATGAATCGCCAGCCCCAAAATCCGAGTGTTGGTAAATCAAATCCATTGAAGTACCAAGCGAGAAAACTGCCTCAAACCCCCATACAAAAATTGGGGAAATCTCCCATTTCGCCGAAATTGTTTTTTGGAATCGTCAATTCGGTTTGCAGACCTAGAAAAATAGGCACAAAAACGGGATTGGGAGGGGGCCTCGCGTAAGGTCTTGTCCTGTTTCCCTGAAAAATTCGAATCAGGTTGCAAGTTGAATGAATTGGCTCTCGACCCAGAATTGGATTTAGCTTCCAGACTCGTCCTCCATAGTTCAACAAAACATCGTTATCGAAGGGTTTCAATCCTTGTTGTGATGTTTGGAAACGCGTGGCGTGAGGAGAAGAACGTTGGGTATCGCCGTTTCGCTTCTGTAGTTCGGCACGCCTTCCAAGGATCCGTGAAATTGCGTCGGGCCTTTTCTTGGAGACGTAGTTTTCGCCTTCCAAGTGAGTGAGTGTTTCACGACGCGATACCCGAAGCCGTGTTTGATGGCTGTGGAAAAAGAAAATTTGGGTGGGGCCGAAAAGACGTTTTTCACCGTGTGAAAAAAGAAAGCGGAGGACACGGGGGTCGAACCCGCAACCCATTGCTGGGCAATTGATTTCGAATCAACCTGCTAGCCATTCGCTTATCCTCCATTGTTTACTCGTTTTTTATCGAGCAAAAGTTTCAACCAGAGAGGGGTAGCTGAAGCTGCTAACACCCTCAACTAACACTTTTCTGATCGAACAAATCCCAAAAGTTGGCCGCTAAGTTTCTTCTAGGAACCAAATGAAAGGCAGCTTTCACTTGGCGGAACCAGTTTAACAAACTGAAGGTTGATTAACGAGGTGCAAAACTCGAATTCGGCGTACACACAAAAACGGTTGGTATCACAATACTAAGCAGCGAACTTGCGTTCGAAAGTATCCTCAGTGGGAAGGTAATTCCTGGGCCGTCTCTGAGTCAGGAGAATTTCACGCTGACATAAGATTCGGATTCGTCGAGACTGACCCGGTAAGGCGAGAAGCTTCAAAGGTTGGTCGCTTTTGAAACAAACGAGCTTCCGAGGGGCCGCCGTTGTTTGCTAGACGCCAATTATCGGTTTAAAAAGCGATCAGTAACTGCGATCGGAATTAGCAAAGGCGTGGAAAGTTGAATACCGATTGGGGGATGCGATACCATCGCGGTCCCACTTCAACAATTTTTCCCACCAATGAACCAATGAACGACAAAACGTGGAGGTTGACTCGTCGTCTTTGAATGCAGAACGTGCTCAAGGATTGGGCGCTCAGGCGCGGCAGGCCTCTTTGAGTGCGTCGTGACTGTCTTTGAAAGACGAGTTGACGATTGCATGTTGGTGGCAAATTTGTCGATCGGCAACACGGCGACTTTTAAGCGCCGCGACTTCCTCTTTTGGTCTGCGTCAGGTTGCCCTTGATCTTGTTGCAATCTCTAGGCGATGAGATGGACTGATTTGCAGGGAACCAACTTTCGGTCTTTCGTTGCAATTTGGCCAACTTCTTTTCCTTGCTCGCTGCGGAGGAGGATTCTTTCTTGGCATCCGGCTCTGGTTTCGGTCTCGGTTTACGTCGTTTGGGTTTCTTGACCATCACTGTTCCTTTCAAGAACTACGAAACTTTGGTTGTTTTGGTTGGAGGATGAAATTACTCACCTTCGCATTTCAAATACTTGACGCTGAAATAAATTTCAAATCAGCAAAGGGTTCGCGATACTGGGATTCAACCAAGGAGGGGCCTTTCCAACTTCAAAACGGCCAGTGGAAATCTTGGAGTTTTTGTTGTGTCAAACCGCTAAATCAGGTCGGCAAACCATCGCTGCTGAAGTTCGTCTTCGTATCGTTTAGAAGCATTGTTTTCTAGTTTCACGTTTACCGTCTTCATCGCAAGCATCAACAGTGTATACACTAAGTATCAATCCATAGACTGGAAACTTGATGAAGCCGCCAAACAACCAAAACTCATCTCTTGATCAGCAAAATGATACCGCCCAGCCAAACAAAGCCGTGGTTTACCGCGGTCGTGGGTCGTCGCTTGAAATTGGGAATCGATTTGAGCAAGTCCATTTGCAGCTGGATTTGGAGCAGCTTGAGGAAGCGGACCAGCTGGCTGAACTCGATCGGAAGATTGAAACAGAATATTTTCTCGACGAGGCGGGGTCCGTCGTTAACGAAAATAGCAGTCCCGACGTTGATTTTCGGTTCAGTCTCAATCCGTACCGAGGCTGTGCTCATGGGTGCAGTTACTGCTATGCCCGGCCGACTCATGAGTTTCTCGGATTCAATGCAGGAATAGATTTTGAATCTAAGATCATTGCGAAACCAAACGCCCCCCAGCTATTTCGTGCATGGCTGGGGCGACGCAAATGGCAAGAGAATGTCGAACCCATCATGCTCTCGGGTGTTACTGACTGTTATCAGCCCTGCGAAAAGAAATTCGAACTGACTCGTAAATGCCTGGAGGTTGCCTTGGAACTGCAGCAGCCGATGAGAGTCACCACAAAAAATGGTTTGATTCTTCGCGATCTCGAATTGTTGACAGAGATGACGAAACTTAATCTGATCATGGTGACGGTTAGTGTTTCTTCTCTGGACCAGTCGTTGATTCGAATCATGGAGCCGCGTAGTAGCTCGCCGCAATTTCGCCTGAAAACGATACGCTTGCTCGCCGAAGCAGGCATCCCAGTGAAGGTCTTGGTCGCGCCGATCATTCCTGCGATCAATGAGCAAGAAATTCCCGAGATACTAAAACAAGTCGCCGATGCTGGCGCGTCGCATGCCGGTTATGTGATGCTTCGGTTGCCACATTCTGTCGAACCCGTTTTTCTTGATTGGGTGGAAAGACATTTCCCTGATCGCAAAGATAAAATCGTTTCACGAGTTGAATCGCTCAATGGTGGCAAGATTTATGATTCAAAGTTCGGTTCTCGGATGAAGGGGCAAGGCATCTGGGCGGATCAGATTCGAAGCTTGTTTCAGGCGTATTGCAACAAGCATGATTTGAAACGAGGAACTGCAAAATTGGACTGCGATCGTTTTCGTTTTGTGAAAGGCGATGATGGTCCGCAGCAAGATGGCTCGCAGCAGATGAAACTATTTTAAGCGCGCGTTCTGGTGCATTGTCGTTATTCATGTCCGCAAGGTTCTTTGATTCTAAGAAGCGGCAAAGTATGTTCGGCTCGATGTGTCAGTTGTTCCCGTTCGTTTGTTTCGATCTTTTTGTTTCGATCTTTTTGTTTCGATCTGTTCTGTGCTCACAACAGATTGCTTGCTGGTTCAGTAGCAACGCTAGCAAACTCTCAGCCTGTACAACGGCGAGAATTCGAACAGAAATCATCCATGTGAACAACAAATTCGAATCGCTCTAGGTCGACGTCAGCAATTGCATTAGTTTAACGCAAGAAGTTTGGATAGGTGGGAACCATTCCCAATCAGACAACGTATGGCTTGACTCGTAGCAAAGTATCGCAAACAGAAAATCATGCGTGATCCAAATACTTGTGATCACTCGTTGGCGAAACTTTGACACAAAACATCTGAAGGATCAGGTGTCCGCGGCAATTTGTTTGAGCAACTTGCTCAGTTTTAAAAAGATTCCATGGAAGGAATGAAGCATGCGGTTTCATTTTGGATCGGCCTTTACGGTCTTGATCGTTGTCGTTCTCTCGACCGTTCTACTGTCACTCAACAGTCAAGCACAAAATTTTGCTCGACGTGGTAACGCACCTGTTGTAAGTCAAAATTTTATTGTCCGCGCAAGCGACGCTCAGTTGGCCAGGAAAGTCAGCTCCGAAGCCGAGCGGTTCCGGCGTGAACTTGCGATCGAATGGCTTGGCAAGGAGCTTCCAGCATGGGATCAAAAATGTCCGATTACTGTTGAGATCGGACGACATGCTGGTGGTGAAACAAGTTTCGCTTTCATGACAAATGGAACTCGTCGCGGAAATCCGACTGATTGGCGGATGAAGATCTTTGGCCCGCCAGATCGCCTGTTGGACGCAGTTCTTCCGCACGAGGTCACCCACACAATTTTTGCGACTCACTTTGGGCAGCCTCTGCCTCGTTGGGCTGACGAAGGTGCGTGCACGACAGTCGAACATGCGTCTGAGCGAAAGAAGAACCATCGGATGTTGATGGATTTTCTATCGGCGTCGCCTTCTCGCGGAATACCGTTCAACCGAATGTTTACGATGCGAAACTATCCGCACGACATTTTGCCGCTCTACGCTCAAGGGTACAGTTTGGCAAAATTCCTGATACTGCAAAAAGGCAAGCGAAAATTTTTGGACTACATTAGCGAAGGGCTGGAAAACGAAACGCGAATGCAGGAATTGCAGGCTTGGAACGCAGCGACTGATGACTTTTATGGGTACAGCGATCTCTCGGAGTTGCAGCTTGCTTGGCTGGGATGGGTTCGAAATGGCAGCGATGAATCGGCGTTCGACAAACTTGCAAATCGGGGTACACCGCCGTCTACGTTTGCGAGAGCTGACACGCCGGTTGTTCGGTCCAGTCAAATCGAATCGAACTCACCAACCGTGAATGCAAGTTTTGCGAACTCGGACAGTTGGTACGCTAGAGAGATGAAACGTGGAGCCAATCGTGTCGCTGCAAAGCGTGAGAACCTGCCTTCGACCCAAACGAAAAAAGTCAGTTCAACAGAAGTCAAAAGCAAAATGGTTCTGATCACCAATGCATCGCAGCAACCGGAATCGAAAAAGCCCGTTTTCCGCGACTCTACATTGCCTCGCCAGTACCAACCGGCCGGCGGAACCGTTTGGCGCTAAAAGCGTTGGAAATTGGGAGCACTTGATGGGTCTTTTTGATTGGTTGTTTCGCTCCCCTCAATTCAAACGATATGAAGATGCGTACGCCTTGAATCGAGAGTCCCTTTGGAGTGCGCTTGAGCAGACGGTCAAATCTGAACAGAATTCGCTCAATCCGATCTGGTTGGTCACGCATTTTACCGACACGTTTGCCGCGCTTCAAAACAAGCTTGACCAATGGGAGTGCGACTACGAAATCGTTGCCGCTCCTATCGATGCCAATTCGCTAGAACGTGACAACCTTTTGTCGCCCAACACGTTGAAGATTGTTCTGGCGGAATTGATTCCCGATGCGACGCCGAATCTTTTGGAAGTCAATCGAGACAAAACTATTGCGATGATTGTTGTCGAGCGTCATCCGAACCTGCAGTACGATGAACGCATTATCGAGTTTGCGAAATCATTGCCGTTTAAGGTCGAGTTTGGGTACTATCTTTCGCTCGACGATGCGGTCGTCAGCATGATCGTCGGCGAATCGACTTTGACGATCTTGAGGCAGTTGGGTTTGGAAGAACACGAATTGATTACGAGCAATATGGTTTCTCGGCGTCTGAAAATTGCACTTCGACGGTTGGTTGATTCCTTCACGGGAGATGCGAAAGCTGATTCCGCGATTGAGTGGATGGAACAAAATGCTGGCAAAGCGTCCGATTCGTAGGCTGATCGAGAGTTCGACCGTTTTGGCCTGGCCAGTCAAGTCACGCACTTGAAAAGTGTTACCCATCTCCCGACGCGATCAAGACCGGCGTCTGTCAGAGAGAACGCGTCGCAGTTTGTTTTGAAGTTCCCCTTTGAAGCTCCCCATTGAAGTTCAACTTAGGGCCCCTCGGTATTCATCACGATTGCTGCAACAAGTGAAACCACTGCCGCAATTGATGTCGCCAACGAAAACGTGAACTTGACTTGCTTGTTCTCAAGCGATAACAGCGTGACAAGTGCGGTGGCCAGCATCGAAAATCGAAATAGCATCGCGATTGGTAACTTAAATCCAACGCCATCGTAGAACAGTCGCTCCATTGGCAACCAAATCAGCCCAACAAAAATGGTGGTCGACAAAATGGTCAACCAAATCCCGCGGTCACCTAAACGGTTCATGCAAATTCCAAGAATGGAAACGCCCAGGATGGGCACGATGAATAAATAGCTCGCTCCAGTCACTAGCAGCGAACTAAGGAGCGCCATGCCCAACCAAATCAAACCAAAACCTAACCAGGCTCCTTTGGGGGTGAGGAATTTTTCGCCCACCAAGGTCACCAGTCCAACCAGTGCACAGCTCGCCAGCCCGTATCCGAGAATGATTGGAACTGGTTGCCGAGGCCAAGGGTTGCTGAGACGTGAGTCGAGCCGAACTCCGTATTGAATGAAATAGAGGCAGACTGACAAAACTAAAATCGCAGCGACATGAATGATGAGTCCAGCAAGCAATTGCTGGAAACGACTGGCCAACGGCGGCGATAATTTACTTTTGTTTAATTCTTGGTCCTTGGGAAACACTGTTGCGGAAAGGCCGAACAAAATTGTCGCGACCAACACCAACCAAACAGACCAATCGCTTGGCCACCATATGAGGAACATTCCAAAGAAATCAAAATAGACAGCTTCGTGGGCGGCTTTTGACACTGCAGGATTCGAGCCATTAAGGTTGGCTTTCAGTGTCAATGCGGTCTCGAGTTCCCTTGAGTTGCGTAGCCCGCGAATCAACCCGAGAGCGTTTTCTCCGTGATGTTGAAGGCTACCTCGGTCAAAGTTGTCGAAATTGTCTGTCGGTGTGTGGTAATTTTTGACGTCGCCGATGAAAGCAAAATTGTAGCCGAGAATTCCTGCTTCACGGAACACGGTGAAGTCAGTATCGTTGGGCATCCGTTTATAGATTTCAAAAAACAGCGAGGAAGCAAATGGTCGCGTGCTTGTTCGAGCAAATACTGGAATCAACTGACGACTGAAGGAACTTGTCTCAAACATCATGCTCGGCCCCGTCGTTCCGCGGGCCTCCAGGTTGATCACGACCCCAGTGTTTTTGGCATCGGGATGCTCGTCGATAAACAGTTTTGCACCAAGCAAACCGAGTTCTTCGCCGTCAGTGATCAAGAATTTCACATCCCGACCGTCAACCGGTTCCTCTGCTATCATGCGGGCGATTTCAATCAACGCCGCGGTGCCCACGCCGTCATCCGAAGCCCCTGGTCCCCGTGAAGTTGAATCGTAGTGCGACAACAGCAAGATTGATTTGTCAGATTCGTAGTTTGATGTGCCCGATGAGTCCGGTGGATCGCTTGACTCCGATGAGGCTGAACCTGTCGGCGCTAAACCAGTAAGCGTTAAGTTTTTGAACGCGTAGATGTTATTGAGTTCTACTTCCTTTTGACCGCCGTTTCGATCCCGCAACCAATCGTCGACGCTTGCCTTTCCCGTTTGGATCTCGACGGAATATCCATACGACTCCAGCAGTGCGACGATCTTCTCGCGGACTATCGTGTTTTGCTTGCTGCCCGCTGGATGAGGGATTGAATCGCCGACGAGAGATTCGAGGATCGCTTCAGCGCGAGCAGACGAGAAAGTCGATTGCGAGTCCGTTTTTTCAGCGTGTGACTCGCGCGGTTTGACAGGAGCATAGAAGTAATCTCCCAGCCAGACAATCGTTAGCCAACTGAGCAACGCGAGCACTAGGGCGATGCCTCGATTGTTGCGGGAGTACGCTGATGATTCCTTAATACCGCTTCGCATTTCACAACCCGCCAGACTTTCTAGGGAAAAACCTTAATTCAATAAAAGCGATAGTGCAGTTTTGAAATATAGACGAATGCTTAAGCTCGCGAAGCTATATCACGGGAATAAACATCAGTCGGCCCGTTCTTGTTCTGCTGTTTGAGAGATAAATTTAACGGGTGACAAATTCGATCACTCAAACCCTTTCAACAGAGCATCGGCAGACATGCCCTTTTGTTTTGGCGCTCGCGAGGCCTTCCAAACATTGCTGGCCCGCTATTCTCCGAGTGGGCTGGCACCTTTCCTTTTGAAACGTTGGCTCGCTACTTCTTTCCAAGCTTTCGTTTTGCTTGGAAAAAATTGGTCAGGATCTCCCCACATTGGTTCGCCATCACGCCTGAGACAACCTCGGCTTGATGGTTCATTCGCTCATCTGAAAGTAGATTAAACAGTGATCCGACGGCCCCGCCCTTCGGATCGGTTGCACCGTAAACGACCATCGGAATTCTTGCTTGAAGAATCGCACCAGCGCACATGGGGCATGGTTCCAACGTCGCATACAAAACGCAGTCCTCTAAACGCCAATCGCCCATCGCTTCGGCGGCTTGGGTGATTGCGATCATTTCTGCGTGAGCCGTCGGATCTCTCAGTTGTTGACAAAGATTGTGAGCCGCGCCGATGATTTGCTGTCCACGGACAATGATGGCTCCGACGGGAACTTCGTCCAACTCGCCGGCCGCAACGGCTTGGCGAAACGCGTGCTGCATAAAGTGTTCGTGTGGAAAGATCTCAAGATTCATTTTGCTTCAGATGCTTTCGTGTTTTTTGCTGATTGGAATTCGGCTGATCGGCGCCTGGCTGTTCCGTTTCTTTCTTGCTGGCTTCGACGATTCGCCGCAAGTGAACATTCTTTATCTCGGAGATTGTTTGAAATGCGCAAAGTCCGAGGGGAGTCGTGAGGTCGACTTCGTTTCGCAATCCGATTTTCTTCCCAACAATGTTTTGGTCAATGACTTGTTCGTCATCAATCCAGACCGAGATTGACTCTGGTTGAACACGAACTCGGATCTTATACCACTGCTCAGACTCGAACTTTCTGATCAATTTTGTTTCGTTACGTGAAGCATCCGCGTCGTCAATGCAAGACAGTCCAACCAACGTTCCGCCCCAGCCACCGACAATTAGCGAGCAATGGGAGTCGGCAACGGGAAACGTTAGTCCGCAAAAGAAATCTGTCCCGTCCATTTTGCGGGCTTCGAGGGAGATTTCATAATTGGTTTTGGGTAAGTCTTCGAGGGTAGAGCTCAGCCCGGTGAGAGGATCGCCGGCTTCCATCGTCAGCACGCCTTCGTCGACATCGCAGTCGCCTTCTCCGCCAAAGTTTAATGTTTCCCAACCGTCCAAAGAGTCTTTGGCGAGAAGATTCACTGGCTCGCCAAACTTCAAAGCCGCGGGTTTGTCATTGGGGTTCTCGTTTGACTTTCTGGTCTTTTCGCCAGTTTCGTTGGACTGAGCCGAGCCGGGGTTGGAATCAGATTTTGCGGCAGCCGTGGCACTTGGAGTTTTAGCATCGGTTGGCTCTTGAGCCGTTTCTGACTGAGCCGCGTTTTCCCCGCTCGATTTCGCTTGCTGCTTGTTCGGTCCGTCTTGGCAACCGGAAACAACTGCCAGCAACGCCCATCCCCAGAGGGGCAATGTTGATGCTCTTCTTAACATATTTTTTCATTCGCCAAAATCAAAGTCTTAGTACCGCATGACCATTCAAATATAGCCTTGCCGATGGTCCGATGGAACTCTTCATCAGATCCGCGGCCAGCAGTAGTTGAAAGACACTCATAATTTCGCCTGTCGCAATGAAGCTGTGCAGATATAATCCCAGTTCCCATTTTTGAAAGTAGATCCATGCAAATCCAGTGGTTTCCCGGGCACATGCACAAGGCCCGGGTGCAGATGAAAGAAACGCTTCCCAAAGTTGATTTGGTGATCGAGGTGCTTGATGCGCGAATCCCGTTCAGCAGCGAGAATCCGATGCTGGAGGAGATTCGTGGTGACAAACCCTGCTTGAAAATTCTCAACAAAGCAGACCTTGCCGATCCAGAACTAACCAAGGTTTGGCTGAAGCACTTGGAACTCAAAGGCGGCATCAAAGCTCGCGCAACCACGACCGAGGATCGTAAGTCCATTCGCCAGCTAACTGACGTTGTCGTGCGCATGCTGCCTCATAAGGGTGAAGGCAAAACGATCACTACGATGATCGCCGGCATACCCAACGTTGGTAAGTCTACGATTATCAATATCTTGGCTAACAAAAAAGTGGCCAAAACAGGGAACGAACCCGCAGTCACCAAGGGCCAACAGCAGATCCACATCGGCAATGGTGTGACGCTACTGGATACGCCGGGCGTGCTCTGGCCAAACGTTGAAAACATTGGCAGCGGTTATCGGTTGGCAACCATTGGCTCGATCAAAGAAACCGCGATGGACTATGCGGACGCGGCTTTTTTTACTGCCGAGTTTATGCTCGAACAGTATCGAGATCGTTTGAAAGATCGATACAACGTTGATTTGACACCTGAAGGGAATCCCATTTCAACGCCGACGGAATTCATTGAAGCACTTGGGCGAAAACGAGGATGCCTGGGCAAAGCCGGTATCGTCGACATCGATCGGGCTTCAAAGATTTTCGTCACCGAACTTCGATCGGGAAAGCTCGGCCCGTTGACGCTGGAAACACCAGAGATGATGGAGCGGGAAAAAATAGCGACGGCAAAACGGATCGCAGAAAAAGAGTTGAGCAAAAGTGAAAGTAGCCGAAAGCGCAAGGCCGCGTTTAAAGAACGAAACGCGCCGCGAAAACGGACTCGCAAACGCTCGTAAACGCCCGTAAACTCTGGCAACGACAACTGTGGCTCCTATTTTTGGATTGCGTCTCGTAAAAGATGCTTGCGTTGTAGTTCAGGATCTTTAACAAATTTGCAAGACTCAGCAACCGAACAGAGAATCCGTTTCTACTTTGTCGCAAACGCGCCTTTGATCATTGCTGGATCAAACCCGCTTGGAACCGACCCTTCCTCGGCGTAGATATAAAGTGCCGCCAGCATGATTGAGCCAAGCGCCGACGAGATCAGCGAAACCAATAGCACCAAAACGACTCCAACGACAATCAATATCGTTCCCACAACTGCCATGCCGCTCATCGTCAAAAAGAAACCTCCGACCAACGGAATGATGCCGAGGAACATAGCGATGAACGTAAAAAATCCGATTCCAAAGTTTGCCGACAGGGACTCGCCCCACGTCTTTCTCATGACAGAAACCGACCGCTTGAATGCGTCGACGGGGCCGGCTTTTTCAACCACCAAAATCGGAATGACGAAGAACGTGGTTACCGACCAAGCCATTCCTAAAACTGACGCAATGATTTGACCGACTTTTTGACTTCTCGATTCAATGATCTTCAGGATCATTCCTACGGAGGCTGCCACCAATGCCCAGCCGGCAATCTGAGGCAACCTCGCCATTGCGGCACCAAATCCATCCCCCAAATTTGGGTTCCCGCCTTTTAACCTGATGATTGCACAGGCAACCAACGCTGAATTGAAAAATATGACAATGAAATAAGTGACGAAGTAAAATAGAAACATCAAAACATAAAACATGATCTGTTGAGCCGCTCCGTTAGCTGCATCGGCGCCTTCGCGCTCGGCGAGAAACGATTCTAAGATGCCTGTGAAATATGCAGGCACAGCAAAGCTTGCCATGGCGAGCATACAAGCTAATCCACTGAATAATGGAAACAGAATTAATTCTTTATCCTGTCGCAGCACGCTAGCCGATTGTTTTGCCAATTGCCAGCCTGTCGTTAATCGCTCAAACATTGTGCCATCCTGTTGAATTGTTGCGTCGCATCATCCCTCACAGTCTATGACACACCGAGGCGTCAAGAAAGCTCGATCTCGACACTCTGATGTTTATGTTGACATGGCGTCACAAACTCGCTCCGCCAAGAGGTTCGCACTTGGCCGATTGTTTGGTTGAATGTCACATGCGATTCTGACTAGTTTTCGCAACCCGGTTTGAATCTTGCAATTTGGGACATTGTTCAGCCGGTTCAATACGAACTCAATCGTTTTGCCAAGTGAAAACACGTCGGATTCGAATGAAGTTGTCAGCTCTGGAGCGACATACCCGTCCGCCCCGCCAACGAAACGCTTTCTCTTAGGGGAGTCAATTTTTTGAAGGCATGAAAAGCCAAAATCAATCAGTTTCGCTCCGGTCTGAGTCAGCATAATATTCGCGGGTTGAAGATCGCCGTGTACAACACTTTTTCCATGCAAATAGGAAATGGCGGTGGCAATCTCACGAACTCGCTCAAGCGTGTCTCGTGGATTTGCATTTGTGAAATCAAAACTACTCAAGGGGCACCCAACGCATTTCTCCATAACGATAAACCAACCTCCATTTGGCAACGGACCGATGCCATGGAATCCGACAATATTTGGGTGATCGAGTTTGGCTAGTTGATTTGCTTCATTTAAAAACTGAGATTCAATTTCGGCCTGACCCAGCCAAGAACGCTTGAGCACTTTGATCGCTACCTGCTCGCCAGTGCGATTGTTGCGGGCCTCGTAGACTTTTCCAAAGCCACCAACGCCGATCATTCGCACCAAATCAAAATCATCAAAACTGCTTCGATCAATCGGTTGGTTGCCCGCTGAAGTTGGCGGTTTCGACTCCAGATCATTTTCAAAATGAAAATCGTAGATGTCTGCAAATTTGGATTTAATCGTTTGCAAAACACGGCGGATGGTCCGTTCAGAACGCCCTGTCCGCAAAGCAATTTCTTCAAGCGTCATGCCGGCAAGTCGAGACGACAACACACGCTTGGTAAGTGGTTTTTCATTTTGAAGCACAGCCGTAACAAGATCTTCGATTTGGCAAACCGCATCTGCGTTGTCACGTTTTGTATCTACAACAGGCACGCCCGACTGAGTCACTTCACGCCCAACGTTTCGCTTTGCTGCAGTGAAAAACTCTGACTTTCGATGCATTTGCTTGATCGCAATTCCTGCCAACAACCTCCACAAATCGCCTTCACGATCCCACCGAACTTTGCCACGGTCGGCCAACTCAAAAAAAGCTAGAAACGTCTCTTGAGCGATGTCATCGGGATCAATCTTAGCCCTCAATAATGCCAGAAGCTTGGTTTGGGCCAGTCCAAGCAAACGCTGTGCGTACCGCGCATAGATCTCGGTAGCGGCCTGAGAATCGCCTGCCTGATAACGCTCAAGAAGTATTTTAGAAAATTCTGTTGGTATCAAAGAAAAGTGTGTCCGGTTTTCTCGCAAGTATCTGAATACCCGTCGTACCACGGATCCTGAGCTAATTGTCAGTTACAAAAATTAAAAAGGCAATTCTATTTCTGCCCTCAGTTGAATTTTGAAAGAGAGAATTGATGACACACGTTGTTACGCGAGCATGCATCGGATGTAAAGACACAAGCTGCGCCTTAGTCTGTCCCGTGGAGGCATTCCATGTCGGACCGACCATGCTTTTTATTAATCCGGAAATCTGTATCGACTGCGAGCAATGCGTGTTTGAGTGCCCCGTTGAAGCTATTCATCTCGACGATGATGTCCCGAGAGAATTCGCATCTGACATCGAGCTCAACAAGGAAATGGTGGAACGACATCCGGTGTTTGAACTGTAAAAGCCACCACTTCGTTGAGGGGTTGCGAATGTGTCGTGACAAACCTTTTTAATATCTAGCGGTTCAGGGAGTTACTCATCGGACTTTAGCGATCGACGCAGCGTTAGCAAATCCTCGTCGGTAAGGTTCTTGCGTGATTTCTCCAGCATCGAGATAAAGTGGTTGATTGATTCGTCGTGACCGGCTGGAAAACCAATGTTTCCTAATGGCCCATCCGAGCTGATGAGCTCGTTGCCGTCTTTGTCCAAGATCGTGAACCAGGGAACTCCGCCAAAGTTCTTGCACAGCTCCAACGCGAGTTTCCTTCCGCCAATACAGCGACCGGGATGGAAACTGAACATCACGTAGTCCTTTTCAAATACCGAATGATGTTGGTCCAGCCAAACTCCCATTTCTAAACACGGCGAGCAGCGTGGCCCGCCGATTTTGACGAACACGTTCTTGCCTTCTTTGGCTGCGCGAGCAAGTGCCGATTTATATTGCTTTCTCGCATCACGTTTTTCTGGCATGTTCCTTGTTAAAAACTCATCAAACGTGGCTTTGACATCTTTTTGGGTGGTGTCGAAAGTCTGGCTGTCGATTTTTTCTCCCGCTCCATCAATGATGAAACAGACAAGTTGTTTGCCGATGGGTCTTTCAATATTTAGAGATGCCAAATGATCCAATGATGCTTTCGTTGTTTTCGATGAGTCGGTGAGACCACGTGGCAAAAAATGTACGAATGGAAACTCAAAGGGGTTTAGTTCTTTTCCAGGTTCGACTTCTTCCGGCTCAACAAGAGGTATTTCTGTCAATGAATCGACGATTTTTTTTACCTCGAGATCAGCTGGCGAGATCATTACAAGCCCATGCATCGATTCGGCTTTGCATTTTGCCGCCATCAATCTCAACCGTTCTGCTAACGTTACAGGTTTGGGAGTAATGTTTGCGGGCATCCGTTTTGCTCCTCTTCTTTCTCGTTCACGACGTGCGTAGTCAATGTAAGTGGCGCGGATGCCGGTTGTGTCCTCGCTGGGGTTGTAAACCTTGCTGTTGCCGATGTAGCTATAACTGCCGGCTGTTTTCTTGAGGCAGAGTTTTTGGGGTACGCCCGTGATTACGCCTTTGAATTCAAACGCACCGTCGTCGTCGGTTCGGGTTGAAAGATAATCCAGTTTGTTGGACTGACCAAACATGGGATTGTTGTCGTAAAATTGACAGAGCTCCATGTTTTTCATCGGTTTGCCGTCTTCATCGAACAACACTCCGGACACGGTGACGGTCGGGCGCAGTTTGATGGTCGACATGGTCTCGCCAAGTTCTTTCTTGAAACCGATACCGCCGAATTTCTTGTCGGTGGTGAAGACAGTCACGCCCACTTGCTGCGAGTCGACCTCTGCGGACCAGCTGCCGTCTGATTTCGTCTTAACTGGCGACCAATCGCGGTGCTGATACTGGTCCTTGATGCGGACTTCGCAATTCCCAAGCTCAATGCCTGCTGGCCCAGTGATTTTTCCCGTGACGGTTCGCATGCCGATTGCCGGTGCGTGAAGGACCAGGTTTTGCGGTTTGCCTCGCTGGACACGAACCTGTCTGTCGAGGTTCCAACCTTCGGCCATGATTCGCAACTTGATATTGCCTGAAGGAGCACCGAACACGAGCTGCCCATTCTCATTGAATCGTTTGTCTCCTCTGACAGAGACCGGATGTATTCCTCTCGTTTTTGCATTGATCACAAATTGGACACCGCCTGTTGTCACGGGAGTTTTGTTTTTTCCGGACGTCAAAGTGACGGTGATTGGTGTGGCGGGATAAATGTCGAGCGAAAACTCACTGCCTTCGCCTGCTTGAACCTTGCCGACGTTGCTGGCCCAGTAATCATTGGTGACTCCGATGGAATACATCATCCCAGGCACCAAATCTATTTCGAACTCACCTTTCGAATTCGTAAACGATTCAAAATAATCTGACATGTCGTCTTTGTAACCGCGACCAGAGACCCTGATGTTTTTAAGGTCACCCTTGCCACCAACCAGCCGTCCTTTGACTGTTTTTTTGTTGGCGAAACGATTTACGTAGACGCGATAAAGTTCGTTGGACGGGCTGTTTGATTTGAGCGTCCTCATCTGGTTCCAGCTAAATTTCTTGTTGCCGAAAACACCGGGACGGAAGTCATAGTCTTTGGCAGGTGGAATCCAATGGAATTCAACTTCTCCGTTGGCATTTGTTTTCTTGTTAGTCGGTGGCAAAATATTGAGAAATTTCTTGTTGTCTCCGCGCCCTGTTAACAAAGTTGACACAGCAATATCGGAAACGGGTTTATCGTTTTCATCCAGCACGATTACTTTGCACGTCCGAGTTGGCAGCAATGCCATTTCAAAAACTCGCGATTTGGATTCGTTGGAAGAGTCGCTGGATTGGGGGTCGCCGATTGAAGGATCCGATCTGCTTTCGGACACCGTTGTCGGATCAACTACGTAGACGTCTGCTCCGGCTGTTACCCTCTCCCGTGAACTACTGCCTTTTGATGCAGAGGCTGCACAGACACCCATCGTTTCGTGCCAACTCATCATCATGGCAGTTTTTACGCCGGCTGGAAGCAGTAAACTTACGGTTCCATTACTACCTGTCTTCTCCTCGCCAATCGTGAACGGATAGTCTGTGGTGCGACACCAAACCACTGCGTCTGAAACTGATTGACCGTCTTTGGTAACTGTAACGATGTGTTCGATCCCAGATGCCAGTTTAAGTTCAACCGGTTTCGCGGCAGCCAGCTCACGATTCGTTTTCACGGCAGCAACCGTTTTTCGATCCGGCGAATATGCAATGATCATTGCGTCAAATTCGTGTGGGAAATCAATCTGAAATTCCCCATTCTCGTTGGCAGTTGCGTGCAGGTGCATATTCAATGCCTGAGCTCCACGGAGGCTCGCGCCGGCGACTGGATTCCCCGATTGGTCAAGGACTCGACCCTTGACGACAAAGCTGTCTTTTTGAATTTGAGTTTGCTCTTGAGGTGGCAAGCTTCTCATTGAGTTGATCAGTTCGACGTTCACTGGCGGCGAAATTGCAAACGCGCTGATCGCGACGACTGGGGCGAGTATCAATGTTGCTATCGTCAATGCAGCGAATCGAGACGGTCCAATTTTTGCATTCCCTGAATCTCCTAGCACTCGTCTTACTCGACCAAGCAATTCACTTGGCGACTCGCCTGAGGCAGCCAACGCGATTTCTGGAGCCTTTTTGTTCTGTGAAAATTCCGCAACATGACAAAGCCCGCGCGCGTAATCGAGTGGTTGTGTTCCTTGGGCCAAAACAATATCGTCACAGCAAAGCTCACGGGTTTGGCTGAGCCCACGGCTGAAATACCAAACGGCTGGGTGAAAGAAGAAAATCGCTTCCGCGACACGCTGAAGAATCACAACGAAGTGGTCGTGTCGTTTCAAGTGAGCCAACTCGTGAATCAAAACCGCGTCTAACTCTGCCATCGTCATTCCGCTAATTAACGAGGCTGGCATAAGCAACATTGGCTTCAGCAGTCCAACCACCATTGGCGAAGAAACGCGGGCCGTCAGTCGAAATGCAGGGATTCGAATGCCCAATCTGTCGGCGACCTCGGTTAGGCGATTCGACAGTATTGTATTTTGATCCGTGAATGCTTCGTTCTTTATCCTGCGACATCCAACGACCATCAGCATCAATCTGAACATCATTAACACCATGCCACAGAGATAGCCAATGGCGATCAGGGGGGACAGTTTCGCAACCGTTTCATTCAGTGATGCAGAGGTGGCTGCGAGATCTGGCGCAGCAACGCCTGCTGGTTCTGGTTGCTCGGCAGGCAAGGTGTCCGAATCGTTCGCGATTGTTGCGGCTTTCTGACCGCTGAAAACTTCCTCTGTTGGTTCGTCCGTTGGAATTTCTTCAGTCGTAGATTTCGTTTCACTATCAACGTCGAGCACATCGCGACTGTAGGCGGTCTGCTGCCGATCAAGATTGTCAGATTCCAAATGCCACGCTCCAAAAATTGCCGCGATTGGCAGACACCCAATCAACGCGAGCAATCCCAATAGGTTCGCTCGGTATAGCTTCATTGGGCGAGTCGACGGGAAAAGAAATCGAAATCCTTGGGCCATGAACCAGATGGCAAATCCCATCCAAACAAAATGAAGAATGGTCCAAGTGATCCAGGTAGAGGCAGTTTGAATTGTTTCGAACATACAGCGTCCTAACGATTGATTTAACGGCAGCAGCAAATGAGCAATTTCAAAACGTTTTGCTGCACGTACCGATTACTTGTTCAGTTCTTTGGCTTTTTTGTTGATCAGTTTTTTGATCTCTGAAATATCATTGGCATCGACGTTTTTGCTATCCAGCAACGCCAACATCAAATGCTCGGCCGATCCATCGAACACTCGAGACAGAACTTCATTGATCGCCGAGCCGTGAACGTCTTTTTCTGAGACTTGGGCAATAAAGCGGAAAGCGTTTTTGTGCTTCGTCCGTTTCAAGAATCCCTTATCAACCATGACGTTAAGTGTCGTGATGACGGTGGTGTGGGCCAGTTCTCTCCCCAGCTCAGCCAGTTTCGCCCTAACATCGCGTACGGGAAGTGGTAACTCATCCGGCGGCGATTGCCAGAGAATTTTGAGGATCAACAACTCCAGTTCAGCCGGTTTCACGTTGGTTTTTCCTGCGCTTGCTCGTTTACGGGCCATGGCCAGTCCTACGTAGGTCAAAGGCTTAAATCTTCTAGGAGCATAGAAGGTTATCGTCGCGAGCAGGCAGTGTCAATAAAACTTCTAGTCGGATAGAAGAAAAGTTTTAGTTTTATCTGTCGTCGTGCCTGCCAGTCGTCTGCATCCGAGGACGGCGGGTGGTTTGATTTGGAAAACCAAAGGAATCGCCTGCAATACCACCGCTTCATTTTTTGATTCGTCGAAACAATGCGTGAAAAATATGGTTAAATAGAGACAGAGAGAACTTCTCCAAGGAAAAATACTCATGTTTCAAACCCTGTCGTCATTCGCGATTGTCGTTTTCTCGTTTGCACTTTCGTTTCAAGAATCCACTGACCAGCCGCGAGTTGCCAGCTCGGTTGAAAATCAAGAGTCCGAAACAAAAACGACGGCCAGTCCGGAATCGGAGAGTGCCGATCAACCGCTGAGCAGACTTATGCCCAAACCGCTCCCAGCGATCGACGATACTTTTCGTTTTGAACGCAAATCGTTTCTTGGCAAAGAAGACATCGTCGATGATTCAATGGAGGAGTTGAAGAAGCTTTGTGAGCTTCACGAAAAACGTTTTGACGAAATTGAAACTTTGAAAGGATACGCTTGGCTTTCACTGATTCAGGCCGGAGAAAAAAGCGGATCGACTATCTTGATGGAATACGCTTATCAAAACCAACCCGTAAAACACAAGAGGATCATCAAGTACCGTCCTTTAAAAAAACTGCTCGAGAACCCCAGAAAACGTGATGGTCCAAATATGTTCGAGCCGATGTTCGCCAGAATCTCCACGCCGGAAATGTTCATCGAAGGAGATGCCCACTTTATGTTTGGAGAAAAAAAGGGCTTGGTTGATTTCAAAATAAAGCAACCCAAACAATCCTTCGTAGACAAGCAACTAAATTTTGACAGCTTGTTTCTGCCGGCTTATTTCGCAACGGACGGTACGAAAAATTTCTTTTCGGAAATGGAACGGTTGGTTGTAAAGTTGAAATACGAAATTGAAATTCGTATCAAAGGCGATCTGTTGGAAATGCGGCTTACCAACATCACCGCAAAAGAGAATTTTTTTCTCTTTGTCTGCGATCTCTCCAAAAATGGAAACTTGATTTACTGCGATGACATGTGTGGGTTCACAGAAATCGAATATCAAAAAGTCGATGATAGTTGGCTGCCCACTGTTTACCGCCAAACGAAGGTCAAGGCAGCCACCAAAAAAATCACCGGAATCGAAGTCTATCGTTATTTCAATATGTCACTCAACAACGAATTTGAAGAGAGTGTTTTCCAACTGAAATCATTGCCCGTTCGAAATAAATACACGAACAAAGTGATGGACTTGCGGTCGCCTCCGTATGCCAAGAATTCAGTTGTTGACTACATCAAGACAAACGAATCCAGTCCGGTTTCGGAGAATTCGAAATGAAGACGTCGATCAGGCGTGCTTTGACCCGCGTATCCAAAGACTACGGAATGGCTTCCTCGGTTAGGCTTAGGGCGAAAGACAATTGGTTGGATGATCGGAAGCTTTGGCAGGCATTTCATGACATCGCAAGATTTAACGAACAGGAGCTTTGCCGAAAGCGAGCGATGCGGGCTTTCAGATCATTCGTCAACATTTTGGGCGAGTTGAATGGTTTTCCCAACGAAGCCCATAGTTGCATTGAATCCTACGGTGTCACGCTGGACCTGCTGGAGGAGCAAGGGTTTCATGAAGTGACCGAAGTGGCAAAGTGGTTTGAAAATCGACGCAAAACAAGAACTGGAATTCGATCATCGTGAACATCGAAATTGATGCTCCGATCCCAACTGCATTTTTCACGGTATTATTTCCGATTTTTTCTACCTGTGACCTAACGTGTCAAACCGTTTGATTCTTCTATAATCCTAAGTGACCATTTTCGCCACTGTCAGGGATTTGACACACGTGACCCAAAATTCTGAATCTTACGGTTCCCCCACCTCAAATTCACCACGCATTTTCCTGGGACTTGAGCAGCCTCCGCTCATCTCAGCCGTCGACTGGATCGTCAATTCGTACCAGTCTGAGGGCTCGGGTCTGCGCGAACTTGACCTGTCGCAGTTCATTATTGTTTTGCCATCGACACGGGCGAAACAACGGCTGCTTCAATTGCTTGTCCAGAAAACGGACGAACAAGCGATTCTTTTTACGCCGCCAGAGGTTACCACCGTCGGACAGCTTCCTGAGCACTTGTATGTTGCCGAGAAGCAATTGGCCACTGATCTCGCTCAACAAATCGCTTGGTCGAAAGCCGTTGAGCAAGGAGCCGAAGAAGAAGTTAAATGCTTGACCGGACGCCATGAAGTCGAAGACCTCCAAGATTGGCAACCGCTCGCGACGCTGATTTCGAAACTTCATACCCGGTTGGCCAGTGATATTTGGAGCTTCAGTAGCGTCTCGCGTGAAGTCAAAAAAGTCTCCGGGTTTTTAAAAGAAGAAACCGCACGCTGGGATGCTCTCGACGCGATCCAGCAACGCTACTATTCAATCCTTCACGAAGTGGATTTGTGGGACAAACAAGCCGCGAGAAACTACGCGGCGGGTGGACTGATGAAAGTCGGTGAGATTCGCTGCTCAACGGACAAAAATATTCTTATGGTAGGAGCCGCCGATCTCAATCGTTCCGTCTCGGAAATGATCCGCCAGGTTGCGACCACCAACCCCGCCCAAGTCCGCGTCTTGATTGCGGCTCCCGAATCGATGGCTGGCCGATTCGATGCATTCGGTAGCCTCATCACTGAGCAATGGCTCGAGACGGAAATCGAAATAGACGATGGTCAAATTCTGATTGTCGATCAACCTTCAGACCAGTCCGATGCTACGGCCCATCAAATTTGTAAACTTGCCGCCGACCAAGATTTGTCCGCTGATCAAATAACGATCGGGGTTCCAGATGTCACGATCATCCCGCAGATCGAACGAAGCCTTAACGCGATCCAGGTTCCGCACCGAAACCTCACTGGACGATTGTTGTCAGAAACCGCTCCTGTCCGTTTGATGGTGGCGTGCCGCGACTATCTCGAAACGCAATCGTATGAGTCGTATGCGTCGCTGGTTCGACACCCCGATATGTTTCGTTCCATCTGTGCCAAGGTAGAAAACGACTCGTGGATTCACGAACTCGACGTTTTTCAAAACTTCAACCTGCCCAGCATGCTTGGTATCGAAGACAACGAACCTTTCGGCTCGCCCAAGCAATTGGAAACAGAATTTGATGAGACCGACAAAGGTTCGATTTTCCGAGCAAAAAAGAAAGCCGAATCGGCCGCGTTGCTCAATCGGATCCATGCATTCATCGGCGAGCTTTTAAGTCCGTTACTGGGAGATCCGAAACCGATTGCAGAGTGGACTCAGCCGTGGAGTAAGATCCTGGTCGAAGTCTACGGTGACCGCATGATGAACAAAACCGATCCCGGCGACCGACAGATCATCAAATCGTGCGACGCGGTTTACACGGCGCTTGGCAACCAAAAACAGGTCCCGGAAAAATTCGGCACGATCACGACCGCAGCCCAGGCGCTCGAATGGGCCGTCGAAGCCGCAATGGAGCACCGTGTCGTCGATCCTCCAATCCCCGAGGCCATCGAGTTGGCCGGTTGGCTGGACCTGACTCTCGATGATGCGCCCGTCATGATCGTAACGAGCATGAACGACGAACATGTTCCCGCCAGCGAGCTTGGGCATCAGTTTTTGCCCAACGAATTATGTAAGAAGCTAAAAATCCTCGACAACGATCGTCGCTACGCACGTGACGTTTACGCGTTGACCGTGATCGCGTCTGTTCGAAAGCACTTGATCCTCATCTCGGGGCGGCGTGACGAAAAAGGCGAGCCGAAAAAGCCCAGCCGTCTCCTGTTTTCTACCGACGCTCAAACTGCCGCTCGACGTGCGAAAGCGTTTTTCGATTACACCGGAAGACATGTTTCGGATTTTTGGATCACAACGAAAAAAGAAGGCGACTGCCCGAAAGAACAGCAGTTCGAAATTCCAATGCCGATTTGCACAGAGCCGCTTCGCAATCTGTCGGTTACCAAGTTCCGCGATTTCCTCAAGTGCCCGTATAGGTTTTACCTAAACCACATTCTAAAACTTGAATCAACCAGCGACGATTGGCGTGAACTCAGCGGGGGAACCTTTGGCGATTTGACCCACAACGTTCTCGAAGCATTTGGCAAAAGCGACCAGCGTGACCTTACCAGTAGCGAAAAGATTCTCGAATTCTTGAACGATGAATTGAATTCGCACGTCAAGCGATTATTCTCGGGTTCTCGATTGCCTGCCGTTCGAATTCAAGTCGAACAGCTGCGATTGCGTATGGAAAAATTCGCGGATCAACAAGCCAATTTTAGAAAGCAAGGTTGGCGAATCGTTAGCACCGAAGAACATTTGTTTCATGATTTTAATGTCGATGGCGAGCCGTTTGTGATCAATGGAAAAATTGACCGCGTCGATCAACACGACATTACAGGTCAGGTCGCGGTTTGGGATTATAAGTCCTCAGACAAAGGAGCGCCGCCTAACCAAGTGCATTACATGACCCGCAAAAAAGAATGGAAGGATCTTCAGCTTCCACTTTATCGTCATCTCGTCAAGGAAGTCAGTGTTGTCGCGGGAGCCGATTTTTCCAACGTGAAAATGGGCTACATCCTGCTACCCAAAAAACTCGACGACGTGGGTTTTCACGAAGCCGACTGGACCGCCGACCAGTTATCGGCCGCGGACGAAACGGCCAAGGCAGTCATTCGAAAAATTCGCGGTGGTGTGTATTGGCCGCCCAACGAGAAACCTCCAATGTATTCCGAAGAGTTCGCGGCAATCTGCCAGGACAATGTGTTTGAGCAGTACTCACGGCACGTCGAAGAGGAACTTGAGGAGGCACCACCATGGTAGGCGAAACAGCAACACGAGAACTTTTGGGACAATTCCCAAACCAAATTATTCGAGCTTCGGCTGGAACTGGCAAAACGTTTGCGCTTTCAAATCGGTACCTGCAATTGTTGGCTTCGGGGGCCGAGTGCCAAACAATCCTGGCCACGACGTTTACTAAAAAAGGCGCTGGCGAGATCCTGGATCGAATCATTGCGAGACTGTCTGATGCTGCGCTTGATGACGCTGCCGCGGAAAAGCTTTCTGGTGAATTGGACTGGAAATTGTCGCGAGACCGAGCGGCAAAGATATTGCATGAACTGCTGGGTAATCTTCACCGGCTAGAAATCAGTACGCTCGATAGTTTCTTTAACAAGGTTGCCAAAGCGTTTGCATTAGAACTCGGCCTTCCACCGACTTGGGACATCGTCGACGAGCAGCAGATCAACCGGATGCAAGACGAAGCCATCCAGTCGGTGTTGCGAAATTCTTCCGTCATCAACTTGCTTCATATGCTATCCAAGGGCCAAGCGGCACGACGCGTCGCCACGATGGTTCGCGATACCGTTGAGCAAATTTATGGCATCTACCGAGAGTCGGGAGCTGAGCCTTGGGACAAACTGGATATCACAGGAAAGTTCATTCCCGACGATCAATTAGAGTTATTGATCGACCGCATGGAAGCCGTCGAACTCACGGGCAAAATGTTGCCCAAGCATTGGAATGAAGTTCTGGGCTACGCAAAAGTTCACGACTGGGCGGCGTTTGCATCCAACACTTCGTTTCAACGCTCGCTTGATGGCGACTATAAATACAACCGCACAAAACTTCCTGCGGAAATCGTAGAGATCTACAAACTGATGATCCCGCACTGCACGGCTTACGTGGAAAGTCGGTTGATCCAGCAAAATAAATCGACCAGTGAGCTGCTTTCAAAATTCGGTGAACTGCTTGAAAAACGAAAAGACGAAACGGGTAACCTGCGATTTGACGACGTCACCGAACGTTTGGTTCACTTTGTTTCCATGTGGGACACCGACCGGTTTTCGTTCCGATTGGACCATCAGATCCAGCACCTGCTTCTCGACGAGTTTCAGGACACGTCACTCGCCCAATGGCAAGTCATCCGTCCGTTTGCCAAAAATGTGACCGAAGACGCCGAGACGCTGCGATCGTTTTTTTGCGTTGGCGACATGAAGCAGGCGATTTTTGGCTGGCGTGGCGGCGTGGCAGAGATTTTCGATTTGGTCGACAACGAGCTTCCCAATCTCGCGGAATCGAAGCAACTGGCTGCAAGTTATCGGAGCTCCCAGAATATCATCGACCTCGTCAATGATGTCTTTTTGAATGTTGAAAAATACAATTGCGGATCGCCGATGATCGACGAGGCCATCCAGCAATGGCCGGCGTGGTTTACCGCACACACCACCGAGCGAAAAGAACTCAAGGGACATGTCACCATCGAAATGGCGGCGGATTGCGAACAACAGCAAAAGCGATTTGAAGAAACCAAAGACCGTATTCGCAATGACAACGTGATTTACAAAACTGTTCAGCGTGTCAAAAAACTGGCTCGAGAACTACCCGATCATCATTCCATCGGCGTCATCGTTAGAACGAACGCGGAAGTTTCGAATCTGATTTTTAAACTTCAACAGGCGGGTATCGATGCAAGCGAAGAGGGTGGTAGTCCGCTGTCCGATTCAGCTGCGGTCGAGATCATCCTGTCTGCCATCAAACTGGCCGATCACCCAGGCGACTCGGTCGCGCGGTTTCACGTTTCGCACAGTCCACTTGGGGCATCGTTTGGGCTTGAGCCAGAAACGGATCTGAACCAAAAACAAAATATCGCGGCTGCCCAAGTCGCTGCAGCGAAACTTCGCAGTCGGTTGGTAAGCGAAGGCTATGGACCCACAATTGAATCGTTGTCTCGTCAGCTGATTGATCACTGCACCAAACGCGAGTTGCAACGCCTGCAGCATATTGTTCGGATCGCCTATGACGCGCAATCGGACAACGAGCAATGGCAGCTTCGACCCAGTCGATTCGTACAATACGTGCGTGAAGAGGTGAAAGTCAGCGACCTCAGTTCCGCCCGCGTGCGTGTGATGACAATCCACAAGTGCAAAGGCCTCGAGTTCGATGCCGTCGTGCTACCGTTGAAACTTCGCACACAGGGGTGGGCGGGATTTACTCCCAATGTCGTGGTTGGCCGCGACAGCCCCACCGATCCCATTAATATCGCGACTCGGTACATGGGCGAAAAACTAAGGAAGCTTCTGCCTCAAGAATTTCAAACGATTTTTGAGCAGGACCGACAAAGCAACGTGCGCGAGTCGATGTGCGTGCTGTACGTTGCACTGACGCGAGCCGTGCACGCGACGCACATTATTTTGTCGCATGGAGCCAAACCCGATCATAAATCCGCCTCCGGGATTTTGCTTGCCACGCTTTGCCCGCAGGCCGAACGTGAGGAAGGTGTTTTATACGAGACCGGAGATCCACACTGGCACAAATTTACCGAATCGGTCGAGTCGACGGACCCGTTCAGTCTGAGTGATTTTTATCTAACCGAATCGATCGACTTGCCAGTCAATGTCGTTCCAAAAGATATTCGTTCAGGCCGAGGTATCCCACAGGCCAGCCCCTCCCGAATGGAAGGCGGTGATGAAATGCGTCTGGGCGAGATATTCGAAGCCCATGACAACCTCGGTGCGATCACTCGCGGCACAATGTTGCACGGGTGTTTCCAAGCGGTAAATTGGATTGATGAGTCGGTCCCCAAAAAGGAACAGTTGGAATCACATCTGAAAAAGCTCGATCCAACGATGCAAAACTTCGATCGTTTCATCGCTGAGTTTTACGGTATGACCGATCACGACAATATTCGAAAGCTATTGTCACGCTCGACGTATCAAGAAACTTACATGATGGAGTTTGCCCAGCCGGGCGAAGTCGTCATGGAAGCCAACCGTCTCGAAGTCCACAACGAACGGCGGTTCGCTGTTCAGCTCAATGGCGAGTTGCTTGAGGGAGTGATTGATCGTTTGGTTTTGGTTTATCAAGGTAATCGGCTGACGGGGGCTGATATCATAGACTTCAAAACCGATGCGGCCGATGGCTTAAATCTTCAGCAACTGATTGGGCACTACCGTCCGCAAATGAGTGCTTACCGTGACGCAGTAAGCCGATTTTTGCGATTGCCGATCGAAAAAATTTCAACGCGTTTGGTTTTCGTTTCTTCGGGGCAAGTTATCAATTTGAATCTCGTGGAGACGTCGATCGAAACACCAGCAAAGCCTACTGCGAAATCGCGGCAGCGACATGCAGCGACTCAAACCGTCCCCAAACCAAAAGATGTGGTGGCAAGTGCTGCAAAGCCCAAAGAGGTAGTTAGCTCGGACGAACCACCAGCCAAACGGGGCGAGAAAATTGTGCCCGATCCAAAATCAAAACCTGCATCGAAAAAAGTCCGACAACAAACGCTCTGGTCTGACGACTAGTAGTGGTCTGTCAGACCTGAATTGCCGGGTGCCATGGTTTACGTGAAGCCTAGCTAAACATGCTCATGCTTCGCGCGAGCACGCACCCAAACTTTCCATTTCAGCTTCGGCGGACGACTAGTTCTGCAAGCAAACCTTTGACGAATAGGCGTGTGCTCGGCTGATCGAAAAACAGTGTCCACGTTGATGCAGGAGGTTCGTGCTGGCTCTGTCAATTTGGGCTCTGTCGATTCTAGACATCGTTGTCCAGGTCCCAGCCGTCGGGTAGGACGGAGTTCTTAATCAGGATGGGAATGCCATCGCGAATCACGCAGGTTGGGTTTTCAAGGTCGGTTTCTTCTCGATTACTTGCGTTGACAATTCGAACGTTGGATCCCATCGTGACGTTTTTATCCACGATCGCACCTTCAATAACAGTGCCTTCTCCGATTTCCATTGGCGAGGTGCTTCGTTTTTGGCTGGTGTCGTCGGATTCGTAAAAGTCGCAGCCCATCACGATCGAATTCCGAATCGTGACATTGGGGCCAACGATCGTACGAAGACCAATGACACTGTTCTCGATCACCGCACCTTTTCCGATAAAGCAACCGTTTGCGATCAAGCTACTGGTCACTGTTGCGCCAGCCATCCGGGTTGGAGGCAGAAAACGAGCACGCGTGAAAATCGGCGAGTCGGCTTTCATGATTTCGAATTCTGGTTCGTCGGCAGCCATACTCAGGTTCGCGTCGTAAAACGAACGGATGGTTCCGATATCCTCCCAGTATCCGTCAAATAAGTGCATTTGAACGTGGTGTGACTTGATCGTTTTGGGAAAAACTTCCTTGCCAAAATCGGTGTAGTCAGAATTGCTCAGCATGTCGTTGAGCAATTTTCTGTTGAAGACGTAGATCCCCATGCTTGCAATACAGTCGCGGCCTTTAGGGTCGACGCCGTGTTTCTTTATCCACTCAGGATCAGTGCTAACGGCTTCGATGGCTTCATCGGTTTGCGGTTTCTCAACGAAGTCTTCGACTCTTCCATCGTCGTTGACTTGGACAACGCCAAAACCTTTTGCATCTTCGCGCGACACGGGCATGCAGGAAATTGTGACATCGGCACCACTCTTAATGTGCGTGTCAATTAGTTCGCGGTAGTCCATCCGGTACAATTGATCACCAGAAAGAATCACGACATATTCGATGCCCGGTTGGTTGAAGTAAACCAAGTTCTTGCGAACGGCATCTGCAGTTCCTTGGTACCAATCACTTCCATCGCGATTAGTTTCCTGTGCGGCAAGCAGTTCGACAAATCCACCGCTGAAATTGTCGAATGAATAGGTGCGACGAATGTGCCCGTGAAGGCTGACCGACATGAATTGGGTCAGGACGTAAACGCGGTTGATTCCGCTGTTGAGGCAGTTGGAAATCGGAATGTCGATCAAGCGATACATTCCACCAAGTGGAACCGCCGGCTTACTTCGAATCGATGTCAAAGGGGCCAGTCGAGTTCCACGTCCACCACCCAACACCAAAGCGACTGCGTTTCGCATGTTCAATTCCTGTTTGCTATTCAAATGTAACATCAGCCAAGAACTGCACTTGGGATTCTCGATGGTTACGCTTCAAAAGCTAACGCCTGCGTTTGTGTTTCACAAGCCACGAACCCAATTGTGTGTTGATTTTCTCCCAACATTCACAGTCTATCTGGACTTCGTAGCGACCGTGACTGGGAAAGAGAAGTTCTGCCTCCGATAGATGCACTGACCGCCTTCGTTTGTGCAGACGTAGCAAAGAGCGTAACCCGTTAGCTCGAAGGAAGAGCTGACCGATGATGCGGTTTTGAATTCGAACTCAACCGTCCGAGTTTCAGTTGATTGGGCGTCTTTGGGATTGGGAAATGACAATCGAGATTTTGAAACTGTCCCGAATTTCGATGGCTCAATCCAAACGACCATGTCGTCCGCCTCATTATTCCATTTCGCATCAGCCAAACTGAAACTAACGTGAGCGCGGATGGCTTCTCCTGGTTTGATCAATTGCGGAACAGCTGTCGCGTGAATCTTGACCAGTTCAGAATCGACCGTGATTTTCGCGTTGGGATCCGGATTGGCCGCCACTTCTTCAGTGACGGTAAATTTGCGCTCACGCTGAGCGATTTCTGCTCCGGCTAGTGGCACCTTCAATTTGATTGGTGTTTCGCCACGAGCTTTAATTTCCGTTTTGGCTTGCGCAACCCAGTCGTAAAACGGATAAGGTTTGCTTAGTCGAGGGCCATACTGTTGGATTCGTCGTCGCCAAATGTATTGATTGGGATTCACCTCTAACGCCTTGGACCAATACTTTGCCGCCAGCGTAAAATCGTTTTGGTTTTGCTTGCCTGATTCGGCTTGGTCGTAACGCATTCGATAGGCGACTCCCAAGCGAAAATAGAGATGCCCGTCGAGATTGTTGGCGGCTGAATCCAAGTCCACTGCAGTCTGGTACAGTTTCGTCGCTAGGTTGATTCGTTCAAGCACATCCTCTCCCGCCAAAGCGCCTTTCAAGCACCCGTCGCCGTCAGAGCACGATCCTTCGACGGTTAGTCCGTTTGATGAGAGCGCGATCAATTTGTTATCGGCCCAAGCAGTGTTTCCGTAGGCAAAAGTTGGGTCAAGTTTCGGAGCCGTGGTTTTTGGAGCTTCCGCTTTCTGGCTGACTAACTCAGAAATCTTGTTAGGTCTAC